>JBGSMN010000284.1:0-26884 GCA_041740155.1 Rhodopirellula sp.
AATCTCTTCGTCACGTGCTGTTACGCCACCCAACATGTACGTCGCTCGCCAATATTTCCGAACATTAACGCGTCGAGCAAGCTCATCAGCGAGTCCCAGCATGAGTTTACGATCGAATAATTCGATGAATCTGTGGTAGGCGCGAACTGCGGGATTGATTTCTTGGAATGTGATATCGACATCTGCGGTAAGCTGGTCCCACGGTGAGCTAACAAGGCGATTACCATTGCATGCGAAAATTCGTGTGCATGGATTAATACCTGTAGGAAAGAGCGCATTAATTTCAGTGGCGTAAAGCCTGCACTCACGAAGCCCTTCAAGCACGTCCTCAGTCGGAGTTTTTGCTTCGACTGCAGCCAAAGGCAGACCATTTAGGACAAGTAGATAATCCGGTCGATACATCTTCCCCTTTCTTCCCTTGTCGATATCAAAAATCCGCAGATTTTCTTTTGTGAACACCTCATGTGATTGGAAACCGCAACCTCTGGGGTACTCAGCAGTTAGCAGGGGGTAAATTAGCTTCTGTTCTACGTCGCTTTCCGACTTTAGATCTGACAAGTTACAAAACACGCTTTTCGCTCCATAAGTGAATTAACGGCTCTAGATTCCCCGGCTAGAGCTGGAGACTATTTCCGAATGCCATTCTACTGGAAATGGGCGTCTCCAAAACTCGCGATAGAGTTATCGGCTAAACGAGGCGAGCAAAAGTTGCTAGAGAAGTCAAATCTTGAGCAGGAACGAAGCGCATCGAACACTGCCTATCGGCTGGAGGCAGCCGAGTCCGCCCCCAGAATTCAATTATCCAGCAGGCTTGGCTGATGCACTTTGACCAACTCTACACGCGGTTCATTCGATCGGCGTGATCGACTTCCATGCTGGACGAACGAAGTCCGGCCTGCCTTCTTCGAGCAAGTACGCGGGCTAGGACGGCAGCAGGCGGGTTGTAGCGACACTCAGGGTGCTGAGGTTAAAGCTTCAGGAACTCGCAGCCCATCAAGCTAAAAGCAGAGCAGAACTCAACCAATTGACGAGACGCAAATTGCAGTCGATGGCAAAACGCCCAGCACTCATGCGTGTATATTCTGTCGATGCTGCGTCGCCGAACTGTTTAACATGTGAATGGGACACTTTTTTCCAAACGGGGCATACACCAGTGCGATCAAACTAGATGTTGCAAAACCTAACTGCGTAAGGAGGGCGTGCCCTGAGCACGTTAATGAGTGTTGGCCGAACTCGGCGAGCGCGCTCCGGCGGCCGACACCGGATGACACTCTGATTTCATCGACCGAAGGGAGTTGCGACCTTTCGCAATCCGCTGAAGTTGGACCAACCTCAGTATTTGAGGCGACTTTCGTCTACTCTCTACTGAAACAGTTGCATCATCGCATTTTGCTGGCTTGACGGAAATAGGTGACGGTACCGCCGCCGAATTGCCTCGGTCGTGTGGCCAACCCATTCGTCGATCATTCTCTGGTCAATTCCCTTGCTTGCACAGCCTGAGATGAAACTGTGACGCAGGCAATGCCAGCCTTTGATGACATCCCATTCGCTATCGGCTAGTGGCTGCCGAAAGTAGTGAGCGGCCTGATCTTTGGTCAGTCCATCGGTTTCTACCTTCGGTGCTCGCGAGCGTAGAATTGGTTCGGGATGACAGAATGTGAACTTCGTGCCAGGGTGGATTTCAATCCACGGACGAAGGACTTTTTCGAGTGGTGCGGAAATTGGCACTCGACGAGTGCTCAGTGTGCCGCGTACCCGTTTTTTCTCGCGGATGGTGATCACTTTCCTCTCTAGGTCGATATCCGACAGTTCGGAGCGAACGAGTTCGGAGCGTCGGGCACCCGTGTAGGCTGCAGTCGCAAACATCGGGTGAACAAACGGGAGCGATGCAGCAACCAGAACGTGTTTCAGCAGGTCTTCAATCTCTATCATGCTGAGGTACAGGGCATCCCAGAGTTCGTCGGAGGCTCCGCTGGCGACCTGTCGTTTGATTTCATCGCGGGTTTGGAAAACGGGGGCCGCTTTGGCTTTTGGCATCCTTAAATCCTGATTGGGATAGCCGCCGCGAAGATGCCCCGAACTGACGCCCCATTTCCAGACGGTGCCCATGGTCACCAGTTCTTTCTTGATCGTCGTTCCCGTTATCGTGCCCGTTCTCGTTTTCTGCTTCGATCGTTTGGTCACGTATTTCTGCAGATCGTCTTGGGTGAGATCCTGAACGACGAAGCGTTTTCCTAGCTCCCGTTCCAGATGGCCTTGGTGAATTTTCATGGTCGCGATCGTGGTCGCTTCCAAAGTATCCGTCGGCAGCCTCTCGAAAAAGTCAGTGAAGAGGGCGGAAAGCGACAAAGACGCTTTCGCGACAGGTTTCTTGCTCAGCTTGCCGTCGGAGAGCAGGAAAGTCATCAGATCGGCACCAGCGGGTAGTTGAAGCCGCCCTGACTCGATCAGCTGGACGTTTTCCTCCACTCTCAGTTTGCGACCCAGGGCTTTGTCGTGGTCGCTCGTTTTCAGCGACCGGACAAATCGCTTACCGCCAAAGCGAACGATGATGTTGTAGCGTCCGTTGCGAAGTTCAATACCAGCCATGAGAAGTCTCCCCTGTAGCTGCCATCCAAGTGAATTGCTGGTCGCGTTTTGGTCGCGTTTTCAGCCAGCCCACGGAAAAAGGGCTCACCGAATGTTACGGCGAACCCTTTGAAAGGCAACGATTTGCAGGGTAAAAATGATGCGGTCGAGAGGACTCGAACCTCCACGGGATTAACTCCCACTAGGCCCTCAACCTAGCGCGTCTGCCAGTTCCGCCACGACCGCGTGTTTGCATGGGGTGTTTGAAAGCAGTTGCGAGAGTTTGAGAAAGTTACTGCGGTTCGTCAACGCCCCTTGCTCGATACTGGGTTACGAATTTTTGAATCAACTCGGCGGATTTTACTCCCCGACTGATTTCCACTCCGCTGGCGACGTCCACCCGAATCGCGGTGCTGATTCGGCAGGCGTTCCAAACGTTTTCGCTGTCGAGACCACCCGCTAAAACCCAGTTCGGTTGGCCTTGCGGGCTGGGGAAATGCTGGCTCCAAGCCGCTACGGAGGGCCAATCGAGTTGCCGTCCGGCTCCGCCGAATGCTGCGCCAGCATCGGCGTCGAGTAGCAAGGTGACATCAAGGTCGGCCCAGGGGCCGATGGCGGTTTGGATTTCAGTGGGCGTCAGCGGCACGGTAGGCAAACGGATCGCACGAATGATCGGAATGCCCTCGTTTCGCAGCACTTGGGCCATTTCAATCGTTTCGTCCCCGTGGAGCTGAACCGCTTCTAAGCCGAACGTTTGGTAAATGGTAATGATCTGGCTGACGGCCTCGTTGACGAATAAACCGACTCGGATCAGGCCAGCGAGAGTTGCCTGTTCGTTGATCGATTTTGCATTCGATGAATTGGGGTCGAGATACCGGACACTGGCGGGGTAGAAATTCAAGCCAATGCAGTCGGCTCCCGAAGTGGCACAGGCGATCACGTCCGATTCGCTGCGAACACCACAAATCTTGATGCGAAAGTCAGGCACGTTTGAGAACGCGCGAGGTCGATGTGGTTTGTCCAATAGATACAATCGCTAGGAGTTTACTAATCGGTTGGGTCGCAGATTGCCGATAAAAAGTAGGTTATGGGAAACCGGCAACCTCGTGGGTGTGTGCAGTTGATGATTCTAACACGCTCGTTCTTGATCGACATCACGCTGGTGGCCATCGCCAGTTTCACGCTGGTGTGCGTGGGATGGGAAGCTCGGTCGGCGTCCTCACAATCAATGCCCCGCAGCTCGAAATTCGTCGTCGAGCACCGCCAAACCGATGGCACGCAGACAAGTTATTTGATCACAGAGAGAACTCAGGATGTTGACCAAATTCGGGAAGAATTGGTTCAGCGATTGATCGGTCGCCCAGACTCACAGGTGGCACTCGTCCAGTGGTATCGCGAGACGGCGGAGTTCTATGCAGCGGCCGACCAGATGCGGATCGCCGCAGAGACCTTAAAACGAGAGGCCGAGTCGTCCGTTTTTCAAACCGTGTCAGCACGACAGAATGTGCAATCGCCACCCGACGAGCTGGGGGACCGAAACTCCCAGTGGCTTGATTTCTGGAAGCAGCGTCACGACAAAGCGGACAGTTGGCTGGCCGCGTATGCGCACAGTCGGCTGGCGCGTGCTGAGGCACTCCGTGGGTCACTTTCGATTTCGCGATCTCGCCAGTGGATACCGTCAACTAAAACTTATCAGTTGGCAGTGATGATTAGCCTGTGTGTGACGATGATTGGAGTGCTCTGGCGAGCGGCATGTCCATCGCGATCATTGAAATCACAACACTTGTCATGGGCAAACGACCAATGCGGTGCGATAAGCGAGAGTCCAGCGGCGATGCGTTTTCGTGAATCCTGGGTGCGGGTGAAGCAACCCTTCAATGTGAAGCTGCGTCATGCGACGGGATGGAGCCTGGTGTTGTCAGGCGTGACCGCGTGTTTGGTCGCAGTATGGTGCGGCTAGCGCCGACGCAATACTGGGCGCGGGTAACTACGATAAGATGAACGAACAGGACTGCCAACCCAGGCAAAACCTGCTATCGTCATTCATCCACTGCCGCTTCGCTTTCCATCGAATCCCCTTCTAACAGCTCATCAGGCTATGAATTTTCGCATTGATCTGCCTGTCTATCGGGGTCCGATCGACTTGCTCCTGTATCTTGTTCGTCGCCAAGAATTGTTGCTGACGGAGCTGTCGCTGGCCAAGGTGGTTGGGCAATATGTGGAGTATATGGATCTGCTGCAGGAACTCGACTTGGGTGAAGTCGGCGATTTTCTGGAGCTAGCAGCGACGTTGGTCGAGATGAAAAGCCAAGCGGTGTTGCCTCAGATTGAGGACGATAGCGACGAGGACGTGATCGAAGAATCTCACGATGAGCTTGTTCATAGACTGTTGCAGTACAAGGAAATCCGTGATGCCGCCTCGGTCCTCGATGAAATGACGGCGCGGTGGCAAACGCGGTTTGAAAGACTGGCCGATGATCTTCCGTCACGTCGGAACGATCCTGCCGATCAACCGATCGTGGATCTGGAGATTTGGGATCTCGTGTCCGCGTTCGGTCGGATTATGCGTGAAGCGGCTGGTCCTCCTGCCACGGAGGTCATCTACGACGACACTCCGATTCACGTTTACATGCAGCGAATTCACCGCGCACTTGCTGACCAAGAATGCGTGGAGCTGATTGATTTGGTGGAGCCAGGCCAGCACAAGTCAGCTTATATCGGCTGGTTTTTGGCGATGCTCGAACTCACCCGCCACCACGGTGCAGCCGTGGCGGAAAACGAAAACGGTGACATCATGGTCGTGAGGACCGAATCCTATCAAGCGGAGCTGAATGTCAACGAGGTAGACAACTACGCATCGGGAGCGATCAACAACAGCAACATGCCGATTCGCATGCGTTAGCGAAGTTCGTCGCGGTCGGCGACTGGGTTGGCGGTACCTTGTCCGATCAACACCATCAGCCCCTGCTGCGGTTGGTTCGCACGCAACATCGTGCGGTCAAAGGGAACAGCGTAGCAAGCGTAGTTGCCCGAGGCCGTATCAAGGACATAGACAACAGACAAGCCCACTGGCCGATTGCTAGCCGACGGGAAGTCTGCCGTACCGGTCGCCATGATGTAACTACCACCTTTCGCCTCCAACCCCAACGCGTCGGCAACGTTGACGGTGAAACTAGCCATGAACCGACCCATGCGGGGATAGAGTACGGAGCACTGCAACAACCCTGAATTGTGATCGAGCACAAACAACGCTTCTCCTTGGTCGCTCATCGGGCCAGTACACATTGAGAACTTTTCACTCGTCACGGCGGCGGTCGCGTTGGCGATCGGCAGGCCAGCCCAAGTTGTTTCTGAGCTAGCACTGAAACCTTTATCTTCGTAGTCACGTTTCGCTTCGCTAGCAACGCCTGCGAAATAGGTTGCGGCTAAGGTTGCCACGATGGTGGTGAGGGTGAGCGCCGCGATAGCCGCTCGTTGCCAGTGCCGAACATGGAGAACGCCACAGCAAACCGGAAGCTGTGACGATGTGCTTGGCATCGACTCGTTGCTCGCGAGTTCGGACTGGGCGAGAGCGGAGGACTCAGGGAAGTTTTCAGATGAGTTGGGTAACATCGCAGGACCGCATGAAGGTGAGACGGAAGAGGTTGTGAAGTAGTTGGATTGCCCCTGAGGGTAAACTCGATCGCCGCATTACACGACGCCTAGTCCCATGATTGTAACGTTTGCGTGAGCACTTTACGATTGCAGAATCTGAGCATGGGGGACGCCACAATTCACGTCAGAAAATGCCGTGGTTTTGTGCGTCAAATCGCTTTTTTAGTTCTTCCCTTCCTGTCTTTGAGAGTATCAACATGGCGCTGAATCCACCCTTGGCCCGTCGTTTGCGAATGGGCATGGTCGGTGGCGGACCGGGGTCTTTCATCGGACGCGTCCACACCATGGCCGCCGGATTAGACCATCGCTGCACGTTGGTCGCCGGGGCCTTTTCTAGCGATCCCGAAAAGAGCAAACGAACCGCACCGACCTACGGCGTCGATGAATCTCGGGCGTACGGCAGTTTTGAAGCGATGCTGGACGCAGAATCACGTTTGCCGGACGATGAACGGATCGATTTCCTCAGCATCACGACGCCCAACCATACGCACTATGAATTTGCCAAAGCTGCTGTTGAGGCGGGCTTTAACGTGATCTGTGATAAACCGATGACTTTCGATTTGCCGCAAGCCGAACTGTTGTTGAAAACGGTGGAGAACTCCGATGTGGTGTTCGCCCTGACGCACAACTATACCGGTTATCCGATGATCCGTCAGGCTCGAGAGATGGTCCGCTCGGGGCAACTCGGCTCGATCAACGCGATTCGCTGTCAGTACATTCAAGGCTGGTTGGCGGAGAAGGTTGAAGCACGCGATCACAAACAGGCGGAGTGGCGAACCGACCCAGCCAAGAGTGGTGCGGCGGGCGCGTTCGGTGATATCGCGACGCATGCGTTCAACTTAGGACGCTATGTCACCGGTGAGTTACCCGAATCGGTCAGTTGCCATCTCAAAACGTTTGTGGAAGGTCGGCGTTTGGATGATTATGGCACAGCAGTGATCCGCTATCAAAACGGTGCGTTAGGTGTGGTGACGGCGTCGCAAGTCACACACGGTCGTGAGAACGACGTGGAGTTAGAAATCGATGGCTCACATGGATCGCTGAAATGGCGACAAGAGTCACCCAATGAAATGGTGGTACGGCGAAACGGCAAGCCACATCAGATTTACACTCGTAGTCCCGAGTCTGGCATGATGACGCCCTTGGCGGCCGCCTCATGTCGACTCCCAGCGGGACACCCCGAGGGTTTTTATGGTGCGTTCTCGAACATCTATGCCGCCGCGTTCGATGACATTGCCAAGCGCGCACAAGGGCTACCGTTTGAACGACGCGACACGATCTATCCCAATGTGTACGATGGCGTCGAAGGCATGTTGTTCATACAGCAGTGCGTCGCGAGCAGCGCAGCCAATGCCGCCTGGATGCCACTGAGCCATCCTGCAGCACGAACATGAAACACGTGCCATAGACAATCCAACTGCGGACCTCGGTACTGGTGTCCCAGACTAAGCGTAAGGCTGCACGCGGTTGTTCCGATTGTCGATTAGGCAACATGTCCGTCGGACGTCAAACGAATGATCGTTTTTATCGGAAAGGTCACGTTCCTGGTTCAGCCGGATCGAGAAAACAAACGTGGATCTTTTGAGCTTGATCAGGCCGCCCGAGCCCTTTCGGCAGCCGCAATGGGGGTGGGGGCGTGCGGGCGGAGTAGGGCGGTTTCGGCGAGGATCTCGCGAATCGCGATAGTTTGTTCAGCAGCAGGCTGAGCCAAGTCCAGAAATAGCACCCGCCGGCCGCGGATTTCGCACCAGGTACAACCGTTTCCGCCGAGCGGCTCGCCACGGATTTCGAAACCTTGCTGGCGCGCGATGCGGGTCAGCCGATCGAGTCGCTGGAGCACATTTTCGTCTTGTTCGGGCGATTGCAGAGTGGTCGTGTTTCGCATCGATTTGCTCGCCAGGAGGGGTGGTGACAGGCAATTGACAGGTATGCGGTAAGGTTTGCCGGTCGCATGTGAGTGATTTATCAGAAATTCGGTTTACGCCGATAGATCTATGAGTGAGGCCACTGCTTCTCACCTCCGCCGCAATCCTTTTTGTCCCCAAAGCGAATCATGTCGAACTCAGCCGACAATCGATCCACTCATCGCGACTCCTCTGCGTGTACTAGCACTGAAGCCACAGGGGCCGATGGTAGCACCGAACTACGCGCACTGAAACAACAAGTTCGGCATCTGCAGAGTCTCGCAACGTTGGGAGAATTGACGGGCACGGCCACCCACGAGTTCAACAATATGCTAATGACGGTGATCAATTACGCGAAACTGGGATTGCGGAACCAGGACACGGCGAGCCGCGACAAAGCGCTCACGAAAATTCTCGAAGCGTCAGAGCGAGCGGCTAAGATCACCAACACGATTTTGGCCCAGGCCCGCAACCGCAGCGACGCGAAAGAACCGACGGACATCGTGGCGCTCGTTCGCGATACGTTGGTATTGATGGAGCGTGAGATGCAGAAGTACCGGATCTCCGTCGAATTGGATTTGGCAGAGGGCTTGCCGATGATCTCGGCAAGTGGAAACCAAATTCAACGACTGTTGTTAAACTTGATGACCAACGCGCGGCAAGCGATGGGTGAGGGCGGTACGTTGTGGATCCGTGTGGCTGCGGAGTTTAGTGGCCAGAACGCCACGCCCACCATGCCGACACAGATTGAGTTGACCGTGCGCGACACTGGAGCGGGAATTCCGAATGATGTGTTGCCACGAATCTTCGATCCCTACTTTTCCACCAAGGCTGGCCCGGACGAGACGGGCAAAGGCGGCACGGGTTTGGGGCTGGCAGCGTGCAAAGAGATTATTGACGAACATGGCGGACGCGTTCGTGTCGAGAGTTCGGTTGGTCGGGGCACGGCGTTTGTGATTCGCTTTCCAGTTGTTATGGCCGAACAAGCTGCCGCGTAGTTCGATCGGGAGATGACAGGCTGCAAGCCGATCTTTCTTATTTTGCTGACCAGTCTTTACAATTTGAAACACTTCATGAGCAACCAACCTGACCGCGCTGTCACGATAGCCCCGTACGCGATTGCCTTGACCATCGCAGGCTCGGATCCCAGTGGCGGGGCGGGATTGCAAGCGGATTTGAAGGCGTTCCAGCAGAACGGTGTGTACGGGATGTCCGTCGTGACGCTGATCACGGTGCAGAACACACTGGGCGTGGGACGAGTTGAGGTCTTGTCACCCGAACTGATCAACGAACAGTTTGATGCGGTGATGTCAGACATCCCGCCGCGCGTGATCAAAACCGGTGCCCTCGGTAACGCTGAGATCATCGCTGAAATGGCAGCAAAACTGAAGCTGACCAAGTGTCCTGTGATCGTCGACCCGGTAATGGTCAGCAAACACGGTGCGGCACTGATCGATGATGCGGGCGTGCAAGCCTATCGCGACGAACTATTGCCCCACGCCACGCTGATCACGCCGAATCGGTTTGAAGCCGAGCGGTTGCTGGAACGGCAGATTGGTCGCGAGATCGATGATTTGTTAAAGGCAACGGAAGAGTTGAAAGCTCTCGGACCTGCCATGGTCTTGCTCAAAGCGGGTGAGTTTGATGGCGATCAAATGCACATTTTCGGTACCGCGACGGAGATGGTGTCGCTGCGTGTTGAGCGATTTGAGACGACCAACACGCACGGTGCGGGTTGTTCACTATCGGCAACAATCGCAGCGAGAATCGCACTCTCGCCGCCAGAACAAGCCATTGAGATCGCGATGCGAGAGGCCGTTGATTTTGGGATCGCAGCGGTCAACCATGCGATCCAATTTGCACCTGAGTATGGCAATGGATCAGGACCGATTGAATCGCGAGTGTTGCATATCGGAGACTAACTTTCGGCGATTGGCGGAACATCGAAACTCTTGACGAGTTCCGCTACCCTACAAAACCGTCGGAGCAACGAGCAGTTCACGCCAATAGTGGAATTGATTGACGTGCCAGTTACCAACGTTGTTTTCATCGTCCGGAGTCCACTGCAGTTCGACCTGGACTTTTTCCTTGATCGTGCCACTCGGGTCGATCCAGTACGTGTCGGCACGCTCCATTCCGTAATACATGTAGACTCGCACAGGTTCGGCGAGTTCCCACTGAATGTTCGGACCGGCAAGCCGAATCTCGTTGACGATTGAATCGGAATCGGAGCTTTCTTCGAGCGAGGCGCGAGCGATTTTGTCCTTCTCGTACGCTTCCTTAATGTTCATATCCTTGACCTGCCGATTCCGAGCCTCTTTTCTTAGTTCGGCGACCAGCTCAACATCACCACGTCCGGCGAGTTCGAGAAATTCGCGAGCAAAGAATTCAGCTTGTTTGCCGATGGTGTTGCGTTTCGCCAAAGGAATCGTCAGCCCGGCGGCACCGAAAAAACTTGACAGCAGCAAGCCGATCACGGCCACCGTCGTGCCAGCAGGTCGTTGGCCCTGCCATTTCCGCATTGCCACGATACCAAAAACGAGCGCAGCGATTGGCACGACCAGCATTTGCCACGCGATCGTGGCCCAGAAACTGAGTATGCCAAGTACGAAACATACCACGCCGCTCGCCCGAAACGGTGGCACGTCGTCGTCACTGATGACTTGATAACCGACCTCAGCGCCCATTTTCGGCAGCGAGAATCGCTCATGGACGGAGATGTCCGCCGAGGATTTATCGGACTTTGAAGACGATGAGTATAATGACCGGTTGGTGCTGGTGGCCTGCTCTGTTGATTCTTTCATCGGTGCGAGATCTTTCACGGGGTCAGTGATGACCCTGGTGGAGCCAAAAAGCGGGGGAATTGAAACACCCGGCCTTACGCAGCAACGCGGCGAATGGTTTGGTCAGAGTCCACACTGGCCTGAGAAAGTCCCATTTGTTCGCACAAAAAACCTGCCGCACGCTTCGACGCACCCGGCAATCCGTACTGATCTCGTAATTTCTGCAAATCAGCGGTGACTCGGCGGTAGTAAAACGCGTCCGTGAGCATCGCCCGAATCGTTTCGTGCAAGAAGTCAATCGCTGGCTCGGGGGCACCGACTGAGACAAATTCTGGGAAAATCTTGCGACCGGCCATCAGATTCGGCAGCGTCACGCTGTCCACTCGCAAGACTCGGCGGCCAACCATGTGCAGCAAGCGTCCGACTCGATAAATCACGGCGGCGGGGGTGCCGCGAGCCATTAATTCGAGGCTGACCGAACCACTGACCATCATCGCGCAGTGCGCCGATTCAATAATTTCGGAAGTGCGATCTACGAAAAAGTCGATGGGTAGTTCCTGATCTGCGGCGGTGAGTTGATTGCGACACCACAAACAGTGCTGGTCGCGATAAGCGGCGACTGCATAGCGAACGTGAAAGTTATCATCGGATTGAGCGATTTGCGTGTCGGCCTGCAAGCGGCGAATTGTTTCCAGCATGATCGGGAAATTTCGCTGGACCTCGTGGTTTCGCGAGCCTGGCAGGATGGCGACGGTGCGAGTCGGGGTGCTGCACGTCTGTGGCGAGCTACTTTCGGGTGCCTTCCTTCGAGAGAGATGCCGCATCGAAATGGGGTCGAGCATTTTCTCAGCCACGGCATCAAAGAACGGATGTCCGACAAAGGTTACCGGAATCCCATGTTCACCAAAAAAGCTCGTTTCAATCGGCAATACGGTTAGCACGTGGTCCACGCTTCGCCGCATCTTCTTGACTCGCCATCCACCCCATGCCCACAATTGCGGCGGGCAATAGTAGAAGACTGGAATGCCGTATTTTTTGGCTCGGCGGGCGATATGCCAATTGAATCCTGGGAAATCGACCAGCACCACACCATCGACATCACCCCGCGCGAACGTTTGTTCGGCTTGGTCCGCGAAACGAAAAAAATCTCGTAACTTGGGCAACACTTCCAATAGCCCAACGACGGCGTGCTGGGTCAAATCAAGGTCCAGTGTGCAGCCAGCCGCTCGCATTTCAGGGCCACCGAAACCGCGACATTGCAGCGATTTCGACGTTGTGTTTCGGCGCAGCTCATTGATCAATCGCGCGGCATGTTGGTCGCCGCTTGGTTCACCGACGGAAAAAAAAAGTGTTTTGGTCACCACGGTTGCCTTCGACTACCCTTGCGAACGGTTGACTGAGAACGATCATTGTAGGAGTACCGAAATCAAACGCGGCATCGCAAGGCAAATCAAACCAGAAACCGCGCGCCGCTCGCATTCATCCCGCTGATTGCTGGATTTTGAAATCGTAGCCGTCGTCGTCTGACATGCGAATGCGATTCTCGCAACTGGGGCAGACGACAAACTTGGGTGGCTCGTCGGGCAAGCACATCACGGCTCCACAACCACAAACGCCGATCGTGCTGTTGGGACAATGGGGGCACGGCGGCACGCCCATCAAACTCGACGCATTGAGTTCGGGGACATCAAACATGGTCTTTGATTTCGCGGTCGCGTCCAATTTGTGGGATTGAACGGGTTCGTACAACTCGATCTGACGATTCAAGCGGAACCGCATCAAGTACGGCAAACGCTCATTGATGCAAACTCCTTTGAGGAAAACTTGCAACGGCGGTCCGGTGTGTCGCTGGTGACTGCCTCGTTCCACCGGTGCGATTTCACTCGGTTTTTTGGAGATGTCGATGCCTGTGTATTCCTCTTGGACACCGACGCCTGTGCTGGCGCTTTGAACCGATGCGGTGAGCCAGATGAACAGTTTTTTAAGCGTGCCTGCGTCCATGTCGGCGAGCTTGAATACACCGTCGGCGACTTCATGCAGCATGTCAAAGTCGATGTCGTCACCGCAGCCGATCGCATAGAGGTTCGCGATTCGCGGTGTTGCGAATTCATCGACGGCTTTCTTCACCGCTCGCCAATCATCGGTAGGTTGGCCATCGGTTAGCAGAAAGACCAGCGGTCGATAATCCGCTTTTTGGCCTGGAGTCGACGTGCGGACTTCGCCTGCGATGCAGTTTCTCAACAACGAGAACGCTTTGCCGAGCGCCGTGCCTGGACGCGGGACGAGTTTCGGTGTGACAATGTCGGTGATCTCTTGCAGGGGTACGATCTGCTCCGCAGTTTCGCTGAAGGCGATGATACTCACCCAAGCGGTTTCGAGCGCATGAGGGTCGCTACGCAATGTGGAAATCAATGTTTCCAATCCAGTTTGAACGGAATTGATGGCGTCCCCGACCATCGACTCGGAACAATCCAACAAAATGTATACAGGCAGTCGTCGCATTTCGCTTGAGCTCTTTTGTTTCGAGTATGAAGACTGGGTGATCGATGAGCGCCATTCAATCCGCCCAGATGCTAACTATATCGAAATTCAATGTCCAATGTTTTGGTAGCGAAACAGGTTGGTTTGGTGGGGAAACGCGTCACGAGTGTTGGCGACGTCACGGATCTGTTGGGATTACTCTGCACTCTAACCGATGCCCGACAAAAACTGATGTTGTCGTGAGGTGGGTTAATTTTGTAGCGTCGACTTCAGGCTGTTTCACATACGCCTGGATACTGCTCCCACCGCGACATCATTCGCAAGGTTCCGTTATGCACGCGATCGCATCTCGCCCGATTTTCACTCGCACGTTACATCAGTCGTGTCTGGTCGGCACCACCGTTTTGGTCGTGTTAACGGGTTGCCAGCAAGGACGTTTTGTCTCACCGCTAGCAAGTCGACGGGCGATCGATAATTCACCACCTTCGATGCACGGGCCGTCGATGGCCGGTCCCACAACGGTCGCTCAAAACCAATCGCAACCTGCTGCGCCATTGCTCGGTCAGGCTGCGAATCGTCAGGTTCGCGTGACAAGCGAAAACGCGGTGCCGGAAACGAATGTCGATCCGGTAGAGCAGCGTTTGGCGACGACACGTCAAGTATCTCATCGCACGCCCACGCCGCAGTCCAATGACGTACAAGCGAATGAACCAACGCAGTCAACGTCCAACTCAGAACCGAAACCAGCCCAGCAAACGCAAATCCAATCAGGCAATCTCGGAATTGCTCAGGTGTCGGCAAACGTGCCCGTGGCTGATTCGTCACTGCATTCATTGGCGATGGAGTTGCCGGAAGGTTACGGCGGGGTGGATGTCAGTGAGTTGATGAGCGCGCTGCAAGACGCACCCCCAGAGATTCAGCACGCCGCTGTCGCGCGATTGATCGCGATGGCCCGCTTGCGAGCCAAACCGACGACGCAACCGCTATCGATTGAAGAGGCGGTCGAGGCGGCGTTTGATGATCTGCCAGAATTGCCGACGGAGGTGGTCGATCAAGGCGTCAGTCCAACCCGGATCGCTAACTCGCAACCAATCGCGAAACGCGATGTCACAGAACAAACCGCTGAACCCGCCGCTGTCAAAGTCGCGGCTGCACCCGCCTCAGCTTCACGGAAGTCCGCAGCACCAGCGACCGTGCATACGGCCATACATGAAACAATCTCCGATCAACCGATCTCACCTACTCCGATAAATGCACCTTCGACAAATCCACCTTCGACAAACGTGCAAACGGCGATATTGAACGAAACGACGAGCGATACGGAAGCAACCTCTGTCTCGCTGGCAATGATCAACTCACCGGTCGATTCGGCGGCCGTCAAAGCGGAGGTCGCTTCGCTGAGCAACGCTGAGTTGTTCGATGCGCTCTTGAAACGATTGCAGACGAATGAACCAAACGAGAGTGAGGCGGAGCGTCATCGTAGGCAAGTGATGTCACGCCATTTAATGGTGTTGGCAGGCGACCCGGATGGAGCGGTTGACAATCTCGAAGGAATGTCGAGCGAAGCAGAGGAATATCTGCGTCATCAATTGCTCGGACTGTGGACGATCATTGATCCGCAAGGGCATCCGGTGCCATCACGACGATTCAGTTCGGCACTGCCGGAAATCCGCAAAGCGACGGGGCACTTGGCTGCCGCCAGCGATTTGTTGGAAGTTCGCGGGCTGGAGTTCTGTACTGAAATCGAAGCGTACGGCCAAATCAAACCGTTCGCCAGCCGCCGTTTCGCCGCTGGCCAAGAGGTGATCTTGTACTGCGAGATCGAGAACTTTGTGACTGCGACAGTGAAGGACGGTTTTGAAACAAAACTGCAAGGCAGCTACGATCTAATCGATCACGAGGGACGTCGTGTTTCGAGTCAAACATTGCCTGAAGATCATCAAGTGTCGAAGAAATTGCTGCGAGATTATTTCATCGCTTACCAAATGTATTTGCCGGATGCGATCGACCCTGGGCGGTATCAATTGCGACTGACCATGGAAGATGTCCACGGGAAAAAGTACGGGCAGGCGACCGTTGATTTTGAAATCAAGCGATGAAAAACTAGCGTCCCAGTGGTTTGACAAGCGCGAAAACGGGGTTGCATCGATTTGAGAAACGAACGTTCATTCGCAAACCCAGATGACTCTAGGAAGCGTTGGAGCCGCCGCGAGCACGCCCATCTGTCGGACGTCGTGACTCGGTATCAACTCCAGTCGATCCACGCTAAACTTCGATGCTGACAAACAAATTCTTTTGCTGCATTGACACCTCGTCACCTTCCGATATATTGCTATATCGATCCCGCCTTTGGTCTTCCTTTCACTCATTCACCGACAACCATGCGAATGCTCTCTCGAATCTTGATTGTTACGTTTTTCTTACTGTCGATTGCCACCGAAAGCACTGTATTGGCACAATTTGGTGGCCTGTTCGACGGTCCCGCTGTGGATACGATCGAAACGAAAGAACTGCGTGACAAATTGACGCAAGCCGCTACCGCGCGTGAGGCAGCCGAGCAAGCGGGCCAACCTTTACCAGAACCAGAGTTTGTCCTGGTCGACGTGCGTAGCGACGCGGAGGTCAAGGTGTCCGTGATCCCAGGCGCGATTACAAAAACACAGTACGAGAACAATCGCAAAACCTATGAAGGCAAACTGGTGATACCCTACTGCACCATCGGCGGTCGCAGCGGCAACTATGCCAAACAGCTCAAGCAAGCGGGTGTGAATGTCAAAAATTACAAAGGCAGTATTCTCGAATGGGTCAAAGCTGAGCTGCCAGTCGTCACGCTCGAAGGGAAACCCACTAATCGAGTTCATATTTACAGTGACCGATATACGATCCCTGCTAAGTACGAAGCCGTGACCCAGTAAGATGGCCACTAAGTCACTCGTGCTGCTCGGTATCGGTCACACCAACGCGCATATCGTCAAAGAGTGGGCTGAGCACGCAGTAGCCGATTGCGATCTAATTTGCGTTTCAACATTCCCCACGGCAAGCTACTCGGGAATGTTGCCAGGTACGTTGGGGCAACAATTCGATGATGCAGAGATGCGAATTGATCTGCAATCGTTAGCCTCCGCTGCGGGAGCGGAACTTGTGCTCGCACCCGTTAGCGGCTTGGACCTGGCGCGAGGTGAGTTGTTGTTCTCGCATCGTGCTCCGATCCGTTTTGATGCGTTGTCGATTGGTGTGGGTTCGATGCCCCTCGGCTGGCAATCGTTTCACGACATCTCACAGTTCGTGCCGATCAAACCGATGCAAACTTTTCTCCAGCGATTACAAGAACGCCTGCCCGCTCTCAGTGGCGATCACTCTGCCCACGGAACGATTGCGATCGTGGGCGGCGGTGTCGCGAGTATTGAAATTGCGTTGTGTTTGCAGCAAAAACTCAAGCATCAAAGACAAGCTAGTATCGCGATTGAGATTTACACTGCGAGCAAACGTGTCGCCGATGGTATGACTCTACGCAGTGTCCGGCGGATTGAAAAAATCCTGCATCAGCGCGGCATTGTGATCTACGCGGGCCAACGCGTGATCGACGTTGACGCAACGTCGATTTTGACCGCCGATCATGTTCGTCACCCCAGTGATGTGGTTGTGTGGGCCACCGGTGCTGGCCCGCCGGCGGTACTCGAATCGCTCGGTTTACAAAGTGATGAGCGTGGTTTCATCGCGACCAATCACATGCTGCAATCTTTATCGGACCCGCGCGTGTTCGCGGTGGGTGATTGTGGAACGGTCATGGAATCCCCAGCACCGAAGGCAGGTGTGTATGCGGTTCGTCAATGCCCAATCTTGTGGCACAACTTACGCGAACTGCTTAGTGGCGGTGCTTCGCTGAGAACTTTCCAGCCCCAAAGCGACTTCCTCAAACTACTCAACACGGGTGATGGCAAAGCGTTGTTGCAGTATGGTTGGATCACTGTCCACGCGGCTTGGTGCTGGTATTTGAAGACTTGGATTGACAAGCGATTCATTGCTGAATACCGCTTCCCCCACCCTCCCTTTGACGCACGGTGACACTCATGAAATGGAATTGGATGAAAACGGGCTTCCGCTTGATCTCACGATTGCTGAGTGTCGCGGTCGCGTTGGTGGCATTGGTGCTCACGATCGCTTGGTTGTCGGGGATGTTCGAGAAAAAAATCTCGCCGGGGTGGATGCCCACCGAAGGTTTGCGATTGGTGGATCAACCGACGGACGTGGTTCATGAGATCGAAAAAGCCTACGTTGAGGAAGCGATCGGAACATTGAAAGCGTCTAGCCGTACGATTGTCTCGGCCAAGCTGATGGCGACGATCAACGAGATCACAGTGGTGGCGGGCGATCAAGTTGAAAAGGGGCAACTGCTAATTGAATTGGACGACAAGGAATACGAGAGTCGCTTGGCGCAGGCCAAGCGTGCGTTGGAAGCCGCTACGGCGAATCGCGAGCAAGCCGAAAAGCATTTTCGTCGCGTCCAAGCTTTGCAAAAACAGAACGCGGCCTCACGATCCGATTTCGATAACGCCAGCCGCGACATCCAAGTCACCATCGCGGAGGAAGCCAAAGCGATGCAGGCGGTGCGTGAAACAGAAGTCATGCTGTCGTACACCACGATTCATGCGGCCAAGAGCGGACGGATTGTCGACCGAACCGCCGAACCAGGTGACATCGCCCAGCCTGGTCAACCGATCCTGACACTTTACGATGCCACGTCACTGCGACTCGAAGCGCCTGTGATGGAACATCTCGCGGTCAAGCTGCGTCCTGGCGATGCGCTCGATGTGTATGTTGATGCCGTCCAACGCAAGTTCGCTGCGACAGTCGACGAAATCGTGCCACAAGCCGATGCGCCCAGTCGTTCCTTCCTGGTGAAAGCGTCGGTACCCAAATCTGAAGATTTGTATGAAGGAATGTTCGGTCGTTTGTTAATACCGGCGGGCGAACGCCGTCATTTGTGTTTAAACAGCGATGCGGTCGTGCGCATCGGTCAGCTCGAGTTTGTCGATGTGGTGTCGGAGGATGGTTCGATCCAGCGACGTTTGATCAAGAGCGGCAGTCTCGGTGTACCTGGACGGCAAGAGGTACTTAGCGGTGTCGACGTGGGCGAGCAAGTGATTCTGCATTATTCACCACGCAATCGTGAGCAAGAAGACACTCCTCAACCCGCTGGGGGAGAGCCGAGTAACTAGCCACATCCGGCCTCTGAGAACACTCACACTTCGCTCCAAAACATTCAACGGCCAACTTTTCATGACCACCGACGATTCCGATTCTGTTCAACCCGACAGCTCCCCAGCCCTGACACGCATCGTCGAAGTGTTCTTGCGTGGTGATGTTGTGATCATGTTGATCGTCGTGTCGTTGCTGCTCGGTGTTGCCGCGTTGCTGCTCACGCCGCGTGAGGAGGAACCTCAGATCGTCGTCCCCATGGCAGATGTAATGATCAGCGCGCCCGGGTTATCGGCCAGTGAAGTGGAACGAACGGTAACAGATCGTGTCGAAAAACTGCTTTATCAAATCGACGGCGTGGAGTATGTCTATTCGATGTCGCGACCAGGTTCGTGCATCGTCACGGTCCGGTTTTACGTCGGCGAGGACCGCGAAGATTCGCTCGTCAAACTTTATAACAAAATCAATTCTTCGACCGACAGTATCCCGCCTTCCGTCGCCGCTTGGGTCGTTAAACCAATCGAAGTCGATGATGTTCCGATTGTGATCGCTACACTATGGTCTGACCAAACCGAGCGTTATGGAGACCACGAACTTCGCCGTATCGCCGAAGAATTGCAGCACGAACTGCAAGCGATCGCCAACACCAACCGGGTCGAGGTCATCGGTGGTCGGCCACGGCGAATCAACGTGCAGTTAGATGCTCAGCGTTTAGCAGCTCATCAAACGTCGCCTTTGCAAGTCGCCGCCGCGCTGCAAGTCAGCAATGTGACACAGCGAAACGGGCAATTTGAACAACAGAACCAATCCTTCAATGTTGAGACGGGAACGTTCATTCGTGACGTCCAGGAGCTCAACGAAATTGTCGTTGGAGTGAACGGCAATCGACCCGTGTACTTGAAGAATGTCGCGACCATCATCGACGGGCCTGCCGAAGCGGACAGCTACAGTTGGATCGGGTTTGGACCTGCCGATGAGAATGCGTCCGCTACGTCGGCAGAAGACACACGAGTTTTCCCTGCGGTCAACATCTCCGTGGCCAAGCGAAAAGGGACCAACGCGGTGCATGTGGCTGAAGCGGTTCAAGAAAAGATGCGACGTCTGGCGAAGACCCACTTGCCCACCGGTGTGAACTATCGCATCACCCGCGACTACGGCGAAACTGCCAACGACAAAGTCAATGAACTGGTGGAAGGTTTAGTCGTCGCTATTTTGACCGTAATCGGATTGATCGGATTATCAATGGGATGGCGTCCTGCACTGGTGATCGCGCTGGCCATTCCAGTTTGCTATAGCTTGACCTTGTTCATTAACTTGATGGTCGGCTACTCGATCAATCGCGTGACGATGTTCGCTTTAATTTTATCGCTCGGTCTACTGGTCGACGATCCGATCACCGATGTGGAGAACATCGCCCGTTATTTCACGATGAAAGTCTTCCCGCCTCGCCAATCGGTGTTGCGAGCGGTACAGGAAGTACGGCCTGCGTTGTTGTTATCAACGCTGGCGATCATTGCCAGCTTCCTGCCGTTGGCGTTCATCACCGGCATGATGGGACCCTACATGGGACCGATGGCATTGAACGTGCCATTGACGGTATCAATCTCGACTCTGGTCGCGTTTTTCATCACACCCTGGCTGGCGTTGGTGTCGCTCAAACAACTTGACGATCAACACCATGCCGATGGCGCGTCGCAGGCTTATGATATCACGCGTCAACCGTTGTATCGCTTGTCGAGTTGGATGCTCGGTCCGATTCTTCGAGGCAGGGCAGCGGCGTGGGCGGTGTTGATTGCGATCGCTGCGATGCTTGTTGCTGCGATGGTGATGCCGGTGTTGCGAATGGTTCCAGTGAAAATGTTGCCATACGACAACAAGAACGAGTTTCAAGTCATCGTGGATATGCCCGAAGGCACGACGCTCGAACATACCGATGTTGTCGCTCGCAGCTTAGGCAATTTTCTGGGCGGGCTTTCGGAAGTTCGCGACTACCAAGTCTTCGTCGGCCTCAGTTCACCGATCGATTTCAATGGGTTGGTTCGTCATTACTTTTTAAGGCGTGGCAACAACGTCGCGGATATCCGCGTCAATCTCGTCGCCAAAGAGCATCGCGTTCAACAATCGCATGAGATCATTTTACGAATTCGCGATTCGATGACTCAGCTTGCCGAGTCGATGGGAGCAAACATCAAACTCGTCGAAGTCCCACCAGGGCCACCGGTGCTGTCGTCGATCACGGCGGAAGTCTACGGGCCGCCCGAGAGTGACTATGCCCAACAGATTGCATTAGCACGGCATGTTGGCCAGCGTTTGACCAACGAACCTGGACTCGTGGACATCGACCTAAGCAGTGAAGACGAGCAAGTGCGTCACGTGTTTGAAACGGACAAGGCCAAAGCTGCTTTATCGGGTATCTCGACCAAGACGATCGCGGACACGGTGGCGACTGTGCTCAGTGGAAGCAAAGCGACGGTGCTGCACGTGCCCGGCGAAGTCGAGCCGTTGTGGGTGGAACTCAAACTACCGCTGGCGAGTCGCTCGGCACTTAATGATTTGGAATCGATTTATATGCAAGGCGAGACGGGAGAGATCGTGCAACTCGGTGCGCTGGGTACCTTTCGCAAAACAATCGAAGACCAAACTATTTATCACAAGAATTTGAAACGGGTTGTTTACGTCTACGCCGAAGTCGCTGGCCGTCCGCCTGCTGATGCGATCATGGATCTTGAATTCGACCGCATCGAGGGTCGTATCTCGTCGCCGAACCCGAGTGCGCCCGCGCCGACTCCGATCCCGCTTGCAGAACGCTCTTGGCTGGCGATCGGTGGCGGTGTGCCGTGGCACGTGCCTGCCGGTTTCTCGGTGGTGTGGTCAGGGGAAGGAGAGTGGGACATCACGCTCGATGTCTTCCGCGATCTCGGATTAGCGTTCGGTGGGGCGCTGTTGGGTATCTTTATAATTCTGATGTTTCAAACCGGTTCGCGCATTTTGCCGATCCTGATCATGTCGGCAATCCCGCTGACGATGATCGGCATCATGCCCGGATTCTGGTTGCTCAACTATTTGACCAACAAACCGATCGGCGGGCATCCCAATACGGTGTTTTTCACAGCCACTGCCATGATCGGGATGATCGCGTTGGCTGGGATTGTCGTTCGCAACTCGGTGGTGTTGATTGACTTTATTCACTTGGCTCAAGCCGAAGGACACGACTTGCGAGAATCCATCATTCGCTCCGTCGCCGTTCGCACCCGTCCGATTTTGCTGACCGCTGGGACAACGCTGCTTGCCAACTGGGTGATCACTCTGGACCCTGTTTTCTCAGGACTCGCTTGGGCAATTATCTTTGGTATTCTGACATCGACCGGCTTTACGCTGATCGTGATCCCAGCAGCATATTGGTTACTTTATCGAGCCAAAGAGGCGTGATCCGTCCACTTCGTCCTTCACTGGAAATCACTGAGACCACACACCATGAAATTTCACCTTTCGATTACGCTCATCACCACCCTCTGCATCAGTGCCTTGCATGCTACCGTGCGTGTGTCCGCGCAGGACGTGGCCGTTGCTCCGGCAGTCGAAGCCACTAAAGTTCCTGCCGGGATCAACGATGGCTTCACCGATCCAGAACTCAATGTGGACGAGTGGCTAGAGCGTTTTGAAGTCGAAAGCCGTGAAGTGTATGCGGCCCGCGATGCGGTCTTAAAAGCGTGTGAAATCAAGCCCGGTGAACGGATCGCTGACATCGGTGCGGGGACAGGTTTCTACAGCCACCTATTTGCCCGCACCACAGGCTGGGACGGTTGGGTATTCAGTGTTGATATCGCGCCAAAATTTTTGCAGCATATTGCCGCACGCGCGACTGCGGATGGCATTGAGAATTTGACGCCAGTACTTGGTACCGAAGTCTCCATTCGACTACCACCGGAGTCCGTCGATTTCATCTTCATTTGCGATACCTATCACCATTTTGAGTACCATGCGAAAACACTCGCCTCGATTTCGCGAGCATTGAAGCCAGGTGGTCGTCTGGTCGTGATCGACTTTGAACGCACCCCTGGTGAATCTCGTGAATTCATCCTCGGCCATGTGCGGGCTGGAAAAGAAGTGTTCCGCCGCGAGATTGAAAATGCGGGACTGGAGTTTGTCGACGAGGTCAAAATCGAAGCCTTTGAAGAAAACTATCTGCTGCGATTCCGCAAAGAGCCAGTTGGCGAATAGCCTCGAATGTTTCCGAAGCTAACATTCCACATCCGCATCTATCCGAGACGCCATTGTCAGGCAAGCAATCGTCCATTTTGATTGAGTTTGTACAGCGCATCTGTCACTGGTTGAACAGTCGATTGAAACGCTTGCCCCAACTCACGGACGAGATCTTGATCGACATCACCAGTCCACTCGTTCATGTAAAACTTTTTGACTTCAATCGCCAGCGAAGTCCCGGTGCCTGGGAACGTCTCATGCACCCAGCGTGAAAAACGTGTCGACTGAAATCGGATGTTGCGTCGCACGTCGAGTGATCCGCTGCGGAAATCAAAAGCTCTTAGTGTCTCCTCGACGCACGCCACCAGCGGTTCGCAACGTTCTAAATCCATCCCACCCGTACATAGATTGACTTGCGGGTTGCCGTGGATGCTCGAATAGGGCGAGGACAATCCATCGCGGTGGTGATTGTAGGAATGGAAATCATAAACGAAAAACGAGCCATGTTTCTGCTCGATGTTCCTTAACATATGATACATGTAGTCATAGAACGCATCATGAAGTGCAAGGGAGCGGATAAGGACCTCGTCTTCCGGTGCTTCTTTCCAGACCCGCAGGCCCCATGCGTCCGCGGGGGTCAAGTAAACAGCTTTTTCACGCACACGGTTCAGATCAACTTCAAACCGACTACGCAATCCCACTACGCGGTTCGGAACGATCTGAGTCCACTGACCTGTACAGGCATCCTCTTCCCGGCGTCGATCTTTGTCACAAATAAAAAAACGCTCGGCTACTTCAGCACGAACCGCATGCCCGTCGTGAATGGCGACAGCCACGATCGGTCCCGCACCACGATGCACATCAATAAAATCACGGGTCAACGGATTCGCTGATTTCAAAGGAAACATACGATTATAACGCTCACAAGAAAACGAGACTCAGGCGAACCAAAAAACAGCCAATCGCACTCGTGGCACCACCTAAAATGCTGACAGCCACATAGTCTCGATCGACTTGCCCCGAATCACGATGAAAGAGAAACGTTGCTGCTGTGGCGATAAAAACGGAAAGCAATAACGTGACAATCATGACACTCGAACCAGGCGCACGCATGAAGAAGGCTACCGGTGCAATCCGCCACTGACCAAACCCTTCGACATCCGCCAAAGGGACATCGACACTGCGTCCTTCACCACCAACTCTTCCATCGTCTCCCAAAAACGTCAATTGGAAATCCTCGCCGCTAACAACATAGCGGCACGATGCCAATGCTTCGTTTGTGTCGCGGTATTCCCATGATTGAAATTGCACCGGTTGTTCTAACTCCGAAAGCCGCTCAGGCAATTGATCGTGCTCTTCGCGATAGTGGTTAATCCAAGTTTCAATGGTTCGCATTCTCTGCTGTGTGGCAGCGACATGCGCTGGATAAATTTCACCGATAGTTCCGAAACAAAGCCATGCTGCGGCGAGTGAACCGAGCATGGTGATCACGCCCGCCACAGCTCCGAGCTGCCAATCGTTGCGACGCAGCATCCGACCTGATGCGGCTTGCAAGGCAAAACAACCGAGCACGAACCCATACACACCCGCAATCCGAATCCCACCAAACCACACCGCAAATCCCGCGACGAACGCGCACAGATCCACGATCGAGAGCCGCTGGGCGTGACTCGACCGGAGCAGCTCGACGCGGTGGATGGGGTTCATGGACAGCTCGGAGCGTACAGGGAAAAAATGATCACGAAAACATCTCTTCGATCTGCTCAATGTAGTCGAGAGCTTGCTCGGGTTCATCCACCTCGACACCTGAGACGCGACCATCTCGATCGCACTGACCGAGCACCAGCAAGTCTTCGTAAAGCGGATGTGAGGTGAGCCGCCGTCGATGTCGAGCACCGATCGTATGTTCGCGCAGTTTATGCACATCCATATGATGCTCGATCAACCATACCGTTCGGGCTGAGATAAACCCATCTAGCGCCTCCAATCCCGCAGCAACATGATCGTTGGAATCAATCGCCTTGCCAACATCATGCAACAATGCGGCTAACAAAAACTCTTCGTCATACGGCATTGCCTCTTTTGCTAGACCAAACACCTGCATGCTGTGATACAGCGCGTCACCCTCGGGGTGCCACAGCGGGCTTTGCTTGACATTTTCCAGTGGCATCAGCAGCGACAAGAACACGTTCATGCGATTGGGACAAGCGTCAATCTCCGACAACCGGAGCGATTGGCCAGCATGATCGACGCCGTGTTCCATCGCGATCAATCGTTCAAGATCACTCAATCCCGCGCGAGCGATCGCTTTCCCGGTAATCGAACAACGAAATCGAAATCCGAGTAGCACCGGAGCATAGACCGTTAATTCAATCGGAAACGTGTCTTTGATATGCAAATGCGTGAAGACTCGCTGTTCACCGTCTTTTTGAATTCGCTTGCGTTGGAGTTCATAGTAGACGCCGAGATCATCCAGTAACAACGTGATCGAATGCACGTTAGAGGCGAACACATGGATGTCAATGTCGGAGCCTTCGCGAACGCTGCCCTTGAGCACGCTTCCAATCAATTTGGGATGAAATGACTCCAGTTTTTTCAGCCACCAAGCGGCTCGCAATCGCATGTTGAGTAACCGTTGCTCAGCGTCTTGCGTCCCTTCGCTGAGTCGCGTGAGCAATTGGACTTGCTCTCGGATTTCAGCGTTTGTTGGTAGATCGGCCGGTTTGACCCAGCCTTTGTAGATTCGCCGGGCAGCTTTTTGTTTGGCGGTGTAGTACTCGCTGACTTCGCGTGAGTACATCAAACGTGCCGCCTCCCAAGCAATTTGGCGGCGAAGTTTTGTCGAGGACATTCAGGGAGCTTGTCGATGCAAGCTCAGCACAAATCGAACAAAGAAACTAGCAAGCAGGTTTGTTCACCTGCTGTGAGTATCCTGGTGGATCAACGAGCGAATGTCAAGACTTTGGCGCTGGCAAGGTATCGGCGCTTACTTCATCCTCGGGCAATGCTAGCGGATCGGATAACAAACTCTCACCACTACCTACTTCATCATCAGATTCTTCTTTGCTCGCTTTTCCATCGTCTGATTGATTGCTAGAAATAGGCAGGTTCTCGGATTCTGGTTTTGGAGCAGGCATTGCAGCATCGAGTTTGTCCGGCTGAGGTGCGGCCGATTCGCGATCGTCCATGGCCGCCCGCGCGGGAATGCCACCAGGTCCGCCCATTTCGACTTCAATCTCTTGCGGTACATCACCTCGTACGATCCCGAGTTTGACCGAGTCGCCTGGATTACTCAGTGCTAACTCGCGAATCAGGCCGCTAGTATCGCGGATTAACCGGCCAGCGGCTGACACGATCCGATCATTAGCTTGCAATCCAGCAATTTCACCTACCGTCCCTTCCCGCACCTTCGCGACGAGCACGCCGCGCTGCGGAGTCGCATCGTGTACGACGAGTCCCAAGGAAGCCCGCGGTTTGGCAAGTGTCGGCCCCGAAGCGCGGGGAGTTGTGGGTTCAAAAACAGGTGGTTTGGCCGACGCTCGTGCTCCTGGCGTTGTCGGGGCAATCGCCCCATCAGCAGGAACTGGTGAAGCGGGTCCAGTCTGCGGAGTTCCAGTGGCTGGCAGTTGGGCTTGGTACAACCGGCCGTCTCGGACAATATGCAGGACGGATTGTTGGCCAGCGGCAATCGTCCGCTGAGCTATCTCAACGGCCGACAATGTCTCGGTGCGGATACCATTGATCGAAACAATCAAATCACCGGCTTGCAGACCAATCCCGGGTGCCTGCGAGTCGGGGCTGAATCCGAGCACCTGCAATCCCTGGTATTGACCGTCTACCGACGTAGTCACCTCAATTCCAAAACGAGGCGACATGCCTTGCCCGGTAGCCGGTGCAACTGTCCCAGTGGGTGGCTGCACGCCTGGATGCCCTGGCACATTGCTTGGTTGCCCTGGAACAGAAGTGGCCAAGACGCGTGGATATTGTTGAGCTTGAGGCTGTGATTGTGGTTGAGCCCGTGGCGGTGGAGCGTATCGCGCTTGTGCGCGTGCTCGCAAACGATCAATCAAACGTTGGGCAGATGCGGGCTGG
>JBGSMN010000292.1:0-2628 GCA_041740155.1 Rhodopirellula sp.
GGTTTGCCTTGTCGGCTCGCTCGTGATCGCGGTCACGAGCTACGGTAGCGCGAGCACTCCGCGGCGTGTCCTGCCGAAAACGGTGAATATCTGAACTCTATCCCCGCGGCGCTCGTTTAGAGAATGTTGCGGGTGAACCACATGATGCGGGGCGATGTCGATTATTCGCAACATGCTCGCCTTGAAAAGCGACAATAAGCGCGCAATGAAAACGCCATAAATGGCTCTTGGATAAGGAGATAAAGCGATTCGTCCGGGTCACCGGCGAGTCCTGGCATCGGACCTGCCTTTAGAGAAAGTCACCCCCTCACGACTCTGGTTCGGTGCGATTGATTCTCTTGCCTTTGGAGCTACCCTTTGAGCCGCATCCGCAAAACCGCCCGCCCAACACCGCAACGCCGCTCGCCCTCGACGAACCGTCTGCCCGTCGTGGTCGTCAAGGCAGTCACCAAGGTTTCCGTCAAGAGTGTCAAAGCCCCCGCCAAGGGCAAGGCCAAGTCGGCCGACCTGATCGCCGACGATCTCTTCGATGACGATGTCGATGGCGTCGAAGTCCATCTGCCCGGTTGGGATCGCGAAGCGGCTCCTGTCTTCCCGCTGACCGTGGCGGCGATTGATGAAGACGAAGACGAGGACGATGAACTGACCAGCGTCGATCGCGCTTCCGGCGACGACGAAGAACACATCGACGACCCTATCCGCATGTACCTGATGCAGATGGGCGAGATCTCGCTGTTGAATCGGGGCGAAGAAATTGCCTCGGCCAAGCAGATCGAATGGACCCGGCTTCGCTTTCGCCAGACGATGCTCGCCAGCGACTTCCTGCTCCGCGGTGCGGCGAACCTGTTGCAAAAGGTCAAAGAAGGCAAGCTCCGTCTCGACCGCACGATCGAAGTCTCGGTCACCAACACGACCGAAAAGAAAAACATCCTCCGACGTCTGACGCCGAACCTGCTTACACTGACACACCTGTTGAAGGCCAACACCCGCGACTTCGCCGTGGCGATCAGCCGGACGCACACCGCGAAGCAACGCCGCACGGCTTGGAAGGCGCTGATCCGCCGCCGTTACAAGGCCGTTCGCTTGGTCGAAGAGATGAACCTTCGCTACAGCCGGCTGCAACCGCTGTGGGACAAGCTTCGCGAATTGTCGCAACGGATGACCGTCTTGCGTCAACAGTTGCTCAGCAAGCCGGTGAATGCGGCCGAAATTCGCAGCGAACTCCGCGGCCTGATGAAGATGACGCTCGAAAGCCCGAGCACCCTCGCTCGCCGCATCAAGAAAACGACCGAGTTCCAATTTCAATACGACGCCGCCAAGCGGGTCCTCTCGGCCGGCAACTTGCGGCTGGTCGTCAGCATCGCCAAAAAGTATCGCAACCGTGGGATGTCGTTCTTGGACCTGATCCAAGAGGGCAACACCGGCCTGATGCGAGCCGTGGATAAGTTCGAACATGCTCGCGGGTTCAAGTTCAGCACCTACGCCACGTGGTGGATTCGCCAGGCGATCACCCGGGCGATTGCCGACCAAAGCCGGACGATCCGTCTGCCGGTTCACATGATCGACAGCCTCAGCCGGGTCCGCAATGCTCAACGCGACATCCTGCAAGAGACTGGCCGCGAAGCAAGCGTCGAAGAAGCCGCCGCGATGGCGGGCCTGAGCATCGAAGACACCAAGTGCATCCTCAAGATGACGCGCTCGCCGCTGTCGCTGGATCAATCGGTCGGTGAACACGACGACAATTTCTTTGGCGAGTTCCTGGAAGATCATCGCAAGGACGACCCGTTGCACGATGTGAATCGCCAAGCGTTGAAGGACCGCATCGGCGAAGTGCTCGAACAACTGAACTACCGCGAACGCGAAATCCTGCGGCTCCGTTACGGCCTGGCCGATGGTTATGCTTACACGCTCGAAGAAGTCGGGCAGATCTTTTCGGTCACCCGCGAACGCGTTCGCCAGATCGAAAGCAAAGCCGTCCGCAAGCTGCAGCAGCCGCAGCGGAACCAGGGCCTGATCAGCTTCATGGACGGCTACGATCCGCTGGCGATGAGCGTCGGCCCGGTTGTTGGAAGCAATGGGTAAAGCGAAGATTCACTCGCTTGCGTCATGCAACTTGAAAAAACGCCCCGTGTTCAACGGGGCGTTTTTGTTTTTCTCCCTCTCCCGCGAGAGAATCTCCCATGTCTTTCGATTCTACAGCGGGAGAGGGCCGGGGTGAGGGAGAAAGGGTTTTGCAGCAGACGTTGGTCTAAAACTTTTGCCCTCACCCTCACCCTCTCCCCGATCAACGTCCGTAGACATGGTTGCTCGATTTCGGGGAGAGGGGACCAGAGGAATGTCTCTTCAGCAGACGGATTCCTTTTACATTCTCCCTCCAGTTCGCTACGATCATTGACAGCATTTCATCACTCCATTCTCACTCAACCAAGGGCAACCCGCGATGCTGGCGTATCCGATCAAGATGACGTTTAAGATTATGGCGCTCGCGCCGCAGATCTATGTGACCGACGCGCAGGGGAATTCTGTCTTTTACGTCAAGCAGAAACTCTTCAAGCTCAAAGAAAACGTCCAAGTCTTTCGCGACCAGACACAAAGCCAATTGCTCTTCACGATTCAAGCCGACCGGAT
>JBGSMN010000295.1:0-9639 GCA_041740155.1 Rhodopirellula sp.
GGGATTGACTGGGGTTTACTCGATGAAGCCGGCTTGCCTGGACGATGAACAACGAGTCGCCCGATGCCGATATCGACGTCGTACCGTCCCAAACCCTGTCACTGATAACGGTGTAAGAGCCGTCTTGCGGGTTCACACGATGGAGGTAGCCACTCTGCACAACGTACAGATTGCCTCCCAAAGCAGTCATGGAAGACTGGCCGGTCCACACACCTCGTCCCAATGCTGTAAATCGACCGTCGCTTTCGACTCGATGAAGGTAAGAGTTTTGAATAATGTAGGCACTACCGTTTAAGGTCGCTGCGGTTGTTGCTCCACTCCAGTCGCTGTTTCCAGCAACCCGAGAAACTGACCAATTCCGTTCGACGTCCACATCGACGCGGTGCATGAGGTCGTTTTGAACGATGTATAATGAGTCGCCGAGTGCGGCCATCGACGACGCGCCGTCCCAAGCCCGATCACTAATGACACGGAATGAGCCGTCGGCGGGATTGACTTGGTGCAAATACCCGCTCTGAATGATGTAGAGCGAGTTGTCCATGGCAGCCATTTGTGTCGGACCACTCCAGACGGCGTTGCCGAGCACCTCGTAGTTGCCACTTTGGTCGACACGATGCAGACGATCTGCCTGGATAATAAACGTCTCATTTCCCAAAGATGTGATCGACGTCGCGCCCTCCCAATTGCCAGACAATTGTACTGCTCCGGTCTCGCCCACTTCATTGACTTCAGCCGATTGCTGTTGAACGACATCGCTGCTGGTGAGCTGCATCACGACGGCGGGAGGACCGATCGATTGCCGGCTCTCTCAGCTACCTCGCGAGAGATCGGTCATGTCCCCGGCGAAAAGTTCTCGGTGTTCGAGGTTCTCCAGCAGCACCCGCCTGCGAAGCATTTTTCGGCGAAAGCGATTTCGCGGCTTCCGGCTTTGCGGCTTGTTGCAAAACAAATCATTCATGAACTGAAACATGGCGGTGCTGCCTGAAGGTGTGATTCGAGAAGAGCTTTCCTGTCAGTTCCTTCATGGCATTCAGACGTCCAGCCGGCTCATGAAATCGCGGATTTGTTTAAGAGTTTCCTCAGGCTTTTGATTTCTACTTCGGACGTTTTCCCCGACCACTTGGTCGCTCTGGGATCTGCTGGGAATGGAGTCTTCTCGCAGGATCACGATTCAATGCTTGCGACAAAACGAAGAACATGCCCAAGGTATTCGTCGTTACAGCTCGGCGACTCAAACTTTTCGGTGGCCGACGCTCTTTCTTTCTTGTCAGCGTGACACCAGATCGACGTACGGCGCAGGGGAATGAAGGAGTTTTTGAGGGTTTCTCCAATTCAGTGAGCCTCTAGCGTGAGATAGCACCATGACAGCGATATAGCGGTGAAGACGCGGCTTGGCGGACTGCGGACGCCTCTCCGACTCAAATCCAGTCCATCTGCTTTTCACACCCGTCGACACCATTCTTAAAAAGGAACATGCGATGTTAAGTCTTATCACGAACCTCATCCGAATCGTGGGCTGCATGATCGTCTTGATCGCTTTTGGACCGATCATCCTATTGGCACACGCGGTCAAATTCCTTGATGATTGGGCCAATGCGAACCAACCGGCCGGCCATCGACAACCGGCCGAGACGCAGTTGGTCAAAACGTATTCGTTCGCGAAGTCCAAGGCGATTTACAAAACGCCCGCATGCCACAGTCACCACTGGCTCAAAATGACCGAAGCGTCATCACGAGCGAATACTCGGGTCGCTTCGGTTGGCCGCATGGCAAAATAGAAAGTGCAACGCCAGGTCGGCCCACTGCCCTTGAACGTGTTTTGCCGGAACCGTCACCAACGACGACGCCAAAGGGGGAGAACGTCTCTTGTTGTAATTCCAATTGTTGAACGCTTCTCGTACGCACAAGGAGGGGCCGCGTTCCGACTGAGTGCAGCTCTCTGGCGTTAGGCGAAAGTCAAGCTCATCGGCTTTTGCGAGACGCTCGTCTTCCACGAACAGTTGCACTACCGGGTCCGATGCCTTGCCGATGTAGCGTTTCTGCTGCTTGCCGTTGAGACGCCGTGTGCGGACTACATAGTTGTTCGCCGTGCCTTTTCGATTTTCGATTTGCATAGACTTCGTGTACCACACGTCCGAAAGCTATATATGCCGAAGAAACCGGAAAGGAGAATCCCACTGACGAAGAACTTCGAAGATTCGATAAGAGTCGCAAGTCGAAAAAGAAGGTCAGCAACGAGCATTGGCAAAGCGAAACCGATCCGGATTCTCGCATTGGGAAGATGAAAGACGGCCGTTTTCACTTGAAATACAAGGCAGAGCACGCCGTCGACTTGGAGACAAATGTGATTGTTTCAGCCGAGAATTACCACGGCGATCGAGGCGATACAAGTACCATCGAAGATACCGTCAACGCGGCGAAAGTGAACTTGAAACAAGCTGGCACGGAACTCGAAGTAGAAGAAGTGGTTGCCGACAAAGGCTATCACAGCGAACAGGCACTTGATGACCTTCAGAACCAATGCAATACGCGGACCTACATTCCCGAGCCGGAGCGAAAAGGCAATCGAACTTGGACTGATAAGTCCCCTGAGCGAGAAGCATCGTACCGCCGCAATCGTCGCAACACCAAAGGCCATCGCGGCCGTAAGCTTCAGCGTCTTCGCAGTGAGCGAGTTGAGCGTACGTTTGCACGCTTATGTGATACCGGTGGTGCTCGTCGAACTTGGCTTCGTGGCATCGACAAGGTGCAGAAACGTTACATGATCGCAACAATGGCACATAACCTGGGTCAGGTGATGCGCAAACTGACCGGTGTGGGAAAGTCGCGATACTTGGCAGTGCTCGCCGAGCGAGCTTTCTCGCATCTTGACGCATTCTGGGCAGGCTGGGCGCCTACTGTGACTCCTCACTCCTCAGACACGATGGAGGCGTCGAACTGCGTTTTCTATCAAGTTTTCAATCGCGATCGCAGCGTGACCGCCGACCCAATCTCGACATGACGCTCTATGGGAAAATCAACACGCTGTTAGGTTGGGGGGCAAGCGACAACAGCCACTCACCCCGCATCGATAGGTGACCCCGGGACGTCGATCCCAAAATTGATGGACGACAGTATTTGGAGCGACGAGGTATGCCATCACTACAGTGTTTTTCAAACGAGGTAGGTGGTGCTACTTTGCTATAAAGCTGTGTTGGTTTAGTCCCCTCCGCAACTTTCATCAGGCCACTTGCCGGCTGTGTATTCACCAGTAAAAATGTGTCCTCACACTGCCTCGTTCTAGGTGAAGTTCATGCGAATTCGACAACTAGGTTTTGAACCCTTGGAACGCCGGGATCTTTTGGCGGTTGAATTCCGGATGCTGGCGCTGATCTACCCAGAGGTTGAACTGGGAGGAGTCCGCACATCAATGACGCCGGAATTGATTGCCGCACATAAAAAAGCTATTCAGAACGATTTTCCTCAGACGATTTCACAAATTGTCGGCGATCAAGTTACAGCTCGTGTGCATGTTGAGGTCTCTGAGCGAGTACTTGACAGTTTAGTCCAGCTTAATGGCCGCTACGAATACGCTGTTGAGTCGTCCATCGAAGAAGAACTCGACCTTTATACTCAATCTGGTTGGTACGACCATGTGATCGTCATCCATGGATTCGACGACGCCACCATCGGGCCTTCCTCTCTATGGGGCGGCGGTTCGACATTGCGATATGGCATGTCACTCGCAACGCTGAGCTACGGCAGTTTAGCGACCGATCTGGCATACTATGATTTTTCTGCTGCCGCGATTCATGAATGGATCCACGGTCTCGAGTCTCAATATTTTTTTTACCGGCAGGTGCCAACGGGCTCTGATCCTAATGGTGGAGGCTTGGATTTGCACGACGCCGAGCTCTTTGGGTACAAGCACGATGGTGAGGGAAGAGCCGCGTGGTTGACTTGGTATCGAGACTTTCTAACCGGCCGCATTCGCAATCTACATTCCGACGGAGCCGACACGGGACTCGGTTTTGGCACCGACGTTTGGGAGCTTGGACCGCCGCGTCAAGATGTCGAAACAGCTCCGGGGAGTCCACTTGATCTATTAGACGTTTCCCTCAGCAGTGTGACGTTACTGAGTAATGCATACTGGGCTTCATCATCGTCATCGAGCGGAACGATTGAGCGACTGGGAGCCGCGGACTCGAGCAGTGTTTCCATAGGCAATTTGCAATTCGACAATGGTGTTGTTCTCAATGCGGATGGCGAGATTGTTGTTAACCTGTTGGGAAGAACGCAGCTGTTCGAGGCTATGGTTGGGATCGACGACGAAATTGATGGCGGCGGCAGTGTGGTCTTTGAACTGATCGGCGACGGTCAAGTTGTATGGACCAGTGACGCTCTCCAGCACTCAGATTCCGCGTTACCCGTTAGCGTCAATGTCTTGGGAATAAATCAATTGAAACTCGTCGTCAAAAATTCTGGCGGCAGAAGCAACGACAAAGCTGTTTGGGCAGACGCAAAATTTCATCCATTTACAGGCGATTACATTAGTGACACCCAATGGATTCGTTCAAGCAATGGTAACGGAACAATCGGTTTAGATCGATCGATTGATTGGAAACCGATTAGGGTCGAAGATGCGAGCTATGGCAAGGGAATCGGCGTTCATGCAAACAGCGAAATTGTTGTCAATCTCGACGCTGGCTACAAACGATTTCAAGCCGATGTCGGTATCGCCGAAGACTTCCAATTCGGAGGAAGCGTCGAGTTCGAAGTCTATTTAGATAATCGTTTAGCGTATTCAAGCGGTCTCAAAACAGCTAACGACTCAATTAGTATCGTCGATATTGACGTGAGTTCCGCTCAACAACTGCGACTTGTCGTTACCGATGCCGGCGATGGCATCAATGGGGACAACGCCGTGTGGGCTGGGGCGAGGCTTTTACGACAGTCAACTCTTGGTTCAGTCGGGATCACAGTTTCGTCGATTAGTGGCAATACGACCGAAGCCGACGGTACAGCGACGTTTACGGTCGTCTTAACAAGCGAGCCGACCTCCAACATAACCATTCCGCTATCGAGCAGCGACACGACCGAAGGAACTGTCGTACCGACCAGATTGACGTTCACCCCCGCTAATTGGAACGTTGCGCAAACGGTCTCAGTGACTGGCGTTGACGACAATATCGACGACGGTGACATCGCATTTGCCATCCTGACCGGCGTGGCCATTGGTGGTGACTATGCGGGACTCGACGCCACCGATGTGGCGGTGACGAATTCAGACAACGATGATCCACCGACGGTCATGCTCAGCCACAACAGCACAAACATTGCCGAGGCCGCCGGAGCTTCCGTCATTACCGCAACACTGTCCATCGCATCGAGTTTTCCGGTCACGATCGATCTGGGGTTCACGGGCGCCGCGACGCTGACCAGCGACTACATGCGTACCGGTACTCAGATCGTCATTCCCGCCGGACAAACGACTGGCGCCGTGACAGTCACCGCCGTACAAGACACGCTCGATGAAGTCGACGAAACAATCATCGTCGATATCACAGGTGTGGCCAACGGCACCGAAGTCACACCTGAGCAACAAGTCACCGTCGCGATTATCGATGACGACGAACCGCTTGACTTCGGTGATGCTCCATCCGCCTATCCAATCACGCTCGCCCAAGATGGCGCTCGACATTCGCTGGGGCCGCTTTTCTTGGGCGAAACCGTCGACCCTGAAACCGATGGCACGCCGAGCGTGAATGCTGATAGCGATGACGGGGATAATGGCGTTTTTGTGCTGACCACTCTCATCACCACCGATGTCGCTACCGCGTCCAGTTTCTCGGTGATCGCTTCGCAGCCTGGTAAACTGGATGCCTGGATCGACTTCAATGGGGATAACGATTGGAATGATGCGGGTGAGCAGATCTTTGCGAGCCGAGACGTCGAAGCAGGAGTGAACACGCTCGGATTTACTGTGCCTGCTAGCGCGAGTGTGGGCACAACGGCTGCTCGATTTCGCATCAGTACCACAGGCGGTCTGTTGCCGACCGGCCAAGCCAACGATGGCGAGGTAGAAGACCGCCTCGTCACGATCGTGGACGGCGACACGGCGGCGGATGTCTCAGTCCAGCTTCCCGGCGGCGAGACAAGCGTCACGATCGAAATTCCGGACGAGGCCGCCGAAGGTGAATCGCCCACCAACACGACCTTGGTGGTCCGCACCGGTACGCAAGAACTGCTGCGGGTTCCACCAATGTCCGTTGCGTCGATCCGGCTGATCGCGTTACCGCAGGACGATATCGTGTCGCTGATGGATTTATCGGCGATCGTTGGCCGCGCGTTGACGGTGTTCGCCGATGGTGGCGATGGCAACGACACGTTGCGACTTCTCGGAGCCGACTTTGCCGTTGACTTAACGGGCGACGGCGGGGCGAACTTGCAAAATTTCGAGATGTTTGACATCATCGGCGACGGCAACAATTCGTTGAAGCTGGACGCGGACCAAGTCTTGCGACTCTCGCCTGCGACCGGCACGTTGCTAGTTCGATCCGACCCCGGCGACAGTGTCGAGATCGGAGGGGGCTGGGGGCGGATCGCCACGGAGGTCGTCGATGGCGAGTTCGTTCGTGTCGTCTCGCAGCAAGCCGCGACGCTGCGGCTGATCGGTCCCAACGAGTGGTCCAACCCGGTCGACCCGCACGACGTCAATAACGATGGTAGCGTGAGTGCCTTGGATGCTTTAACCGTTATCAACGAACTGAATCGCCAACGCTTTTCCGATCTCCAGCAACTACTGGTACCTGCATCAACGACTGGACCCTTTCCTAACATGTTCTTCGACGTCAACCGTGATGCAAGGGCGTCAGCCATCGACGCGTTACTGGTGATCAATTTCCTCAATCGACGCGACTTCGAAGACCCGGCGGGCGAAAACCTGTCGACAGGTACGAGTCCGACACCCTTAATCGCCATCACGCTTGCGAACCACTCGATCGGGCAGCCGCCACCAAGATCAGACCGAGGGTTCGACAACACAATTTTGCCAGCCGGACAGCCGAATCAGAAGATCGTTGCAGAAGTTGTAACGGAGGATCGCGCCGGCTCAACAGCCATGGTCGACCTGCAAAAGGAATGCGAAATCTTGGTGGATATCGTTTTGCGGCAATTGGATGATCGCTTTCTTCCCGAACAGCTTTCATCGTTGGAACTGCGTAACCGTTTTTGATTGCGACGGTTACGGATTATCGATTTTCCAATTTGGACTTCCTCACGAAAAGTTGATAGTGAAGCGGGTTAGGAAATGGGGGAGTTACTTAAGTCTTTCGGCGATAGGCTGTAGGCGTATGCCGCCTGCAGTAGGCCGGTTATTGTACAGCCTAAAGCCTATGTCTGACCGTCTGCTCAACCCAACGCGACTGAAGTTGTCGGTCGGCGCGGCTGCCGACATAGTTTTGCCGAGATACAAGGGCTGCCGAGGTGAGCGTCCCGACGCGGATGAATCGCGGGAAGCTCCGCCGCGCCATGCTTGCTCGATAATCCTTGACAACATCTTCAACATCCGTGTTGGTTTCCTGTTGCTGTCCCCGGCAGCCCTGTGCTCATGGCGAAACAAAACGAAAGATCAGCCAGCCGACGGCAGCGGGATCTTATTAAAACGCAAGCCGCGATTCGGCTCACGAACCGCATCCGTGCCAGCGAGATGCTTGTCCGCAGCAATCTGCTCTGTCTGCTTGTGCTGCTCAACCGGTGCAATTGAGGCTGTCGCCGGGGTCAGCGGTGGTTTCGACCGATCGCAGATCGAGAGAGTGAAAGGCTTAGTCAAAGTGATTGCGCTGAGCAATGCTTGGAAGCCTATGACGGGCCGCGTTCGTGAAACAGGACGAACCGTCTTGTACACCGAAAGTAGTTCCCAAATCGATGCACCGGTGGCCGACGCCGGACGCTCTGGTTTCACCAACCGAAAGATAACCCGGTGTCGGCCACCGGAGCGTTGAAACCGACGTGCAACTCCCCAAAATAAGGTCCGCATACCTTTTCTTTTCCAGTGTCAGACGCATTCCACAAGCCCATGCCTACACCGAATGCAAGGCTGATTGCCCCGAGGCGGCATCGAAAGAACCACGAAGAGTCTTTCCATCAAACGCGACGGTCTCGCTTTGAGAGTTCCGGCGATTTCGTTCGTCCAGCTCTGGAGGGCAGCGTAGAATTCGATGCTATCCAGTATTGAAACCACACGGCCAAACGTATCATGCGAAGGCATGCAGAATTCAAGCGTGATGTACTTGCGAATCCAATCGAGCTTGGCGACACCGTATTGCTCGACATCGGCCCAATTATCAGCACCGCAGATGCTCGCGCAAAGGGCCACAAAATCATTTCGATCAACGAATGATTCTCTTCGCGGTTGACTCGCGGATCGGTGACATCTTCAAAGTATGTAAGTTCGTACAAGGAATGAGGTAGCCATATTCGGACTCCATTACCAACAAATGCCAATTTCCATAGTCCTTCAATCGACGACTTGACTACCGACTTACTCAAGCAATCATTAGACCAACGCGGATTCGACGTGCGATTGCCCTGCAGCTACCTCCAAGAACAGCGTTCAGCAATCGCACTTTACTTTTTTCTTTCCCAGATCCCCACGCTGGCAATCGATCTACGTGCCATCGACGATCAAAGTTTCGCGGTGATGCACGCACTCAGAGGCAGTCCTGCATTATGGTCGATCATTGTAAGCGAACATTTGTTTAGGCGCAAGTTCGGCCAAGCGGCGATGGAAATTGACTTTGACTATGAACGTAAAATGACTCACAATGAACACGTTCGATGGCATACGATGAGGGGGCAGATTGAAGATGCGGGCAGTCGATTTCGGCAGGAAACGGAGCTGGCCGCAAGACGGAACGATGTGATCGGTCAGTCGGCTAAAGAGCGTCTTGCTCACTGGAACCGAACTGATCGATTGAAATTGCCAAAATCGCTTGGCGAGAATATTAACGCCAACGGTAATCACTTTGAGCGGTACACAGCATTTTTGATGGGCTATAGTCCCGGCGAGTAATATCTCCAGGCACTTTCTCATGATTATTCCTTCAGAACTAAATCGGATCTAACGGTTGCTGAACAATGGCGGCGAATCGCGATAGAGGAGGCAATGCAAGTACTGGAAAAAGCTTATCAACAATACCGCAGCGCCAAGAACATAGAAGCGGAAGATCCATCACCGGAATCAATTGCGAGGCACGAACTATATCTTGCGAATTTACAAAAAATGCAGATTGGGGGGAATTCGCAGTACATGTGCTTATTGGAGGAAAATTATCTAGCAGATGTCCGTACGGGTCGAGATAACAATCCAATCACTCAGCATGAATTGGACAAGACAGCAATTCAGACACAGCAACGCAATAGTCAATCCGCTTTGGAAAGCATCATCCTTTCTATATCATACAGTTCTTCCCAATTGGGGGGGGCTAGATCGTGCCCGTGAAATTCTTGCGGAACTGGAGTAGCTTTCGAGTAAGTTTGCAGCCCTGCCTTCACTTGCGCTAAGTGGTCAGGCGCGACCCGATTGACGATTGTTGCCACCAGCGCACAGCCCTCTTCGGTAAACGCTTCGCGCTCAGCTCGGACGGCATTTACGACTTC
>JBGSMN010000327.1:0-2775 GCA_041740155.1 Rhodopirellula sp.
TCTGAGCCTCGGTTTCGATGATCGGCAAAGCCGTCAGTGAACCGCCGCCAAGTTCTGCTCGCAGGTGGGTGGATCGCTCCAGTAGCCGTGAATGGATGTAGAAGATGTCACCCGGAAAGGCTTCACGTCCCGGCGGACGACGCAGCAAGAGTGACAATTCTCGGTAGGATCGAGCATGTTGTGTCAGGTCGTCATAAACAATCAGCACATCGCGGCCTTCTTCCATAAAATGCTCAGCGATGCTGGTCGCCGCGTAGGGCGCGATGTAGGCCAAGCCCGGCGCATCATCGCCTTCGGTGACGACAACGACCGTATATTCCATCGCATGGTTTTTGCGCAAGGCTGCGATGACTTTGGCAACACCGGATGCTCGCTGGCCGATCGCGCAGTAGACACACACGACGTCCTTGCCTCGCTGATTCAGGATGGTGTCGATCGCGATCGTCGTCTTCCCGGTTTGTCGGTCGCCCAGAATCAGTTCTCGCTGACCGCGGCCGATTGGGATCATCGCATCAACGACTTTCAAACCCGTTTGCAAAGGCACATTGACCGGCGCACGATCCATGATTGCGGCCGATGGACGTTCGATCGGAAGACGCTGGCGGGTGGCGACGGGACCTCGATCGTCCAGTGGCCGGCCCAACGGATCAACGACCCGGCCCAGCAGTTCACTTCCAACACCAACGTCCATGACTCGACCAGTGCGTTGCACTTCGTCGCCGGCGTGCAGGTGAGCGTAATCGCCAAGCAGAACGACACCGATTTCGTTCTCGTCCACGTTGAAGGCAATGCCGAAAACATCACCAGGGAACTTGACCAATTCGTCAGACCCCACTCCCGGCAGACCAGAAACGCGAGCGATGCCGGTGGAGACGCTGCTGATCACGCCCACTTCGCGGAGGTTCAACTCGGGCGTGAACGAATCGCGAGCGTTAGCGATATTCGCGAAGGCATTGTCGTAGATGGTTTGCAGGGAGTTCATGGGTGGCTTTTCGGGCAAAAAAATGGGTGGACAAAAAAATGAAAACGTGGGCGGAGTTTTGGAGGTCTTCATTTTTTTGCCCTCACATTTTTTTGCCCTATTTTCCGATCCGCCGGAACCGAACCGTACCTGAAACGATGTTGGCCCACAGGATTGACTTGAGATTGGTGTTGTCTAGTAGCTTGTGCAGATGACTTGCGTACGTTTCCAAATCGGTTCGTTTGCAGGTGACTTCAAATGCGAATCCTTCGTCCAACATCTTGACCGGCTGCTGACCAGTTGGCTTTCCGTTCCAGTAAGTTGCGACCATTTGTTCGCAGGATTCCTTGCTTCCGAAAAGGTGAACGCAGGCTTCTTCGTAAACTGAGCGACTCAATCCCGTACCCCAGTCCTTCACCAATGCGACGACGGTTTGCTCGAAGAGTGTGGTCTCGTGGGGCACGCTCCAGTTCACGCGTTCAACTTTGAATTGCTGGCGATGCTGTGTTGATTCGTGACAGTTGACAAATTGATGCTCGACTTCCTCGGCTCCAAAGTTGATCAGCTTGCCGTGTCGAACGTTGAGAAGCATCAAGTACTGGATGAGTTGGCTGACATGAACGTCGTTGAGCTTCGTGACTGATTTCAGCTCAAAGGGACAACCCGAATCAACCAACAAATCGACGTACAGCTTTTTCTCGAAACTGCCGTGCGACAACGTGATCGCGAACTCGTTAACTGCTCTGTTGCCGACAATTTCCTTCAAAGTTCCCTTGTAAACGGACTCATGAAACTTTTTTCCCAGGGCGGCGTGGATGTCGAACGAATGGCCGACGACTTCGTAAGCGACTTTGCCGAACTCGTCCTGACTGAATTGTTGAACCGGTGATGCGGTGGAGACTGGCATGGGATTATTGGCAAAAAAATGGGAGGGCAAAAAAATAAGACACGAGTCGCTATTATGCCCCGATTCCCCCGCCCCAACATTTTTTTGCCCACTCATTTTTTTGCCCTCATTTCCACTGCATCGAGATACTCATTCAAGCTCCACGCCAGCTTTTTCCCATTGACCAATAGTTCGATGCCACTGATGAGTTCAGGCACCGTTTCATACTGGATGGGAAGATCCGCAGACATCGTCTCGTTCAACGTCTTTTGGATGTTTGATCGTTGCTCTGGGGACAAATCAAACGCAGTTCGCACTCTCGACGACTCCTTCGCGTTTTTTAGCGAAGCGACCAATTCCTTCTTGATCTCGCCGTTCAGCGTGCGCAGACGTTGATTCAGAACGTCACACATTCGTTCTTCCAAACTCACCCCGGCCAAGTCTTGCAGTGTCTTTCTCGCAAGGGCGAACACTTCCTGCTTTGTTCGACGATTGATTTCGTCACTCAGGCTATCTTCTTCCGCTTTCACTTCATCGCTTCGCTTCGCACGCAACGCTTCGGCTTCCTGTCTCGCAACGTCCAGCAGACGTTTGCGCTCGGTTGCCGCCTCGTCGGTCGCATGACTCAAGAGTTCCTCACGCTGTTGCTCGAACGTTTCGTTCTTCTTCCGAAACTCCTCACGTTCCCGGCTTGCCTCGGTGCTTTTGGCGTCGGCAGCCGCGAGTTCTGCAGCGATTCTGTCCTCCCTCGCATCAATCGCATCCAGGATGGGTTGGTAGAGAAATCGCTTCAGCAGCCACACCAGTATGAGGAAGTTGACAGCTTGCGCAGCGACAGTGAACCAGTCGATCATCATCAGACTAATTTCCTACCGTCTGAGCGATGAAGTGGTTCCAGAACGGATTGGCAAAGATCAGAATCATCGAC
>JBGSMN010000342.1:0-2045 GCA_041740155.1 Rhodopirellula sp.
GGTTTGATCGGGACGACGTTTATCGTTTCCAACGCGTTCTACCAATCCTACCTCGTGCGATTCAAAGGCTGGAAAGTCACCGACATGAAGCTCGGGTTGTTTGACGCTCGCGTGGGTGCCTCCATCATGGCGGTCATCACGTTGATGATTATGTGTACATCGGCGTCGGTCTTCCATCCGAAATTACTGGCTGGGGAAATGGCGATCGAAGACATCAATGATGTTTCCAAAATCGCTAATCAACTGGAACCGCTTTTCGGTCCGTCAGGCCGAATTGTGTTCTGCATTGGACTGTTTTCCGCCGCCTATTCGTCGTTCATCGTCAACTCAATGATTGGCGGATTTGTGCTTGCCGATGCCTTGAAACTCGGCAATCTTCCCAAAGACTATGGTCCTCGCCTGATGACGGCCGTCGTGTTGCTTTTAGGAATGGGCGTGGCGCTGTACATGATTGTCACTGGCGTTGGAAAACCGGCCGGGCTGATTGTGGCGGCCCAGGCAATCACGGTCGTCGCGTCGCCTTTGATCGCAGCCACTTTGTTGTGGCTAACCAATCGCAAATCGGTAATGGGCGATCATACGAACGGCCCAGTCACCAATGGAATCGCGGGTCTCGGACTGATCGTCCTGCTGTTGATCTCCGCCAAAATTCTGTTCGTTGATCTCATGAAGTAGCGGAAATCATCAAGCGTTTAGCGGTTCATGTTCTGGAAACGCGTGAGCCCGTGATGAAGGTTGCTGCTACGTCAGATGCTTTTTGAAGAACGCAATCGTGCGTTGCCATGCGAGTTTTGCGTCGGCTTCGTCGTAGCGAGGCGTCGTGTCGTTGTGGAAACCGTGGTTGGCCCCTTCGTAGACGTAGGACTCGAACGTCTTGCTGTTTGCGGTCAACGCGTCTTCAAAAGCTTTGGCACCGGCCATGATGCGACCGTCGAGTTCGGCGTTTTGAAAGCACAGTGGCGCATTGATCTTGGGCACGTCGGCAGCGTCGGGCTGACTGCCGTAAAACGGGACACCGGCATCCAATACTTCCGGAATCAAAACGGCAAGCTGATTGACCACACCACCGCCGTAGCAAAACCCAACGGCTCCGACTTTACCGGTCGACAACTCGTGTGTGTCGAGCAACTTGGCGGCAGCAATGAAGTCTTGCGTCATCTCATCACGATCCCGTTGTGCCTGCATCGCGCGACCGTCATCGTCGTTGCCGGGGTAGCCACCAAGTGGTGAAAGAGCGTCCGGCGCGAATGCAAGAAACCCGTCGGTCGCCAAACGACGAGTGACGTCGGCGATGTAAGGGTTTAGGCCTCGGTTTTCGTGGATGACAAGGACAGCCGGAAACTTGTCGCCCGTTACAGGTCTGGCCAACAAACCACTGATCTTGCCGCCACCATGCGCAGAATCATAAGTGATCATTTCCGTTTGAATGCGAGGATCGTCGGCAGGAACCTGATCGGCCCACGTATAATTGGGCGACAAATTCTGCAGCAGAGCTTCCACCGTCAGCCCGCCAACCGCGAACGTGGCGAGGCCTTTGACATACTCGCGTCGGCTGAGTCGACCGTGCGCGAAGTCGTCGTAAAGATCCAGCACTCGTTGGTCAAATTGTTTGGCGATCTTGCGGTTCATAAAACTATCGGAGTTGGGAAGGAGGCAGCGTGGCAGAAAAGCTGCGGAAGAAATCAGGTGTCGGACCAATGTAACACTGGCAATGTTTGCAAATCGACGATTGTTCGCTAATTTGCAATGAACATTTGGGACAGTTTCGCATCGGGTGTTCGGAGGTTGCCTCTGGCGCTGGTGTCGTGGGCGGCAGGTCGCCAAGGATTCGCATCACACCGGTGTCCGACAAAGACGGACTCGGCCCGGTCACAAGGACCATTTCGCGACAAACCGGGCACGGTAATGTCTTGCCAATCGCCCGCTGGGGCGCGTGGAGGACGTGACCCTGGGGACATGAAACAGTAATGGATTCTGGCGATTCCGACATTCCGAACTCCGAGGAATAATTGACCTCGATGAAACACCGCTCAAGGAACAGGGTT
>JBGSMN010000350.1:0-1883 GCA_041740155.1 Rhodopirellula sp.
AGAACCTCAAATCGGCAGAAAAAATCTAGCGTGTGAAACCCGCCTCATTGGACGTCGCCTAGCCCCGATGGTTCCAGGAAAAAAAGCCTGCTCACTTCGTATTGCCGCCAGGAATTTGACCCAACAACGGGAACAAAACGATGACTGTTGCCCCCTTGGATTTATCGTTTTGTCATCATCGTTTTGTCAAATCTGAGCAGCAAAGATGCTTCGGTGCATCAGACAGTTTGGGTGCATTCGCCCATCTTCTACCTGGTCAAACGAGGCTTTGGTTCCTAGTCGCAGAGGTCCCTAGTCCTTCGGCTACATTTAATTTGAGGGTTGGCAATCGTAGCTGGACTCGCCAGAGTTCAGTTTTTCTACAACGAACGGAAGTCTGGCAACGCCAGCTACCCAAAAGTTAAATCTGGATGACGCCCTAGTGGTCTGGGACAGCTTAATTTTAGGGTAGCCGATCTCGCCAGAGATTGGATCGGTATCACCTGTACCGTCCAAAGTCTGGCGACTTCGGCTACCACAAACCCTAATGGTTATTCGTCCCAGACCACTAGTCGCAGAGCGACGATAGCTCTTTGCCGTTGGGTTTGCCCATCAGTAGTAAACGCACGCAAGCCAGTAGCCCCCACGAAACACCAGCGACGTATCTGTCGGTGAAAGGCTGCGGCACACCAGTTGCTTTTGAGGGCGCAACATCACTTTTGCCCAAAACCGCTACCAAACGCATCGTTTATGGACACTCTTTCCCAGACTTCATTCGGACCTGCCCAATTTGTGAGCAGTCAAACGTCGGCATTGGACCTGGATGGTTTCTTGACGACGTTGCAGATGCTCATTCGCGAACCGTCAGTTGTCGGAACGGAGGATTCGTTCTTTCGCGTCTTGCGACGTGAACTCGAAGAAGTTGGCGTTTGCGTCAATTACTACCAAGGCGTGTTGGTCGCTCAAGGCTCGCGGCCTGATTCGCTTTACCTGTCGGCTCATATTGATCGTCACGGGTTGCTGTGTACCGGGTTAAACGAGTTTCAATACGCCGCGTTCATTGCCGGTAATCGTAGCGAGCAGACCGGTGAATCGGTTTCGGAACAAATGATGGACTCCATCGCCCATCGTTTCGTTGGGCAGCGCGTGCAGGCTCACCTGCCTTACACTGGCACCTACCAAGGCCAAGCCGCGATCACTCGTTCTTATGTTTGTCCGGAGCGAAAGAACCTGATCTTCGAACTGAGTTCTTTGGAATTTCTACAACCGGGAACGCCAATATCGTTCTTGGATCGATTGCGAGTGGAAGACGGGCATCTATCGGCTCAGCTCGACAACGTGCTCAGCGTCGCACTGCTGGTGCATCTGTTCCGCTGCGGTTTTCAAGGCACCGCATTGTTCACCGCGCAAGAAGAAGTCGGTCGCAGTTGGCGGTACGCTTTGGCGTGGTTCCAACGCTACCACATTTGCACGGATCGTCTGATCGTTATGGATACGAGTCCTTACCCAACACGTGAAGCGGCGGAAGAACAGGACATCGTGCTGCGTCGCAAAGATGCCAACGGTGAATTCGCTGTCGCACTCACCCAAGAACTAGCCGCCAAGTGCGCGAGCTTCGGCATTCGCTACAGTTTCAAAGATGCCTACGTCGAACGGATGAACCTCGGTCGCGAAAAACCAATGTCCCTCGGACGAACCGAACTCGGCCGCTTGGTCGCCGCCACCGACGGAAAAATCACGGGTACAACGCTGCAAATTCCCACCACCGGCTACCACACCACCAGCGAAACGGCGTCCATGGTTTCAATCGCGTCAGCGCTACGACTGCTGATGAGCTTTAGCTAGTCCTTTGCTTCTTGTTTACGACTCACGACGCTTCTTAGCTTCACGGAGCACTTGGCCGG
>JBGSMN010000365.1:0-1977 GCA_041740155.1 Rhodopirellula sp.
CGACAAGTGGCCGCGATGGTGTTGCTATGTGCGTATGGAAATTTTCAGGACCGAATCATTTTGGGATTGAACCTTGCACACGGGCAACAGGAACCCTTGCCGCCTTTGCCCATCAAATTCATCGACGGATCACTGCAGCTCGCACCGATTCTGCCTGCCGATCGTGGTAAAGATACTTATCAATCGCAGGGCAACGCGATAACTCCTCGCGACATCGCTTGGATGGCGGTGAAGTTTGAAGATTTGCAAGAGCGGATGGAGCAACAACGTGAGCGAACGCCTCGACTCCCCATTCCCAATTGGGAAGATGTTGCTTCAGCATTGCCGCCAGCGATGGCCGCCAAGCCGACCCGAATTCGTTGGAGTCTGGTGAACTACGGCTATGCGCCTGAGCTAGCGATTCCATGGTCGATTGCCACGCGAACGCATTGGTCCGAATCGCCCGCTGAAAGAATTTTGGAAGAGAGTGCATTCTGGGTCCAGACCCGTGCGATCGGATGCAATTATTGCATGGGCCATTGCGAAATGTTGCTCGAAGAGGCCGGATTGGATTCGTCAGCGGTGGCGCATCGCACTCAGTTGCTCGCTGAATCGGACTGGAGCAAGTTCCCTGTCGCTGAACAACATGTTTACGCCTACGCACGGAAGCTGAGCCAAACACCCTGGGACCTAACGGCTGCCGATTATCAGAGTCTCGTTGACGATTTCGGACCTCAAAAAGCAATGGGAATTTTTTGGTGGCTCTGCCGTGGACTCTACATGACTCGCATCTCGGACGGATTCCAGCTTCCATTGGAGCGTGAGAACGTGTTTTCAAACCATGACTCAGTGATCATCGCTGACGAAAAGTAGTTTCCGTTCGTATCTATTTCATTACTCAAAGAATCTTTTCATGTTCAATAAACTTTCGATCGTCGCTCTGGGATTTTTTACGCTGCCCTTGTCACTTGCGTATTGCGAAGAGCCAAATTCAACTCCGTCAAAGATTGATGATCCGCTGACAACGGAGGCGTCAGCTATCGAGAGTGAATTGCGTCAAGCACTTGCGCCAGACTCCGAAGCGATTGCAATGCTCGATGCGATCGTGACCGGCAGCACGCTCGGCGGCGACGATGGCTGGTTCCCACTCGCCAAGTCGGATGGCCGTTTCGGATGGGAAAGCGTCGTCAAGACATACGACGCTGATGCGGATAACGTGATCTCACCAGAGGAGTTCAAAGGAACCGAAGCCGACTTTTCTCGACTAGATCGTAGTGGTGATAAACGACTTTCGGAGGCTGATTTTGATTGGTCGGAACATTCGCTGACCCCATCACCCGGGCTGATGATGTTCTTCATGGCTGATCGCGATGCGAACGGTAAAGTCACTCGGGATGAGTTCGCAAATTTGTTCGACATGGTGGCGGACAAGGATGCCAGCTATCTGGCTCTGGACGATTTACGAACCCAGTTTTTGCCACCACCGCCTGGGGTAAGAGAACAGCGTGCCGATCGTCCGAGTCGCAGCACATTGATCGCGGGACTACAGAATCAAGAGATCGGTTCGTTGCAACCCGGGCCAAACGTCGGTGATACGGCTCCCGACTTCACGCTCAAGAGTCTCAGTGGTGAATCAGTGACGCTGTCTGAACAAGTCGGAGAGAAGCCGATCGTATTGATCTTCGGCAACTTCACGTGTGGTCCGTTTCGCAGTCAATCCGGGAACCTCGAAAAGCTCTATCAACGTTATCAAGATCGAGCAAAGTTTTTTCTGGTTTACGTCCGCGAAGCGCATCCGAGTGATGGTTGGTGGATGCTCAGTAATCAGAAAGCGGGAATTGACCTTGCGCAACCCAAAGAGCTGGAGAGTCGCCAGAGCATTGCCCAGCAGTGCCAATCACACTTAAATCTCGAACTACCATTTTTAGTCGACGGTATTGATGACCAAGTTGGATCAACGTACAGCGGGATGCCCAATCGGTTGTACTTAATCGATCA
>JBGSMN010000373.1:0-2427 GCA_041740155.1 Rhodopirellula sp.
GAAGGCGGCGGAGAATACAATGTGGCTCGAGGATTGCGACGATGCTTTGGGATGCGCACCGCTCTGGTCAGCGCCTTTGCCGACAACGAAATCGGGCGTTTGGCCGAGGACTTGATTCTGCAAGGCGGTGTCGACATGAGCTTCGTTAAGTGGATGCCGTACGATGGCTTGGGACGCACCATCCGCAACGGACTGAACTTTACCGAACGTGGCTACGGTATTCGCGGAGCCGTTGGATGTCCCGATCGTGGACTTACCGCAGCCAGTCAACTGAAGCCGGGCGACATCGATTGGGATCACCTATTTGGCAAACTTGGAGTGCGTTGGTTTCACACCGGCGGGATCTACGCGGCCCTCAGCGATACGACACCGGAGGTCGTCATCGAAGCGGTTCAATTTGCCAAGAAACATGGCACGATTGTTAGCTATGACTTGAATTACCGACCATCGCTTTGGAATGGAATCGGAGGGCACGCCAAAGCGCAACAAGTCAACCGTGAAATCGCCAAATCGGTCGATGTGATGATCGGCAACGAAGAGGACTTTACGGCTTGCCTAGGCTTGGAGGTGGAAGGAGTCGGTGAAAACCTCAGCAACATTGATGTTGACAAATTCAAGCAAATGATCGATCGAGCCGTTACCGAATTTCCAAACTTCCTCGTCACCGGCACGACTCTCCGCAAGGTGCATTCGGCAACCATCAACGACTGGAGCGCGATCGTGTGGAGTGACGGAGCCTTCTATCAATCGCAAGCGTTCGAGAAGCTCGAAATCTTTGACCGGGTTGGCGGCGGCGACAGCTTCGCCAGCGGCTTGATCTATGGATTCCTTACCACCGGAGATCCATCGCAAGCGGTCAACTACGGTGCTGCGCATGGTGCCCTCGCAATGACGACTCCTGGTGACACGACGATGGCCAACCTCAATGAAGTTGAAAAGGTGATGTCAGGCGCAGGGGCGAGAGTTGTACGCTGATTCACGTCAGCGTAGTACAGCGAAACTCGGCCGAAACAAGCGAATTTCAATTGTTTTGCAAGTTCCCTGTCTAATTGGAATCGTTGCGGGAGAGTGTTTCTGTGCTCCGAATTACCTGGATTGCGACTGTTGCATTCCTTTGTACGGAACACTCACATCCCCCCACGTTGCAGAGAGATTCTCATGAAGTTGAAAATGATCGCCACCCTTGCTCTTGTTGCCTTGATCGCAGTTCCCGCTGTTGCCCAAGAACAACAGAAAAGTAAAAAGAAGAGCGACGGTGTCAGCTCGTTGGTCATCGACATTCTAAAAATGCTCGAACCAGTCGGTTTGACCGCTGACCAAGTAGCCAAGGTCACTGAAATGGCGAAGTCAGCCGACGTTCAGGCGAAGTCGATTCGCGCGTCCGCTGGGATTACTCCTGAGGTGGTCAAAGCACGAATGGAAGCTCTGAAAGCGGCTCGCGAATCTGGTAAGACCGGAAAAGAATTAATGGCTGCCATTGATGACGCATCCGGTTTGAGTGCCGATCAAATTGCCGCGTTCGTCAAACTTCGGAAGGCGCAAGAAGAGCTTGAAAAGAAAGCGATCGCGATGTTGACCGAAGAACAAAAAGCTAAATTGCCAAAAAAACCGACTCGCGGCAATGCCGAGGACAAAGGCAAGAAGAAAGACGCTGCATAATTGCATCGTCCTTTCACAGCGTTCGAGATCCTCGTATGCCGTTTACCTCCAGTGTCGTTCATGCGGAAAGCCGATGATGACGACACGTTTGGCAATGTCGACGGGCCCCTTTGGCAAATCTGACAAGACTCAAGTCTAGGCTCCTACGAACTCGAAATCACAGCAGCAAATGAGATCCACAAACATGTTGAACCGCAAACTCTGTCTAGTCGTGATTGCGGCTCTCGCGTTCTCTCCTGGCAAGCTCCTCGCTGAAGACAAGCCCAACATCGTCATGTTGTTCATCGACGATTGGGCGTGGAACGGGTCTCCGGTTCCCATGGATGACGACATACAGAATTCTCACATGCCGGTGCTGCAGATGCCGAACGTTGAGCGTCTGGCTCGCGAAGGCATGAAATTCCGTAACGCCTACGCATCGCCGCAGTGTTCGCCGTCTCGAGTTTGTTTGCAGACCGGGCAGTCGTCGCCGCGAAGCGGATTCACGGTGTTTATGAACGACGGAAGACAGGAGTACTACGACCACAAGGGATATCCGAACTTCCCCGTGATCCCGTGCATCTCAGACATGACCATCGACGCAGACACAGTCACGATTCCAGAAGCCCTGCAGCCTCTTGGCTACGTGAGTGCTCATATCGGCAAGTGGCACATGCGTGGTGACCCCGGGGATGAAGGTTATGTGCTGCACGACGGTGATACGGATAATAAACCGGGAAACACCTTGCCTCCAGGGCCGCAACAACTGCCCAACGATTTGACCGATCC
>JBGSMN010000456.1:0-2177 GCA_041740155.1 Rhodopirellula sp.
GCTGTCTCGCCATCGGCACGGTCTTTCTCACGCACCAACGCTTCGCTCTCCGCTTTCCGTGCCACCACCTCATCATCGCGGGCCGCGCGGGCGTTCACCAAGCCGATACTGGTGCCGATGATGCCGACGACGAGGACCGCCGCGATGATGCCCCCGGCCCACTGCAACGCTCGCCGACGCTTGGCTTGCTCAATGGCTCGGGTTTCGCTCGTCGCACGGGCCAGTACCGCCTGCTTCAGCCGTTCTTCGACACCATGTCGATACGCCGCGACCAACGCCGCCACCTGCCAACCATCCGTGGGGCGATCCTCGGCGTTCGCCGCCAGGCACTGCTTGGTGATGGCTACAAGTTCCGCTTCGGCACCACAGGTCTTCAAGCGACTTAACAAATCGCCGAATTCGGCCTGAGCCGAGCGATCGATGGTTTCGCGGGCTGTCGTGCCGACGAACGCGGGTTTGCCGGTGAGGATGACGGCTAGGATCGAACCGAGGGCAAAGACATCCGCCCGGGCATCCACGGCTTCGCCGCGAGCCTGTTCCGGGGCCATATAGCCGGGTGTGCCCATGATGGTGCCGACCTTCGTACTACCGGTATCATCCGCGAGTGCACGAGTTTCCGCAACCTCGTCGGCATGGCTGTTGAGTTCCTTGGCCAGGCCCCAATCCATGACTTGCACTTCGCCGAACTCGCCGACCATGACGTTGAGTGGCTTCAAGTCGCGGTGGATGATGCCCCGACTATGGGCGAAGCCGACGGCTTGGGCGATCTGCTCGAAGATCTGTACGAACCGCGAAACCTCGGCCCTGGGCGACAAACGGGTTTTGAGCATCGCTGCGAGCGTCTGGCCGACGACCAGTTTCATCGCCAGGAACGGCGACCCATCGTCGAGCGTGCCGAGTTCATGCACCGGCGGGATGCCGGGGTGTGGCAGGCGGGCCGTGATCTTCGACTCAACAATGAATCGCTTCGCATTCGAACCGGGTAGTAGCGTCTTGATGGCGACTTCCCGGCTCAGCGACTGATGGATGGCACTGTAGACGCGACCCATGCCGCCTTTGGCGATCAACGTCGTGATGTGATAGCCGGGAATGGTCGGGGCATCGGCAGGCGGAACCGCGGGGCTGGGTTGCGATGCCGGGGTTGGCTGAAAAGCTCCCGTTTCATCGAGCGTGGATGGCGATTCGACGACGAGGTCGATCGTCTTCGCGGGATCTCGCGACGAGTTCTCAGCCATGGCAGCTACCTCGTGTAGGTACGATCAGTGCGTGTGCTTGAGGGCAACAATCAGTCAGGCATCAATCGTTGAACTAAATTTATCATACCATCGCGCTAGATCGCTAAAGAATATTGATGTGTGGTCGTGCGTGAAGTGAGGTCACGTCGCGGTTTGAGCCCGCAATACGCTCTCGGAAGACTGATTGTCACAACTTGCTTTTCATATCGGATTGTGGAACCAACATCCTGAACGGTTCGGATCGAGTTCCGAGAAGCAGTGCCCTTGATTCCAAGGTGGTTCTCGCAATCCAAGGGGCTTCGGCGATCAGCGCGCAAACCGCGACCTGACCTCAGCAAGCCCGCTGCCTCTTGCAGATCACCGGTACCCGCTGTGAATCGCTCCTGGCAACTTAACAGCCGTGTGAACTCCCGGTCTGGTATAACTGTGCCTCCCATTCGCAGGAGAACCGCCATGGACGTGCGAACCCTCATGCTACCCCTCGCTTTCGCCGCTCTCCTCGGCACTGCGTTGGTCTTTGTGCGAACGAACACTTCACAATCAGTGGCGAAGCGACCCTATGCCGAACTCATCATCGGCACCTGGAAATTGGTTGAAGACCCAAGAGATCGGGAATCACGTGCTCCAGATGATTTCAGAGTCCTTTGTCGTTTTGGAGCGGATGGCAGGTATGAAGAGATCGCACGGGACATGCATCGTGGGAACCAAGCCATTTCCGGAACATACAAGCTCGTGGGGAAGAGTCTCGAAATCTCTACGCCGATCAGTCGCAATCCCTCTCCTATTTGTCATGAGATCTGGGAATTAACAAGCGAAATCGAGACACTGACCGACGACGAGTTAGTGATCGTGACAACCACAAAGATACGGTGGAGCCCGGAACGAGCACAACAACTCGCACAAGTTTTAGATGCACCCGAGGATCAGTTTCTCAGCGACATC
>JBGSMN010000399.1:0-47561 GCA_041740155.1 Rhodopirellula sp.
GTGACAAGCTGGGTGGATCGGCGAAGAAAGTCGATCGATCGGTTGATGGTGATCGTTCGCAGCCAACCGCGAAAACGTTGGGAGGCGTCGTATTCAAACTCTCTCAGTTTGACGAGAAGTGTCAACAGAACGTCTTGAACCAAATCCGACGCATCGTCAACGCTGAGTCCCCGTCGGCGAGCCCAATAATAGATCAGCGGCGTGTAGAGGTCGATAAAACGCTGCCACGCCAATTCCGCGTGTGGGTCTTGAAGACGTTTTAGCAAATTGACAGACGTGGAATCCATAAGCGGCACTTGTGACTCGGCGACTACTTCTGGGCGACTACTCTTTGAAGTTCCATCCATTGATACACGACAGAGGGGGGTGGTAGCAACTAGGTATTGCCGAACTTTTCTATTCCGCTTGTTTCAGCGGGTCTGCCATGCAAGCGGTTAGTTGATTGAATTGCAGATTGCTTCTCGTAACCCGAAGCGTAAGTTTTGAAGTTCCGCATATTGCTCACTTCGGTAGCCCGGAGGGCGACACAGGAACTGCCGTCGGCGTAAGCCGACGGATATGGGTTGCATCGCGACTCATAGCCCGGAGGGCGGCACATGTTCGCAAAATTTGTGCCGCCCTCCGGGCTATCCAAAGGCTGCGTGCTCGGCAGCTGAATCTCCATAAGATCATAAAAATGATATGGTTAATGAACAATTTCTGTTGCTCGCCTTTCTACCGATCAATCGTTAGCAAGGCACTATCGATTAGTTGCAGCGCCGAATCGAACCGCTCGTCCACGTAGTACAACGCCCAAACTTCGTTACCTTCACGATCATCATCTTCGCGCTTCGGGTAACCGACCAAGTCGAGCAATTGAAATGTGCGAGGGTTAGAATTGTCGATCTCAACTGTATACACGAGCGACGGTTGAACATCGTCGGGTTGATCGATTTCGATCAGCAAGCGGTAGGGCATTGGTTTGTCTGGATCGGCAGGCAAAACATAATCGGCTGGATCAAATGAACTGTTCAGGGTCGCACTGGACAAGCCATCGGCTTCCAACGTCGACCGCAGATCCTTGCCAGACTTTGCAGCTTTTTGTTTCGCCTCTTCCCAGCCGCGGACTTTGAAATCCCAGTACGGAAGTGACGAACGGCCAGATTGCGTTTCATTCGGTTCATGCAATGTTTTGATGTGATAGAAGGAGGCGTTCTCCAACCAGATCGCCACGTGGGGTGGCGGGTTTTCTTGAAAGGCACTTCCCGCGCGTATGGTCAGTGTCATTTGGTAATTCGCCGCTGGGCTGTAGCGGTAAACGAAACCATCTTCCTTCATCGTGAATTGCTCTATCGCCGGGCCTAGGTTTTGACTGAGCGTTAGAACGTTGCGAATCGGACTTGGCTGTAGAAAGAAGACGGATGTCAATAACGTTGTTACGGCTAGCGTTGCCCATAGAACTCGCGTTCGCGCATACCGCGACAATTGATGGAAGTTGTTTGCAACATGCAGTGCGATCAATCCGACAAAGACGAATCCCATCAACGCATGCAGACCGACAATTTGAATTGAGAACGGACGCACGAATGCCAAGATTCCAGTCACGGCCAAGACAACGAAACTCAGTGCGGTTAACAGTGAAACAACACTGCGACGATGCTTCTTCACGAGCACGTTAAGCCTTGCCTGGAATGATCTGCCCGTGCTGACGAAGCATCGCATGAATATCGGACAGTGGAACGTCCAGCGGTGACGATCCCGCTTTGGCTGCCAACGTGGCCGCGACGCCTGCCGCTTGCCCCATCCCCATACACGACGCTTGAACACGCAATCCAGAATTCGCCAGCCGATCACTGCTGACGCAGCGGCCAGCAACAATGATATTGCGACTGCCTTTGGGAATGAGTGCTCGCAGCGGAATGGTGGGAACTTTGCCAGGCGTCAGTGGTTTCGGTTGCACGCCAGTCTTGGTATGAAGATCCACCGGATAGAAGGCATAGCTGATTGCATCCTCAAAGAGGCGACCCGATGTGTAGTCGTTCACCGTGATCATTGTTTCGCCTTCGATGCGATACGACTCGCGAAAACCGGTTTCCGGCTGCAAGTGCATCAGCCGCTTCTGCTCGCTGCGCACTTTGGCGAGGATCGATTTTCGACCGGTCAAGTTTGCCTGGGTTGCGGTGCGCGAGTTCGTTGAATCGGCCCCATGAACGTACAGTCGATGTATCTGATTTCGTCCAGGTTGGTGTTCTTCACCCAGCATGAATAGAAACGAACCTGGTTGCCGCTCTTGTTCGCGTAAGCGGGGCATCCCCAACATGCCCACTACTTCGGCACCGCCCGTACAATCGATGATCTGTTTGCAGCGAACCCGTCGCTTCGTTCCAAAGCCAACGCAATCCACGACCCAGCCTTCATCAGCCTTGGTGACTGACTGCGGGAATTCGTAAAACGCGATTTCCACTCCGGCCTGGGCACATTTCTCTTCGGCAAGAATCGCGTACAGAAACTGGTTGGTGTAAACCTGATTCTGCCAATGACGTTGTGGCACTTTTGCGAAATTCGGCAGCTCACCACCATCCAACTCCACGCTCTCTTTGACCAATTCCCAGCCGATGCCGGCAATCACCTGTTTGCCCCAAGCGTCGAATAGGCCGGGAAAGGCGACGCCGCCGGTTGTTGTTGTGCCGCCAAGCTGGCTGTTACGTTCGACGATCAGCGTTTTGGCGCCCGCGCGACCTGCCTGGATCGCTGCGACATGCCCCGCCGTGCCGCCACCGACCACGAGAACATCGACTTCGTTCGTGATCTCAGGCTCAGCAGCGCCAGCGACCGATTGTGCAGTAACATGCGAACTGGAAGCAATCGCCAAGCCTGCCGCAGCGGTTCCAAAGACGGATTTTTGCAAAAAACGGCGTCGATCGTTATCGTGATTCAGCGAAGTCATCAAGGCGTTACTTTCAGGTGAGAGTGGTTTGTGTTCGGCAGGTTTTCGGTGGGTGTTCTTTATTAGCATGATCAGCGAGACGCAGCATGGCATCGGGAAAAATGCCACATCGCTGGATTCTGATCGATCGCTAACAGGGATCGCGAATCGCGATTCACTGAGGGCGTAGAGCAAAAGACTTATCCCGCGATATCATACAGCTTTTGCTCCATCCGCAGGATCTGTGAGTTTAACTTGTCGGTGCGCCGGCGTCCCGTCCGCAGATCTTCGCTGGAGCGGGCGAGAGGCCCGCACACCAGAAATAAAAAAGCACCCCAAACTAATTCTCGCGCCCACAGCGGTTCTGTTGTGCGGTAACTGATCTTCGGCTGTTGCGCTGTCAGACGCATGGTTAGTGATGCGCAAAAACGCTCGTTGAGATCGTTGTTCAGCCAAGGCAGCGTGACATCGCCGCGACCCCAGATTTTGTCAAGCAATCGAGAAGCTCTGTTTTCCAGCCGCAGGGCAACCTGAAATGTTAAATCAATTGATTATCGACGTGCAGGAAAACGGACTACGGAAGCTGGCATAATCTTTGCAACTTCGCGCAAGCGTGGACTTTGTCTGATCGCTGACATCAGACGAACCATGTGATTGCTTTTCAATCGCATCCTGTCACTCTTTAGCGTAAACAGGAAGATTCAAAATGAAACGACAGTTGATTACGAAATAACAGATGCGATGCATGGTAGGACTTGCAAAGTGTTTGTTTTTAGGTGCCGACTCAGTTGTTGCGCAAAACAACAATGAAGATCGTTTAAGCGCAGACGCAAATAGTCAGCGAGCAACTCAGCAAGCTCGGAATGAGTAATTTGCTTCAGGAGAACCTCAACGGTCGATGACGATCGATCGGCTAGAACCTGGTTAAGCGGCTAAGTTCACATACACGCTTTCCGCTCGCGAAGCCGATGAAATCCCGACGCGAGTCGAGGTTCTTTATACCTGCACTAGTGACGAAGCACATGACAATGCAGACGCCCAATCGCGAAAGACTTCGCAAACGATGGCAAGCGTTCAAGTCATTCGCTTGCCCGCGTTGCAGGTTTATGCCCTCGACAACGCTGATCCGGTTCCGACGAACCAAAATGTGACTTATAGTATTCGTGTGAAAAACGAAGGAGACGCTAATGATGAAGACGTGAAGATCATAGCGAAAATTCCTGCCGAACTGAAATTCGTCAGTGCTGATGGTCCGACGGAGTTTGAGCAAAACGACAATGAAGTTACCTTCCAGCTGATCGAAAGCTTGTCTGCTGGCGACGAGGTAGAGTACACCATGACCGCTCAAGCCATGAAGGATGGAAACGTCACGCTGCAAGTGAATCTTGAGGACGGCAAAAAACAGTGAATTTTACGCGACCTCAATGACAGTCTTCACATTTGCATGGTTCGGTCTCTTGTGCAATTCATGCTTCTTCTGTTGGTCAGGCGTCGCATATCAGCAGCCTGGATCGAGCTTCCGATATCAGTCGGGCAACGTCAAAAATCACCCGGTTGCCGCCAAGAGACTTTAACTTCAGGAAACGCCCGATCGGCAACTCGGGTGCATTTATTGTTCTGCAGCCCAAAGCCACCAGTAGTTTCATCATTTTGCGTTTTTGAGAAGCTCGGTTGGATGTCATTGGCAAAGTTTGAAGACCCGTGCCGTGGCAATTCGAGAGGATGACGCTGTGTGGTTCCTTCGTTGGCTAGGTACCTCTGAGGATATCTTCCCGCTTAATTTAATTGAATTAGCCGAATGGGCGATAGCCTCGGTTATGTGGGAACTGCGGCTATCGAACTGTTGACTTAGATGAATCCCACTTCTCTTTTGTTTTACAGTCAGCCGTAGGCGTACTATTACCTCGGAAAGTACGCCTGCGGCTAACTGTTAAACTACTAAATCAATTGTCCGCTAGCGGGCTGTGTTAGGCGAACGGGTGGGCTGCTGGCTCGAAAACCGAAATGGCCTCGACCTGCTTCGCTGGGAGCGGTGGTGTAAAAATCGCGCAATCGAGAATCGCCAAATTGCCGAAGTTTTGACACTCCAGCCCAAGTCGTTGGTGAAGGTGGGTTAGGCTTTTAGTTTGTCGTGTGTGGGACTGACAGGCTGGAAGCATATCCCACTTGGAGTCCAACCCCACGGACGACAAAAGAGCAACTATACTGGCGGTTAAATATCCGAAGAACCAGCGACGCAGCGATTGATGTTGGTCGCAGTCGAACCCTTTCACACCATAAAAAGCAGGGAAACATGGGAGTTCGTTTTGCTTGTCATGCCTGTGGCAAGCGATTGAACATCAAATCCGAACTAGCCGGACGGCGAGGCATTTGCCCGGCCTGCTCGGTTCGTTTCCGCATTCCCACACACGACACAGAGACTTCCACCCCCATCGAGTCTGGTGATTCCAACGGTTCGTCGGACTCGGTCATTACCTCTAATGGGGAGGCGATCGCTATTTCGCGGGCTGCCAACTCGCCGTTGACCAGTTCAGCGGGCGGAACCGCGACGCGATCCGCACCCACTTCGCAGTCCCATCCGCAGACAATCTCGAGCCAGCGATCCGCCCAGCAACCGCTCGCACGCTCTCAAACTCACACGCCAGCCCCGCAGACGCTCGAAGAAATTCTCGGCGGTAGCACTGCGACGTGGTATGTACGGCCTCCTGGCGGCGGGCAGTATGGGCCTGCCGATGGGCCGACTTTGGGCCAATGGATCAGTGAAGGACGGGTTGCCGACACCGCGATGCTGTGGCGTGACGGATGGCCGGATTGGCGAAGTGCTAAACAGGTGCTGCCGATTTTTAACAACAACAGTTCGACCGCCCCTTCCACATCACCGCCTCAATCAACACCGTCCCGACCGATCGCCGATTTCGGGGAATCGGGTGTTGTCGCTGATGACGCAGCCTCGTCAACGCAATCCAGCAGCGATCTGCGGACCGGCGGCAAAGTGCTCGGTACCAACAAAAAAAAAGTCTCCCGTAAACGGGTAGCCGTCAGTGCCGTGTTGGCGTGCGTCTTCCTCGTGCTATTAGTTGCATTGATTTTCGTTTTGAAGCAACCCTAGCTGGACAATCGGCGAGCCAACGCGCAACATACGCCGATGAATTCTTCCAGCACATTCTCGGCCGCTCGTCTGCACCAGCGTGCTCATGATTTATTTCGCCAATCACAATCGCAATTGAGCGATCTCCGAGTTGGCGTTGCTGAGATTGGCGGCGCCTCCATTCTCGATTGCGGCGTGAATGAAACCGGATCGCTGCAATCGGGCTTACTGCTCGCTCAGCTTTGCCTCGGCGGTCACGCTGACGTTTCGCTTGCCCCTGCCGAAGCGGACATGATCACCGACACCGCTGTGATGGTCCGCACGGATCGGCCCATCGCCGCCTGCTTGGGAGGCCAGTACGCGGGTTGGCCGGTTTCGGTGGGCAAGTTCTTTGCAATGGCCAGCGGCCCGATGCGAATGCTGCGTGGTCGCGAAGAAATGCTTCAACACCTGGACTTGCTCACCCCTGCCGACGCCGACTCGGTTGCCGTCGGCGTGTTGGAATCCGATCGCCTGCCCGATGCGGAAACGATCGCCGTCATCGCCGCGGATTGCGGTGTTCCTGCCGAGAGAGTTTGTTTAGGCATCGCACCGGTGACTTCGATCGCAGGTTGTGTGCAAGTCGTTGCTCGGAGCATTGAAACGGCGCTGCACAAACTGCACGCACTTGACTTCGATGTCACTCGCGTGGCGTCCGCGACCGGCGTCGCTCCGTTGCCGCCCTGCGCCAAACCCGGTGACACGGTTGGCGGGATCGGACGCACCAATGATGCGATGTTGTACGGTGCGAAAGTCTCTCTGTGGATCGATGCAAACGATGAGTCAATCGATGCGGTGGCTGCAAAAATCCCCAGCAGTTCGTCATCGGATTATGGACAACCCTTCGCAAAGATCTTCAAACAGTACGATTACGATTTCTACAAAGTTGATCCGATGCTGTTCAGTCCAGCGGTCGTCACGATTCATTCATTGACGAGTGGACGGACGTGGCGAAGGGGCAAACTAGCACTCGATATTTTGCGAACCTCATTTGGAATGGATGCGTGAATAGGCAGTGCGTCGCGTGAGTTTGCCTCGCATCCTGATTCTCGGCGGGCGTTCGGTTCATCGGTCTGCCACTGAACCGTTGGGCTGGCATCTTTCTCAACTGCATGCGGCTGCGGTGCGGCAACATGTTGAGTTATGTTTTGCTGATTATGAAACGTTGACTGCCAAAGTTGACGGTGATTGCTCGGAGACAGTTCTCCCAAACGAGTCGCAACACGCTGAGCCACCGAGCACGCTGCGGCTCGATCAGTTCGACGCCGTGTTCACGCGCACGATGCCACCGGGCACGATGGAACAAGTCGTGTTCCGGCTGGCTGTTTTGCATGATGAATATTATCGCCGGGATCAATTGGGGCGGGCGAGTAGTTTCATCAACCCTCCCGCCGCACTTGAGCTCGCGATCGACAAATACGCGACGCTCACACGTATTGCCCGCATGGGCATCCTCACGCCTGCCACGGTCGTGACTCAATCACGCGGCGAAGCGATGCGGGCGTTCGAGCGACTAGGTGGCGATGTGGTCGTTAAACCCATCTTCGGTGGTGAAGGCCGAGGTGTGATGCGCGTGCGTGATACCGAATTGGCGTGGACCACGTTCTCAACCTTGCAGCAACTCGGTAGTATTTTCTACCTGCAACAGTTCGTTGCGCCCGGCGGTCGGGATATTCGCTTGCTCGTTGTCGGCGATCACATTCATGCGATCCGGCGAACATGCCAGAATGATTTTCGCACCAATGTCCGCGCTGGTGGGCGTTCGGAAGTGATCGAGTTAACGGATTCATGGCGTGAGTTGGCCAGGCGTGTGTGCGATGAATTCAATTTGACGATCGCAGCAGTGGACTTGATTGAAACGACTGATGGTGATGACTACCGATTGATGGAAGTCAACGCGATCCCCGGTTGGAAATCCGCGCAAAGCGTCGTGCCGATCAACTTGGCCGAACAAATCATTAGCGTCTTAAAGACGAATGCGACATGAACGACTCAGCCGACGAACACGAGCCTCATCATGATTGCGAATCGACGGCGTCCTGCGCGGACATAGCCGAAACGAATCGGAGTGGCAATGTCGCAGATCGTTTAACACAGATCGCACGCTTGCTTCCCAGCGCGATCGCCATCGCAGAGCCATCGGGACCGCCAAAGCAATTTGGCGAGGATCGCGATTACGCCTTGACCACGTTCAAAACTCTGGACCAACGCAGCACAACAATCGCGCGCGGTCTAGCCGCATGGGGCGTTCGTCCTGGCATGCGGTTGATTAGCCTCGTGCCGTTTGGTGCGCAGTTCATCGAGCTGGTGTTTGCGTTGATGAAAGCGGGGGTCACGGTGGTCTTGATCGATCCCGGTATGGACCGAAAGCATCTTGTCAATTGTTTGCAAGAAATCAATCCCGATGGATTCGTTGGTATCCCGAAAGCGCAAGCGATCCGCACGCTATTGCGTCATCGTTTTCCATCGGCCCGTTGGAACGTCACCGTCGGTCGACGCTGGTTTTGGGGTGGCAAGACGTTGCAACAGATTATCGAGATGGGTGACGACCCATCGACCACGCTGCCGGTGATCACGAGTGAATATGAAGCCGCTGTGATTTTCACGACCGGCAGTACCGGACCGCCCAAAGGTGTGTGTTACACTCACGGCACGTTTCACGCCCAGATTGATCGCATCGCGTCGCGATACAACATCCAGAGTGGTTCGCGAGATTTGGCCTGCTTTCCGTTGTTCGGTTTATTTGATGCCGTGATGGGTGTGACCACGATCATCCCAGATATGGACCCGACGCGACCTGCTGACGTCGATCCGACGAAGCTGATCGCAGCGGCTCGGCAGTGGGAAGTGGATCAGGCGTTTGGCTCACCGGCATTGTGGCGAACGGTGACGAAGTGGTGCGAAGCCAACGCGGTCGGTCGACCGTTTCCTACGCTTCGCCGCGTGTTGTCGGCAGGCGCACCGGTACCCGCCGCGACATTGGCGAGTCTTCGTCGATTTGTCCACGAAGATGCCGATATCGAAACGCCTTACGGGGCGACCGAAGCGTTGCCGATCGCATCGATCGAATCACGGCAAGTGATCAGCGAAACCGGACCTGCGGCGAACAAGGGCAAAGGTGTCTGCGTCGGCACGCGATTCGACGGGGTGCAGTGGAAAGTCATCGAGATTCGCGACGACGAGATTCGCTATCTCTCGGAGATCAATGAAGTGCCTCAAGGCAAAATTGGCGAGCTGCTGGTCTCTGGCCCGATGGTGACGCAGCGCTACGTGACCCGCACCGATCAGAATGCGTTGCACAAAGTTTACGAGGACGAGACGGTCTGGCACCGGATGGGCGATGTCGGCTACCTGGATTCCCAAGATCGTTTTTGGTTTTGTGGTCGCAAGGCCCATCGTGTCATCTCAGGCACGCGAACGTTTTTCACGGTACCTTGCGAGGCAATTTTCAACGTCCATGACGATGTTGAAAAATGTGCACTCGTGGGACGCGGTCCAACTGGGCAACAGTCACCGGTAATTGTGGTGCAACCAACGGACTTGTCCATCGCTCGCGATTCCATTCGACGTGATCAACTCGTTGCCAACCTACGTAACCTAGCCGCACGGAACCCGTTGACACAGCGGATCGATGAGTTTGTGATTCGCGCGACTCCACTGCCGGTAGACATTCGACATAACAGTAAAATTTTTCGCGAAAAGCTGGCTGTGGAAATCAACGCGACTTAAAAATCGCCTAATCAGCTTTTGAACAAAGCTTCGGCGAATGAATCTGGATCGAACGCCGACATGTCTTCGAGTCCTTCACCCAAGCCCACAAACTTGACTGGCAATTGGAACTGCTCACGAATCGGCAACACCACGCCACCTTTGGCCGATCCATCGAGTTTGGCTAAGACGATACCGGTGCAACCAGCCGCAGCACTGAAACCGCTCGCTTGGCTGATCGCATTTTGGCCAGCGGTCGCGTCGAGCACCAGCAACACTTCGTGGGGTGAGCCAGGCAATCGTTTCTCGATCACTTTGCGAATTTTTTGTAGCTCGTGCATCAAGTTGTTTTGCGTTTGCAATCGGCCTGCCGTGTCGATGATCGCGTAATCCGCACCGATGGCAAGCGCCTTGTCGACCGTTTGATAAGCCACGCTGGCGGGATCCGCGCCACTCTTGCCCGTCACGATTTCGCAACCGATGCGACCGGCCCAGATCGTCAGTTGCTCGACGGCGGCGGCGCGGAACGTATCACCAGCACCGAGCACGATGCTGTTGCCGCGAGCACGCAAATGATGAGATAGTTTGCCAATCGAGGTCGTTTTGCCGCTGCCGTTGACACCGACGACCAAGATCACGGTGAGTCCCGATTCTGCCTTCGCCAGTCCGCCATGGTCCTGTCGCAATTGCTCGCGTACTTCGCCCGTGATCGTGTCGATGACTTCTTCCAAATGCACAACGCGGCCACGATACTTGCGAGCCACTTCGTCTTTGATTTTATTGGCCGGGCCGGTTCCCATGTCGGTGCGGATCAGACGAGCGAAAAGTTCGCCGAGGAATTCATCATCGACCAACCGCCCCTGGCTTTTGAACAGATCGCGGATGTCGGTGCCGAGCACCCGCCGGGTTTTTTGCAGACCACTGGTGATTTTTGAAAACAGGCCACCTGATGTTGCAGGCTGCTCAACGGACGATAGCGCCGCGCTCAAATCCGCCGGGGATGAGGATGCTGCGTTCTCGGTAGAACTCTCAGGAGTGGTTTCGTCAGGTTTTTGTTTGGATCGCCAGAACGCCATCGGTATCGATTTCCTGTTGGGAAGAGTCTGTGATGGGCTAGATTGTGCCGCTTTGGTGACGTTTCTACCACCCGGCTGTATCTGCAAAGTGGATCGGTGGGATGCTGCGGGATCCAGCAGATGACATGCTGAAAGCCTCTTCCACGAGACTGGAAATCTGGGAAATTCACCACAATTTAGTCCCCGGCGGATTCCAGTTGAAGTACTTGCGCAATCGAATCACGCCGGTGTGATTTGATTACCGAAATCTCGGACGGATTTTTAATAAGCTACTAATTCGTCCACTTACAGTTTGTGTCGTAGCCCAGAGTCGGTAGCACAACGACGAGGTCGATGCGTTCGACGAAGTCGATGCGTTCGACGAATTCGGGTTCGTGGCTGAAATACTCCATCGTGAACGCATCGAGGTCTGCGTAGATCGCGTCCATGCTCTTGGTATGATGGACATGCGGGTTGTCGAAGTACGCCCTTGGATAGTCACCTTTGCGCATCGGTCGCGGTCACGCTGGGTCGTTGTTGCACCGTCAATTGCACGTTTGGATAAGTCGACGGGAGATAGGCGATTTGAGCGTCGTCGAGGTTGGAGTTCTGCAACAGCAGATGCTTGACGGCCCGCGGTTCACACATCATTGAGATCTTCAATGCAGGTAAGTTTGGACAGACGACTGAACGCTGCGTTAGTCTTTGATTTGCTTTGCAAATTCAAGGATCGAACGCGTTTTAGGGACAAAATCAAGTCGATCACGTCATCGTCAACGTTGGCACTGAGACCAGGGTTGATAAGATACACGTACCCATCTTGATCCATATGCACTTCTAATAATTTAGCCCGTAGCTCACCTGCAATTTCAGTCTCAAGCGGTTGAAACGGCGGATTCAATGCTCGCTCTTTTTGCTCCAAGTTGTAGAAGATAATCCGATACTCGTCGCTTACTGCGGGATCTTTCTCGGTCACGCGAGGTCTGCGAAAAAGATCACACATGCCTTCTTCATGCTCCGACAACCCGTCCACCAAACGGATTCCAAGAATACGATTTTTTGATGTTCGTGCCCTCGATCGCGGTTGCTTCAAAAAACAATAGAACACTCAATAGCCAGCCGGTTTTCATGGTTAAGTTCTATTTTGCGCAACGTAACAGAACTTCAAACTTAAAAGGTTGGTTTTTGAAGTGGTTTCGACATCAGTCTGAGGTGTTCAACAGGCTATCTGAGCTTGCCTGAGATTGGATTCCCAGGCAAAGAGAATTCGCCACGCCTTCATCACTCGGGAGTTTATTAGTTACCTACTATTCCCCCGCTACAGATCGTGGATGGTGCCAGTGCCAGTCAGGTCGTGTTTCCTGTTCTGCTTTGCTGCCGGATAGCTCCAGGTGAGGGTGCCCAAGCAGCGTCAATTTATTGCCCCTTCCGGTCACGTCAACAAAAAATCATCCGCCATTGCGAAGTTTTTGGTGCTGGAATTTTTTTACCAGCCGCGTGACTGGGAGCGAAAGCATCACCGGTCCGTTGTAGTAGGTCTAGCATCCCGAGTAAAAGGCTCACTCCAATGCAGTCCCGAATCGACCGAAATCGATCGTCCGCATCTCATGATTTGAGTTCAGGCCACGTACGGGCGAGAGGAGATGATTCTTGCCGCTCAGAAATTCAAACAAATTCACCACAATACGCGATGATCAATCCGCTCGATCACGCTAAACTGGGGGTGCTTTTTGATTGCCCACGATGAGCGTGGTTGCCAATCTTGTTTGTCCTTTTTTCGTACTTTATCTCCATGCCCGTCGCCATCCAACGCGGACTCGAAATCGTACCGGGCTACACGCTCGTGCGACGTCTCGGGTCTGGGATGGCGGGAGAGGTCTGGGTCGCCCGGGCTTCGGGAGGCGTCTACGTTGCGATCAAAGTTATTCGCGACATGAACATGATCGGCAGTAAGCGTGAACTCGGGGCGCTGCGGATCGTCCGCGAAGTCAAACACACGAATCTCTGCCCGCTGATCGGTGTGTGGTTCTTTGATTCGCAAGGCGAACTGCTCAGCAATGCGGCCACGGACGAAATTTTGGGCCGCGAATCGTCGTTGATCGACACAGAATGCTTGATGGGTAGTAGCGATAGCTACCACGACGTGCGAGAAACTCACACGATGTCAATCGGCGCTGAGGATTCTGCCGACAAAGACGACAGTCAACTGAAGCAAACCAGTGATTTGCAACTTGATCATTCCAAGTTCTCGGATTCCGCCACTGGCGCATCATCCGAATCGACTACCAAACGGACGGCGGGTGATCGTCGTAACGATGACGATCCAGACACATCGATGGGCGACGCGTGTCAAATGATCGTCGCGATGGGTTTGGGTGAAAAGACGCTGCAAGATCGTTTGGTCGAGATGCGAGCACCAGGCAACGCGCCTGCTGAAAACGACCCGTTGCATCTGCCTGATGCGATCCCTGTTCCCGAGCTGCTGAAATACATCGCCGGTGCCGCGTCAGCAATCGACGAGCTAAATCTCAAACACAACATTTATCACTGTGATATCAAACCGCAAAACATCTTAATTGTCGGAGGCAACTCGCAAGTCTGTGACTTCGGTTTGGCGCGACGTGTTCACGAATCACGTCGCACACAACTTGCCATTGGCACGCCCGCCTACGGTGCTCCTGAGATGTTGTTCGATCAAACGTACACGAAAACGATCGACCAATATTCTCTGGCGATCACGTACTACGAACTACGAACTGGCAAACTACCGTTTGAAACCTCGCGGCGTTCCTCGTTTTTAAGAGCCAAGGCCAACGGCGAACTCAGACTAGACGATGTGCCTCCCGCCGAGAAAGCTGTGATGGAGCGGGCAACGCAACTTGATCCTGATTTACGCTACGGATCTTGCACCGAGTTTGTTGAAGCGCTCACTACAGCCATCTATGCGCCTCCAGAAACTGCGGTAACGAAACATCATCGAGGCATTCTGGCTGCGGCAGCAGTGGCATTGTTGATATTGATCGGCGGCGGGGTTTACTACATCCTGAACAATCAAGCAAAACTCGCATCGGTCGAACCAGCCGAAATCCGACACGATCTTGAAGTGCAACAAGTCGACGAAGATAAACCAGTCACTGAACCGGAGAAGAATCTGGAACAATCCCCGATTCTCGTACCACCTCCATTAGAGCTTCCGGAGAAGATGCCGGTCGAATTGACGCCGCCGGAACCTGACGATGCCAAAATCACGCCACCGGTAATCCAACCGGAGCCGACGCCTGAACCAAAACCCAAACCGAAGCCAGCGCCCAAAACCTTGGCCGAGCATTTAGCGGTTGTGAAATCGAACTTTCACGCTTGGAGCGATCAAGCATCAGGGAAACTCGCAGTGGTGGAATTGGAAAAGCTCGTTGATCGCCTAGAAAAAAACACTCCCCAGTTGAATCCTGTCGGCAAGTGGCTCGTGCCGGTTGCCTCAACCGCTGGAGAAAATCTCGCGCCAGCCGGTTTTGTTCCCGCACTCGTTTCGCTTGCTGACGAACTACGTGAATTCACGACTGGCGACTCACGCATCATCGCCACAAATCCCGAGCGGACACAGCTTGTCAATCGTCTCGCACTCGTGCCGGTACTCGCCATGTTATGGTCAGTCAACGAATCATCTGGGTCGCTCGATGCGTTGCTATTGAAACAATTGCCTGATCGCATGACCGTTGTTCGCACCGCTTTGGAGACACCGACGCCATTTGCAACCGCTGAACAAACCGCTGATGCCGCGTTCGCTCTAACGACATCGACGATCGGCTCAGATGCCATGTCAGAGATTTACCAGTCGGATTTGCGGCGGGCTGCGAAACTCAATAGCCAAGCGGTTCGTTTGACCTTGATCGCCGAGACGCAAGCGAACGCGCTCATCACTCTGCGAAAACAAGCTGATCAAGCCGCACCGAACGACGACGCGACGATACAAAAAATATCGCTCGCGTGGGTACGTGATCTTGACGAACAATCCAGTGATGCCAAGCGGACAAATGGCTGGCAACGCCTCAATGACGCATTAAAATTGAATGCTCGCGTGGTTGCCGGATTGGCGTTATGGGACGCCAAACTCGTCAGCGATGCATTGAAACAGTGGATCGAGGTGCAGAACGATCCTCTGCTCACCAAGACAGTTCCCGAAACGTGGCGACATTCAGCAGCGACAAACTGTTTGCAGTGGAATATCGATCTCTCAACAGTGATGGACAATGACATCTCACGGGTTCGCTACGCCGATTCCGTCCGTCGCTCTGCAGGCGTCATGACGCTGATCGAGAAACTGGCGGCCGATTCGCCTGAGATCATGAACCAAGCTGAACCAGAGCGGTTCCTGCTGGCCGTCGCCCAAAACGACTGGCAATCCGCGATGAAAGTCTGGGATGCGATGGACCTAGCGATGGGTAAAAAAGCGTTGACTCCTCAAATCGGTTTCGCATTGTGGACGAGCGTCTCGCTTCGTCTCGCCAATACAACCGACGCAAACGATCGTGAAAGTTTGACTGGCAAACTTGTCCTCGGCATGGCATCGCAGTTTCCGAGCGAGCATTTCGACGAAACATTGCATGCGCGAACGATCGACACTCTCAACTCAGTCGCCAAATTAGCGCAGCGGCCTGATGACTCGCTACCGTTCATACCGAAATCGCTCCAGCATCCAGAACTTGCAGTCTTGTGCGAGCGGTTCGTGGATGAGACCACGAGAGCGAAAGAACCGAGTGGGCACGCAGCGTTCATCGAGCGGCTTGATCAAATGGAATTCGCCGCTGCCGTCGCTGCTGGCATCACGACCGATCAACAACGCCGACAACAACTGTACCTGATCGCGGGCGAGGCTTTTATTCAAACACGTTACGAAGAATTGGACGATCAACCGGTGGCCAAGCTGATTGGTCGCTTGAGTGAATATGCCCGAGCAGCGAAGGCGAATGGCACTCAGGAAACGTCGCTCGAAGGTACGTTTTTAATCGGGCGCAATGAAGATCAAAATGGGTTTCTGGCTCGCGAAGATGCCGAAATTTTGCGACGGTATGCTCTCGCTCGTGAAGCATACACGACCGTGATCGACGACCCAACAGCGCCAGCGGATTTGCGAGGCAGTGCCTATCGCTGTCGGGCCGCGTTGTTATCACGGATCGCAGCTCTTGAGAAACCCGAACGACAAGGCGAGTTATTGGATCTCGCTGCGGCAGATGCAGTGGCCGCGCTTGGGTTGCCGACACGCTGGCATTTCGATAGCGATGATCGCTTCACCACCGCCGCCGAAGTGAATTTCATGATGGTGCGATTGTTGTCGCAGCTTGAACTGGCGAGAAAGCACGCGTTGATCGACGATGCCGATCGTTATCTCGGCGAAGCGATCAATGCGCGACGCAAATTTGATTATCCAACCCATACACTGGAGGCGTTCCGGCTCAATGCGTATTTGCTCGATCTGTTGGTCACACCGAAGGGCCAGCGGCGGACCGCTTGCCAGCAGAAAGCAATCGCAATGATGAAGGCAATCGATACAGTGCCGGTGCCTGAATCGACCGAGCATGGATTGAAACGCACGATCATTACGAACTCCAATCGCGCACGAGTACATTGGCACAGCATTTGCGCGATGATCGAGCATGTCCTCGAAAACTCACCTGCCGCTCTCGATCACATTCGCTATGCAATGCAACTAGCAAGTGAGACGCTACCAGCTTCGGACGATCGGCGGCACCGAGCGGTTTTGATCTACGTGCAATTTCGCGGCCCCGAGTTGATGGAGGGGATCGCGAAAAACGGACGCGCAGACCAAAAACTCGTGGCCGAATTGAAATCACTGTTGGATACCATCGTTGATCCCACACCACATTACCGAAACGAAAAACAGGGTTTTGTTCGCGATCTTTCTAAGATGTGAGCATCAAAGGGAAACAGGTTGGCGTAGCGGCACTCGTCAAGAGTTTCGTTTTGGCAATGAATTTCTCAACGCCGAAAGTCTTGACGACTTCCGCTACCACCGCATTTTAGGCGAATGTATACGCGTACAAATTGTCCTCGCGGCATGCCAGCGGTACGCGGCACAATCGACCGAGCGCCGCGATGAACTTGCGTCGCTCGATCGGCTGTTTATTGACAAACGCACGCAAAATGATTGCCTCGGCCTCGCCGATCGCATGACGGGTTCTCGGATCGGTTGCCCGCCAAGTTGATCGTTCTAAATCGAATCCACCTTCCATGCGTTCTTCTTCATCGCTGATCGCAATCGCGAAATACAACATGCACGCATCAAAAAACAACTCGGTGCGTGACCAGACTCGATACGCGAGCGAGATCACTCGATCCAACAACTCAATCTCACACTGAACTTGATGTGCATAGCGAGTGACTGCGTCCACGTCCGCTCGCAAGATCAGTTCACTGACGCGTTGAGCGCCTGTGATCGCGTGGGCCAATCCAGTGCTGTGCAGTGGATCAATTGTCGCGAGCGTTGTCGGCAGCGGTAACATCGAGACCGTCATCGGCCCTGAATCGTACCAGCGATGCTGCACCCGATCGGCGTGCAACCAACGCCGGGGAACCGCAGCCAATCTCGCTGGTGCCAACCAATTTTGTAGCGTGGCATAACGCTGTACATCTAGGTTTTCCACGAGGTCGGTGATTTTCGCATGTGAACGCTCGGTTTTCGGTAGGTTGAACGGGCGATGCCACACCCGACCAACACTCGTTCGCCCGTCACTCATCGGCAGTTGCCATAACCAACCATCATGCAGCAGATGATGCACCGCAGCATCGTGCGGTCGGTACGGTAGAAGCTCATGATCAGCAGAGGCCGGTTCCTCGGTGCTGATCACGTGCGTGAAGCAAGCGGCGGTGGACGTGCGAAGGGACGCAGTGGCATCGCGGTAGGCCAAACAGCGAACGACCGCACCGCTGCGACCGGATGCGTCGACGAGTGTCTCGCACGATAACATGTCACGCGCATTATCCTCGTCGAGCAAATGAACATGCCACGTATCGTCGATCGTTCGTTCAATACGATCCAGACGCCACCCCATCCGTACATCGACTCCGCGATGCCGACAGATTTCGATCAAAAAGTTGTCGACGTCTGCGCGAACCCAATGTGTGTCACCAACCTCGTCGCTCGGGCTGGCTGCGACGAGCAATCGCTCATTCGATCGGTTAGGCCAACCTACGTTCTCAGTGGAAGATGCAACACCTGATGCGGGGCGATGATCGTAATAAGTAAACCCACGCTTCAAACCGCCAGTGAGCAGGCCGATATCATGTACGTCGCTGCGTTCCGCCTGGCTTTGACACCATCGTCCCCAGTTTGTCAGAGGTAGGAGTTCGCTGATTGAATAGTCTGTCGCAATTTGCTGCAACGTGCGACTGGCGATCGGCGTGGACGATTCACCCACAGCGAAGCGAGGAAAGACATCGCGATCGATCACGGTCACTCGTCGGCCTCGGCTGGCCAACATCATCGCGGTAAGCGCTCCGCCTGGACCACCGCCAACGACAATCACGTCATAGCATCGTGAAGATTGTTCGTTCATGTTCATTCCGATTCATGGCTACAGAAATCACAGGTGATGATCGGCTGCGATTGCTGCGATCTGTTCATTTGAATAATGTTGGCGATTCGATCCTCTTGGCATTTCTGGCAATGCGCGACCGATTCGAGATCCCAAGTATCCGCCGTCACGACCGAGGTCGTTGATCCAATGCGTAGCTTGGCCAGCGATTCGCTCAATGCCGTTTCCAACTGTTTTAATTTCGGCGGCACAAACTCTCCACTGACGATGAGTTTTTGCATCGGCTCGATATGGCTGCGTGTGGGAATGATCGCCACGAACACAGCCCCCGCTTCGACAGCGTGCAATACCGCGGCGACCGCGGCGGCAACACATCGCCGCGGATCGGCGTACGGCAATTGCAGCAATACAAAACATCTCATCGCGATTGCATGACGATGCAAGAAATCGGCGGCACGCGCGAAGTCGCCGAGAGTCATGCGTTTCTGTTGGCGTGCCAACACGTCTGGATTCGAGGTTTCTAATCCAATCGCGACTTCCAGTTGCGATGACAACAAATCTCGAAACTGTTTCAGTCGATCGCCGCACATCGTGGCATGATTCTCGACGATCACTCGTGCAAACGGCTGGCACAACGTCGCAATTGCCGGCCAATCGGTCGCCGGGATGCTGGTTGGATCGGTGAAATTGCCACCGTTGTAGAGTTTGATCGCCGAGTCGTTACCCCGCCTCGGATGAGCCGCGATGGCGGCTTCGATTTGTGTCGGGATCGACCCCACCGCCGTTCGCTCGAGATAGTTGTGTTGCCAAAGATCGCAGTAAACACACTGAAACGAACACCGCCGCGCCGTCAGCAGTAGCGTCAATGTTCGCCGCGTACGGTTCGCACCGATTGGTTCGTCTTCGACGCTGACCCCGTAAGCACGTGGCGGTTCAGTCCGCAATCGAGCTTCAGCGTCGGATGATTTTGTTGGCAACCCTGACTCAGCCTAACCGCATAGCTCACGGAACGCTTTGCGATACTCGTTTGGCGATGTCGGGAACAAACGACTGAAGGTGTCAGGGGCAACCGCACCGTGTTGAAAACGACGTTTTTCATGAACTGGCATCTCAATCCCAGTCACTGATCGAACACCCGCCGCAACAACGGCACCTTTGAGCCTGTACAACGCCTCATGATCCCAGTCTGTTAGCTCGATGAACGGGATCGCCTCAGCCACTTCGATGACCGAGGGAACTGCGAACGGACTGAAACCTGAGAATCCAAACGCTCGCCCGACCGCAGATGTCCGCGCATGCCCACGACTTTGTCCGCCACTGTAAGTCAGCGAATGTTTGATCGAATCGACACCCCAGCCTTCTTGGTACAACATCAAGTTGTTGAGCACGCTGCGGATCGTCAGTTCAGGGTTCTCCTCGATCGGATAATCCTTGAGGTTTTCATCACCACCATCGCCATCGACCAAATAACGCCACGATGGATAACGTTCCCGAATCGCTTCGCAGAGTGCCACGGCAAACGTGGCTGATTGAATGTCCAGCGGCTTGTAATCTTCAACTAATTCGATTGCCCGTCGCCAATTGACGTTTGACTCGGGCACCTCGACGACTTCGAGCAGTTCGGGGAAACCGCATTTCTCAACAAATTCGGCAGCCTGCCTAAAATCCGCAGCATTGCCATCGACGGCAAGTGAAAACGCTTTGAGTCGCGTCGGAGCCTGCCCACGTCGTAGCAACAAATCGTACAGCACACACAAAATTGCTCCGCTGTCGACTCCACCTGAAAACAGCACGCCGATCGGTGCGGATGCGTCGATGTGATCGAGCCACGCATCGCAAACGCGTGCCAGCCGAGTGATGTATTCGTGGCCGATCGCCGAAACGTCCGCTGGTAAACGGTTCCGCTGGGGCGTGAAGAATCGTTGATGAGCGGGATTCGGATCGGGACATCCGAGCAATTGCAGTTCAATCAAATAGTGAGCGGGCACCATTCGCGTGTAAGATGGATCGAACTGATCTCGCAAGCCCTCTTCTTCCAACCACGCCGCGATTTCGTCGATACGTTCGGCCACGACCAGACACGGTCCGGCTTTGAGTTTGGCCATGAAATATCGCATCGGACGTCCGATCGTGCGTGCCATTCGCACGGTGCGTCCTTCTTTCTCGCAGATCGCAAATTGACCTTCGATTTGGCCGATTCGCTGGCGATCGCCGCTGCGAACGATCGCGGCGGCTGATTCAAAAGTCTCACTCAACAACACATTCGCGTCGTTGTCCATGAGATTAACGAGACGATCAATGGTCTGTTGAGATTGCATTTAATTAGTTTGTGGAAAGAGAGCGTCCAGACACAATTGGCTCCACGTTTCTAAGCGATCATAGTGCTCTCGCAATTCTGCGATTGTGAGAAATTCGCCTTCGGCTAACTCCGGTTCATTGCTCGCCACACTCGGCTGTTGCAACGTGAAGCGATGAATCACACCGAGATGCACGCGACCAACATCGTTGCTCGGGTCGTAAAGCAACCCTTCGCGTTGGTCGGTATATTCGCACTCGATCGTGACTTCTTCGTCGAGTTCTCGCCGCATCCCCGTGACATAAGGATCGTCATCACCATCGCCATCTTCGCGACTGATGTGTCCGCCCACGCCGATACTGCGTTTGGCATGCAATCGCGTTTCACCCGAACCACCGCCGCGTGTGTAAGTGAAGACACGGACCATTCCATCGCTCGGATCGGTCCACTGCATGACCACGTAGGGGATGAGTTGTTTGAAACTCGGGTCCGTTTCCATCGCGGAACGTGGTCGATACGAAAGTTGGTCGCTGGCGAGGATCGGCACCAGGAACCGATCCACATCGACCTCGAAACCTTCGAGATGACCGATCGAACTGATCAATTCAGCGGGGACGACGAGGACATGTTCTTCGGACATAGGAACTAGTTACTCACGCGTTCGACGTACTCACCCGAGATCGTGTTGATCTTGATCACGTTGCCTTCTTTGATGAAGCCAGGCACGAGAAACTCGGCACCAGTTTCCATCTTTGCAGGTTTAGTCACGTTGGTCGCCGTGTCACCCTTCGTACCTGGATTGGTTTCAACGACGAGGAGTTGCACGTGTTGAGGCGGTTCGACAATGATTGCTTGTCCGTTGTACAGCGTCATTGAGCATTCCATGCCGTCTTTGATGTACTTCCAAATATCGCCAGCGACATCGGAGGTGACTTCGTGCTGCTCAAATGTGGTCCCGTCCATGAACACGTAATCTTCGCCTTGGCGATAGAGAAACTGCACGGTGGTGGTTTCCACGTCAGCCGATTCCAATGAATCGCCGCCTTTGTAGGTACGGTCGAGCGTGGTGCCGCGGATCAGATTTTTCATCTTGCATTTGTACAGGGCGTTGCCTTTGCCGGGTTTGACGAACATCATTTCAGTCATCAAATACGGCTCGCCGTCAATTTGGATCTTCAGGCCTTTGCGAAACTCGCTAGTGTTGTAAGTTGCCACGGTCTGGCGATACTCCCAAACGGAAAAGAAAAATCAGTGATTGTGAATTGGAAGGCAGAGAGCTTAACGACCGAGGGCCGTGCTGTCGCTCCCCATTATGAACAAGATTCGCCGGGAGCGACAATGAGGGCGGAAAAAGCGGGTTTTCCGGTAAAACTCAACGTCGATGTGGATGGCAAGGTGGATCAGTTGTTACCGCCCGCCGACGATGCGTGGTTGGAGTCGATGCGGCGAGCAATCCGCTCGGCGGGGGAACTGCGGAGTTTGCTGGGATTGCCGGATCCTCGAACATTGAACTCGGCGGAGCAGGCGAGTGAACGGGATTTCGAATTCCCCGTGTTTGTGCCGCGTGAGTTCGCGGCTCGGATGCGGCCCTCAGACCCAAGCGATCCGTTGCTGCGGCAGGTGCTGCCGAGCGAGGCCGAAGGGGAGGTGGTCGCCGGGTTTGGCGACAATCCGGTGGGCGATTTGCAGGCAAATGTAGCGCCAGGCGTGCTGCACAAATACGCTGGCCGGGCCCTCGTGATCACCACGGGAGCCTGCGGTGTGCATTGTCGCTATTGTTTCCGACGAGCGTTTCCCTACCAAGAAGCTGGGTCGCGAAGCCAAGCATACGGGCCGTCACTGGATTATCTGCGTGAACAAACGGAGGTCGAAGAAGTCATCCTCAGTGGTGGCGATCCGTTGACGATGACAGACGACGCACTGGATCGCCTACTCAGTCAAATCGAGGCGATCGAGCATGTACAGCGATTGCGGATTCATTCACGGATGCCGATCGTGATCCCATCGCGAGTCAACCGATTTCTCGTCGAACGATTGAAAGCGTCTCGTTTGACCGCGTGGATGGTCGTGCATAGCAATCATGCGGCGGAAATAGATGCGGCGACATCCGCGGGGTTGCAGCGGATGGTCGATGCGGGGATTCCCGTGCTCAATCAAGCGGTGCTGCTGCGGGGTGTGAACGATTGCCCTGATGTGCTCGAAGCGTTATCGCGAGCGATGATCGATTGCCGTGTGATCCCATACTATTTGCATCAACTCGACCGGGTCACGGGAGCGGCTCATTTTGAAGTTTCAGTGGAGCGTGGTCGCGAGCTGATCGCGACGTTAGAATCGCGGTTGCCCGGTTTTGCCGTACCACGCTACGTTTGCGAGACTGCGGGCGAAAAATCGAAAACGCGACTTTAAATTCTTCCACGGCTAATGCTCTTTTGATCTTGCAAGCACTCCGCGCCGCGATGCCCGACCGCTGGAACGTTCCGCCAGGGTTCGGGTTCCGGAACAATCCGGTGTTGCAGCGTGAATTGCTGGTCAATCTGCGTACCAATCGCTCGTTTATCTTGCTGGCGGTCTATCAGATTCTGCTCGCCAGTGTGACCTTGGTCGCTTGGCCTAGCGACGAGCGATTAGACCTAACACAAAGCCCACCGTCAGCACGCCGTTTGGTCGATCTGTTTTTTTTAGGACAATACGTGATCGCATCGTTGATCGCACCGAGCTTCGCGGCGGGAACAATCTCGGGCGAAAAAGAACGGCAAACCTACGAGATGTTGTTAGCCAGTCCACTGCGACCAGGCGCGATCGTGTTGGGGAAATTGATCGCGTCGCTCACGCACTTGGCGCTCTTAATCGTCGCTTCATTACCGATCATCGTGCTGTTCCTACCATTGGGCGGTGTCAGTGTTTACGAAGTCGCGGCAGCGTATCTCGGACTGTTCATCTCGGTGATTTTGTTCGGTTCGATCGGTGTTTTCTGTAGCAGTTATTTTTCACGGACGAGTAACTCGCTCGTTGTCAGTTATCTCGTCATCTTGCCGCTCGTGATCGGTGGCGTGCTGTTGTGGCAATCGCTGGCCAGCGACGGGTTGTTGCGACTCAAAGTGATCGTGTTCGTGGTACCCGCATTCGCGATCGCGGCGGTAATCTTGATGTCGGCGGCCACGGCCAGTCGATTGCTCTAGCCCCCTGACGTGGGCAGCGAAGGCAAAGAGATTATCGACCTGGAACAGGAGGCCGCAGACGCAGTCGGGTTGGTGATCCAGCCAGACCAGTTTCCCGATCGATTGTTCGCTCCGCCGCGTCGTGACTCGTTGATGGAAGATGGTGCGAACCCGGTTTACGACAAAGAAATCCACGGCGAGATTTTTAGCCAAGGCACGCTAATGTTGCGGCTAGTGATCCAGATCAGCATCTTGCTCGCGATCCCATTGATGGGCGTGTTGTTGTTTTGGCAAACAGCTCATGCACCGTGGTTCGCGGTCTATGTGATCGTGTTCAATCTATTGGTCGGTCCCGTGTTTTTGGCGGGCACGTTCACGAGCGAGCGCGAGCGGCAAACACTCGATCTCCTGCTCACAACGACGCTGTCACCTTGGAGAATATTCTGGGGTAAGTTCGTCGTGGGTTTCCGTGTGGCGTTCGTGCTGACGAGTTTTCTGGTTTGGCCGATGCTATTGGGATTGCTTTTGAATCCGGATTTCTATTCCAACTGGTTCTTGATCGGTGGGATGTTTCTCATTCCCGTGATGGTCTCGGTGGTCAATGCGTTCATCGCGATCACGGCGTCGTTGTATCAAATCCGCACGTCGATGGCATTGATGACAACGTACGTGGTGTTGATTGTGCTGTATGTGGTCCCGCCTGGCTTGAGCACGCTTGCATCGACGCTGAATCTCTCATCGCAAACGCAACGCATGATTGACATGATTGGCATGACGAGCCCGTTCCGCGCGTTGTTCTCGCTGCCGATGGATTACAACTTGTTACGGGTTGATCAATCGATTGGCTCCAATGCAGGCAGCCCACTGTTGGTGCTCGGATACTTTATCACCAGTGGCGTCGTGATCGCGGTCACGATGGTCATGATCACCATCAAAATGCGACGATTGGGTGGGCATTTAGAATGATTCGCTAAGCAACTCGTTTAACAGTTAGCCGCAATCAACCGCCCGCTAGCAAGTTGCGGCTGTGGCGTCGAATTCCGTGTCAGCGATGAAAATCTGGCCTGCATGAACACACCGACGACGAATCTCGGCACTCATGTGTTCAACCGCCGTGGTGATCATCAATCGCATCCGACCATCGACGACAACGAGGGCTGGGCAAGTGTTTTGTGGCGAACCAGGAGTTCGCCAAACGGTTTTCAAGTCGCTGCTGGCGCGATCATAACAACGCGTTTCACCAAACTCCGCGTCACCAGGTCCGTAGATCGATACGATGATCCCGGTGCCATCGGGCGTTAGAATCGCACCGTCAGGAGAACCGGCATCGTCCGTCAGATCCACGACCGTCGTCTCATTCGATATCGTTCCAGCGTCGATATCCAGATCGTACTGCACGATCTTTTTCGTCGGCGTGTCAATGTCGATTAATTTCAGTTCACCCGATGCAGCGGTGACAATCATCTTACCGTTACTACAGACCTGATCATCGCGCAGGCGAATCAGCTTTTGATCGTGGCCGCGGTACAAATACAAACCAGCCTTTCGCTCCGAGAACGCCAGATCCTTCGTTCCGAAAATCAGATTGTCGCCGATCAAAATACCATCATTGATAATCGTGTTTTCGACGTCGGCATCCACGCCTTCGCAAAACGGCGTCCACGATTCATCGGCGGTGTCGTAATAGCCGAGGGAACGTTCCAGGCCGATCACAAAGCGTATCGGCAGTTCGCCATCGGAAGCGTCTGAACAGGGGAACGCAAAACCGGGACGACCGGGCAAGCGATACGATTGATTGATTTCACGTTTGAGATCGAGCACGTTGAGTGAACCGTACCGCGAGTCGCCGCCGTGTTGGATAGCCACCCACGAGACAAAACCATCAACACCGAGGGCAAACGGGCCCTCCGGCAGAAACCGCAGGTCGTCGGTGTCGGGGATGGAAAGTGGCGTGGCGTCGCGAGTGATCATGAGTGAACTCTCAATAAGGAACGTCGATGGCGTTGCACAGGAACTGCATCAGTGGTTTGGCATCACGGATGAGACCGACCATTCTATCAATTGCTTGACTGCTGGTCACTTCTTGCTGCGTGAGCGGGGCGACGGCGATGAAGTCAATCCGGCGGAGGTCTTCGATCTCGGGGTGATCGGCAGGGTAATCACGCGGTGATGTTTTCAGTGATTCACCAGCAAGCGAGAATGAACTACCAAATTTTTTCTGATCGCGTGCCCGTCGCCATGCCTTTGGATCCGCATCGATCGCCGCCCGGATCGCTGCGAGTGTTTCGCGTTGCGGACGCCAACAACCTGCACCGACAAAACACTCGTCGCAGGCGAAATGAATATACACGCCTGGCGCATGGATATCCCCATCGGCTTGATGTCGCAGCGAAATACCGACGTTCGTTTTGTATGGCGTCTTGTCTTTGGAAAACCGCGTGTCCCGATGAATCCGCATTAGCGAACCACCACTGCGTTTGGCCACGGCCAACAACATCGGGGCGTTCCTACGCAGTGGCACGCTGAGCCGCTCGATCAGATCGAGCACTGGCTCACGGACTTCGTCTTCGTAACGCTGCTTGTTCGCCGCGAACCAGTCACGATTGTTATGTCGTGTCAGATCATCAAGGAACGCAAACAACTCGCTGCCGATCGGGGACGATGCGGGCATTAGGCCGATTCCTCAGTTGCATTATCCCCCGCTGCAAAATCTGGTGCAGCGTCTGGCAAACCGGCATTTTCGACAGCATACTTCGCGGGGACTTCCCGACCGTCTTGCGGCATGCAGCGGAGCACGCGGCGCGGTGGCGAGGCGATACTGTCTTCGAGATGCCAGATTTTCCAAATCAAATCACCTGGGCCTTCGACGGAATCACCATCTTCCATCGGCTCTTCGGCTTCTTCGAGAAAACAAGTGATCAGACGCAAGAACGTTTCGACTTCGGAGAAATCGTAGGACTCCGCGTGGAAGCAAGCTTCGACGTCGAGCAGGTCCAACTGCGCATTGCCCACCGTGTCCATCGTCGCCCATTCGTTCTCGAGGCGAAACATGCGCACATTGGACCAGAGATCCAGCGGCGGAAAATCGTTTTCTTCGGCGTATTCAAAACTTTCGTTGAGCGTTTTCAAATCACGCAGGACTTCGCCATTGGGATTGAAGTAACAGATCGCTTGCGGCAGCTCTGTGATCGCAGCCGCGATTTCAGTCACCAGCGCCAATTCGTCAAACGGTTCATAGCCCTCGGGCAAGATCGGTGCATCGTCATCTTCGCCGAGCACATACGAACTGCGGATGCGAATGAACGCTTGAGGTTGCTCCTCCAGTTCACGGCCTTCTTCCCAAACCCACGATTGTTCGCGGGCACGTTGCAGTGATCCAGGGAAACTGTGGGGGCCGAAATTCCCCAAACCCCAAGCCTCAAAAATTTTTCGGTCGACTTCGGATTCGCTCTCGGGGGTGCCCATGGAATCCGGCCACGGTTGATCGACCACATCGACGACCACTTTGCCGCTGCCGTCTTCGTCCATATTCATCAATACGGCGGGACCGAGAAACGTCCAATCCTCCGACGCTTCGATCGGATCGGAGGGGTAGAAGTCGTCGATCACGGCAGCGACCTCTTGGATGCTCACGCTGCTGCGCAGTAAAACCACGATGCCTTGGGTGAAAAGTCCCTTAGCCATAGAATTTCCTTCGATTAGGTAGTTGAAATTGCCCGATCGTTCGGGCAGTGCCTCGCCAAGCGAGTGCTGGGTTTTGCTGCTAATTGAAAACAATGCTGCGAGAGTTTAGATATTGTTGTCACTCTGAGAAACCGGGCTGATTGATTTCAGTAGCGGAACTCGTCAAGAGTTTCGGCGAGGCGTGGAACATCGAAACCCTTGACGAATTCCGTTACCCTTTTTCACAATTATAGAAGTAGGAACGCTAATTTGCGTCCAAAAACGAACCTCGCAGCTCCGAGCGAGCCATCGACATCCCGCGGGCGGCGAACCGTTTGGGTCGCGATCATCGTGGGTTGCTTGCCCACCAGTCTGGTCGTGGCGTGTTATTGGCAGCAAGGTTTCGTAGCCGCAGGGCGGTGTGCGACAGAATTAGTGATGCCCGTTTCCGTGATTTGGATGCTTTTGTTCGCGGCCGCGATTTGGTTTGCATCGATCCGTGAACGTGGTAAAGCGTGGATCTTTGCCGCCGCGTTCCTTGCTTGGACGGTGTTGGGCAACGAACATTTCAAAACGGCGATGTTCGCCCTAGTCGAATCGCCACTGACCGACCAACCGCACCCAGCCCTTGAGAAACGCACTGAAAACAATGGCCTCCGGCAAACTCCCTGGCCACTTGATGCACTCGTGTCGTTGGGTGGATCGGCCCAAATTGTGTTGGATGATTTTGCGGAAGTCACCAGCGACGGTGAACGAATCGTTTCCGCCGCCCAAGCCTATCACGCGGGAGCCACGCGCACAATTATCACGACTGGTACGTCCAGCGACGGAATCGGTAATCCATCAGAGATCGGAAAAGATCTGTTGATTTCGCTCGGCGTTCCTGAAGATCGCATTTACGAGATCGCTGGCCAAAACACTCAACAAGAGATGCAGTCATTGGCGGAGTTTTTGACAAATCCGCCCCGTCGCTGGCTCACGCAACTCGACGAGAGTTCCAATCAACAGATCGTCATCGGATTGATCACGAGTGCGTTTCACATGCCGCGAGCGATGCGATTGGCGGAGGTGGAGAAGTTAAAATTAATACCGTTGCCGTGTGCTTTCCGCGTGACGCGGACCAACCGACCTTTTCTCGCCTCGCAACTCGTTCCCACCGCAGGCAATTTGGACTCGTTGAGTTTGGTGATCAAAGAATTGATGGCCAAAGTATTAGGGCGTTGAGTGGACCGTAGCAGCAGCTTACTTGATCGGAAAAAAACAACAAAAGTCTTGACGACTTCGGCTACGAAAAGAAATTCAGCCACCGCTCACTTGATCGGAAACCATCGCAGCACCCAAATCGCGATCGCCACCGCAATCGCCATCGTGGCTGTGACACACATCATCAGACCGCTGAGCAATGAAGGTTCAGCCGTCAGCCTAAATAACGCCCAAGCGGAAAAGCAACCTGCCGCGACCGCCATCAAGCCGATCTCCACTTCACACCCATGTGCCACGTGCCTAGCTCCGTTGCGGATCGCCGACACACGAAGGAACCCCAGGATCGCGGACTCGCTGATCATCCACAACGCAAACAAAACCGCGAGCAACAGCGGAATCAAATTAAGCGAGAAATTGCCCGATCGCTTTGATAATAACGCCCAATATCCTGCCCACATCACAATCATTTTCAGCGTGTTGGCGGCCCATAAATAAAACCGTTCACGGCGTGGCGTGAAACTGCACGCCACACCGCCCAGCAAACTGAACATCATCAGCACGAGCAAACACCATAGTAAACCGTGATGCGTGCGAACGTAGACCGGAAGCCCAGACGTGCGGTAATTCCAAACGTCAAAGGCAAGCGACAGCCAGACCAGCAATAAAAGCGAGAAATAGCCGACCAGAATGGTTTGGCCGATTCGTGTGAGCTGCCGAGAAGCCTCGTTGATTGGCGGTTCGTCGACGGTAGGCGAGGACGAATTCGCGTCTTTTCCAGCGTTTTCCTCAACGTGATCGTCGATCAATTCAGGCGATTGATAAGGATTGACAGAATTCATGGGCGACAGAGTTTGGTAAAAACGACCGAATTTTCGGAATTATCCGCAAGACCGTTACAGTTTGACACGATAGAAGTAGTACGCAAGCGAAGCGCTCAGTGCGGGACTGTTGGAAGCGGTTCACAGCTCGCTTGTTTCATGGAACACGACGAAACCACGGAAGGTTGCTCGGATGACCCGGATACTCAACTCGACTCTCACTCGCGTCTACCTCTGGTCGATGGCTCTCGTCACGTTGGCATGCAGTGGATGCTACGGTCTGGGCGGCAATAACATCAATTTGGGGTTCCTCGAATACCCGATCCCTGTTAGCCCATACTATCAGTTTCTTCAGGAACAGAAGTTTCACAATAAGGAACGTTATGACCGCGTGCCCATCCTCAGCCCCACGACGTCGGGCGGCCCACCGGTCGCACTCGATCCACCGAGTGATGACGAAGTCATGGTAGCGCTCGAGCAAGCTCGTCCAGTACAAGGCGGTATTCCTCTGTTGTGGGAAAAGCAACGCAACGATGTGCGGATCATTAAAGAGAAGATCGCTGACTACATCGACCCACCGCGTTTCTATCCGCTCATCGGTCCCGCTCAATTACACCACGCTCACTACAAATGTACGATCTACTTCGACGAGCGAACCACGATTGGTTACCCCGTGCCTCACACGTTGCATGATCGCGAAGCGATCGAAGTGGTCTACATCGACCATAACCACTTCCACATGGTTGGTGACGTCGAACCGTACACCACGCCTAACCTGTAAGCGAGTTTTGGATAAATTGCTAAACTTTCGGCAGGTTGATGACAGGTTGGAAGCCTATCCCACTTACTTGCCAGCGTTTTCCGCGTAGCTCACACCGGTACGACGAATTGACGGTGCTCCGCTATACAGCATCACGTCGACACCAATCGTTTGTGCTGTTGGATCGATCGCCGTGAGATTGATCGCGGCCTGCTCAAATCCAGGCAACTTACGCAGGGATCGATCAGCCGGAGCGACACCGACTCCCGCGACGAGCCGTTGGTATGCGATTTCCCGATTGACCAAACCGTCAGCGACCAAACGGCCCTGCGTCGTACTCTGCATTACGGAACGTCGCACATTCAAGCGGCGATGCGATCTCGCCATTGCAATCGAAGCCACCGAAACCACTGCGATCGCAAGAAAACAAAGCAGCATCGCGGAACCACGACGGGATCTCGATGAGACGTAGCGATGCGGTTGGTTGAGTCGTTTCATGGTCCAGCCTTCAACAACGGAGGGAAGCAAACCTGGTTGACCATCATGGCCTGACGATCGTTCGGTCGCAGCGTAGCAGCGTCAGCAGATGTTTTCTGCAACTCCAATTGCAACTCGATCCCGATCAGCGTCGTGCCGAGAAAAATCGGTGCCATGCGAAAGTCGGAGTATGAGCTGGAAACACACAGCGTCTCGGTGCCTGAATCGTCAACCAAGAAAAGATCGGTACCGTTGCCGGACGATGATTTGCGTGCATCAAATTTGTATGAGTGCGCGCCGCCTCTGAGCGATTGGGCGCTGACGGCAATGATCCCTTCGGTTTCATGCAACTCACGAAAACGATCGGCGAGCAAACGCAGCGTTTGACGAGCTTCTGCAGGAGCACCAACAGCAGAGCGAGATGCCGTAGCTATCCGTACAGAGCCTTGCATCACGCCGATCAACGAAACCGCCATCGTGGAGACGATCACGACACAGGCGATCGTTTCGATCAAGGTCACACCACAACGCTTCTTCAGCTTATTCATGGTCGGCACCACTGGGTACGAAGGGCAGCATGCGGTTCGCCGATATCGAATTGGCGATTGCTGTTGAGGTCTTGATAAACGGTCGCGTTAATCGTCAACAGACCGCTGACATCAGGATCAGCGGCAAGTTCAACGTACGATCGAAAGCGATCGACGGGGTTGTCCGCAATCGCGGTATCGACCGGCGAGGTGGCTTTATCAAAGCTAGCTTGATCGCTGAGCCGGATCTTGGTCAACTCGATGGCTCGTTCTGCCTCGAACAATAGCGAATCTTGACGACCAGCATCGGCGATCAGTTTGGACGAAGCGCCCATCATTTTCATCGCAGGAATCAACATCAACGATAAAATCGCGGCTCCCACTGCGACATCAATCAATGTGGCACCGCCGTGAACCGGACGACTAAGTTTCGCATTCATGGAGAGACCTGCAATTCCATACTTCCTGTGATCGCATACACGACTGCCGTGGCGATCCGGCCATCGAGAGTCAGTTGCCATTTGGTATCTTGGTCGGCATTGCCCGAGGCATCGAACGTCAACGTGGATCGGTCACTGCGAATGGTCGTGCGTTCGTTCAACCAAATCGGATCCGCCATCCAGTCTGAACCGGACTTGGGCACCGCGCCAAACAGGTTGACACCGTTGGCATCCACGGCTGGCCGATAGGGACTCGGTTTGATCTGAAATTCAATCGCGTAGCGACGTTGTTTGGTGTCAGGATGTGTGAGTTGAGCATACCGTACGCTCACATCGGATTGGCTCATCACAGCTGTTTCGCGAGCCATTCGCAAACATTGCATGACTTCCTCGGCATCATCCATCACGCCGGTGCGAGACAACAGCGTACGCTGCATCGAATCCCAGGAAAGGGCTGCGATGGAAAGCGTCGTGGTGGAGATCACAATCACCAACAAGACTTCGAGCAGAGTCACGCCGTGTCGATTCATGATGTGGAAGTGCCTGTGCAGGGTTCGGTGATCGCAAAAAAAACGCCGATTTCTCCACCCCGTGTTGTCCAACAAGGGCAACATCCGGGAGGGAGCTATCGGCGATGAATATCAAACAGTCTTAGGATGACTAGGGAGTCGGTACGCTGAACACGCCCGTAGCCCGGTCATACTTGTATTTGGCGAGCTTTGCATAACGGGTCTTTTCTTCTGGTGTCACGTTGTTGACGTACTTTTCGCGAACGAGATAAGCGATGCTTGGTGGATAAGCACCTTTTTCAAGGTAGTAGGTCTGTGCCATGGCGTTGAGCGAGGCGACATCTTGAATCGCGAGTTTGTCTTCGCTCTTCTGACGCATCGGAGCGACCGTGGCAACAGTAGCTGCTGCGACGACGGCGAGGATGACTACGGCGGCGATAACTTCTAAGAGTGAGAAACCGTTTTTCTTGTTGCGTTTCATAGCGTGAGAGCTTCTTGTCTAGGTGGAACGGGCAAAGGAGGCAATGAATATGGCCAGAACATCTTGCGGCACGGTCCACTTAGACCGATCGCAGCAAAATGATGCAGGAGCCGTGTTGAACTCCTTGACCACTGAAACCTAGGTCAGAAATCTCTCGTGTGCCGAATAAAACTTGAAAAAGTTTTCGACACACAGGTCACGAAGGCAACAGCGCCGAAGCAATCAAACAGCCGTCACACCCTGACCCGAGCACCAAGGCAACGTCGGCGAGATCGCGGCAACCACCGCCGGAGGTCCATCGCCAATCGGGATAACACTCGCTCATCCTACTGCAATGATCTATAGTTTGCGGACCAGCAGCCGTTCCCACAGCGGCTACATCCAGCACGAGACCACAGCTCACGCCAACACGATCGGCCGCTCGCAACCAACTTTCGCAGCCCGTCTCCGGTCCAACAAATTGGCCACTGCGAAAATCAAGGCCAAGCACCAATGACGAGGCATCAACCTGCTCAGCAACTTGCCTGATCAAATCCTCCGAGCGTGCCGATTCACTGGCAATGATCCAATGCACACGAGGACAACGCGTTGTTGTTTCACGCATCCATGTTGTTTGCGTTTGCATACAATTTTCGCGAACGCCCGCATCAATCACCCACTCGTCCGTGCCCTCGCTGTGGGCAAGCAACCTCGCGATCACATCCTGTTGATTGACACCGTGTTGCAGGGCGTCGATGTCCGCAATGTAGAAACGGCGGAGTTGAAAGCGGCGATACCAATCGAGCAGCGCCAGCGGATCACCGTCAGCGGGTTGGTTGTTTCGATAGAGATGTCGCACGGGAGCGTATTGGCCGCGATTCCCCGCGATGCCGTGGACGGCTACGCCGCCTTTGAGATCAAGCACTCCGATCAAATGTTCGGCCTGAGATCGCCACGACTGTGAATCGGTCAACGTCGGCTACTCAGGCAGACCGAACAGGGATTCGACTTTGACAATCGCGTAATCATCCGGGAACGTGTGGATGGCTTGGATTAACATTGAGTTCATACGAGTTTCCACGTTGACGTAACTGATCGCTCCGAGGGCCATCCGTCCGCTCGAATCAAACCGGTGCAACAGACCTTCGGTTTGTCCATTGCCGAGCTGATGGCCGACCATCCAAAACATTTCCGCGCCGACGGTTTCGAGTTGAAAGTGTGTGCGATATTCCAGACCGCTTTGACAAGTCGCCTCTTCGGTGCGACTGCCTTTGAGTGATTGATGGATCAAACAGCGACGCGTGGGCAACGGCTGATGTGCGCTTGTAGCGACTTCACACAACGTGGATTTGCCGCTATTGAACGTGATGACATGACCACAATTGGTGATATCGATTTTGGCGTTGTAATGTCCACGCTGAATCCGTCGTGATTGATGTACGACGATAAGCTCGGGATGAATCGGTCGACTGAACAAGTGAAAGGCGAGTTCAGCGACTTTGGGGCGAACCGAAATCACGACGATGAGTCCAAGATGCTAGGAAAAGGAAGACTGCTCATAAAATTCGAGTGGGTCTAGAAAGGTCAGCGGGGCAAGAACATATTCGAAGACCGTGAGCCGACGGCGCTAGCTGCGGGCATTTCTTCGGTTTTCGGATAGGTTCTTAGCGACTCGGAGAGTCAGTTAACCAACAGCGACGATGTCACTGAGCGTCATTATACGCTCACGACGGCGGAAGTCTAAAGAGCGTTTATGCCTTGACTCGCAAAGAAAATTCTTTCCGCTATTATTACGCAAAACGCTCTTGACAATTCCTCAACCGTTCGCCGGAAAACCGCATGTTACTGGTCATTGATAACTACGATTCTTTTACCTACAACCTTGTCCAGAGGTTGGGGGAGATTGATCCTGATGTTGATGTGCGTGTGATTCGCAACGATGAAATGTCCGTCACTCAAATTGAAGAACTCGCACCACAGCGGTTACTGATTTCGCCTGGTCCCTGCACCCCCAACGAAGCCGGTGTGAGCGTGGAGTGTGTGCGACGTTTTGCCGGTAAAATCCCGATTCTCGGGGTGTGTCTGGGGCATCAATCGATCGGCCAAGCGTTCGGTGGTTCGATCGTGCGGGCACCACAGTTGATGCACGGCAAAACCGACGGCATCGTTCACGATGATCAAGGCTTGTTCGCGGGATTGAGCAATCCATTTATCGCCACCCGATATCATTCGTTAGTGATCGATCCGCCCACGTTGCCTGCGGAATTGGTCGTCAGTGCGTGGACGGACACCGGCGGCAGTCGCCAAATCATGGGCGTTCGGCACCGTGAGTTTCTGCTCGAAGGGTGGCAGTTTCACCCAGAAAGTTTCCTGACGACTCCAGGCGTCGAATTGCTGAGGCGTTTTCTCGCGTGGGGGTGACCACAAGCGGACAATGTTGCTCCCTCTGAATTCCTTTCTCGATCAATCGATTCCATGACTCAAGCTACTTTCCGAGTCGATTTAACCAAAGAACAGTTTGTTTTTTCGGCTGCTCATTTCATCACGTTTGCTGGCGACATTTGCGAGCGGATCCATGGTCACAACTACGGTGTCCGAGTGAGCGTCGAGGGACCGCTGGACGAGAATCGCTACGTGGTCGATTTCATCGCGCTGCGTGATGCGGTGCTGAAAGAGACCCAGGCACTCGATCATCACGTGATCTTGCCACGAGACCACCGTGACATTCGCGTCAGCCAAGACGACACGGAAACGACAGTGCGTTTTCAATCGCGTCGCTGGGTGTTCCCCAACGAAGATGCGATCGTCATGCCCTTGGTCAACACCACCGCCGAAGAGATTGCCCGTGTGATTGCCGAACGTGTCCGCGAGCAAACGATGGCTCAATTCGGTAACGCTCTAACGATAATCGAAGTTGCTGTGGACGAGAATTGCGGTCAATGGGGCGTGTGTCGATTGCCGTGGTAAACCCCGCTACCGTGGATGCTTTCGTGGCGAAATTGACCGTCCGCGCTGACTGCTTGCAAAGACATATTTTTCATTGGTAACAGTCGAAATGTCACTATTTCAAAAAATTCGATCACACGGGATCGTGCATTCTGTAGAGATATTGTTCAACCGCGTTGTTCCTGTGTGGTTGTTTCGATTTTCGGTAGGAACGGTATTGGAGCTAAATTGTGAGAAACTATGTCACGTACTTGACGAAGTCGGACCGAGCGACTTTCTGATCCAGTGCGTTGATGACCCTGAACACCGCGACCGACTACGCGCGACGACTTGGAATTCCGTGCCGATCGAAGCCTCAGCCAATCATTATGGCTACGCGATTTCCCTCAACGAGGAACCAGAGAAAATTCTCGGTGGCGTGTGGGGTGGGATCGAGAGATTCAACGAGTCTGAATTGGGGTTTCAAATTCAACTACGTCCCGAACAGGGCTGGATCTATTGTGCCTACGTTGCTGGTGAGGCGCGCGGCGAAGGGGTTTACAAACGGGTGCTTTCATTCGCCGCTCGCGATCTCCGCGAGAAAGGTCACGACGAGCTGCGCGTGGTGGTTCAACCCTGGAACCGGGCGTCCATGGCGAGCCATCGCAAGTATAGCAACGAGGTCATCGGCAGTATCACCGTCGTTCGTGTCTTCAATCTGGCGATGGTGTTTTGCACGGGAAAGTTGAAGAAGAGCAAGACATGCACGACCAAACTGATGGACGATCCAGTGCTGATCGAGGTGCCATGAGCAACAGTGGGATAGGCTTCCCGCCTGTCAAATGTTTACGACAGGCGGGAAGCCTAACCCACTTAAAGTAAATCTCGCAGGCTGTTCATTGCCAGCGGTTCTTTTGTGTCGAAGGGTTCGCCGTAGGCGCGATTGATTAAACGCCCCCAATGTTCGCCTTCGTGACGAATGCGGTCAAGCAACGTTGGCGGCGTGGTCGGACGTCCTGTGATCATTTGACTTTCAAAAGCGCAGACCGCTTGCATCTTGCGTTCCCATTGATCCGAAATATCAACAATCCAGGCGGGTTGAACGGCCAAGCGGAGGTGGATGCAGAAGTAGTAATACAAACGCTCGGGATGATGCCGTGGGCCAGGCATATCAGTCTTGCTCAACTTCGCTTGAAAGCGGGCGGCCTCGGTGAGCAACGTCGCCGCCAAGTGATCGGGATGGGCGTCGTGATAATAGGGCGCGAACAACCAACGGGGACGCAAACAGCGGATGTAGCTAGCGATTCGCACGCGGGCCTGGATCGTGTTCTCCAGCTCACGGTTGACTAAACCAGCGTTGCCACGCCAAGTCAACTTCATAATAGAGGTGGCTGCAGTGGTCTCGCGGATTCGAGTTTCCATGCTGCCGTGCGGCGTGGGTTCACCCGAGGTCAGATCCAACACACCGACCCGCATGCCTTGGTCAATCATCCGCATGATCGTTCCACCCATCCCAATTTCGGCATCGTCGGGATGGGGGGCGATCACCAGGAAATCCAGTGGCTCGATTTCGTCAGGATTAGGGAAAAGAGTCGGAGAGAGAGTATTGAGCATAAAGTTGGATCGTTGGAAACAAATAAGCGGGAAGCTCCAGAAACGCGACGGTTACTCAGGCAATCGCAATGCCATCGCTTGGACGGCGTTGCGAATCAACAACACATTACCGACTAGCGAGGGAACGTTCCACGTCTTGTGCTGCAATGCATCCAGTCGCACGAGTTCACGATACTCGTTCGGCTCGGCAGCCACCAACAATACATCGCCCATCTCCTCTTGCACGATCAACACGTCTCCCGCCAAGATCACCTGCCCTTGGCCAGATCGACTTCGTCGTGATTGCTCCCACAATCGCTCACCTGATTCTATGTCGATCGCCTGCAACGCTCCGTTGCTCAACCCATACGCCACGCCAGTTCGCAATACTGCGTGATTAAACTTCGTTTTCATCACGCGATTGGAACGCCACAGATCCAGAACCTTGAACCCCTCACCGAATGCTTGCCTGTTCACTTCGATGAGCGCACTCCCGCCGCCATAACCTTTGCCAACCAAGAACGTGTTCTCGCCCGCCGGGATGACCGATGCGCAGTTCGCGGCTCCGTTAGATTGTCCAGGCCAATCGGTTTGCCAAAGTTGTGCACCAGAGTCGATCGTGTGACCACTGATCGTGTTTTCGTTAACAGCGACAATTTGCCGGACACCGCCGAGTGTGAGAAGTTGCGGAGAAGCGTAACTGATTTGATCAGCGCCGGATTTCCACCGTACCTCGCCGCTCGCCGCATCAAATGCGATCAAAGATCGGGCGGTTTGCTCGGCATCGGCTCCCAGCGGCAATACGCACAATCCGTCCACGATCAGCGGCGAGGCACTGCGTCCCCACGTGACAGCGGCTTCGGATTGTGTTTGATCCCAACCGGCAATCTCGAGCAGGTCGGCACGCCAGATTTCAGTGCCAGTAGCTAGCTCTAAACACCACACCGTGCCAGTTGCCCCTTGGGCATAGACGCGGTTGCCAACGATTGTTGGAGTGCTGCGCGGTCCGCCTTCGCCGAGGGCGTCAAAATGCAACGCTTCGTGTTGGACAATCCACAACAACTCGCCGTCGCTCACTCGGTACGCGGTCACGCATTCGAGCTTGTCACGTTGTTCCAAGGTCACGGCGATCTCATCGGCGACCGCGAACGAAGCCCATCCGGCTCCGATACCGATATCCCACAGCGTTTCGACTTCGTTCGGCGATTTCACAATCGCAAACGTTCGTTCCTGGTTGACCCCATTGCGATCATTACCGAGGAACTGCGACCATGTAGGGATCTCTGCTTTTACGGGCGTCGCTTGGATATCCACGCCGTTGTTTTGCGAATCCACCGATGATTTTTTGATGTCGCTAGCGTCATCATTCTTGTCGGAATCGGCTGGCTCAGCAGGCATTGTTTTTAACTCAGGAATCACCCGTGAAGAGAAACGCCACCCGAATTGTGGGATCATTTCGCCAGATAACGTGCGGATTTTCACCAAGGAAGCGAACAGAGCGACCGCCACCAGCGTCGTGACAGGCACGGCCCAGGGTTGTCCCCGTTGTTGGCACTCTCGTTGCAGAAAGTACAGCGTCAACAGTGAGCAAATTACGCCGACGATCATGGCAGCATAAAACGCGATTTGGTAATCGAAATCCGGCGCGACATACCACAACACCGCGATCAAGCAGGATCCTATGGCCGCAGAAATGATCGCCCGCCGCAGGTGCGGTTTTCTGGGCAGGTTCGCTGGAAGGTTGGCCGAGTAGGGTCCGCTCATCAATGTTTCTTTCAATAATTCTCAGGCGAGTGAATGTCTCTCGACCCAGTCTCTCACCATACCATTTCGCCACAGATCGCAACATTGCGGCCACTTTCGGGCAATCCGAATGAGTGCTTCACAACGGCATTTATCTCGGACCTGCATCTGCTGAGTTCACGCTGTCACTACGCGCGGCATGCGGATGCGGTTCGAAGCGCTGTCGAGGCGGCGGATGTGTGCGTGTGGGGAGGTGACTTGTTCGATTTTTGCTGGTCTTGCCAAGGCGACGGGCCGACTTCGCGGAGGATCGCGATTGAATGGTTGCAACGTTGGCGTGATGAATTTCCTGAAAAAACCTTTGTGTACCTGACCGGTAACCACGACGCACAGCCGGAGTTTCAAGTGGCGTTGTCGAACATGTTCGGCTCGACGCGAATCAAGCACTCGGCTTCGTCAGCGCCCTCGCTCGCGATCCAGCCGTCAGCGATGCACGTTGGCCTCGATGCGATCCGCATTGGGGATTGTTTGATGGTGCATGGCGACGTGATCGAAGCGGGCGGTATCGCGAGTGAGTTACCAGCCTACCGCGGGCGGTGGCAACACGAACGCACCGGGATCGCGCATCCGCCAAAGGTTCGCAATGGTTTGTACAACGCCGCCGTCAGTGCCCGTTTGCATCTCGCGACTGCAGGCATCGCTCACCGTCGCAAGAACGTTTGCATGCGCCTGCTTCGCTGGATTCGTACCCAGCCGGATTGGGTTGGTCACGATGTCCGCCGGATTGTCTTTGGACACACTCATCGCCGACTCTCGGGAGTTCGTATCGCTGGTTATGAGTTTTTCAATACGGGCGCTGCGGTTAAGCACGTTCCGTTCGAGCCGGTCGTGTTGCAGGTTCAAACCTAATCGCGACAGCCTGTGCCATTGGTCATGCATCCGGCCAGAGTTAACGTTAAGATGTTCGTGAAATCCGATTCTCTTTTCTCCTTTAACGGTATTGCTGATGTCGCACGGACAAAATCCATACGCGCCCACAAACCAACCCGGCTTCACGATGCAGAGAGGCCCCAACGCCCCGTTGGCTGATTTAGGAAAACGTTTCTTAGGGGCGATAGGTGATTTGGCTATTTACACACTTAGTATATCGCCAGGTTTGATTTTGTTATTCGTCACTGCAGGGGAATCTGGCCAAGAACCACCGCCGATATTTTTCGTTGGCGTGGGTTTATTGTTTGTCGGATTCCTGGCCTTTCTCGCTCTTCAGCTTTATCTATTGGCGACGCGGAGCCAAACAATAGGCAAGTATTTTGTCGGAACACAAATTGTCGACTACCAAACTGGCCAACCTGCAGGACTCGTCAATACTTTGCTGCTGAGAGCGTTCGTCAATGGAATAATTGCAAGCGTTCCCTGCGTAGGCGGTATCTACGCGATTGTCGATATCTGTTTCATCTTCCGTGACGATCGCCGCTGCATCCACGACTTAATCGCGAGTACAGTGGTGGTAGATATTGGCCGTTGAGGGCGTTAATCCACCAAACCTAGTTTTAGCCTTTCAGACTCTGGCACGATGCGGCGGAACGCTTCGGCGACCGTGGTGTTAGCGGTCGACAATTTTTCGGCAATCTCGGTTTTCAATCGAGATGCCTCTGGATTTTTCCCCGTCGACATCGCAATCGTGTGTCGATGCACCAATGAGAGCATCAGATACAACGGCTTGACCGATGGCGACTGGCGCAGCTCATCGAGCCACCGGTTCGCGCGTTCATATTCACGTTGTTCGATCAGTAATCTCGCCAACTGTAATTTTGCTTTCACGTGGTAATCGGACTCTGATCCGTCAGGGTTCACGGGGAACGCTAACACGGCCTCCCATCCCGGAACATCATTGCGAGTCAGTGCGGTCAAGTATTGTTGTGAAATCGAATCGGCAACCGCCACGACAGGGCCGCGAAGTTCGCGATCAATGGAGGTCGGACGCGAGGCCAATGCCACCATCGAGCCGCCGACAACGCCAAGCACACATGTCAACACGAGCGCAGCTCGGGTCAAACGACGACGGTGGGTGCGTTGTGTCTGTATTTTTCGGGCTGCATCGGTGGCCCGTTGAAGCTGCAGGGTGACCGAACTGATCCCGAGTTTCACCGTGGAATCCAACTCAGGAGAAACAGTGACCGCGCCGGTCGACGTCGTTTCCTCAGTGGAAGCTCCCGTGGTTTCAATAGGCACTGATGCTGACCGTGTATTGGCTTCGACAAACCGCAGCAAATCTTCGGCAGAATCAAAACGCGAGTCAGGTGACTTTTGCAAACATCGCATCACTAACGCAACCAACCAAGCGGGCAGGTCTGCGGTGCCGCGAACGTGATCGAGAGGTCGTGGTGTTTCATGCAAGTGCTTCACCGCCAGCGCCAGTGCTTCCTCGGCGTCGAACGGTGGCGAGCCGCTAAGTAAGTGATACATCGTCACTCCAAGTGAATACAGATCACTCCGGGCGTCGACCTTGCTGCCCTGTATCTGCTCGGGACTCATGTACCGGGGCGTGCCCAAGGCCAAGCCTGCGCGCGTTAAATTCGCTGTGCTTGAATCGACTTGCGTTAACATTCTCGCCAAGCCAAAGTCGGTAACTTTGATTGTGTCGTGTTGTCCCCGCATGATGTTTTCGGGTTTGATATCGCGGTGTGTCACGCCGCTCTCATGTGCCACACGCAGCGCACCTCCGACACTTCGCAGCACTTCAATCGCTTGCTCCGTCGAGAACGGTCCTTCACGATCAAGAGCTTGCTTCAAATTGATCCCGTCGACGAGTTCTTGTGAAATGAAATGCACCCCATCGACTTCGCCAAACTCATAGACTTGCACGATCGATGGATGATTCAACCTCGCTGCCGCTTGGGCTTCGCGGCGAAACCGCTTCAAATTGTCCTCGTCGCCCTGCGTCACCGTGCGCATCACCTTCAACGCCACGTCACGGGTCAGCGTCAGTTGACGAGCGGCGTAGACGTCGGCCATCCCACCACTGCCCAGTCGCCGCAGCACTTGGTAATCACCGATCCGGCGTCCGACGAGATCACTCATAAAGGTTCACTCGATAAGGTAACGAGCGATTCGTTCAACGATCCGCTACGCAGGCCACGAAGATCCAACGTCACGTTGTGAAAACCCATCGCGAGGAAGGCGTCCGCGAGCGAGAAGTCGGTTTGCAATTTGACGACATGCAAAAACTCGTACGGTGGAACTTCAATTCTCGCCAATTCCCCAGCATGCAATCGTACTCGCAACTCCGCGATGCCATGTCGCCGCAACCAAGATTCAGCGGCGTCGATGCGCGCCAATCGCTCTGGTGTAACTTCCACGTTGTACGCGATTCGGCTGGATAAACACGGCGAGGCGGGCAAGTCAGCGTTGCTCAATCCGAACGATTCGGCGAGCCTGCGAACGGTCGCTTTGCCGATCCCTAGATCCGCCAGCGGCGTGTGGACGCGCGCATCACGGCCTGCCTGGATACCCGGTCGATGGTCACCGAGATCATCGGCGTTGGTGCCCGATAGGATTACCGCGCCACGCGCTGTCGCGATCGGTTGTAGAAATTCATAGAGCGTTTGTTTGCAGTAAAAACAGCGATCCGCTTGATTGCGAGTGTAGCCAGAACGCTCAATTTCGTCCGTCTCAACAAACACATGAGTGATCCCGATTTCAGAGGCAACTCGCGCTGACAGTTCCGCTTGCCAGCTCGCCAGCGATGGTGAACGAGCCGTCACGGCGATGCAATCACGATCTGAACGTTTCATTGCTCGCATCGCAGCGGCGGCCACGACACTGCTATCGACGCCGCCCGAAAATGCAACGACGACGCTACGCAACGACGCGATCACTTCGATCAGTCGTGTGGCGGTATCATCAATCAGGATTTGGGAGATGTGCATGTTATTTCTTTTGAGTGCTCCGACTCGTCGGAGCTTTCTTTTGCAAAACCCTTCTCTAACTCATATCAACTGTCAAACAGTCATCACGTCTTTCAAATCGCCCAGCCAATATCCAACTGAGTTCGAACTCATCAACCTGCGATGGCACAGTTAATTGAAAAAGAAAACGGCGACGAGTCGCCGCACTCCAAAGCTACATCTGCATCTCACAGATCTTCAAGGCATCCGTCGCCATCACCGGATCGAGCACTGGCGGACAATCCGCACCTGCGACCACGGTGGCCGCCAGGTCAATTTCCGTTACAAATGCGTCGATCGGATCCGAAGCTGAAAGCGTCGGCGCTTCCACTCGTCCGTCGTTATGCAAAACCTTCAGCGGAATCGCGTCCGACGTACCATCGGAGTACGCCGCAAACTCAAACCGCAACGTCGCCCTCTCAAACGATACCTCGTACCCATGCGTGAATGGACGTGCCGGTGAGTCGATCACGCCACCGCCCACACTTACCACGGCGTCGTCATACTTCAAAATCGTTTCGTAACGTTTGGGCACACCGTCGATATCATGTGAAACCGTATGTGCAGCATGGGGCATGCCAAACAGCATTCGAATTAAATGTGCGTCATGGACCTGCAAATCCACCAGCGGCCCGCCGACTCGCGACAAATCATAGAAATCGGGAATCCAATCAGGCGGTCCAATCGTACGTTGAAACCGACCGCTAATCACGCGTCCATACCGACCGTCACGAGCCGCTTCGGCGAGCATCGCAAACTCCGGCATTAACGGCAAAATATGACCAACCATCAATTGCCCAGGTGATGCCAGATCTGTCAATTTTTGAGCGTCAGCGGCATTCAGCGCTAACGGTTTTTCACAGAGCACTTTTTTGCCTGCGGCGAGCGAACGGCTCACCGTATCGACGTGCATATGCGGCGGCAAACAAATGTCGATCAAGTCGATTGAATCGTCAGCCAGTAATCCGTCGAGGTCTTCGCAAACGATCATGTCTGATACATCAATCTGTTCACTCGGCGGTCCAAAATTGCCTTGAATGCCACGCCAATCGCCTTCTCGTTTCGACGCACTGCGGCTGGCGAATCCCACCATTTCCGCCGCGTTGCTACGACGATAGGCGAGCGAATGGATCCAGCCCATGAAACCAACACCGAGGATCGCTGCCCGCATAATCAAACCTTTTTCGTTAAACGCATGATGCGAATCGGATGCTCAGCGTCATCGTCGAGCACCACCGACTCTTCGTGATAAGCCCACTCTGGATGATTGGTGGTCACCCAATCGCGAAATTCATTGCCGATGACACGATTGGGATCGCTCAACAACAATTGACCTTCGTCAGTCAAGTGTGTTGCCGCCGTGACCAATAATGCAGGCCAAAGTTCGCGGAGATACGTGACGTCGCTGCCCAGCATGAACGGAAACTTTTTCTCGCCGCCCGCGATCGTGTCTTCGCCCAATCGCAACACTCGCACATCGGCTTTTAAACCCAATCGCGAGAGACTCAATCGTACTAAGTGCAACGGATCATCGACGCCATCGGTCATCGTGACAATCGCCCCACGCAAGATCGCAGCGATTCCCGCATGCCCGGTACCGCAACCGACTTCGAGCACACGTCGATTGTTGATGTCGACGCGATCGAGGAACCGATCCAGTCCCGAGGCGGCGCGCCAAGTCGTGGCCCAAAAAGGATCAATCACGCCCTGTTCGCCTTCGTCTTGACGTCGACAGGCATCGAGCAGCATGCCATCAGGATCCGACGCAGCAGCGAGCGGGCGGAGCCGACCAGCAATCAGCGTGTCTTCCCAATGCCAGGCAAACGCCAGCGGCTTGGATGGTTGAAGTGCGTCAGTGGTCATTGCAATTGTTCCGCAGCGGTCTCGGCAAAGTAAGTTAAAATCCCATCCGCTCCGGCCCGTTTGAACGCGAGCAAACTTTCCATCATCACGGCGTCGCCGTTGAGATACCCCGCATCGGCGGCGGCTCTTAACATCGCATACTCACCACTGACTTGATAGACGAACGTGGGCACACCGAAAGTTTGTTTGACACGGGCGACGATGTCGAGGTAAGGCATCCCTGGTTTAACCATCACACTGTCAGCCCCTTCGGCTAAATCCAAAGCGACTTCGTGAATCGCTTCATCAGATTGCGATGGCGATTGCTGGTAAGTTTTCTTGTCGGCGGCCCCGAGATTCGCGGCTGAACCGACGGCATCGCGAAACGGGCCGTAAAACGCACTGGCATATTTGGCGGCGTACGACATGATTTGCACGTCCGCGTGCCCTGCCGCATCGAGCGCCGCGCGAATCCGACCGATGCGGCCATCCATCATGTCACTCGGTGCGATCACGTCACAACCAGCCTCCGCTTGCACGACACTTTGTTGACAAAGCATCTCGATGGTTTCATCGTTGAGCACGCGTCCGTCGCGAATCAAACCGTCATGGCCGTGGCTACTGTAGGGATCGAGCGCCACGTCAAGAATCACGCCCAGTGAATCACCGACGGCAGCTTTGATTTCACGTGTGACGCGGCAGACGAGGTTGTCGCGATTGATCGCTTCGCGAGCTTCCTCGGTTTTTAAGCGGGGATCCGTCGCGGGGAATAAAGCGATCGCAGGGATGCCTAAGTCAACGGCGCGGTGAGCAGCGGCAACGATTTCCGTAATGCCCAAGCGCGCGATACCCGGCAGACTCGTGATCGGCTCAGTTCCTGAACCATCAAAAACGAACAGTGGCCAGATTAAATCGTTGACACTTAGGGTGTGCTCGCACGTCAGGCGACGCGCCCAATCATGAGCACGCACCCGTCGCATACGAGTGGCAGGAAACGGAGCGCGAGATGGGAAAGACAATGGGCGTATGGTGTTGGGAGGGAATGGGTGAAAAAGTGATTGTCCAGGCTCTTTAGTGGGCTGGCTCTTTGTTGGGCTGGAGATTTGTCATTAGTCATTTGTCATCTATCCACTCTTGTCTGCCTTCTCTGACATCTGACAACTGACTTCTTTCATCTCTTCATCAGCACCACATCGTCGAATTCGTTCATATCGTCAAACGACCCGATGCCGATTCGACCTTTATCGAAACGCGTGTCGTTGACTTGCATGTGGGGCGTGTTCATGTCATCGAAGTAGACCGCAATTTCTCCGCTCTGCACATCACGGACGAGTTTGACGTGATGCCAGTCGTTGTCCCACGGTGTGAGTTTTTCGTTCTTCGTTAGCGCCAATCGAGGCGCTTCCTTGACGATCATGATTTGGCCACTGTGCGGATCCGGTTTGGCCCCGAGATGCACGTAATAGAAATGTTGATCGTCGAGATAGTTGAAAAATACACAGCAGTCACGATGGTTGCCGGTGTCTTTGGTACTACGAACTCGGAAGGTGATCTCAAAACTGCCCAGCTCCAAGTCTTTGATCATGGCAATGTGCAGTGGACTGCGGAAGGGCGGATTGTAGGCTGATTCGCGAGCGGTGATCGCAAGCGTGTGGTTGCCGTCGCGCTCAGCCAACTCCCAGGTGGCGGGGTCGAGGATTTCCCAGCGATCGGTGCCAGATTCAAAATCGTCTTGAAAAACCACGTTGGAGGCGGAAGCGACCGTCGCATCGTCAGCGTGCAGTGGCAGGCAAGAGAACGCGAAACTAACGACGATCGAGCAGACTGCCAGAACGCGGGTAGACGTTTGGTGATAAAAAGAATGTGACATGGTGCGGGTTGTTCCTATGAGTTAGTGCGGAAAAGCGGCGGGTATTGTACTCTATTGCGGCTTCGCGAATATCGCCGCACGCCCCTGTCTCACACCAAGTTTGCTCCATGGCTAAGAAACACCGCATCCCCCACAAATTTTTGCCTTGGATCGAGGCTCGCAAGAAGTACAAACTCTCGCACATGCACATTCAAATGGCCCGCGAACTGGGGCTGAGTCCGAAGAAGTTTGGCAATTACGCGAACCGCGAACAGCAACCGTGGAAATTGCCGCTGGTCGATTTTATCGAGTTTCTGTACGAGCGACAGTTCAAAAAGAAAGAGCCTGACGAGGTCAAGTCGATTGAACAGATCGCGGGAGAGCATGTGTCCAAACGTAACCAGAAGAAAGCGGCTAAAGCAAAAGCGGAAACGCAGGAATCAACGAACGAAACCGCCGCAGAGCCTGAATCAGGAGGCGAAATCTCGCTTGGCTTGGTCGCTGGACAGCAAAACCAGAGACCAGATTCCGAAGGGCATGATCAAGCATCCGAAGCAGGGGATCGTGGCGACGATCGCTCCAGCCCGAGCGTTGGACAAATTGCTTTGAGTGACCATTGCATACCCGCCCAAACACAGGATGACGCCAGCGATCAGTCCCAGTAGCATGCCGATCACGGCACCAACGAGGCCGGGCATGGCACCCTCAGGAATATTGCCATCGAAAAGAAACATAATCAATCCGACGAAACGAAATCCGCCGCCGAGCAACATCAACACACCCCAGATCAAAAAGAAGACGCCATTAATGGTGTAGAGAGCTGACGAGCGTTGTTGAGGTCCAGCATTTCTCGGTGCAGCACCGCCCTGCCATGGCTGCGGCGCAGCGTAGGGATTGTGTTGCACCGGTTGTGGTGCTGGTCGCGACGGGTACGTCGGCTTGCTCGTGGGTAACTGCGACAACCACTCGTCAGCGGCAGCGGCCGGTTGTGGCGCGGGGCGCGGGG
>JBGSMN010000412.1:0-8700 GCA_041740155.1 Rhodopirellula sp.
CCGGCATGGGTGAGGTTGATTTTGTGCCGATCATGCAAGCGCTCCGCGACGTCCGCTATGACGGTTGGATCAGTGTCGAAGTGTTTGATTACTCGCCCGGTGCCGAGACCTTGGCCAGCGAAAGTATTCGTAATCTGCGAACCGCGATGGGATCGCTTGGTTAAATCCACCGCGTTCGCTACGTCAAACACGTCGGCCAGCGGTTCGCTCGCTATATTCCCGCGTGCATTGAGATGGTTAATCACGACCAAGGCATCCACTGCCGTGATCAACGTATCGCGGTTAACATCCAAGAACAGTCGCGGTGGTAATTCATTGCCAAAGGTTTCTGCATTGAGATAGTTGATGATCCGCAATGCGTCGATTTCCGATGTCCGACCATCGGCGCTCACATCCGTCGGCTCAAAGATATTCGTCGGTGCGATCGGGCTGAGGTTGTCATTCCCACCGATGGCCTCGATCGCAAGCGACCGTGCCACTGACGTGGGCTGCACTAGCATCGCGTAAACACCGCCTGCCGTTAGATCCGCGTAGACAACATTACCGATCCAATGACCGACTGGGCGCAATTCGGCATCGACAATGAACACGATTTGCTCTGCCGAGGATGACTCGATCAACGTTCCACCAACGGTCGTGTCGTTGATCGCTTGAAACAAAATCGCGGTCGGCTGGTCGTTGCCAACGATCGCATGAGTTTGCACTGTCAGCGGCGAAATCAAGATTTGCGGTTGCCTGGGCAGGCGATCATCGTTGTCAAACCGAACATCGTCGATGCCAACTCCAATCGAGGATGTGGACGTGTCGGTCAATCGAAACGTGAGGCTGTCGACGGTTCCGTCGTGGTCACTGATCGTGACACTTCGCGGCAATCCATTGCCTGCTGCGAGCGATCGTTCGAGCGTTGAAAGTTGATCGAGAGCCAACGTCTCAATCAAGGTTTCACCGATCAACACATCAAGCCTCGCCGCCGTGTTGCCTTGCGGTAGTTTTAACTCGTAATCTAAGAACGCAGTGTCGTTCGGGAAGTACGTCCAATTGTGTGTTCGGGCAGAGTTGTTACTGAGTAAACGCAAGCCGGCGTCTGCACTGCTATTGAGCTCCGCGTTGCCACGTCCACCATGAAAAGTCCAACCTGGAATTTCATCGCCACGATTGCCAACATAATCGAATCCTCCATTGACCACGCCAGGCGTCCACTGGGGTACCCAGCGACCGGCGGTAATTTCTGTCACGGTCAAACCAGCATTCGCAAGACCAGCCGCATTCGGTTGACCGGTGTTGATATCGGCGATCGCCGGCGGTGTGTGATCATGGTCTTGATCACCGCCGAAGAAACGCGGTTGCGGGCGTTCTGGTTGGTTTGGATTCCGTGAGCTGAACGCGTACCCAGTCGTCGAATTTAAATCCGTCACTGTGCTGATATAAAATTCGTTCCAAACTGCACTGTGCGGGAATCCCGCGTCAGAAGTTTCCTCGGTCAACGAAACGTTGTAAGCACCTGGGATCGGACGGCCACCAGGATTGGTCGAAAAGAACCCGAGCGGATTGGTTTGATAATAAACGTCTGCGAAATCGACGTTGCTCCATACCGTGGCTCCGTAACCTGCATCGCCTCCGGTTTGCGGCGTGCCTAAAGTGTGCAAGTCTTGCGAGCCATCGATCGGCAATCGCGCTTGGTCAAAATCGTGCGGATCAAGATACGTTAGATGATCGACAGGAACATTGAACGCGGCAAGCCGCTCGACCGCCTCGCTCGTCACCGCAGTGCCGAAACTATGACCGATGAAATGTAGACTCGTGGAACTGGCCACTCCCGCGTCGAGTTCAAACAAACCGAGCGCGACTCCGATGCTGAACAGAGCATCTCCTGCGGCTTCCCCCCAACCATCGGAATCATTGTTCGAGGCATCACCCCAATCGAACAACAACACGAGTTCGTTGCCCGTTTGACTTTCACTTTGAAAAATGTCAAACGAACCCGGCCCACCCTCCGTGTCGACGTCGAAATCCAACAGCAACCCACCATTGCGTTCGACAATCGCGTTGGCCAGCGACATCAACGAGTCACCTGCACCGTCGAGTTGAAAACCATGAGTGATAATGGTGGCCGAGGAATACTCCTCCGCGATTTGGTCGCGGGCAGATTCAAGCGAGAGTGCCGATTGCGTCAGCACGGCGAGTAGCCGACGCCGTTCGAGGGTCTCTAAAACGAGCGAGCGACGGCGGACGTGCGTGAGTGAGTCCATAGGTCGGATGTCAATAAAATGAAACGGTTGTGATCGACGCCGAGTCTAACGTTTTCGCACATGTGGTTTCATCATCATAATCGATCTAATCCGCACTTTTTGAACTGGATTCAGCGAAACAGGGGGGCGCGTCGTGATGTTCGCGGCGCTCCCCAGGGTGAAACTGACCTAGGTTTCTGGTAAGCGGGATTCTTCCCACTGATGTGTCTCAAACGATTTTCCTCCACTCGCCCCAGAGCGATCATGTCTATCGCATCGCCTTCGATCATCCCAACCAACAGCGACTCCTGCGGAACTCGCCGACCTGATGGCCGCCTACGCCAATGTCTCAACGCTTTCGCGGCTTGGGTCGCGGACGAAGACGGCACAACGGCTGTCGAATACGCCGTGATGGTATCCATGATCGCCGCGTTCCTAATCGTGAGCGTGGGTTTGATGACGCAAGCCGCTGAAGAGAGTTTTTCTAGCACCGCAGTTGCGATCGGTGGATGATGGATCAGCCGCAGTGCGTTGGCACTCGGCTCGATCAGCCCACCGTGATATCTGCTTTCCGTTTGTTGCCCCCAAACGCCGCCGAGTTTCCCCATGTCCCAGCGACCGATCCGCCAACAATTGTTGGTCGAGAAAGACGTCCAAGTCAGTCTGATTCTGCGTGCGCTGTTGTACGGTGCCGCGTGCATGACCTACTTCACCGTGATCCAGTTTTTCACGCAAGCGATGAACCATCCCGGCATCCAGGTCTCAGAGATCTTTTTGTCGCTGACCGATGAAGCGATCTATTGGGTTCCCGGATTCCTCGTGCTCGGACCGCTGATGGTCTACGACATGCTGCGAATCACCAACCGCGTGGCTGGCCCGATCTACAGCATGCGTCGAGAAATGCAAGCGATCGTTGCAGGTGAAAGCGGTCGAGGCCTGAAATTTCGCAACGATGATTACTGGGATTCTTTGGCAACGGATTTCAACGCCCTTCGCAAAGAGATTATTGCACTGCGCGAAGAAAACGAATCACTTCGAGCGACCGCCGTCGACACAGAAGTCGTGCCGCATGACAAACCCAATGTCACGGCATCAGTGAGTGCGGAACCCGTCGAAGTCTGAACAAGCTATCTGTCAGACTCCAGCAGGTTCACTCCAAACAATGGCAACCAAACCTAGGGTTTACCACAACGAAATCGCCGCAGTCTCGCATGAAACGCGGCGATAACGTGATGTCATAAGTTTTTTGGCTTAACCCACGTAGCAACGTCTTTTAGAGACGTTCGTCACCGCGAGTCTCGGAGAGACTCGCCTACGTGTTTTGCTCATTGAAGCGAGCGGCAAGATGTTTCATACCGAGAGCGTGAGGCTCCCGCCGAACGCTTGCTCGACTCAGCTTCGTTCGCCCATCTCAGCTCAGCTTTCATCTCAGCTCAGCTCCCATCTCAGCAGGAGCTTCGTTCTCCCATCGATCACATTGTGAGGGTAAGCTTTTATCTGCCGCTCGCTTTGCGTGTGCGCCGGAGCTAAATAGTTCTTAGAACTCTGTATCAATCACTTCTTTGGCGGCACGTGTTCCGAGTTTACCCCACAGACCGTATGGGCTTGCCGAACCTGCTGGCAACCAGAGCGCCAAGTTTCCTCCACGCACGTCTGGACTGGCCTGATTACCTGCGTCAATCGAGTCGGTAACAAACTTGACCGCACCATCGCTCATGAGCACGTGACAGCCGCCTTGATGTCGACTACCAGCGGCTGGTTTCCCTTGCCCCTCCTGATTGCCTTCGAGACATGTTTCACCGTTGGGAGGAAGAACGGTCAGGAAACCGGTGTAAAGAGGCCGTGCGAAGGACCATTTTGAACCACGACGTTGCTCAGCATTGTTCTCACAAAACGGAGCAGTCGCCAACCAGAATTGAGGCCGAGCAGGATCGATGAACGGCTCGCAGGACAGGTTTCCATTGGCTTCCCAGAGCGCACCGTTGGCGGGCGAATCAACTCCCCGGCTGCGAATGTCGTTGTCGCCCAGATCCGTCACGATTTCGCCCATGCAGATCGTGTTGGCCAGACCGTCTAAAATGTCTCGGAACCCCACCAAATCCCGGGGCACGAACACACCACGACAACAATCTCGTTTGATCGTCGCCCAATTATTCAGGTTGGTGTTACCATCATCACTCGTGCTTCCCACGTGAGTGAGCGTTCCCGAATCTCCGATGCACGCTGCGTAATTCGTCCGGCCATGGTTGGGCAATCCGATCCCAGGATCACTCGGGCAACGATAGGCGGGAATGTTCGTCATCCATGGGTCATAAGACGTGGTACCGTGATCACCTAATGATCGGTTAGGCCACGGTCCCATCGCTTGAAATCCCGAAGCGGTGGGATTGCTGATCTGCTCCCATAGAGCCTGTTGTTCAATAAACGGCAGCAACCCAACGAGCATCGACAAGTCGCTGCGGTTACTGCCAGGCACAGCCGTGCTACTGAGACCACCGAAGGTTCCGTAGGTACCCGAGCCGTGCTTGGGTATCTTGTCATACGCAGCATGGTAGTTGTGGATACCTAAACCAATCTGCTTGAAATTGTTACTGCAACTCATCCGCCGGGCCGCCTCGCGCGCCGCTTGCACAGCAGGCAACAACAGGCCAACCAAAACACCGATGATGGCAATCACGACCAAGAGTTCCACCAGAGTGAAACCCGAACGTCTACGATCAAAATTCATAATTCAAAATACCTTTTGAGAAAAAGCAAAACGATCGTTCAGCAACAACAAATCACTAGAAACGGTCGTTTCAAAAAACGTCGGAGGACAAAGTAGTGAACCAAGCACCTGTCGATTAAGTTTCTCAAAAAAATTACCGTTTCAACGATAGCAAGCTGTTGATAGTCGTTTAACAGTTAGCCGCAGGCGTACTTGCCGATGCACGAGTACGCATCTGGCTGACTATAAAACGCAAGAGGAGTGGGATTCAACAACATCAACAGCCCGATAGCCACGGTTTTCGAGAGAACTGAAAACTGATGAACCGATGCTTACTTCACTCGCCACCCAAAGTGTGTTCGCCTGGCTCGGCGGCAGGTTGGTTCGCTTCGGGGTGGTCTTGCAAATACTGTTCAACCTCACTCTTTGGCGGGGCTTGCGTGGTGCTCGTGCCGCAACCGAGACTGCCTGCAAACATCAATGAGAACAACAACATCCACAGCATAGGTGAATGTTTCAATTTGGATGAAGCCATTTGATAAATGTCGCGTTAGGGGCGTGAGGTGTGCTTAAAAAATCCTCGTGGCGGTCATCGCAAGGGACTGTTCATGCCGTTGTTCACGAAGACGAATTTTCATTGTAAACCGTCGACTGGCCTCGCGAACAGATCCAGCGTGGAATTTTCTGTGCTATTTTGTCAGCTCCCTACGACTGGCAATAGATCCGAAATCCGTCAGTCTGGTTTAGAAACTGTCAACTCATTTTTTAACTTGGCTAAATTTCTGACCAGCACCCGATTAGCGAACACCATGTCAAAAGAACTTTGGACTGAAACATGTTGTCACGTTCCGACCCTGAACCTGCTACCGTTGATCGCATCGATCCAACGACGAATTACCGTTCTCCGGTTCACGGCTTTGTTCGGCGGATTTTGTTGACGCCTTCAGTATGTCACTATGTCACATTGGGCAGCGACGAATGAAAGTGTATGAATTCGCGCAGTGAAAAAAGCTGCCGTGAATTTGCCACGACAAGAACCGAGTTCAGCATCGCGTATCTTTGGTTCCATTGGAACCAGTTGCGATCAAGACCAAGACGGTCGATTTCAGCGTGCATTTCGATAGCCAGGTGTTCCTTCTTCTTGCGCGGCTCCAACGACCTTCGCTTAGCTCCGATTGCTCCTTGTCGGACGCCCAGAACTAAACCGGAAACCTAGGGAAACCTACGGACAGAGGGAAACCTAGAGGGAAACCTAGAGGGAAACCTAGGGACAGGGGGAAACCTAAGGACGGGAAACCTAGGGACAGAGCATTTTACAGTTACTCGCCAAACACCCCGATCGTGGCACTTGGTTTTTGCGAGTCTTTTACCCTGACCTATACAGCGAGCATCGGCCTCAACGACGGCGAATCGATAATGCCTTTCGCCAAAATACAGCCGGTCGGAACGAGCGAACCGACTTACTCCCCATGATCGACGGAGTCGAAAGCGTGACGGCGATGATCGCCGACTGACGAGATTGATATCCAGACCGACGCTAGACCGTCATCAACTCGCGGGCGCGGCGGCGAAGGTACATTCGTCGGTGGCCATGCGGTGTCCGCATCGCATCAACCACCGACGGCTTGCCAGCGACGCCCGAAAACCACTTGCCGAAGTCGTTGACCAGTTCGCACCAACTCGACTGGGCAAGCCCGAGACGATGCAAAACCGGCGGAACACACTTTGGCGTCTTGCCACGTTTGCCCTCAACCGACTGGCGTGCTGTCCAGTCCAACAACAACAAGTAATCCTCCAGCGACATCACTAGAAAACCCTTGTCACTGCAACGAGTTGAACTTGCCGAAACGCAAGGCCCAGCAGCACCGGATCCCTCGTCGATACTCAGCGGTGCCAAGAACGAATCCGAGGCCTCACGATTCGGGTCTTCCTCACATTTGGCTTCAATCCGCCGCTGCACCGACGTATGGTCGCTATCTTCGAGCTTCTCGCACATCGCCGCACGGATCGGGTTCAGGTCCACGTACGCCGAGCAAGCCAACAACGAGGCTTCATCGGTCAAAACCGTGGTCTTGTATCGATCCTGCCAAAATCGACCGACTTCGTTTTCCTCGCGGTTCGCACGCATCGCGACCCGCTGGCAAAGCAGCCGCATCCACCACGAGATACTCGAAAGCCGCTCGCGGATTTCTTTGGTTTTGAAAGGACACCCAGCGATCGATTTGATCTCCGGTTCCGTCGGCTGGCAAGCCGACCCATCAGCGTTCTTGCGATGCGGGCACAGCATGATCCACCGCCGAGCGACCTCCTCATCGCTCCAAGTCGCCACCACGTCAGGGCGCGTGCGGAAGATCAAATGGAGAAGGTTAGAAAGTATCGAAAACCCCAGCAGATCCACGCCAAAGTGCCTGCTGAATTGCTGCAAATACTCCTCAATCCAGAGCTTCCGGTGATCAAAATTCTTCCCAGAGCTGGCATCTTCACCCATGAGAAAACACTTGCGAACCGTGCGCGTGCAAACATGGGCGACGACCACTTCATGGGGATCAATCGTTTCACAACGAGCCAAACGAACCATAGCAGCACCGCCGCAAGTTAGGGGTGAACAATCGGGGTCGAAATCGTCATCAGCAGTATTCGGTATTCACCATGCGAGCGGCAGAGTCAACCCTTAAAAAAGTGCTCTGTCCCTATGCTTCCCTATGCTTCCCTATGCTTCCCCTTTGAGGCCCCAGGCCCATTCGGGCGTAAAGTGCATTGGGTCCTGCTCCGAAACGCGAGTCCAGTAGCCAAAGATAGCGCCCATCTCAACGCGACGATCGATAAAGTCTCGCGCGCGTCTAAGTGAAGGCGTTTTCAGTGTTGTTGTCTGATTGGGTTCAGACGTGCCGTCAAATACATGTGCGTTGAACCAAGTCACAATTGTGTTTCGTAATTGGATCTCAGTGAGCATGGCCTTGTCGAGGAACGTCACCGATCAACCGGCGGCGACGGTTGATCTTCCATTTCAAAACGCCCGATTTCGCCGCTCGGTTGCATCGGGTTGTTCGGCCGTGACCCCTCCGGCCGGTGCGCCGCAGGCGGCAGGCAGGCCGCGAACGTCGCAGCGATCTCTTCGTCAGACGCCCCCCGATAGAATGTGGTTCCATCGCCCGTAAACACGCTATACGCCCCCGGCGCGCTGCCCGCCCGGTAGAAAGTGACCACGCGTGTGTTTTTCGGCCCGGCCCGATAGGAGATCACGACGTGCCATACCGGCACCCAGGTGGTCGGCGCCGGGTTCAATCCGGAAGAGTTGCTATCCCTCCACACGAAGGGGACCGTGGGGAGAGTCGGGTCCCGCACCCCGTCGGCGAACAACCGAAGCACCCGGGCATAGTCGGACGGGTCCACGATATGCGACGGCCACGGCCTCGCGAACTCCACCAACTCCATCGCGACGACGGCAGCAGGGTCGGTGGACGGTAGGGGGCCAGCGGGGGCCCGTGTAAGGTACCAGCCGATGCCCAAGACGGCCGCAATGAGGAAGGCTACCGCGCTAAGGACCACTCTACGCATCCGCGTCTTCTCCCTCAGGGCCGAACGCCTAAATTCAGGTAGCCCGAGTAGTAATCTCAGCACAATTCCGGGCGGCTGATCGAGGGCTTACCTGCAATTTTTTGTTCTGATTTCTTATTGGTTTGTTGGCTCTGAATCGATCTGGTATTGGCCGATCAGGATGTCAGTGCCACGAGTACTGACGTCGAGTATTGTATGGGTTTGGTT
>JBGSMN010000416.1:0-11480 GCA_041740155.1 Rhodopirellula sp.
AACCACGCCGCCAGCACCGTGCCGGTGGCGTCGGGATCGGCGGCGGTATCCGGTTCCATTTCGCCCTCATCGCCGCCTGACATCACGACCGCGAATCGTTGGTCCTTGATCAATTCACGCAGGTTTTGAAGCGTGCTCACCGACGGCACCAATCGCGCATTGACCAACAACACGTCCGGCAAATCTGCGTCCGAAGCGGGCCGCGAACGCAATGATTCTGGCACTGAATCTAGGTTGTAATCCGCCGTTTGGATTGCCTGCAAATAGTCACGCACCTCGCCAACTAAGGTCGCACCAGCGGTTTGCCGTGTCAGTTCTCTAAGCCAATCGACCAGTCGATACCCCGCACACGTGATGGCGTAAGCGGGGCGAGCGTGAATGATGGGGGCGAGGCATTCGACTCGTTCGTCTTCAAAACAATATATCAACATCAGTGATCTTCGCAGGATAAGTGAACCGGCGGGGTGCTTCCAAACAAAACGGCTCGATGCCGATTCTAACGGCTGGGCAGTCTAACGGGATCTCGCCGATTCGTCTTGGTCATTCTGAACCTAGAAACAATGGCCTCGGTTAGGTGTCAGGACTATCGTTGGGCTGAGATTCGATTTGAATCGCCGTGGCCCGCAGATTCCGGTAACTGGAAAGATGCTCCAAACAGTTCATTCTTTGCGTCGGCAGTGTGCTCCACAGCCAAATGTTTGGGCGTTGCTGGTCGCGACCACTCTGCTGGTTTTCGGGTCGTCCGCCCAGAGCCAATCGCCAACGACAGAATCAGTCGAGTCGCTCGTACTCCGTCTCGCTGACCCGTCACCGATCACCCGCCGCCGCGCTGCGGATCATTTGCTAGCCGAAGTCACTGGAGTCGACCAATTACAGCGTGAGCGAATCATTCAAACGATGCTCCGCGAAAGCTTGTTAGCGGATCTCGAAACGCAACTTACTATCGATCGGTTGCTCGACGAAATCACCTCGCTGGCGCATCGCCAAAACGTCGATCGAATCGTTTTGGGAATGCTGGCGACGCCGGATCAGGTCGACTCCAGCGAGTCGCCGTTGGCTGAGACTTGGCGAACGTTTGCTGGACGTGTGGGCAATGATCGCGAGGCCCGCGAGACGTTTCGTCAAATCGCACTTAGGGCCGGGCCAACCTTGCACTGGCCGCAACTTTCCCACCTGCCAACACGCGATCAACGACGAGAGCGTGCGGGAATCACACTGATAAGCCACCTCGGGTGCGTGGTGCCTGAAACGCCTCAACCGCACTCTGTTCAAGCTAAACGGGTGTTATCGCAGATTCGCCAGACACCGCTGGCGGAGCACAGCGTGACCCGAGCGGACGCTGGTAGCCGCGTCATGGGCCGTTTGATTGACCGTACTTTGCAAGAAAATCCTTATGGTTGGACGATGGCCGAGCGATTGCATTTAGGGCTGCTTTATCAGCGCGATCGTGAGACGGAAACGCTGTGTCAGGATGTGCTGCTGGCCCAGCGACCGCTCGCAGGAGACCTCGCTGCCGCGATCCTGGCTCGTCAACAACTCATCGCCACCGCGAACCTCCCCACGAGCGAAACCGGCATGGAAGTCACGCTCGCGGCTTCCCGGCAAGATCGCCGCGTCGTGAGTGTGTCCCCCGAACAACTTGTTGGCCAACCGCGAAACAGTACCAATTCCTTACCAATGCTGCCCGCCATTATCCGCACACGCGTCCAAGACGTGGCGGTATGGGCATCCTTGCAAAACGCTCCTCAACGAGACCTCCGCGAGCATGGAATGTGGGGCTTGCAAGCCGATCCGGTGTGGGGCACGCGGCTATCAAGTATCGGTTTTGCCAGCGAAGCGGAACGGGCTGCGTTCTTGGCGTGGGCTGAAACCGTCCACGCTGATCACTAACGTAGCATTCGGAGCGTAAAAAAAGTCGGTTTGCTAGCAAAAAAATGATTTGCTAGCACTACCGGTAGTGCTTTTCACACGAGATTTCGCAAGATGTCGTATTAGCTGGAAACCCTTTCCGAGTCCTTCTAATTTTCCTGCACGTCGAACGCGACACCTTCGCCGCGTCGACCCTACTCCCTCTACCCCAGGATGATTCGTATCGGATCACCATGTCTTACGATGAGGCATGTGGACGCTGGCCAGTTCCGGCCCGTATCTCCATGGGGATGGGCACGAGGCGACTCTCGGCGTTATGTGATGGTTCCAAGAAACACTTGGTTCACGATGCGGTTCATTTGATTCAATCGCTTGCGATTGAGTCTGCGGTAGCGGGTCACCACCGTCATGTGCCGAATCGAAGAGGACCTTCAGATGCCACGCAAACCCTTGATCGGAATCAACACTGATTTCCGAACTGCCGTTCGTACAACCCCTGCCTTCGCGTATATCGCCGAAGGCTACTACCAGAACATTATCAAGGCGGGAGGGGTGCCGATGTTGGTGCCACCGCAGCAAGACGAAGAGTCCGCCCACCGCGTCCTCGACGCTATCGATGGGTTCCTGTTTATCGGCGGTGCCGACTTGGATCCCCGCAACGATGGATTCATGTTGCACCCCAGCGTGCGGCCGCTTAACCCCGGTCGTGAGAAGAGCGACCGTATGCTGATGGCTGAAATCGCTGAGCGCCGGATGCCTGTTTTCGGAATCGGTGTGGGCATGCAATTGATCAACGTCCAACAAGGCGGCAACCTCTTCCTGCACATCAAAGAGGACTTGCCATCAGCCGTCCCACACTTGGACGTTCAAGACACGAATCATCGGCACACCCTGGACGTGATCAGCGACTCCCTGATCGGTCGCGTTTATGGCGACGGAGAAATTCGCGTGACCAGCCGCCATCATATGGCGATTGACGAAGTCGCTCCAGGCTTCCGCGTCACCGCTCGCTGCCCTGATGGTGTGATCGAAGCGATCGAAAGCGAAATGCTCGATTGGTTTGCGATCGGCACGCAGTTCCATCCCGAATCCGAAGCCGCCTCAGCCCTGGACATTCGCATTTTTGAAGAATTCGTCGACGCCGTGCGTGAGCGAAGCGAACGTCTCGAAGGTCAGCCTGAATCAGGTTCGTTCCAACTCGTTGCCTAAATCAAGATGACTTAGCAACCCATTTGGTCGCGAAATTCGCCGAGCGTTTCAGTGAGAAACACTCAATAGAAAAACACTACACAAAACACTAGGGGCCGCACTACGGAGAGATCGTTCGCAAAGACACCATTGAAATCATTCATTTGATCTGTCACTGCTTTCAACCTATCCCGCTTTGGGTTGTCAGCAAGCTCAATATCACGCTCGCGTGTGTGTCGAAGGATTGGCACAAGAACAACGGCTTGGAAGCCAAAAATCGACTCTAGTTCGAGCAGGTTTGGTCATTTCAGACTGAGCAACGGATTGCTCAGATAAACATGCGTTGGGAGCGACGCCGATTTCCATTGTTTTTTTGTGAACGTTACATGTCACGGTCGACAGCGAAACCGGGGCGTCTTACCACCCAAGACGCTCCGGTTTTTTCATGCATACTCGATACGAAGAATCGTGCAGGAAATAAGTGGGATAGGCTTCCAGCCTGTCAACGCACTATTGACAGGCTGGAAGCCTACCCCACTTAGGAAACTCAAATCAATCAAAAAACAATTGAAATAAATACAGCAGTCAACTTCACGCTTGCGGCTAATTGGCGGTGATCGTGCCCACGACGGTCGTACGATATTCCCCCGATGGCACGCTGCCGTAAGTGCCCGTGACGAAACTCACGAAGAGTTCAAATGTCGCCGCAGCGCTCCCATTGCTACGAGCCGAGACCGCCGCGATCGGATCACCCCGAGAATAATTCGTGGCGTCCGACGCCTGAGTCAGTACCCACTGACTCGGCCCCGAACTATTCACCACCGCCAGCCCCAATTGCACATCACGTTGATAGTCTGGATTGTTAGTGTGGACAAAGGGAGAGACGGTCGAGAATGCCACCGCGACCCCACGCATGCTATTGCCCATCACCCGCCATCGCTGAGCCGGAAAATTCTGTATCGCGTCGGTTTGGTCGTGCATCATCACCACGTCGACCGGTGCGGTGATTGATAAATTTGATGGCACCCGCAGCGTGTAGTTTTGATAGCTCCGAATTTGAGCGGGTGCGGGCGTGGCCGCGACCCCACCCAGTATCAAGGCCAGCGAAAAAAGAAACCACGCTCTGCTGAGACGAAATCGTCCGCTGCCACACTCATAGCACGTCACATCGAAAACAATAGAACGGCGAGCACAAGTAACAGACATCAGATCCAGCGTCGAAGAATGAAATCGCTGCAGGTCACACCGACTACACGAGGGAATGAAAGAAAGCGACCATTTCGCTGCGGTGCCACATCCCAAGTTTCTGCTTCAATCGACTGCGGTAGGTTTCGATCGTTTTCACGCTGAGATACAACTCATCTGCAATCTGTTGGTTTGTTCGTCCTGCTGCCAAACCTTGCAGCACCTCACGTTCACGCTGTGATAGGTCATCCAGTTTGGGACCGGTTGGCAAATCTTCAGCTCTTGACTCTTGAGTCGCTGCTGGGATGGAGGCAATTGGTTTGTCGCTGCTGTTAGTGACCTCTCGTTGAGCAACGTGTTGCGGCAGGCCATGTCCGGAGTCAAGTTGCCAGGCTGGTCGCGACAACGAAAGTCCGACGTTCACGGGTGGTGATTGCGTGACGACCAGGCTGTCCGCTGCTTCGGCACTGCGGGTAGGTGCAGTCATCGGTGCAGATGAATTTGTCCAGCCGATGGGGCGACCTGCAGCGGCCCATTCGACCGCCGATTCGAGTTGATCGCTAGTCATCGGCACATCGAAATACCCGATCGCTCCCGCCGCTTTAGCCGCTTCACGGTAGGCCATTGAAGGCAGGCTCGACCACACAATCCACTTGATTTTTGGATAGGACCGTAGGCAACGTTGAATGCTTGTCACATTACTGACCTCACTCACGCCTGTGAACCGGTCCACCGCAGCGATGCCCAATAAAGCGACCCGAGCACGAGCCGAACGGAGTGCCTCGTTGACTTCTTGCTCGTTGGCACCTGCTGCACAAATTTCGACGAACGCGGAAGTTGACCAGGAATAATGAAGCCCCAATCTTTCAATGTTGCCCGGGTGAATCAAGACCACGGGAACTCGCTCGGGATGGTTTAGAGGTCGACGTGGCGCGACTTGGGTGGGAGCAGGGTAGGCACCAGAAACTCGCGCGGGACGAAAATCCCGTTTTTGAAGTTGAAAATCCATGATTCAAATCTCAGTTGTTGCCGACGGAAAAAACGCTGCCCCGTTTGTAATCCGTGCCCCCCAAACCTGCTTTGTGTGGCTATGGTTTAGTCCGCCTTGTATCGTCCAGCGGTTGGGGGGACTGAAACCTGATTAGCAAAAGTGTGGTTGTAGCGAGAATCGTCGTGAAACTCGGAACTGTAGAAATGCTTGGTGAGTTGCGCGACGATTAGGTAATTCGCGCCCATCCGGTTTTTCACACCGGGAAAGGCCTAGTCTTTCAGCAAACCGGTCGCTATGCTCTGACCTCTGGTTTTCCAGACTTCCCCTTTTGAAATCACCCCTGAACAATCTTTTTGACTATGTATGCCATCTTTGTTGACGGTGGACGCCAATATCGCGTTGAGCCTGGAATGGAAATTGACGTGGATTTCCGCGACGTCACCGAAGGCGAAAACCTGCAATTCGGCACCGTGCTCGCCGTGGGTGGCGTTGACGGTCTTAAGTTAGGCACTCCCACGCTTGATGGCGTCACGGTCAGCGCTTCGGTGCTCGGCAAGTCCATGGATAAGAAAATCTATGTGCAAAAATTCCGTCGGCGCAAGGCCAGCAAAAAACGCACCGGTCACCGCCAACCCAACACCCGGGTGCGGATTGAAGAGATCGCAGGCGTTTAGCACCCCGGACGCCTGCCAGTTCCATGCCACACCTGCACCTTTCCGATTTTGAACTTGGCACGGTGCTCGGGGTTGGCACCGTGGGCACGATCTACGATGGGCATGTGCGAGAAGACCGCGAGGTATCACCTGCCGCCAAAGCACTTGTCGGTGAAGACCTGGCAATCAAAAAGTTGCATCCTGCGGTCTGTCGCGACGAGCTAATTCAAGCTCGTTTCCGTCGCGAAATGCTGATCCTCGAACGCTTGCAGCACCCCAACATCATCGGGTATTTCGGTGGTGGTAGCGAAGATGGGCAGCTTTTCTATGTGATGCAACGAGTCGATGGGGGCACGATCAAGGATCTGATCGAGGGCAGCGGGGCGCTGGCGTGGCCGGTCGTCGTCGATGTCACGCGGCAAGTCAGTTCAGCCCTTCAGTGTGCCCACAATCATGGAGTGATCCACCGTGATCTCAAGCCTGGCAATTTATTCCTGACGCGCGATGCCCAGGTCAAGCTTGGTGATTTCGGAATCGCCCGCGATCAACATTCCGCCGATCTCACCAACCAAGGTTTGACGGTCGGCACGCACGCCTACATGGCACCCGAACAAATCACCGGTGACGCAAATATCTCCGGCAAGGTGGACTTGTACGCGCTGGGTTGCTGCATGTTTGAAATGCTGAGCGGACGCAAAGTTTTCTTAGGAGAGAACTTTGCCCAGCTCTTCGAGCAGCATCTTCGCACCTCGCCACCGCGAATCTCCACACTGGTCGGCGACGTGCCGGCTGAACTCGACGAAATCATCAACCACTGTCTCGCTAAGCGTCCCGAAGACCGTCCATTCAGTGCTCGCGCCATTCAAGGCGTGATGCTCGAAATAGGCCAGAAATACGGACTGGGAACGTCGCCAGAAGAAAGCGGAGTTGGCGAATTGGCCCAACAAGTCTATCGCGGCGGGACACCGAAACCACACGATGTTGCCGCTCAGTATGTGACTGAGAAAGGCCGCCGGTTGCTAGAACAGCAAATCCAAGCTCGCTTAGGGGGAACCCCTCGCGAAGCCCCCTCGGTTTGGAAGCTCGCCCTTGTTGGGTTGCTGCTAGTCGCCGTCGTCGGCTTGGCCGCTCTCTTTTCGTAATTCGACATCGCTCTTTCGAATGTCGTGTTCAGAACACGTAGCGGAAAGTATTCTTGACATTGAAACACGCTGGGGCGCAGCCAGCAGCGTGAAGCCAATTCAAATCGCGGTCCACCAACCAAACCTAAGCGAACTGATAGCCTTCTTCGCCGTGGTCGGAGATGTCGAGGCCGCGTTGTTCGCTCGTGGTAGGAACACGTAATCCAACAGACAGGTCGATTGCTTTGAGCAAGACCAAGCTACCGACACCCGCGAACACGAGGGTCACTCCGACAGCAACGATTTGTCCGATCAACAAACTGGGGTTCCCACCCGATTCGATTAGACCAATCGGCACACCATTGCTGACATCCCAGGCCGCTCGCGTGGCAAACACGCCAGTCAAAATTGCCCCGAGAGTGCCGCCCACACCGTGGACCCCGAAAGCATCGAGGGCATCGTCATAACCGAACAGGTGCTTGAGTTTGGAACATGAATAGAAACACACGATCCCCGCCAATGCACCCATGACCAAAGCTGGCATGGCTTGCACAAAACCTGCCGCAGGTGTGATGCAAACCAAACCCGCGACAGCACCGCTGCTCGCACCCAGCACGGTGGGCTTGCCAAGCCAGACCCATTCAGCGACCGCCCAAGCGACCGCTCCGGCGGCAGCAGAAAAGTGCGTTACCATAAACGCGCTGCTGGTCAATTCATCTGACAACAGCTCGCTGCCCGCATTAAATCCGAACCAACCCACCCACAGCATCGCCGCACCCAGGGCCGTGTACGTTAAGTTGTGCGGCTGCAAAGGTTCTTGTGGGAAACCCATCCGCGGCCCAATCAACAATGCCGCCACGAGAGCCGAGATACCGCTGCTAATGTGAACCACGGTTCCGCCAGCGAAATCCAATGCCCCGCCCGCGATACTGTTTTCATTGTACGAAAGCGGGCCGAGGTCCCAGACCCAGTGACAAAGCGGGCAGTAGATGAACGTGCCCCACAGGATCGAAAAGATAACCATCGCACTGAATTTCATCCGTTCCGCAAACGCACCGCAAATCAGAGCGGGCGTGATGATAAAAAACATTCCTTGAAACAACATGTGCGTCATCACTGGGATGCCGTTTGACATCGGGGTGACGGCTGCACCAACGGAATCATCCCAATAACGCTGAACTCCATTCATCAGCACGTAATCAAAGTTGCCAATCCAGCCGCCCGTATCGCCTCCAAAGGCCAGCGAATAACCGTAGAGGGCCCATAATACCGTCATTAACCCCATCAAAAAGATGCACTGCATCATCACGCTAAGCACGTTTTTTCGCCGCACCAATCCACCGTAGAACATCGCCAGCCCAGGGGCCGTCATGAACAGCACGAGCGCACAACAAACCAGCATCCAGCCGTTATGCCCCGCCAACGCTGCAGCATCGACCTCCGCTTTCAGGCTCGCCAACGTGACTTCGGCAACCGCCGCATCGTTAGACTCGGCATCGCTAGACTCCGTAACGCCGCCCGGGCTTTCCGCCGGGGCATCCGCCTCAGTGACGGTAGCGTCTATTGGCGTTTCCTGTGCGATCGCCATGGGATTGGTCAAGAAAATGGCTCCGGCGACGAACCACACAAGCAGAAAAATCGAGAATGAGCGCAAAATCATGGGTAGGGGAAACCGAGTGGAGAATAGGATTGAGGTGATGTTGGTCACGGCCGCCAATGCGGTAGAATAATATCAAGACACGCTCGTTGATACCCGACCTCTGCACCCAGTAATCCTGTGATTTCTCAGATTTCCTCTCGACAAAATATCGTCCGTGGCGTGCTAACTCGCAGACGTTGGCGGGTTTCCCCTGTTCAATTCAGGTGGCCGCATTTTTGGATGGTTTTTATCTGCATGTTCGGCATTGGCAGCATGGCGAGCCGCGCCGAGCCACCGGCATCCAAACAATCCCACAGCGAAACGGAGTCTCCCGCGAGTGCCATTGCCGCTCCCGAAGAAATCTCTCGTTGGGTCGAGGATTTGTCGAGCAATTCTTATCTGCGGCGCAATCGAGCGTCGGCTGATCTAACGCGAGCGGGCCAGCCAGCAGTGCCGGAACTCGTCGCCGCCCTCGATGCGGGCGACCTTGAAACGACTGAGCGCGTGCTCAGCATCCTGCAAGAAATCGCCGCCCGTGCACCAATCATCCCTGCCACTACGCTGGACGACCGAAACCAACCAGACAGCACCGCTCCTAACGCATGGGAAGAGTTGCTGCGAATTTCTACGCTCGGGGGCAGTCGTGGCACGCGAGCCAAAGTCGCGACGACCGAAATTCGCCAGATCCGCAGCGTCCAAGCTATCGACGTTCTTCGCGCCGAAGGAGTCTTTATCGGTACGACCGAGTTCATCGTCGGTGCCAGCAGCCAACAAAAACAGATCGTTGAAATTGACAATAGCTTTCAAGGCGATGTCGCCAAACTTGGCTTGTTGCAGTGGGTTCGTGGGATCGAATTCGCGCGCGTCGAAGGCCAATCGATTCGCAAGGAAGTCTTGGCAGGGATCGTGCAACTGCCCGACTTGAAAACGCTCGCGCTGATCAAAGGCGAAATAGACGGGCCGACGTTGAGCACCCTCGGCGACATCGCGGAACTTCGTCGGCTCGAACTACGGTATGTCCCGATGAGCGGCGACCTGATTGATCAACTTGCAACGTTGCCGATCCGTGTTTCATTAACACTCAGTGGCACCGACGCGCCCGCCCCACGCGTCGAAGCGTTACAGCAAACGGTTCCCGGCTTAGAAATTATTTTCAAACAAGGTGGTTTCTTAGGCGTGCAGTGCCTTGACAATTTCAATGAATGCATGATCAACGAAGTGTTGCGTGGCCAAGGAGCCGAGAGAGCGGGTTTACTGCCGGGTGATGTGGTCATCGAAGTCGACGGCAAGACCGTGAGGCAATTCAAAGATTTGCAGAAAGCCATCGACGCTCACAAGCCAGGTGAGACCATCAAAATTCGTTATCTGCGTGGCGTGCGCGAGCTCGAGACATCCGCCGTGCTTGGAAAACTCAGCGAACAGTGAGCGCCAGCCTCAACGTGCTCGGTACACTACCCGACAGTCGCCTGCGAGCGAATCTTCGCAAACGACTACTCGATTGGTTCGCAACCGCAGCGCGTGACTTGCCTTGGCGACGCGACCCCACGCCGTATCGCGTGTGGGTCAGCGAAATCATGTGCCAGCAAACACAAATCGCTACGGTGTTGCCGTACTTTGAGCGATTCGTGGCCCGCTATCCAAACGCCACCATGCTTGCAAACGCCGATGAAAGCGAATTGATGCGAATGTGGGAAGGGTTGGGTTACTACCGACGTGCTCGCAGCATGCACGCAGCCGCAAAACAAATCGTGCAACAACACAATGGCGAATTCCCACAGAACTATCACGACGCGTTAGCCTTACCTGGCATCGGTCGTTACACCGCTGGCGCGATCCTTTCGATCTCATCAAACCAACGATTACCGATACTTGAAGGCAATACGCTACGAGTATTCAGCCGGATCATGGGCTGTCGCGCTGCCATCGACGAAAAACCGACACAAGATCACTTGTGGACGTTTGCCGAGCAGTTGCTGCCGCGCGGCGGCCTGGGAGTCGACCGGGCACGCGGTCCCGCTAACTTGAACCAAGCCACGATGGAACTCGGAGCGATGATCTGCACGCCCCGCGAGCCGAAGTGTTTGATTTGCCCAGTAGCAAAGCTGTGCGTCGCCAATCAACACGGATTACAAACGAATATTCCTGCCAAAACAGGCAAAACGAAATACGAAGCCCGCGATGAGTTTGCCGCTATCATCATCGATACTCAAGGGCGATGGTTGGTGCGGCAGCTACCCCAGGGAGTGCGTTTCGCAGGCATGTGGGATTTCCCCAAGGCCGGTCCGCCCGAAGCGCACGATCTGGCCGAGTTTGAAGTTTGGTTAAGCAATCAAATCGGCGGTCGCTTGACGTTTGCAAATAAGGTGACAACCATCAAACATGCTGTCACCAAATATCGGATCACCATGCACGCCCATCATGTCCAGCGCACCGGAGGCAAATTCCCCGATGCTTGGTCGTTCCTCTCAGCAGCAGACCTAAAACACCGGCCAATGAGTACCACAGGTCGTCGCTTGCTAAACCTGCTGCAAAAACAGAACGCGAGCTGTTTGTAACGGATGTCACCGGAGTTGCGATGGTCAGCAGGCCAGAGACCATCGCACCGCACTTCGTTTCCTTCGGGCTTTGACTAGGTGAGGGCATGCACCCCTCAGCGATTACTTGGATGCATGTCAGAGATTGTAACGTTCAGGCCGCTTGAATGAGGGGTGGAGTTCGGCGGAGGGTTGCCTGGCCGGGGCGGTTGGTCAGGGCGTTTCCAGAGGCGCTGGGCCGATACAAACGCTGACCTCACCCCCCAAAACCTGGGTGCATCAATCTGGTATTGACATTTG
>JBGSMN010000458.1:0-34321 GCA_041740155.1 Rhodopirellula sp.
CTAACCTGGCCGGTGATCATGTACTCGCCGATGCTGCCGTAATCGGAGTATCCCGTGTCGGGGTTTAAATGCCCAACCCCATCAATGCTGATGTAGTAAAAACCGGGAGGGACTGTTTCTGTGATTCTCGCGCCAAGTGTATTGGCTGGCGAAGAAACCGTGATCTGGTTTCCGGCCATATCATAGAGCCGGGCTTCGATGTTCAGATTGGTTCCTTCACGCATCTGTGTCTGCTCATAACTGAGGTCAAACCCACCCGTTCCATTGGAGGTATGTACTTGATTGACATAGCTTGAGATTGTGAGATCGATCAGCCCATCTGGCCCCGTTTCTAACTGGAAGTAGTCGACATCGTTTCGATTGTTGATAATCCCATAGCCGAACACGTCCAGTTCGGTTGCATCCAGATCTTGTTCGATTTCAAGCGAGGTCGCCGTTGCAATGGTGTTACCTTCCAGGTCAGCGCGGAAACCGAATCCGTTACCCGTGGAGATTTTCTCCAAGTCACCGAGTCCCGTGCCATTGTTTTGACCGAGGCCAGTGTTGGTCGTCCAGCTATATTCGCCCTGGTCCCAGGTCACAATGTTTGCGGAGAAGGGGGCACCCATAATCGGCCCCCAGAAATTCTCGCCAGTACCATGGCCGCCATAGTATTCGGCATCACTTGGAACCGGCTGCCGGGCGTCGCCGTCATGCGTCAAACCTAAAGCATGGCCCACTTCGTGGGACACGGTCTGTGCGCCATCCACTTCACCCGGGTTAAACACCCACACAGGCGTGTCGGTGGCGCCAGGAAAAGCATAACCGTCGTCGAAGCTATTAAAAGACGCCACACCACCACAGCCGGTGATGACGGCGCACCCACCTACTGCTCCCATCGTATTCTCAGTAACAATCGCTCTGATTCCCCACCGGGTATCGCCGCCACCGGTGTTGACCAACGCGGCTTCGCCTGGGTCCTCTGTGGTGACGTTAACATCGAAGACACTGAAATCTGCAGCGACACGTTGCCATATTCTTTGAATCCGCAGCAATTCGGTGTTCGAAAACGCAGGGCCGTTGTTCTCGGGATCGTAGGCGTTTGCAACTATCACCGCGCCAGAGTTCCAACTCGACGACGAGGTATTGCCATCAAAATCAATAAAAATGGTGTGATTAGCACCTGGATTACTATGCAGATTAAACGTATCGGCAAACGGTGCGAAGGCTAGCTCATTGACTGCCTGAGACCCCTGTGCAGCGATCGAGGCGTAATAATCCAAATCGAGTTGCCGTAACTCTGGTGGTGCGACCGGACTGCCCTCGGGTTCGTTCTGGCCAGCAATTTCCAAGCCAGGAGTGTCTTGAATCGGTCCGATCGACTGCCAAATCTCAGCCGCTAAAAGCTCGCGTTTTTCGAGCGTTTCGTGATGCAGTCGGCGATTGGAGAGGTTCGCTTTGGCCGCCGATCGCGTTTTTTTGCGGGCGTCCGTGCGGAAGAAATTGGGGCGAGTGCTGGCAGAACGACGGGACATAGTCAACTCACTGCGAAAGAATAATGGGGGACACTGTTTCACTGCCTTGGGTGAATCAAGAACCAAAAACGGATGTGAAGGCAGTTCGACTGTACATCGGTGGAGGGGATTTTAGGTTATCCAGACGCAGTAAGAAACCTACTTATTGCGCGGAAATACCCAGTCACTACAAACAATAATTGGGGGGGCCGACATTCGTGCCCCTGTTCTTGAAAAATTTCTGCAAATTTTTGTATCGGGACTTGAATTTTCGGAAATAGAAGTCTGGTCGGTTAAGTTGCGGGGCTTGGGGGTTTTGCAGCAGATTGCCGCGGGCCGAGTTATCAGTTGGGGGGCAGGTGTCGTGCACGCTTTTTTAGCTAATTCCGCCTCGAAACCACGTTCAGACATCGCATCATTTTTCTGTAAAATCACCCTCGCGGGAGGCTCGTTCACGGAGCCAAAGACCACTTTGATGTGCTGTTTCGCCGAAACTTCCTTGTCAATTTGGAGTTTCATTTCACAATGGCGAGCTGCACGTTCCCCTGCAACTATTGCGTTTGGTTCGACCCATCGACGGCCCGCCAAAATACCTCAACGGCATATCGCCTTCCCTGCCTACTAAAACCCTCACGTTCACACAGACTATGAAAATGACTCGGCCCTGTTTCTCCATATCCTCCTGTCGTCGCTCCTCAATCGGTTCCGGTTCGACCGGTTATGCCGTTAATACCTATCCTCGCAATTATTGCGTTCGTGGTCGTCATACTCGCCAGGGCTTTACACTGCTCGAACTGCTTCTTGTGCTGGCGATTTTGGTCGTGATTGGCGGGATTGTGGGTACGAACATCCTGGGGGCGAAGTCGGATGCGGATGTCAGTGCAACCCAGGCTCAGCTCAACTCGTTGAAATCCAACATCGTCTATTATCAATTGAAGACGAAGGCGATGCCTGATGAACTTGAGCAGCTCGTCAATGGACCCAGTGATGCGGCCAACAAGGCCAAATGGGTGGAGCCGATCATTGAGTCGGTGCCCACAGATGCCTGGGGCAATGCCTTTGATTTCAGTGCCAAAGGCAATCAATTTGAAATCCGCAGTGCGGGTATCGATGGTCAAATGAACACAGATGATGACATCGTTGTTGAAGGACGATGATCATTTGTGTCTCGCCATCGTCGCCAGCCGGTAGTTTGAAGCGAGCCACTGGCTTCACGCTGCTGGAATTGCTGTTGACGATGGCTATCTTTGCAGCCGCTGCCGCGATGGTGATTCCGCTAGCCGGAGGGATGTTGACGGATCGCCAGCTCGTGCGAGCGGGTGACCAACTGCGAGGTGAATTGACTCGGCTGCGTGTCCACGCGATCCGCCAGGGGCGCGTGATGATGTTGCACTCCAATCCCGATTCCGGTGAATTGATGGTTATCCCACTTTCGACTTCGTCGGACTCGCTCGAAACCACAGGTGCGGCGTCCAGTCCATCGGCGTTGCTATCGGGAGCGGATCAGGCGATGGGGGTGTTGACGACCGAGACCAGCAGCGGCTGGGTGATTGAACTACCTGACGAGGTGGTGGTGCGATCGGTGTTCACATCCGCCTTGGGCGGTGTCGCTGCCGTTGAGGCCGCGAATTTGAATGCTGCGGTGGATTCGCCATTGATTACGAACTCCGGTGCAGCGGATGGTGCCGCTTCGACGGGATCACTGCCGGTAGTTTATTTCTATCCCACGGGCGGAACAAGTAACGCGATCATCACGTTGGGTAATCGCGTGGAGGCGGGCGAGGTGGCTGATGATGCGAACGTCATTCGCGTGCAAATTCGCGGGTTAACTGGTGACGTGACGCTGAGGCCAGGCGTATGAGTCGGCGAACGAACAGAGTTGCAGCAGGGCAGGGCAGGGCGGTGCTCCGAGACCACGCAACAGCGGGTTTTTCGTTATTGGAAATGTTGTTGGCGCTGGCGATCTTGGGTGGTTCCTTGGGGATCCTGTCACAGATTGCGATGACGGGGACTGATGCAGCCCAGGAAGCTGAGCATCTTGCGCAGGCTCGACTGATCGCTCAGAGTCAGTTGGCGATCTTGTTGGCAAGTGAGCAGACTCCCACGGTGGTCCCGCCGACGCCGGTGGAAGCGATGGATTCGGGGTCGGTCTCGTTATATGAATACCAAGTCGATGTCGCCGCGGCACCGCTCACTGGAATGTTGGCGCTACGCGTGACCGTCCGAGCACTCAATCCCAATGGAGACACTCCTCTGGCGACTTTTTCGTTGACACGTTGGATGATTGATCCGTTGGCGGTGGAGAGTGAGTAGTTTGTGATCTGGGTTGTTGAGTAGTTCGAGTTTAAGTTTAAGTTTCACCAACGACTCCAGCATTCACTTAAACTTAAGCTTAAACTCTTCTCACTAAAAAACTAACTAACAGCTACTTACTGAAATACCAATCTCATCATGAAATCCAAGGGATTCACTTTATTGGAGATGCTGCTCACGCTTTCATTGTGCGTGGTTCTGATGATATTGGTCAGCGGGGCAATGTCGTTTTACGTGCGTGAGATGGCGACGGCGGAACGCTTGTTTCGTCAGTCGCAGATTGCTTCGGCGGTGCTGCAAATGATCGAAGATGATCTGCGAATGACCTTGACCACGCGCCCGATTGACACCGCGCCACTGAATGACGTTTTAGCATCCGCTTCTTCACCACTCTCGGCGCTGGGGATCTCCGGTGCAGGAAGTGGCAGTAGTGAAGAGGAGCTTTTGCCGGAAGACCCAGGGCTGGTCGATGCTGGCGAGTCAGGCACTGAAGATTCGCTCGATGCGGAGTCACTCGATCTGAGTTTGGGCGGCACGGTGTTGCAGTCGCCAGGTTTGATCGGCAGCGCGACGCAGTTGCAGGTCGACGTCAGTCGTCTGCCACGACTGGAGGAAACAGTCATTGATCCAGCACTGGCGATTTCCAACGGGCGATTGTTAGATCGACCGAGCGATATCAAAACGATCAGTTATTTTGTCGAGCCACCAGGGTTCGGTACCAGCATCGATGCGTTGGCTGAGTTGGCGACAGCGAGCGGCATCGCCAGTAGCAGTTCGGGCAAGGTGGAGGGCGGTGGTCTCGTTCGCCGTGAACTCGACCGTGCAATCACGACCCAGGCCGCGACGACGGGTGGCTTGTCGCGATTGGGATCGGCGGGTGAAGTGATCAGCCCTGAGGTTTCGGCGATTCAGTTTGAGTATTTTGACATGATCAATTGGATGCCGTTTTATAGTACGGATGAGATGGGTTTTCTACCGCCATTGATTCGTGTCACGCTTGTCGTTGAGGGTGACGATCAGCAACCAGAATCGGCGCGGACATTCACGCATGTGATCTATCTGCCGATGAGCCATCCTGAGGATGCCGAAACGGAGGAGGAAGTGCCCGAGGAAGGTACTGTAGGGGACGAATCCGTTGTCAATGAAGGAGCATCGTTATGAAGGCGCGTTTTGATCCCAAAAAGATTCCGTCTCCCCTCTCCTCCACGCTTCGCGGGGGGTTGGGGGTGAGGGGGCTGGATTCGCTAAAACTGTCCGTTTTTTTCAGTATTCTTTGCCCCTCACCCCCGGCCCCTCTTCCCGCAGCGGGGAGAGGGGAGGCAGGATGTTTGAGACGAAAATGTCTTCGACCGCGTCGCGGATTCTTTCTGGTGTTAGTGCTGGTCGTGATCGCGGTGGCGACGATGGCCGTTTACTCGTTCACCGAATTGATGTTAGCCGCTGACGATACAGCGTATTTGCAAGGTGATTTGGTCCAGGCACGAGTGAACGTGGACTCCGGCATTGAAACGATCAAGTTGATATTAACTAGTCCGCGGGTGGATCGTGATGCAGCGGGCGGGGTCTATAACAATACGACGCAGTTTCGCGGCGTTGCAATCACCAATGTTGCCGATGGGGCGGTGCAACGATTCACGGTCCTGGCTCCTGGCTTGACCGATCTTGGATCGCTCGGTGGGATTCGTTACGGGTTGCAGAACGAGTCGGCCCGAATCAACGTCAACGCGCTGCTCGTGCTGGAGGAGAACTCCGACGCGATTGGGATGTTGACGTCTTTGTCGGGTGGAGGCAGTGTGGATCTCGGCGGGATCTTAGGTAGCGAGATCAGTGCAAACGATAGCAGCTCGGGTGCATTGGGTGACGCATCTGCTGGTGGCGTAGAATCGTTGGATGCGGAGAACATTGCCGTGCAATTGCTGATGACTTTGCCAGGCATGGATCCAGCGATTGCCGATGCGATTTTGGATTGGATTGATACCGATACCGAACCACGCCCGATGGGTTGTGAAGATGAATACTACACTTCGCTGCCGTCACCGTATGCGTGTCCCAATGGGCCGCTGCAAAGCGTCGAGGAGTTGTTGTTGGTTCGTGGAGTGACACCCCAGTTGCTGTTTGGTGCGGATGCGAATCGCAATGGAGTGCTCGATCTCGACGAGCAACAACGCACGGCCGCAAGCATTCAAACTGCGGGCGCGTTGGGTTGGGCGAATTTCTTAACGGTGCATGGCGGTGAGAACAACTTGACCTCGCTGGGGCAGCCGCGTGTGGACATCAACGGTGATGATCTTGAGCTGCTTTATGAAGAATTGATCGTGGCTTTGGGCGATGAGAACTTTGCCTCGTTCATTGTCGCGTACCGGATGGCGGGCAAGTCGTCGCTGTCGAATTCTCAGGCGTTGCTGGCGGCAACTGCGGGCGCGGGCGGTGACGAAGTCACGCCATCGTCGGGTGAGGATGAAGAGGATGAGAAAGTGCCGTGGACGGCAGCGGCCTTGGGTGACCAGGATTTGACGGCGGGCGGGGACGTGAAAGTCAATCAAATTCTTGATTTGATTGATGCGGAGGTCACGTTGGGCGAAGGCGATGACGCAGTCGTCTATTTCTCGCCGTTTCTGGGCGACCCGGCGCTGATGGCTGAGTACTTGCCGCTGTTGATGGATCAACTCACCACACAAAATATTGAAGTGTTGCCGGGCCGCATCAACATCAACGAGGCACCTGCAGAGATTTTGGCGGGGATCTCGTTGGTCGATGTCGATACGATGGCCGCGATTTTGGAGGCGCGCGGGGCGGGCGGCGTTGATAGTGCTATCGGCGGGAGTACGGATCGTTCGCACGAGACGTGGCCGTTGACTGAAGGGATCGTGACAATTGACCAAATGCGTGCGTTGCTGCCGTTGGTGACAGCGGGTGGTGATGTTTATCGAGCGCAAGTGATTGGGTTTGATGAGACGAGCGGATTGGCGGCGCGGGGTGAAGCGATCATTGATGCGACGACGACCAAAGTGCGTGTGATCGCTTATCGTGATCTGACGCATCTGGGTCGCGGTTTTGATTTGTCGGTGTTAGGCGGTAATGTTCCCGGTCAGTAGAGTTTTTACGATGACAACGACACGTTTGATCTCATTTCTGTGCTTCGCTTTGGCTGGTTCGCTGTGTGCATTCTCAGCTCCCGCAGAAGATTCCTTTGAGCACTCCCAAACTCACGCCGGCGAGGGTGAAATGCGACTGGCTAGCCAGCGGATTGCGACTGCGATCGACGCAGACCCGATCGCGTCTCCAGGGCAAGTCGTCGTGGTTTATTTCACGCCAGCGGATATCGAGCCAGCGGCCAACCATACCGAGCGCATTCGGTTGATTGTGGCTGAGACGGCTGGGTTCTATGAACGAGAGTTGGCCCGGCACGGGTTTGCTAAACGGACGATGAAGGTCGTGCGAAACGGCGACGGGGAGGTGGATGTGATTGACGTCGTCGGGGCAGGGCAGGGCGGTGATTACGGAAAGCCCGATGGTCATAAAATTCGCCAGGAAGTCCTGCCGGTGCTGCGGGCCATGGGCATCGACCCAGATGCCTCGGTGATCTTGTTGTTTTGCAATCTGATGGATTACGATTCTATCAAAAGCACAATCTCTCATCACAGTCCTTACTATGGTGGCGGATCGCACTTGGCGGGCACCGCGTGGCAATGTGATTCTCCGATTCTCGATCCGCGACGATTCGGTGATCTGACGCCGATCCGCGATGGCGAGTACGGGAACATCACGATCGGTCGTCACAACTCGATATTCATTGGTGGTGTGATTCATGAGCTTGGCCATGCACTCTCGTTGCCGCATTGTCGTCAACGCGAGGATGAAGCGGTGCGGGGAACGGCGCTGATGGGTTCTGGAAACCGTACCTATGGCGAACAATTGCGAGGCGAAGGTCGTGGCACGTTTTTGACCCAAGCACATGCGTTGCGTTTGGCATCGCATCCCGTTTTCAACGAGCATGTCGTGCGGCAAATCTACGATCGCCCGAAAACGGCTTGGTCGAATCTCAAGATGGATGTTGTCGATGATCGATTCATTGGTATTGGCGGAGTGGTCGCGGACGAGATTCCCGTTCAGGCAGTCGTGACATACTTTGATCCCGATGGCGGGAGTAATTATGATGCGACCACGGCGACTGCGGTGCCTGATGATGAGGGCCGTTTTTCACTGCGAAGCGAGAAGTTACATCCGGGGACGACTGGCGAAATACGTTTAACTGCGTGTCATGTGAGTGGAGCGACCGGTACGCGCTCGTTTCGGTATGCGGTCGACGCCAACGGGAAACCGGATCTGTCCTCGATTCGGAAGGAGTTAGAATTGCAGTCGATGGTCGAGATGTTGCGCAATTCGGGGCACGTAGCAGCACGCCAGAGGCTCGATGAAATCGCTGGTGGTGATCCAGAATTACAGAGCATCGGAGAGCGTGTGCTCAAACGCTTCGGCGATGTCGGTGAATCGGTATCGGTGGAATTGCACGAGGTCGCTGCCAATGTTTCGTCGATTTCTTTGTCGCAAGTCAAGCCATTTACTGCGCGCGTGGGTTGGCTGCGACCGACGTACAATTCCGTGCCGAGTCGAAAAAAGCTGTTGTCGGTCGATGGTGAGCTTTACGGTAGCGGCATTTATGCTCACGCGCCAGCGTTGCATGAGTACGCGCTGAACTCGCAGTGGAAAAAGTTAACGGGTCGCTTTGGTATCCAGGATGGGAGTCCAGGCCGAGTTGACTTTGAGATTGTTGGTGATGGTCGTTTGCTCTGGACTCAGCGTGGCGTCGGGGCAGGGCAGGGCGGTGCGTTCGACGTCGAGGTGAAAGACGTACGAACGCTGAGCTTGCGAGTCGGCGATGGCGGAAACGGAAACAGTTCGGACTGGGGCGTGTGGATTGAACCAACGCTGGTTCGGTAGGGAGAGCAAAGGACTCGAGCTTGGTCTATATTGATGGTTTGACAATGACCGTTGCTCGTTTCTAGGTTTGCGTGAGTGCCACCGATGTTGATGTTGACTTTGCTGATGATGCGATTGCGTGCAGCGTGGGGGCAGTTGCGAACTCGCGAATCATGGCACAGCCGGAGCAGGGCAGGGCGATGCGGATTTCATGTGCTGTCGCTCGTTTGCGCAGTGTCCTGGAACCTGACCAGTGCTAACGGCGAAGCCCCCATGTTCGTTCCTGATCATGCGAGTTTTCAGCAGCATGCGGCGTCCTTGCTCAAACAGTACTGCCTTGCATGCCATGGCCCAAAGTTCCAGGAGGGTGAGTTTCGGGTCGACGAACAATTGACGCCGTTGATGACGGATCGGGCGAACGCAGAGCGTTGGTCTGAAGTTGTCAACGTGCTCAATAGTCATGAGATGCCGCCCGAAGACTCTCCTCAACCGGACGCTGAGTCGGTGGCAAAGTTGGTTGACTGGGTGACTGGGGAATTGAGCCGTGCGGAGCAATTCAATCGTAGTGCTGATATTGTTATTCGGCGACTCAATCGGGCGGAGTACCAAAACACCATTCGTGATCTGATTGGGATTGATTACGACGTGTCGGTGTTCCCTGAAGATGCAGCTGCCGGCGGGTTTGATAACAACGGAGGTGCATTGTCGATGTCGCCGATGCAAGTAGAAATGTATCTCGCTGCGGCACGCGAGATTCTCGACAAGGCACTCGTTAAGGGTGAGCAACCCGCCTCGATCCGTTGGCGGTTTGAACCGGAGTCGGGTGACAGTGATCGCAACCGAGTGCGATACGCTGACAATAATGCGATCGTTAACGGTGGCCAGAATCCGGTGCAGGGCAACGGACGATTGATTGCATTTGATCGTTGGGACAAGAAAATCAATGCACGTGATTTTCGAGTTCCGATCGCGGGACCGTATGTGGTGCGAGTGCAGGCGGGTGGCCGGGTACCATCGCGTGACGAGGTATTGGCTTCGGTCACGAAGATTCACGAGGAACGATTGAAAGAGCGGATGGCCAAAGATCCCAAGGGTGAAAAATACTTCCGCGTGGAAATGCAGCGAGATCTCGATGATGTGCGAACGTCGTCGGTCTACAACTATGGCCCACCACGCATGCATGTGACGGTGCATCAAGGTGGCCAGCCTGCGATCGTGGGGCGGGTGGATGTAACCGGCGGGTTTCAGGATGATGAACTGCAAGTTCTGGAGTTTCCCGTTGAGATGGGAACACTCAATTCAGGCATCACGTTGCAGTACGATTATGCGATGGGACGTACGGTTGAGAACATTGCCTTCTTCGGCCATGACGAATTCTCGCGGCCGGAATTGCTGGTCGATTGGTTTGAAATCGAAGGACCGGTGTACCCGCAGTGGCCACCGCCCTCGCATCTGCAGCTTTTACCTCGTGAGATTCCCGGTTCTGCCGAACAGCAGCGAGAGTACGCACATGAGATACTGAAGAGATTCATGCCGCGAGCGTACCGACGGCCTGTCGAGGAGATTGAGATTGAGAGCAAACTGCGTCTCTACGATCAGGCGCGGCAGCAGACAGATGATTTCATAGAGGCGATCAAAATTGCGTTGTCGTCGATATTGATCTCCCCGAATTTTTTGTACTTGGCCGAGCCGGGTGATACGTCACAGTTACCTGACTTCGAGATCGCCTCGCGATTGTCGTATTTCTTATGGTCGACGATGCCCGATGAGGAGCTGATCCGCATAGCGATTGAAGGCAAGCTGAGCGAAGCGAGGGCGCGAGTCGCTCAGGTCGATCGAATGCTCGCTGATGATCGGATCACGGCGTTCGTTGATAATTTTGCTGGCCAGTGGTTGGGGTTGCGCGAGGTTGGGCAGAATCCACCGGCGACGGATTTGTTTCCGCGTTACGACGATCACTTAGAAACATCGATGGTCGGCGAATCGAAAGCGTTCTTTGCTGAGGTCTTGCAGCATGATTTGTCGCTGGATCATTTCATTGACTCAGACTTTGCGATGTTGAATGAACGGCTGGCGAGGTTCTATGAAATTGACGGTGTGCGCGGGGATCATTTCCGCCGCGTGAGTTTGCGACCGGAATGGCAGCGAGGTGGTGTGTTGACGCAAGCGGCGATTTTGTCGTTGACCAGTAACGGAACCCGCACAACACCAGTTCGGCGGGGGACGTGGATTTTGAAAACGCTACTCAATGCGGACCCTGGTTTGCCGGTTGCGAACGCGGGCGAGATCTCACCCAAGGTGCCAGGCATTGACAAGGCGACGGTGCGGCAGCGGTTGGAGATTCATCGCGAATTGCCCCAATGTGCTCGCTGTCATGACCGGATCGATCCGCTGGGTTTTGCGTTGGAAAACTACAACGCGGCAGGCCAGTGGCGGGATCGGGAAGGATTTGGCTACAAGGGCAGGGTAGGGGAGAATGATCCGTTGATCGACGCGTCGGGCAAGCTGCCTGATGGGACAATGATCGACGGCATTGACGGTTTGAAACAGGCGTTGTTGGCGCGTCGGAGTCAATTGCATGCAGCTTTGGCAACGAAGCTGTTCAGTTATGCGTTGGGCCGCGAGATGACATTGGTCGATCGAACCGATATCGATCGTGCGGTTGAATTGACGCAAACGCATCACGCCGATTTACGAACGATGATCAAAGCGATAGTTAGCTCGGATGCGTTTTTGAAACGATAGGTTATTAACTCAACTAAAGAAACGTTCGAATATGTCCGCTCATCCTTTTCGTCTTTCCCGTCGGCATGTACTGCGTGGTTTGGGGGCTTCGCTGGCGCTGCCTCTGCTCGATGTGATGCACGATGCCAACGCTGCTGCGTCGAAATTCAAACCGCGACCATCGAGTGCTGCGGCTCACCCTCGCGCTGTGTTCTGTTACGTTCCCAATGGCGTGAACATTCAGGAGTGGGTGCCTTCAGACATAGGCCGTGATTACACGTTATCGCCAACGCTGCAAACGCTCGCAGCTCATCGCGATGACTTCACCGTATTCACTGGTCTAGGCCATCCCGCCTCCGATGGTGGGCATGCAGGCGCAGATACTTGGTTGACGGCGGCGGATTTGGATGCCAGTCCTGGAAAGGATTATCAAAACACGATGTCGGCGGATCAGGTGATCGCGGAGCTGCATGGTCAACAAACACGATTCGCCTCGTTGCAGTTGTCGGATCAATCGGGTACTGGATCGGCGCTGCATTCGCACACGTTGTCGTTTGATAGGCGTGGCACGCCGCTACCCGCCGAGAACTCACCGCGAAGGTTGTTCGATCGCTTATTTGTTCCGGAGACATCCGCTGATCGTGAGGCCACGTTGAGGCGGTACGCGTTGCAGCGGTCGATCTTGGATTCCGTTCAAGACGAAGCCAAACAGTTGGGTAAGAAGCTAGGCAAAGTAGATCGTGATAAGTTGGCGCAATACTATCAATCGGTACGTGAAACGGAGACTCGTGTCGATCGGTTGACGCAGTGGGTGGATGTTCCGAAACCAGAAGTGGCCGATACCGATTTGCAACTGGGCAGCAAACCAGGCGACGCGCACGACCGACCGATGTGGCTCGATGTGATGCTAGAGCTGAGCTACTTGGCGATGATCACCGACACCACACGTGTGATCTCGTTTGAGTGGTCGCGTGAAGCGGGCGGTTTTGGTGGTGGCGGTGAAAACCATCATGAGCTTTCGCATCATGGCGGCGATGCTGGCATGCTAAAGAAACTTGCCGAGATCGATCGCTTTCATTTGAGCAGGCTGAATCGGTTCATAGATTTTCTATCGTCGACGTCAGAAGCTGATGGTTCGGTTTTAGATAGCACGGTGATCGTTTACGGTTCGGGAATGAACAGTGGTACGGGCGGCGAGCATTCACCCAAGAATCTGCCGCTGTTAGTAGCAGGTGGCAAACGGCTCGGCGTGCAGCATGCGGGGCACGTGGCGTATGATGTTGATAACCACCCGCCGCTATCGAATTTGTTGTTGTCGGTGATTCAAAAATCAGGTGTGGAGACGGATCAGTTTGCTGATGCCACGGGTACGATGACGGTGTAAGGCATTTGTTCGATTGTCGGATCCGGGGACGGGCAGGGCGGCACTCACGGCTGAAGCTCTTGCCCCGATTCGCTACGGCAAATGGATCATTGCGAATTGGAACGCAACTCGGCAATGAGTTTGGGGACCTCGATGCCAGCGGGGCCGTGGCGATGCTCGTTAAAGGCGGGGGAAGTGGGCGTGTCGGCGAGGTTGATTTCGATCTTGCGGCACTTCGGTGGCGTACACTGCACGATTCCAGCGGCGGGGTAGACGAGACCGGAAGTACCGATGGCTAGAAATAAATCCGCGCGAGCGGCGGCTTTTTCGATTCGGTCCAGACCCAAGGGGACTTCGCCGAACCACACCACGTACGGGCGGAGCCAGCCGCGTTTGCTGTCATCTTCAGGGGCTTCGGGGTGCGGCGTGTCGACGGTGAGATCGTCCCGCCAAGCGAAGACTTTGCCGGACTCCAGACACTGTGCTTTGAGCAACTCACCGTGCATTGGTAATACATTGCGACTGCCAGCCTGGACGTGCAGGTCGTCGATATTTTGCGTGACGATCAAAAAATCGTCCGCGGGGTGGTCGGCAGATGGAGCGAGCAGCTCCTGTTCCCACTGGGCCAGTGCGATGTGGGCAGGGTTGGGGCGGATATCTGGCGAGAGCAGATGTCGCCGCCGGGTGTTGTAGAACGCATGTACGAGACTCGGATCGCGGGCGAAACCTTGCGGCGTAGCGACTTGCTCGACCGGGTGACCTTCCCACAGACCATTAGCGTCGCGGAAGGTGGGGATGCCAGATTCCGCTGAGATACCAGCACCGGTGAGAATGAGGATGTTCATGGTGTGAAATGCGGAGCAGGGGAGGGCGGTTGGGAATTGCTTCCCTTTCGGCGTCAGGGTGCAATGGGGTATCATGGCCCGTCAAATCTTACCTGATCCCTGTTTTCCGCACCCGCTCTCAATTGCCAGCCTGATGTCCAAATCCCGCGATTTTCTCGGTCCCTACCGACTCGCCCGATTGATCCGTGTCGGTTCAACCGCCGAAGTTTGGGAAGCAATCGACGAATCCAGTTCCGACAACAAACGCTATGCACTCAAAGTCCTACGGCAAAACTGTGCCGAAGACAAGAACGAACTGGCACTGCTCAAACACGAGTACAACGTCGGCAAATTGCTACTCAGCCCGCGGATCATCAAGGTGCTCGATCACCAGACCGACAAAGGACGCCCGTTTTTGGTGCTCGAACTGTTCAGCGAACTGAATATGAAGCAAGCGCTGCGGAAAGGCCCTGACTCGCTCGCCTTCATGCTCGACAAGATTATCGAGCAGGCCGCCGAGGGGTTGTATTACATGCACACCAAGAATTGGATACATCGTGATATCAAGCCGGACAATTATCTAGTCGCGCGAGACGGGGAGACGAAATTGATCGACTTCACGATCGCCGAACCTAAACGCACGGGGTTGAGCAAAATGTTCTACCGCTCCAAAAGCGTACAAGGCACCCGCAGTTACATGTCGCCTGAGCAAATCCGCGGCACTCTGTGTGATGAACGTAGCGATTTGTACTCGTTCGGTTGCGTGTTGTTTGAATTGGTGACGGGCAAGCCTCCATACACCGGTCAAACGCCCAACGACTTGTTGTCGAAACACATCTCTGCGTCGATCCCCAGTCCGATTGTTTACAACGATAACGTCACGAGCGAATTCGCGACGTTGACTCGCAAATTGATGGCGAAGAAACCCGATGATCGACCGGACTCCGTGTGGGAGTTTTTAAAAGAGTATCGCACCATCGAGATTTGGAAAAAGCGTCCGCGAGTGCCCGATGAAAGCGTGTTCGACGACATGGGCGGAATGAAATCGGCCGAAGATATGATCAAACGTCCTGATGGCAATTACGACATGGAGAAGAACTAAGCGATGGCTGGTCCTGGTTTAGAATTTGAATATGAGATTGCGGATCTCGAAGATAAGATCGCGTCGCTCGAACGGACGACCGACCGCAACGCGGAAATCGAATCCGCGATTCGCTCGTTGCGTCTGGCGCTCGTCACCAAGCTGAAAGAAACTTACAGCTCGCTCGATCCATGGCAGACCGTGCAGGTGGCGCGGCACAAGAATCGACCGTACACGCGAGATTACCTGAACCTTGCATTCGATGAATTCGTTGAACTGCATGGTGATCGTCATTTCGGTGACGACCGCGCCATGTTGTCTGGCTTCGCCAAACTGGATCGGTTCAAAGTGATGGTGATCGGTCATCAAAAAGGCCGGACATACAAAGAACGCGCTGCGTGCCATTTCGGTTGCGCTCATCCGGAGGGATATCGCAAAGCAATGCTGCGAATGAAACTCGCCGAAAAATACAAACTCCCCGTGATCTGTTTTATTGATACGCCTGGTGCGTATCCCGGAATCGGCGCAGAAGAACGCGGCCAAGCTCAGGTGATCGCTGAGAGCATGTTTTTGATGAGTCGACTTAAAACCCCAATTATCTGTGTGGTGATCGGAGAAGGCGGCTCAGGCGGTGCATTGGGCATAGGCGTCGGAGACCGCGTCGCCGTCATGCAACATGCTTATTACAGCGTGATCAGCCCAGAGGGTTGCGCGGGCATTTTGTGGAAAAGCCACGAACACGCGCCCAAGGCGGCGGCAGCTTTGCGGTTCACATCCGGACATTTGAAGCGGCTCGGGATCGTCGATGATGTGCTCGAAGAACCGCTCGGCGGTGCCCATCGGGATCATCATCAGATGGCCACGCGGATGAAGGATTATCTGTCTCGCCAGCTCGCTCAATTGGAGCAACTGCCGATCGATCAATTGGTCGATGAACGCTACGAAAAATATCGCCGCATCGGCGTGTTCTTGGAGGCTGGCGAAGCGGTCGCGGAAGTCTGAATCGGCGACGGAGCGTGGCCAACCGAAAGCTCGCTTGGCCGCCTGTTCGGATTAACCAACCATGCGCCGGAGTTAGCGTTTGTCGGAGTGTCGCGTGGACTAATCGTTGGGCTGCGTCAGTGGGAGAGGCCCGCAAGAACGGGCGAAATCAACCGCCCCACAACGTCCGATAATGCCTCTTATGTTGTATTCAGTCTGCCTGAAACGATTGTTTTGTGAGGTTTCTCCCGAAGTAGCAGGCGTAAAGTAGCCGGCACGATCCCTTGTGCCGTTCGCCTTTCGGCTGACTCTAGTAGCAGACGCAATCACTTGTGCCGCTGCCCTACCGCCGATCGATCTTGAGGCGTTCGGTTGATCGCTTAAAAGCTCGTTCGTCAACGATCGAAGCGATCCAGTGCCGGGGCCAGCGGCACAAGGGATTGTGCCTGCTACTTTCGCCACGGCGGAGTCTGCGCGGCCTGCTGCCACTGCGGTGATGGAGCCAGATTTTGCCCCAAATTTTGGTTCCAATTTGGCGGCGAATTTTGGTTTGCCGACCAGGCTGGATTTGGCTGGTTTTGCCACACCGGAAATTGAGTGGAGGGCTCGATCGGCGGTGCTTCGGAGAACCACGGCGTCGGGGCGGACGCGGGTTGGAAATCGGAATCGAATTGATCGAGATACGGTCGGACGACCGATGCGAGTTCCTCGGGCATGATCGCATCGGACTGATCGAGCAAGCGAGCGATCCAGCGACCGCTGCGGCTGGCGATGATCGCTTGCTGAGATCGCTCGCCCAGTAACGTGACGGCGAACAGTGTGATCAAGGTGCAAAGAATCGCACCTTTGCCGAGTCCAAACAGCGCACCGATTTGACGGTCAAATTCCTTCAACTTCATCCGATCGATCGTCCCGGCAATCATCCGAAAAGCGATCCAAATCAGAAAAGACGTCCCAACATATAAAATCAGCATTGCCAGAAAACGGTTCCACGGCGGTGCTGCCTGAATGTTCTGGCTGAATGGTTCGCGATAGTGATAGGCGACCGTATAGCTGACAACGATCGAAGCGATCGAGGCGAGTTGCCAGGCAAATCCTTTCATGGCGCCAAACAGCATCGCACCGATCAAAACGATCGTCATGAGGATGTCGTAAGTTTGCACGGTAAGGAATGGGCGGAAAGAAGGGATGGGAAAGATTGCAATGATGGACTCGCGAATCGCCGACTTGTAGCAGAATCAGCAGAGTAGGGCGAAGTGCAATCAGGAATTTTCCGGTGTGGCGATGAGGCCCTGAGTTGTGGTATTCGCGAGGATGCAGGATCGGCCAATTTTCTAGCCGCACTCCCCTGCTCCGCTCTCATCGCGCGGCTTCCCCGTCTCGCTCTCATGCCCCTCATTGTTCTCTTGGCCGGATTCAAAACCCATATATCGACGAGCACGATGGTGGGTGTTGCCTACGGTTATTGGGGTGTGACTTCGCAGGGCATGTCGCTCGAGAGTGGATTGTTGGCAGGTGGGTTGTGCAGCGTCGCCGGAATGCTGCCGGATTTGGATTCGGATTCTGGGGTGCCGCTGCGAGAGACGAGTCTGTTCATGGCCGCGATCGCGCCGATGTTGATGATCGACCGTTTTCGTGACATGGGTTTGACGCACGAAGCGATGGCGCTCGCAGCGATGTTGGTGTACATCACGATCCGATTTGTCGCCGTCGAGTTTTTTCGACGGTACACAGTTCACCGCGGCATGTGGCACAGCATCCCGGCGGCGTTGATCGCGGGTTTAGGGGCATACTTAATCATGCCGTGCCCGAGTGAAGCGATTCGCGTTTACAAGTCGCTGGCTATTTTCGTGGGCTTCATGACTCATTTGATCTTGGACGAAATCTGGAGTCTCGATTTCAGTCGCGGTCGGCTGCGGGTGAAGAAATCGTTCGGCACTGCGCTGAAGTTTTTTGGCGACGATTGGTGGGCCAACGTGACGGTGTGGGGAAAATTGGGGTTACTCTGTTATTTGGCATGGGGCGATAGCGCAATCTTGGATCGGCTGCGGCAACGCGTGCGACTGGACCGCGAGCGATACACGATCCCCGAACCGTCATGGATGCCAACGATGCCCGCTCCAGTTTATCCGGCGTCGCCGTACCCTGCGCAAAGTCAGCCGGGGCAGGGCTACGGAACACCAGGCTACAACCCGTACGCTCAACCCGAATCATGGCAGCCGCCACCGCCTGCGTCGCAGCAGATCGCCAATCCAAACTACCGCCCTGCCCTGCCCCGCGAATCTTGGCGGTAAGAACTCTAAACCTGAAGAATGATTGGCAACGCGATGTGAGCAGATGGCTCGCGGCACTTGCTATTTGGTCAACTCATCCGAATCGAGCACAATTGTTACCGGGCCGTCATTGATCAAGCTGACTTGCATATCGGCAGCGAAGATGCCACGGGCAGTCGGGATGTTCATCGCGGCGAGTTGATCGGCATAAAGTTCATAAAGTTCTTTGGCAAGACTTGGCGAAGCGGCAGCGGTGAACGAGGGACGACGGCCTTTGCGGCAATCCGCCAGCAACGTGAACTGGCTGATCACGAGCACCCCGCCGCCGGAATCAAGAATGCTGCGATTCATCTTGCCAGCTTCATCGGCGAAGATTCGCAGGTTGGCGGTTTTGTCGGCCAGCATGCCAACGATTGCCTCGGTATCGTCGTGAGCAATACCGACCAGTGCCACGAGTCCATGCTCGATTTCGCCGACGATTTTGCCATCGATGCGAACGTTCGCTTGTAAACTTCGTTGCAGGATGACTTTCATGGGTTGGTATCGTTAAGATGTTCAGAGGAAAACGTTGGTGAGACGTTTTTTTCAAACCGCCCTGCCCTGTCCCGCGTGAATGATATGTCTTTCCTGTTTACTTGCCCACACTGCCATACGCGCACGGAGGTCGAAGATGAATTCAGTGGCCAGTCGGGTGAATGCGTGGCCTGCGGTCGCGACATCACGCTACCCGATTTTGCGTCTGGTGCTCCGTCGCGGGCGGTGCAAAACGCGTCGGGCACGCCTGGCAAACGCAAACGTTCGGTGGCTTGGGTCGCAGCTGCGGTCGTGCTGTTGTTGCTCGTCGGAGCCACGTTAATCGCGATAGCGCGAGTCGGAAGTTCGACGGCATCGCGGTTGCGTCAAGGCCGCACGCGATTGGCCAGCATCAAGAATTTGGAGACGATCGCGCAAGCACTCAATGCATACGCTGCCGATCATGGTGCCTACCCTGCCCCGGCGATCGTCAGCCAATCTGGGCAGCCGTTGTTGTCATGGAGAGTATTGATTCTGCCGTACCTCGGTGAAGAGGAATTGTACGATCGGTTTGATTTGAATGCGGCGTGGAACAGCGGCCAGAATCAAACGATCTCGTACCAGGACATGCCAGCGGTTTATCGACATCCTGATACTCAGGGCTGGGCAACCGACACGGTCTATCATCTGGTGACTGGCACGGGAACGTTGTTTCCCAAATCAGGACCGCTCAGTCCTCGGCAAGTCACTGATGGTGCAACGAAGACGATCTTAGTTGTCGAGGCGAGTGCTTCGAGCATGTGGACCGAACCACTGGACCTCGATTTCGTGGCGTTCGGTGGCACGATCAATTCGGCCAGCGGTAACGATCTTGGCGGAGCGACCGATGGAGGCGTGTGCGTCGTGACCGTCGACGGTCTGGGGCATTACTTACCAGAGACAACGGCATCCATGACCGTCAATGCACTGATCACCCCGCAAGGCGGAGAGCCATTGCCGGATGATGTGTTGGACTGATAGTAGCAGGCACACTCCTGTGTGCCGTTCGCCCCCCGCCGATAAAATCGTTTCGATTTTGAGGCGTCGGGGTGCTGGGAAGATGTTAGGCTAAAGAAGTCAAGCGAATGTACCGGGGCCACCTTTCCTTTCTTGCCCTCACTCGCTTGATAAAAACATCACGGCCTCGTCGCCGCCTCATCGCTCCGCTGGTCTGCGAAGCATCGGCTTGCGCCCTCTCTACCGCACGATCCGTTGAGTGATGGAATCCAGTACTGCTGGTGTCAACGTCTCATAGCGATTAGCGAACCGTTGCGAACGGTCTCGTAAATCACCTGATGCGAATGCTTGCCGGAGCTGCTCCGTCCAGCCCGCTGGCGATCGGACGTCGATGAAGGCCCCCACACCAACTCTCGTGATCGCCTCTGCCGTCAAGTGTTGCTCGAAGAATAGCGGGCATGCGACGACAGGCATCCCATTCAACGTTGTTGCGAGCGACGTCCAGTGACTCAATGATGTAGTTCGTTTCCCCTGTGTCGTCGTCATGCAAGGTGACCTTGACAGGAAACATTGATGCATTGGCGACCGGTTCGGGACCGATAACGTGGATGTTTTTGTGATCGGTAGGAAGATTCTCTAGCGTGACGGGGTTCACCGTGGTCGCGTAATCGGTCTCGTTTGAGTGGATTGGTCTGCCCAAGCGACGGTGACGTGGTGCCGATCAAATTTGCCTGGATCCCACAGTGAAGCGGTGAGGCTCATCAGGTCCGAACCATACGATGCCTGTTGTATCGGCGCTTCCAACAGGATGATTTCTTTTTCATGACTAGCCGCCTGTGTGCGAGTGATGCAGAACGTTGGGATCAATAATCCTAAAAGCCGAGCTTATGAGGGGTAGTGAACCATTATCAAGAAAATTCTAAAAAGATTTCGTTCATAATTACTGCCCTCGCCGCTGGGTCGAAGCGACCCGAGCGGGCGGAGGCGAACGGCACAAGGGATTGTGCCTGCTACTTGAGGTGCCTGCAAATTGGTTAAAACTTGCGCGGCGTGACTCGGCCTTGGACGCGGCATGGTAATCCATGAATTCTCAAGAAGCCTTCGGCGTCATCTTGATTGTATGATCCGCCGCCTTCCATCGTGGCAATCTCTGCGTCGTACAAGCTGTTCGGGCTGCGACGTGAGACGACCATGATGTTGCCTTTGTAAAGTTGCAGCGTGACTTCGCCTGTTACCGGTTTCTGTGCTTCACGAATGAACGCGAACAACGCATCCATCTTGGGCGTGTACCAGAACCCGTAGTAAACCATCTCGGCGACTTCCGGTGACATTCGATCTCGCAAGTGCATCAGGTCGCGGTCCATCGTCAACTGTTCAACGTTCATGAGGGCGTTGTACAGGACGGTCATGCCCGGCGACTCGTAGACGCCTCTGCTTTTCATGCCGACAAAACGATTTTCGACCATGTCAACTCGACCGACACCGTTGCGGCCAGCGATGATGTTGAGTTGCTCGACCATTTCCAGCGCCGAGACTCTCTTGCCGTCGAGCGTTACGGGCACGCCTGACTCAAATCCGATCGTCACTTCCTCGGATTTGTCGGGTGCGTCTTGTGGAGAAACGCCCATGCCGAAATCAACAAGTTCGACACCGTTGACATCCAGATCTTCGAGCTTGCCCGCTTCGTAAGAAATGTGCAGCACGTTCTCATCGCTGCTGTACGGTTTGGATGTTGAGGCTTTGACGGGGATCCGTTTCGCGTCGCAGTATTCGATTAACTCGGTGCGTCCGGGGAAGGCATCGCGGAAAGATTTGATGCGCCAGGGGGCGATCATTTCGATGTCGGGGTTGAGTGCTTCGGCGGCGAGTTGAAAGCGGCATTGGTCATTGCCTTTGCCCGTGGCCCCGTGAGCGTAAGCGGTCGCACCGACTTCCCGAGCGACTTCGAGACAGACCTTGCTGATCAGCGGGCGGGCGATCGAGGTACCGAGCAGGTAGATTTGTTCGTACTTGGCTTGCCACGCCAACACGGGAAACGCGAAATCGCGGCATAATTCTTCACGGACATCGACCAGCCGCGCGGACTTGGCACCGCAAGTTTGAGCTTTCTCCATGATCGCAGCGCGATCCTCGCAGGGCTGTCCCAAATCCACGTACACGCAGTGGACTTCATAGCCTTGGTCCTGCAACCAACCAAGGATAACGGAGGTATCGAGTCCACCAGAATAGGCCAGCACACAACTTTTCATATCGAATCAGCATCCAATCGCGGGGTGAATTGAGTTATCTTGAACGTCAGGTCGGTTTGGGGAGTGCATTTAAGTGGCCGCTGCCCAAACACGCAAGCGGCAGTATAACTCGCTGCCGCCAATGTAAACCGTCACCAGCGACGAAACTGCCCTGCCCTGCCGAAAAAGCTGTTGACGGCACTAAGCCGCCATTGCCCACGAATTGAATCCCCCTGCTTACGAAATTTCCGATGACCTCTCCTGTTCAGTCGCCGTCCGCTGCATCGCTTGGCGAATCGTCTAATGAATCGTTGCTCAGCAATGCACCGCCCTCCCCTGCCCTGCTGCAAATGCTCTCGCAGGTGGCGGCGGGCACGCTGAACGTTGCGCAAGCGGCTGGGGATTTATCAGCGATGCTATCGAATGCCCGCGATCAGCACTCTGCCGCCAATGGAATCGCCTCGATCCCCGGTGCGACAGTGGATCTGGGCCGGCAAGCCCGCTGTGGTTTTGGCGAAGTGATTTATGGTGAGGGCAAGACTGTTGAGTTGATGATTCGCATTGTTCAAACGCAGCTCGATGCTGGTCAGAGCTGTTTGATCACGCGGATCGACTCCACAGCGGCTGCTCAGTTGCGACGCCAGTTTCCGCACACGCACCACAATCCGCTAGCCCGCACGTTGCGGATCGCGATGAAACCCGAACTGCTCGTTTCGCCGGTGTTAGAGCCTGGCGTTGCGCATGTGGCCGTCGTGACGGCTGGAAGCACCGATGCGGCTGTCGCGGAAGAAGCTGTTGAAACGTTGGCTTGGATGAACATCTCGTTGGTTCGAGTCGAAGACATCGGTGTCGCTGGTCCGCAGCGTTTATTGGCCGCTCTCCCGAAACTGCGTGATGCCGCCGCGATTGTGGTCATCGCAGGGATGGAAGGTGCGCTGCCACCCGCTGTCGCTGGCCACGTGGCAGTACCGGTTGTCGCGGTGCCGACCAGTATGGGATACGGCGCGAATTTTGCGGGACTAACGCCGTTGATGGGGATGTTGACGTCATGCGCCCCCAACGTCGCCGTCGTGAACATCGACGCAGGATTCAAGGGTGCGTACATCGCAGGTTTGATTGCGGCGGGACTGCGGGCCGAGCGGAAAGCGTTACAAGCGGCGGCAACCTAGCGTCTAAGACCTAGTACAATGGAATCGAGCGAGTCACCTTCAAACCAATTCCGCTGGAGTCAATTCTATGAGCGCCACCGAGTGGAAACAGCACATCGAGTACCCCGAATCAGATGGACTTCCTATGGGTGAAACCGATCTACATATCCATTGGATGATTCGTATCAACGATATTCTCAAACGGCGATATCGTGGCCAGAAAGTGTACGTTGCCAGCGATTTGCTCGTGTACTATCACGAGGGATTTCCTTCCCAGTTTGTTGTTCCTGATAACTTTGTCGTGTTTGATTGTGACCCAGGAATGCGGCGAGTATTTAAGATTTGGGAAGAGCAACGGGGGCCGAGTGTGGTGCTTGAGGTAACGTCTCGAAGCACCAGCCGGAACGACTACGTGACGAAGATGGCGTTGTACGAAGAGTTAGGCGTGCAAGAGTATTTTCTTTACGATCCCGAGGAAGAGTATCTCGATCCGCCACTCCAGGGCCAGCGACTGGTCGGCTCCCGCTACGAACCAATTCAGGCTGTAGATGGCCAGTATCGCTCGCAACTTCTCGGTGTCGATCTGCATCGCAATGATCGTGATCTAGTTTTCGTCGACATTTTGACCGGCCAAGAGTGCTTGACCGGCGAAGAGTTTGAGCGGGAGGCGCGTTTAGGAGTTGAGGCCGAGCTGCAACAGCTTCGCAACGAAATTGCCCGTATGCGAGGCGAACAGGATTGAACGTGCCTGATCTGCCTGTTGCACCTTTAAGACTACCCTCACGCAGGCAATCCGATCACAAAGGTACGTACGGTCGTGTGCTGCTCGTGGGTGGCTCGCGTGGGATGGCGGGTTCCATTTCGCTATCGTCAATCGCGGCGCTGCACAGTGGATCGGGATTAGTTGCCGCTGCTATTCCCGACCGGATTGTCGAGACCGTCGCGGGGTTTCATCCCGCCGTCATGACATTGGCGTTACCCGACCAACACGGGCGGTTTGCTATCGAAGCCTGGCAGGTATTGCGGAAGATGGTCGCTCAACAACACGCGATCGGTGTCGGGCCAGGCATGACGACGTGCGATGGCAGTGTTGGCATTGTCGATGGACTTCTTAATCAACGAAAAACGCCATTGGTGTTGGACGCCGACGCGCTCAATGTGATCGCTCAAAATAATCTTTTCGCAAACGACAATTTCAGGCGATACCCAGACGACGCACCCGTCGTTTTGACTCCGCATCCCGGTGAATTGGCGAGATTAACTGGCGTGGCTGCCGATGACGCCGCAGCCCAGCTCGCCGCAGCACAAGACTTGGCCAGTCGCATGCGAATGACGATCGTTGTTAAAGGCGGTCCAACTCGTGTTGTGACCGGTGATTTTGCAGTCACCTGCCCTGCCCCGTATATCAACAACACTGGCAATCCAGCCATGGCGACGGCGGGTTGCGGTGATGTCTTGACAGGCGTCATCACCTCGCTGCTCGGCCAAGGCTTGTCAGGCTGGGACGCAGCCCGCTTAGCCGTATGGATTCATGGACGCGCTGGCGATGAGGCTGCCAAGCGGACCAGCCAAGCGGGCATGACGGCGCTGCATCTAGTCGAAACGCTGGCGACCATTGCCGATGAAATGACTTGGAACGCCAAGTCATAACGGGATTCACCAAAAACTTACTCGGCTTGGCTACGTGAAACTGAACTTCGGCTGGTTGAGGTTTGGCGAACTCTGCCTGACTTGATGCTGAGATTAACGATGAGTTCGTTTCCAGTTGATTTCCAATTGACGGCGAGTGGTCAAAAACTTTACATCCGTCAACAAGCATTTATCATCGAAAGGACGGATTTTTTTGCTGAGCTACGCCACCCTACCCGAATCTGCCTCACCATCGAATGGTTTCGGTAGTCCAAGTCATACTGCTTCGACGCCCGTGCAGGTGCGTGTGATCCGTACCCTGGGGCATGGACGAGCGGCCACGGCAGAACTGGTGGAAGCGTTTTTCGAGGACGGACGCAGTCAACGGTTGGTTGAAAAGGTATTCGCACCAGGACTGTTGACCCGCCTCATCTACCGGATAGCCTTCGCTTCGCCATTTGCATATCAAAGTAATCGAAACGCGATTTTGGCGAGCTTTTATCGAAGGCGTGTCGCTGCAAGAATGCTGGCGATGGATTTGCCCGAATGCTGCGTCAATATCGCAATGCCTGCCTACGTGCGATACGACCGACCGCGAAAAGCATGGGTCTTGGCAGCCGAATTCGTTAAAGGTCGGGGCCCGATTCCTCGATCACTGAACAAAACACAGGGGCTTTCCTCAGCCTATTCACCGTCTGAAGGACAGAGCGGAAGCGATGATGAAATGCTCGATCTGATCCACGCCATGAAAAAGGTGGAATCTCAATTGATTGAGACGGGGCTGGTAGGCTCGGGGTGGCAAGTATCGCCGAATTCAATGGTCTCGACGGCGAATCTATTGATCCCCAGCCAACACCAACTCCGAGTGTTTTCAGCGGATACCGAAACGAAGCAGGTTATTGGCAACCATCGTTACACAATCATCGACTTGGAATCTGGAATCCCGGCAGTTCTGCTGTGGCGATACCTATGGATGAGTTGGTCTCGCGGGTCGCTTTGTCCCTTCGATGATCTCGACTCAAAGCGATTGCAAAACGCATCGGAACTGGCAGCGGCTCGGCTTATACAGCGTGGCGAACCGTCTGACGCGGCGCAGCTTCGTCAAGACGTTGCAGCATTGATTTCGCACGACCAGCAATGGAAAACTGCTGAGCTTGCCCCGTTTCGCAAGCCATGGACTTGGTTGTCGACGCAGCGACTGAGTGCCTATCGCGATGGCTGCATCGATCGTTGGAAACTTCAAGAGACCATTGACACGCAAACAATGAACAGCGTTCAGACAAGTGTTTGGGTGTTCGCAATGGTATGGATCGCGGGAATTTGTCTTCCGGGGTCCGTCGGTCGATGGATACAGTCTGTGATCGGAAATCAGGAACATCGGCGTCGCGTCCAGCGTTTCGTCTTCGATGCTCGTTGCCGTGCCGTGTTTTGGAAACGATATCGCGCTCAGAAAATCCAAGTTTGGCGTAAGCAAGAACGCTGCGATCGCGAAAGCCAGCCTACTTCAGGCGTGAGCTTCATGATCCATCGTGTGCTCGGGTGGTTGACGCCCGCCGGAGTGCATCGCTACTGCGTTGATTCACGACGGCGTAAGCGTCGCAATTGTCAAGTCATTGCATTTTTGACACGTGGAAGTTTCCAAGCCGCTTGGGGGCGTAAAGCGTTTGAAACGACGATCAGGCGTTGGCAATCCCGTGGTTGGCTTGACTCCGCGTCAGCCTCTGAACTGCGAGTCCAGTTCGATGGACCTCAAATCGCGGTCTATTCCAGAGGGTTCGGCATGCATCTCGGGATAAAGTTTTTCTACCCGCTGCTGGCACCGCTCAAGGTCGGCGGAATCACCGTCGCTCTGGCGGGCGGTGGTCTATGGTACGCCATGTTGCCGCTGATGCTCCTTCCTGTTTTTCGTACGGTCGTCACTCTCGCCAGTCTGTTGGCAAACCGTTGCAAAGGTATCCCGCATGGTCTCGCACTCGCCATCGGTATCATTCCTGTATGTGGTTCTGCCGCATTCATTGTTCAGATGTGGTCGGCAAATCACAGTATCTCGGCATTGTTGCTGCGAGAATTTGCCTCGCGACTAGGGTGCCAACTGCCCATTTACGGTGGTCCAGATTCACGAACCGAGCATCTTTGTATAGCGGTCGCTGACCGACTCATTCGCGTTCTACGATAAGTAAATGGCATTCCTGGGGTGAATTGGTGTGCTTGGACGAGGGGTAAAGGGAAGCTTGGATAGCGACATCGCGTAACTCCCAGCGACAGACATTTTCGATTCAAAAAGAGTTAGCGACTCATGTCTGAATGGATAACGCGTTCTCTGTACTATTTACGGTCGTGCTGCTAGATCTTTGGGAGGGCGTTTTTTTCGGTCGATAAGCGTGGTTCGTCTAGGCTCCGAGAGCGTACGTCTTGTTGAGAAAAGAGTCTTAACGAGGTGAACGGATTTCTAAAAAGCATTGATGTCAATCGCATGAGTATCAATCACTGTTTGACATACGTCAGCAGTTGATAGCCACTGGCATCGCGTTCGGATTTCAACAGCAGATTGGCCCAGTCGTGGTTGTGAAATGTGTCGGCTTGTTTCGTAACGACGATCGCGCGTCCGCCTGCTCGAAGCACCTTCGCCGATGATCGCATGAAGTGATCAGCAATTGAAAAATCGCCGTAGTAAGGCGGGTTCAATAACGCGATATCAAACTCGCCATTTTCTGGCAGCACGCTCGGAGGTAACTTTCCATCGTGATTGAGAATCGCGGTTAAATTGTCGAGTCCGTTGAGTTCAGCGCCTCGCTCGGTACATTCGATCGCGCGAGCGTTGCTATCTACGGCCAGCACATGACCTGTTTGGCTGCGAATCGCTGATGCGATCGCTACAGCACCGCTACCACAACCGAAGTCCAGAACATTCTCGCCGACTGCGATCTCGCTGTGAGTGACCAACAATCGGGCTGCGGTATCGAGCGAGCGATGGGAGAACACACTGGGACGCGTCACGAACGGAATCAACCGCTCCTGATCACGGAATGAAACCTCTGCGATGAACCGACGAGTTTTCTTCAGATCGTTTTTCTTTGTCGCCGTGTAGACCCACCCGGTTTTGAATTGTTGACAATGAACTTTGTCGAACACCGTCTGCATTTGTGTCTGCAACCAATGATCTTTGGGGTTGTTCACGCTGGCGATCAAGCAACCGCCCTGCTCCAGTCGCTGATGTGCTTGCTGCAAAACCTCACGTGTCATTTCCGCTTCGCCACGCATGAGCACGGGGATCAAAGCGAGTTGCACCATTTCTTCAGGTAGATTCGATGAGCAAACTACATTGACTGGGATCTTGCTTTCTCGCGCTGCGAACCGGGCTTGGTCAGCGCGGAAGGCATCGACATACCACAGTGTCACTTGACCATCGGGGCACAATGATTGGGCATGCCAGCCAGACTGTCCACGACCCGGTGACACGATGATCGCTCGGGAGAAATGACAACGCTCCATCGCGTCGATCAATAATTGTTCGCTGGGTAGTGGTGGCAAGGAATGAACTAAATAGATGCGAGAAGTGATAAACGAGAGCCTAGTTTTAGCTCATTCGGCGGGCCTCGCTAGCGGCAAGACCTGACATGCCCGGCATATTCGTTTCAACCGTAATCCCTTGCTCGGTTTGCCTGACAGGATGCGAATTTTGAGTGTCGGGGGATGGGGGTCCGGTAAGCATAATTGCGAGCATGACTGCCCAAGTTGGAGATCTACTGCTGTTTCGCCATGCCCGCACTGCCGGACGATTTTTTCGTGTTGGTATGTTTGGGGTCTTGGTTGGTGCATGTGCGAACATGGTATCGGCGGAGCATTCTGCACAGCAGCAGTTCCAGGTGACTGTTCCAGTGTCTTCGACCGTGTCGGTACCTGATCAGGAAGTCGTGATTGACGATATGGATCAAGGCACGGGCGAATTTCCCGAACAGATTTGGAAACTGGTGAGTTCCTCACCGACTGGCGTGGTCGCCGACTTCACCGTCTCTAGCGGTTTCAAAAACGTAGCCGACCCCAGCATTGAGTACGATGCGGGTTTGAAAATTCGTGTTGTTCAATCCACTGGCCAAGGGCAATGGATCACCACGGAGGGGAATGCAGCGACAAATCACAGTGGCGGCGTTTCACAAGCAGGTGTTCAGGTGCAAGCCGATGCACCTGGGCAAGCGGACCTGGCATTGCAAGTCCTACTGCTGGATGACTTCGAGAACATGACCGCAGGGACGTATTCGATGACGGTTACCTGTACAATTTCCATACGTTAAAAAAGCAAGCCATGAACGTGAGTGCATGGCTTGCCCAGCCTGTCCCAGTTGAGGTTTAAGCCTCACCGCTTAGCGGATCACGAGCAGCGTGCGAGTGTTGCCACGTCGTACGACGACTTGCAGCGGTACCTGTTGACGCTGTGCCTCGGCCAAAAGTTGTGTCAACTGTGTTACGGAGTTGACTGGACGTCCAGCAGCGGCTTCGATCACATCACCTACTTGAAGTCCAGCATCGGCCGCAATTCCTTCATCGCTGACACTGGTCACAATCAGACCCTGCTCAAGGTCGGAGTAGCCGTACTGTTCAGCTGAATTCGGAGTCACTGGTTCGAGTTCGGCTCCCCACGCGGTTCCCTTGCCGAACATCGCCATCGCTTGCTCTGTTCGCAATTGCAAGTTCACCGTCACGTCGAGCTCTTTGCCATTGCGATTGATTTTCATCTCAATGCTCTCGCCGGGTGAATGACTGGCAATGTAGTTGACCAATCGTGAACTGGTGGTCACGGGGCGACCATCTGTTTCGAGAATCACATCGCCAGGTTGCAAGTTCGCATTGGCAGCCGGTTGGCCTTCAAGCACACCACGGATGAGTACTCCCTGTTTAACTTGCAAGCCAAACTCTTGAACGATTTCGGGTGTCACGTCGGCGACTTGCGCACCCAAGAATCCACGTCGAACTTCACCATTTTCAATAATTGAATTCAGCACCGGACGCGCCAAGCCAACGGGGATTGCAAACCCAATTCCAGCACTCGCACCGGTTCGAGACAAAATCGCGGTATTGATGCCGATCAATTCACCTCGCAAATTGACGAGCGGACCTCCGGAATTGCCAGGATTGATGGCCGCATCGGTTTGCAAGAAATCTTCAAACCCATTGCCTCCGTCAACGATCCCTTGCACGCGGTTCTTGCCACTGATGATTCCGGCGGTGACGGTTTGATCGAGACCGAAGGGGCTGCCGATGGCGAGTACCCAGTCACCGACGCGGATCGCTTCGCTGTCGCCGAACGGGACGGCTTGCAAGCCTTTGCGGTCAATTTTCAAAACGGCGAGATCGGTTTCGGGGTCCGTGCCGATGACTTTCGCTGTTTCCTTGGCGCCACTGCTGAGTTCGACGGTGACGATATCCGCACCTTCGACCACGTGATTGTTAGTAAGGATGTAGCCGTCTTCGCGAACGATTACCCCACTGCCCTGCCCTTGCTGTTGAGGTTGCGGCGAACGTCGTCCACGAGCATTGCCGTCGCCGAACAAGTCCTCAAATTCCTGAGGCAATTGTCGGCGTAGGTTGGGCGGTAGTTGACGCACGCGAGCGGCCACGTCCATGGATGTGCTGATACTAACGACGCTCGGACGCATCGCTTCGGCGACAGTGCGAAACGCCGTTGAAATGTCCATGGCCGTATTGAGGTTTTGCGTCGCAGCCCGTTCACGGACTTCTTGATCAGCATACGCTCCTGAGTTAGCGGCGTGCGGCAGGCTCATGATGAGGCCGACGAGCAGGGTCGCGACCCAGGCGGTCGCCAAGACGATGCTGATTCGCTTCCATTGCATTTGCATGTTTCGGTTCTCCAAAAGCGAGGTTTGAAATTTTGAGAGAGGTTTGAAAATTTGTATTTCGTTGGCGTGAAAAGTGCGGAGGCTGGATCCGCGTCCAGCGGGATCTACGTGCCAACTCAGTAATTGGTTGATCATGTATGGTGTAGTTAGCGAAGGCAAATCTGGCAGACTGTTGCCCGCGACAACTCTGCGCGAGCAAACCGCGCACCAATTTGGTACATTGAGCTCGGGGGATTTTCCAATGAGGTGACGATCGCTACCCTTTTATTTAGACGGAGGGGCATCAGTCGCCCGATAAGTAGTGTGCGGTGTGACCCTGTTCATGGTGAATTGCAGCGAGTGGCAATGAAATGATGGATCTCGACATGATGCAACAAACTCTAACCGTCATTCTGGCTGGGGGTCGTGGCTCGCGGTTGGAACCCTTGACGCGGGATCGAGCCAAACCAGCGGTGCCGATTGGCGGTTGCTACCGGATCATTGATTTCGTGCTCAGCAATTGTCTCAACAGCGGCATGCGGCGGTTGTTATTGCTGACGCAGTACAAAGCCCAATCGCTCGACCGGCATATCCAGCTCGCGTGGACCAATTATTTTTGTCGCGAACTGGGTGAATTCATTGACGTGGTACCGCCCCAGCAGCGCATCGACGACAATTGGTATCAAGGTACTGCCGATGCGGTTTATCAAAATATCTACGCGATCGAGCGGGCCATGCCCGAGTATGTCGTGATTTTGGCGGGTGACCATTTGTACAAAATGAACTACCACGGGATGGTTGATTTTCATCGTCGTAAAGGGGCCGATATCACGATCGGTGCCCTGCGTGTGAACCGTGATGAGGCCCATCAATTTGGTGTGATGCAAGCGGATGTGGATCATCGGTTGACCAAGTTCCAAGAAAAGCCCGAAAACCCCGAGCCCACCATCGATAATCCAGACGTTTGCCTGGCTTCGATGGGGATCTACGTTTTCAACACGCGATTTCTATTCGAGCGGTTGTGTGACGATGCCACGGACGAGAGCAGCAGTCACGATTTCGGCAAGAACATCATCCCACGTGCGATCCAGGACAGTAACGTGTTCGCGTTTCCGTTCACCGACGAGAACCACAAATCGGACGCGTACTGGCGAGACGTCGGTACCCTCGACGCTTACTACGAAGCCAATATGGACTTGGTCAACGTTGACCCGCTACTGAATCTATATGACTCCCAGTGGCCGATCCGCTCGTTCCGCCCGCAATTGCCACCACCGAAGTTTGTGTTCGGCAGCGATGGGCGTTCTAACCGTAAGGGAGTGGCGTTGGATTCGATTATCTGCCAAGGTGCAATCATCAGCGGCGGTAGCGTGATGCGGTCGATCATCGGTGCAGGATGTCGGGTCAATAGTTACGCCCAAGTCGAAGACAGCATTCTGTTTGATGATGTTGAGGTCGGTCGACATAGCCGGATTCGACGAGCGATTATTGACAAAGGAGTGCGGATCCCACCGGAAACCGAAATCGGCTATGATTCAGTTGCGGATGCCGCTCGTGGGTTGACGGTGACCGACAGCGGATTGGTGGTGATCGCCAGAGGTGAGTTGATTCGCACGCGAGATGCTGTGTCCACTTTTGCTTGAGCATCTGATTCGCCTGAGTAGAACCACCGCAACGATTTTTAAACGGATTTTATTCTCATGCCTTCTGTGAATGCTGCTCTGCTGATCGCCAGCACGATTCTCGCTGGCGTGCTCGTTCTTATCGGCGTTTGGATTGGACGACGAAAACCAAGCAGCCAGGCCATCTCGGCGATCCCACCCGTTGTCGATGATGAGGATCGGCAACGGATAGTGGAACTGTTACAGAGTTTGGCGCGCTGGACGAACGAGTATTCAGGCAACGTTTCGAACTACCAATCGGATTTGCAGCAAATCAGTCAGGATGTGCGTCAGAATTTACAAGCGGCTAGACGAGATCTCCAATCCAGTGGCAACGCGCGTGATGAGGCGCAAATTCTAAGCGACTCTCGATTGTTGACGCTCGTCACCACGATCATGAGCACCAACGAACAGTTGCAAACACGACTTGTGGCGGCTGAAAAGCAGCTCGAACAGCAAACTCAACAGATTGAAACCTACCTCACCGAGGCTCGCACCGATGGATTGACGGGTTTGTTCAATCGACGTGCGTTTGATAAACAGCTCGATGAGATGTTTACGATATATCGCGGTGGCGGCAGTTCGTTCGTGTTAATTTTGATCGACATCGACCATTTCAAGACGATCAACGACACCTACGGCCATCCCATCGGCGACGTGGTATTGCAGCGAGTCGCCGCGATGTTAGGCAGTGGCATCAGCGATGCCAAAATGGTCGCCCGTTTTGGCGGTGAAGAGTTCGCCGTCCTCACCAACACACCGATCCGCGTGGCCGCCGACCGCATGAACAAACTTCGCAAACGAATTTCGGAGGAATCCTTCCAAGTTGGTCGGGATACGATCCATGTTTCGATGAGCGTGGGGTTGAGTGAACCCGGCGAGGAATTGGTGATCGGACCGATTGTCCGCCGCGCCGATGAAGCGCTGTATTGTGCCAAGAACCGAGGCCGCAACCGAGTCTACTTCAACGACGGCTCCGGCCCGCAGCTCGTCGGTGCCCCCGAAATCGCCCGTCCCTGATGATCGCGAGCAGGTAGCGAGCTCGCGACGTTTTTGGAATGCTCCGACTCGTCGGAGCTTTCTTTTTCACGAACATTCGATTGTGTGGTTCATCATCTCTTGCAGGCAACGTTTAATAGGAATCACCGCAAAAGTCCACTCGCGTACACTGTTTCGCAGAGGGGGTGTGCTATAATCCTCGCTCGCTGGAATGAGGATTCAGTCAACTTGAGGTGAAGCGTGGATCGTGTGATTGATCAGATTTGTGATGAGCTCGAACTAGCGTGGCAAAACGGAAGTCGACCGACCATCGAGTCCTTTCTCGAAGATGCCCCGACCACGGACCGAAACGGCTTGCTCTACCACCTCGTGCGACTCGAAACCGCCCTGCGTCAGGCCGCCGGTGATCCGCCTGACCTGAGCGACTACCTCCGGCGATTCCCCGCTGACGCCTCGGTCATCCAATCCGCGTTTGACGATGGCGTGTTGGCAAACCAATCGACTGGTCGTAAATCCGACCCGCTCGACGTCACGACGGATCACACCAGCGACTCGCCCGAGAACCGGTCGAGTCTCGAGGAAACGGTCGCCAGTATCGATTCACCTGGGGAAATGATCGGACGTTATCGCATCAAGCGGCTGCTCGGCGAAGGTGCCTTCGGCAGCGTCTGGCTGGGCTTTGACGAAGAACTGCAACGTGGCGTCGCGATCAAAGTCCCCAAGGCCGAACGCTTCCGTGGTCCCCAAGACGCCGAAGCCTATCTCGCCGAAGCCCGTACCGTCGCCAGCCTCGACCATCCGCACATCGTCCCGGTCTACGACGTCGGACGGACCGAGGAAGGTTCCATCTATGTCGTCTCCAAGTATATCGAAGGCGATACCCTCGCTGATCACATGGCACGCGGTCGCTTGCCGCTCGATCAAATCATCAAACTGCTCACCACCTCGGCGCTGGCCCTGCATCATGCCCATGGGCTGCGTTTGATCCATCGCGACATCAAACCCGCCAATATCCTCGTCGAAGAACGAACCGGCACCCACTACGTCGCCGACTTCGGGCTGGCCATCCGCGAAGAAGACCATCTTCGCGCCGGGCGGATGGCGGGCACGCCGGCCTACATGAGCCCCGAACAAGCTCGCGGCGAAGGCCACCGGCTCGACGGACGCAGCGATGTCTTCGCGCTGGGCGTCATGATGTACGAACTCCTCACCGGCAAACGACCGTTTCGTGGCAGCACCGCTAATGAGTTGTTTCACAACATCATCTCGGTCGAACCGCCACCACCATGCAGCGTTGAAAGCGACATCCCTGAAGAACTCCAGCGGATCTGTTTAAAAGCA
>JBGSMN010000025.1:0-4524 GCA_041740155.1 Rhodopirellula sp.
GATCTCGCGAGCGGTTTGAAAAGAGTTCGGTTTGCTCAACTTCTCTGTTTGGTTAGGAAACTGACCGCAGTAGGTTATTCGAAGAAGCCGGTGTCTTGCAGCAACGCAAAACACCGGCTTTTTTCGTATTTTCCTGCAATCTCCCGGGGCGCGACCACTCTCCAGAGACTCGATTCCGGTTCTCAACTCTCGCCAAATCAGCCCCTCTCTGGGGGCCAACCAGAGACAAGTACTCTCAGAGTCTCTGGGTTATGAAAACCGCCGGGTTAACGACTTTGGGTTATGAAATGTCTGCCTGACAGGACTTTCTTTTTTGTTCATTGATCCGGCTCACTAGGTGGGACAACGTTGCAAACTCTTGCGAATGGTAATGGCCAGCGCGAGATTTTCGAGCCCCGACGCCCAATTGAGCGTGACTCTGCAGGTTGCCACTCCAGAAAATGCCGGAATTTGATGCCGCACATGCCGCTTTACCTTATTCGGACTCTATTCGCTACCGCAACGCAGAGCAGGATCACGAATAGCATCAACATGTAGAACAGAGTGATCTTGTTAACTCGCATACTCACTTACTCGGCTAGACGAGTTGATTTCGATGATTTCATTATTTTTCGGTGCCTTGATTCCATGGATGACTGATTAACAGAAAGGCAAACAGTGCTACCGAACAAACAGAGAAAGCGACTCCGGGAAAGAGATATGCCTCACCAGGAGTGCCTTTGGAACTCAAGTAGAAAAACAGCGCAAAAGAACGGTAGGCCAGACCTGCACTGATCGCGACGGCAAACCAGCTATAAAACAAGTTCCCACGAACCACGAGAACCGCCAGGGTAATTGCCAAGGCGGAATCGAAAGCAATCGAAAACCAGTAGTAATCACCGAACGTCGAATAGCGAGCAACGAACCGACCTGCCACACCTGCAAGGAACGTTGACGCAATTGCGATTGAGATGATTCGTGAGTTCATATTAATTTTTCCCAACATCCGCTTTCGTGTCTGTCGACCAGAGCTACCGGTGACATGCCAGCAGTATCAGGCCAGACCCGAATAGAAAAATGATCCGAGCATCCTGCTGGAGATGATCGAGGGCTGCTTCGTCGACCGTTGATAAGCCTGGTCCCCATCTTTTGTGTGGCAAGAGTCTCTGACGCGAATCGGAGGACGATGCCTATGATGGCAATACTACCGCCTGCGAAGAACATTAGTCTCGTCTTTGTAGTGATACTCATTGATGCTCATTTAGTCTCATTGGGCTTGGTTCCTAACATTTGCTGGAGGATGGCCATTGCAAGTATTGTGGTCACAATTCCCCACAAGTAGCCTCACCAGAACGAAGACAGAGATTCGACGAAAAGCCCCAGAACCACGCTGGCAACACTAATTATGATGAAAGCCAGCAGCATGAAGGGAATGTCTCGCATCGAAAAGTCGCTTGGGACGAACGAACGATGCGGTTCGTCGATAGTTTGTTGCTTATCGCTATTGGTCATGTTCGTTTCCTTCGCAATGTGTCTGTTCGTCAGGTGACTGTAAAGGTCCGCGCCGGTAGAGGCTTCAGCGCGTTTCGAAGCGAATGAACCGAACTTCACCATCACCGTAGAGCACGTTCCATCCGTCGGGTTGGGGGCGATAGATGGGAAGCGGTTCCTCTTCCGTCACCACGAAATCTTCTGGCTTGGTCCAGGGGATGTCCGTGATGGATTCAATGACCAGGATCGTTTTGGCACCATCTCTATTTGGCAGGGGCGTTTCGTCGTTGCCAGCGTCTGTGTCCAGGCCGACCAGTTTGACGTAGCATGTGTATGGCGTTTCGTACTCTTGGCTGAAATGCTGATAGAAACTTGGCAGCGTTTCCAATAGTTTCTTGTTGTGTTCGCTATCCCAGGGTTCGTCTAGCTTGTATTGATCAAACAGCTCCTCATCGAGGTATTTCAAAATCGCTACCCGCCACGACACCGGATGCTTGGCGCCTGGTAGCATCGTGGAGGCTGATGGAAGGTAGCCATATTCCTGCTCGAAGAGTTCAAACGCCACGCCAATCTGCTTAAGATTACTGACTGAGGCGGCTTTATACGCCGAAGTACGGGCCTGTTCGACATCAAGAAAAGAATTGAGCAACTTGAGCAAATGTGGCTCAGCGGCTTTGAGCGAAATCTTTGCCCGACTGACCGTTGCTGATGTCTCGGTTACTTGAGCGTTGTTGAGGGCCGCATCAAGTGAGCTCATCGCTGCTTGATCGACTGGTCCATCACTCTTGTTGGTTGCCCGCAGTAAATTTGCCAATGTGACCGGTAGAGTTCGCAAAGTCTGTGTGATCTCGGTTTGCTTATCGGCGGCTAGAGCGTGAGCGGACAACTGCAGATTGGGCTCTGAGCCCAAGAGCAAAGCGAGCGTAAGGTGACTGGTGTCTTCCCATATCGGAAGCTGCCCCATCAGCATGGTAGCCAGCGGTGATTCGCCGAATAAGAACTCAATATCATCCAAGAAAGTTTTGTCGGATGTATTGGCAATCACCCAAAGCGGAGCATCGGACATCGTCGCAGCGACCTCTTGCAACTCTGTATTTGGCGACTTTTTCAGCGAGATCTGGTGAGCGTCTAAGAACTCTCTTGATGCGAGAATCAGTGTCTTGTCGTCAACGAATCTAACGCATTGTTCTCCCTGCATCGGGAAGAATTTGCCCGAGCCAATTGGATAGTATTCTGCTCGTAGATCTGGTGAACTCGCATCTTCGATTTCGACGCCGAAGTGCTTCAACGCAAATTCTGTCGCCGTACCATCGGTAACCGTAAGAACGATGAGTGGCTGGGTGTAGGTGCGGTCATCGTTGGTCCATTTCAGATACAGAACCTGTTCGAGATTCTTATCCATCATAAAAGTATTTGGGCCACTCTGATCGAGTGTTGACAGAATTTGATTGAAACGGCCATCCTTCCTGATCAGGTGAGGTCGATAACCATAGATTTCTCGTACGTCGTTGGGAACCTGAGAAAGGTCGTAGGAGAATGACGGCTCTATGCACTGAACGGCAATATTCTCTTCCGGTTGCGGGCGCCGGAACTCCATCAGCATCATGTTGCTTCCAGCTGGAGACTCAAACGTCGTGGGACGCTTCGAGGCTTTCGCGTCGGGGATGCGCTGATCCCGAAGGCTCTCGGTTCCCCCTTGTTCGACCAGGCAGATTCGCAGCACACCGTCTCTAAGCTCGTAGATGCCAACACGTCGTTCGGCGCGGCCAATGAAGTCAATGGTTTTGGGGGCCGTTGTGCTATTGATCTCGATCCGTCCGGTGTCCACCTCGGACTTCTCACCATTCGCATTCCTTTCCGCAATGACAAATGTGTCACCCTTGAGCTGGAGAACGAGACCGCCAAAGCCGTCCTCGGCGGAAAGCGATTTCCCGCCTTCGGTGAGCGTCGCTGCTCCCCATTCTCCCTGCAGCAGTTCTTGATTTGACTGGGGTATTCCGTTAACGGTCACTTTCCTCTCTTCATCGATCGCGACCTGATCCCCCACTTTCAGAGGGCCAAATTTAATTCCGTTGAGGTGGAAAGAAATTGGACCGTCTGCGTGGAGCATCTCAAGTCGAATGATCAGATCGTCTGCCAGGGTGATCGCCAGACGCGCTGAAGTATTGCCCGGCTTGCCGGCCGCGAGTTGATTACTGGTTTGAACACCAGTTGCGCCGGCGACGACGAAATCAATCCCCAACGCATGACCGGTCGCAACGCCCGTTTTTCCGTCCAAATTGAACGGCCCCGACGATACGGCGGAAACGAATCGCGTGATCTCAACCCGATCGTCCACGATGCGAATCGCGTCGGTCGGATTTTCAAGCGTGTATTTTTCGCCGTTGACTGTCAGAACTTTGTCCACCAGCGTGATCTTGTATCGACCGTTGGCGCTTTCGAAGGAACGGGTTGTGATCCCAGCGGCAACGTCCTTATGGGTCCTATGTGTCCCGCCGAACGGCTTCTCTCCGGAAGTATTAACGATCGTCAGGGGGTGTGTCCCCAGAGTCATGCGGTCAGACTGCGGCGTTACCTCAATATGCCAGTTACCATCGCTCATGTGGTTCAAGATACCAAGGGCAGAAACGGCTAAGCAGATGATGATCAGGAGGGTTTGGTCCGTCGCAATCCTTTTTACGCGCTGCCGGTCACGAATGCTTGATATCCCTTGATGGACACCTAACATGATGCCGCCAGTTGTGCTCAGAAAAAGCGATAAGAGGCAGCTATACCAAAACCAATCAGTTTCGCTGCTGAACATTCCCAGGGGAATGAATTCGTTCAAGACCATTAGCCCGATCGGAAGTAGCGACGTGTAGAGCAGGAACTTTGCCACCATGGGCAGCCGACTGGGATTCGAATCGTCAGGCACAGGTTGTTGCCCGTCTGAACCGGAATCGTTTCCACCATTTGAGGCACCTTGTCGAGGCGTGTTTTCCTCACCCGGTTGCCAAGTTCGCAGAAATGACTCGAGAGCCTGCGCAACTTCGCTCGGCGTGAGATATCGCTCGT
>JBGSMN010000077.1:0-20701 GCA_041740155.1 Rhodopirellula sp.
TGCAGACCAATCCCGGGTGCCTGCGAGTCGGGGCTGAATCCGAGCACCTGCAATCCCTGATATTGACCGTCGACCGACGTAGTCACTTCAATTCCAAAACGAGGCGACATGTCTTGCCCGGTAGCCAGAGGAACTGCCCCAGCAGGCGACTGCACGCTGGGCTGTCCCGACGCGACTCCCGGTTGACTAGGCACTAAATTTGGTTGCCCCGGCACAACTTTTGGTTGCCCTTGATTGGGAGTAGCCAAGACGCGGGGATATTGTTGAGCTTGAGGTTGAGGTTGAACCCTTGGCGGGGGAGCGTATCGCGATTGCGCACGTGCTCGCAAACGATCAATCAATCGTTGAGCAGATGCGGGTTGGCAAAATGCGGCTTGTGCGAGGGAAAACAGACACACACCCACTAGCAACAAAACCTTCGAGCGTGTTTTATGTGACGAAGTCGACTCTAACATAGGGCAATCCAGAGGAAATTTGTTGATTGGAACCCCCCAATCATAGAGTGATCAGGTTATCAGGCAACCGACCACCACGATTTTTGATCAGAGTGGTTAGGATTCCAACCTTTTTGAAGTTTTTTGTCCCCCTCCCTCCCACGACGCCGCGTTTTCTGCGTCGGGAAGCAGATTGGCCCGGATGTCACGTGAGTCAGTCCCCACTACCGACGCCATCACTGCCTGGGAAGTCACGCTGCCCGAATTGGCAGTCGCGCTCGACCACACGCTCGATCGCATTTCGCCCACGCGAGCCGGGATCGTGACGGATCAGATGCGGGCAATCTTGCAGACGAAAACACCTGAAAAACTACTCTGCGTCGCCGCCTCATCGGACTCCCCGCACCTTGGCCGTGCGGTGATCGCCATCGTCGTACTCACCGACGGCAGCGACACGTCCACCATTCTGCACATGGATTGGGTTCAACCCCAGACGATGCGGACGGAAACAGACGACTCACGCGAACGGCTGGGGTTTGCCATTTGGCAGAAGTTACAAACAGTTTTCGCTAAGTTAGGAATTTCGTTTGTACAGTGGGCGACCGATCCGATCACGGCCTCCTTATCCGCTGAGCCAACGTCCGTCGCCGCTTGGCCGACGACGCTGCATTTCGACCACATCGGCACGCTTGATTACCTCGCACTAGATTGTGACGAGCAAGGTGATTGGGGGCCAGTCCCAGCGAACGCTGTCCCCCATGTATCGCGTTTGCAACTCAGGCCAGTTGAGCACGATGGTACCCAAGCCATGCGTGATTTTGAGCAACTCGTGCAGCAGACCTACGTCGATTCTCTGGATTGTCCAGCCTTAGAAAAGTTTCGCTCCGCCAGTGAGATCATCAACGGGTATCGCCACGTCGCTGCGTATGCACCTGAGCTATGGTTCACCGTTGAAGTCACAACGGATCAGGTCCCCACGCCCACGCCCGTCGGCAGCTTGATCCTCGCAAAGCATCCTGGCCCCGCGCTGTACGATGCTGAAACGACAAATCCAGCAGCGGTGATGGAACTTGTTTACATGGGCGTCACGCCTGAGTATCGCGGTCGTGGTTATGGCCAACGAATGATGTGGATGATTGCCGACATCTGTCAGCAGCAATCCGCCGAACGATTGATCTTGGCGGTTGATCAAAACAATCATCCCGCGATTGCAGCCTATCACCAGTTCGGGATGCAGCACCTGTTTCGTGAAACGGTCTGGGGACGCAGTGTCCGATGATCGGATGAATGCTTATCTCTCAGTCAAATGATACGTGAACGCGCCGAGCAGTTTGTCTTGTGAAGCGTCACGACAATCCAGGCAATGCTCTGTCGCCCGAATCGCACCAACCATCTTCATCCCGCTGAGCCGCCGCGAGACGAGGAGTTCCTCGCCAGCGCGTAGTTTTGCAACGGCTGATAATTCAAATTCATCGAGCGAACGAGTTTTCAAAGTTCGCTCATGGATCGCCTGCATGCTTGGCAGCCCATCGTCAATGTACGCGACAGGTTGCTCGTAGCGATCAATGCTAACTAGTTGAATCAAATCGAGATGAAATGTTTCAGCCACTGACGCTGTGCAATGTTCATGCGATAGTCTCAGGAAATTTGGATGCTGATCCGACTTCGCCCGCGTGCCAAGACTTCCCCACAAACCATAGGAACTCTTTTCTGACCGTCGATGATCGCCGGCCTCGATCGAATCGGTGATGAATCGCACCGCCCCGTCGTCCATCAGAATATGAGCACCACCACGATGCCGACCAAAACCTTCTGCTCGTTTGAATCCTTCCGTGTTGCTTTGGTGCAACTGCTCGGGCGTGATCACAGGCGAACTGACGCTGGGGTCGCTCATGCTTAGCTCCGCCAGTGGGAGGGCTCGCTTCAGTGTCGGCAACCCCAGTTCTTGCTTCGGCATACTCGACTCCCACTGCGACGGTCGCTCGCCGCTGCGATCGCTCGCAGCAAGGTTCCGGGTGGATTTCTCGCTCGTCGATTCATCGAGTTCTGACTGTTCCCTCGACTGCGTTGGCTTCATGTCATTGGACGGCGGGATACGCATCGCAATCGCAAGGAATAAACTAACGGTTACCAAAAAAAACTGAGAAGTTCGCATGGATCGACCTGGAGAAGAGAGTTGTTCGGCAACCTCTTATTGTACGCCATCGACGGATGTGTTTGGCCAACTGATTCCCGCGCTTGTTGCTTGAACGATTCGATGAAACCCATCCTGTTCGGGCTGGATGGCATAGTGGTAAGCCATCGCCTTGCCAATCTGGTCGGCAGTCGTTACTTCAGTACGGTCGATGCTCGCGAGCGGATAGACCTCAACGACAACGCGGTCGTACAGATTGGCAACCCCCGGCTGGTCGGTGCCTTCGACTTGATCCAGAACCTCGCGAACATGACTCATCTGCTCGGGCGGAAAACGCCAACATTCACCGCACACGCGGTCAGTGCCCGGTCGCATGGCGGGATAATCGTGACGATGATAGAGCGTGCCATAGGTCCAGGCGGGCGTGATGTCCAGTGGCACACACGGCCAACAACGCTCGCGACATTGGCCACGGCATAGCGTTCCATAAACAAAAAAGCGGCAAATCGGATCGCTGGCGGGTGGCTGGCTCATAGGAAGTCTTCGGAATCAGGATCGCTCGGTACGCACTATCGGTCGGCGTTGTTATACTATGACCGGTACTTCCAAATCAGTCGTCAATCATTCTTTTGATGCCCAGCGCACTGCTTCCCGCCCCTCCAGCCCACCTGTTGACGCCGATGAGTTTTCACGTCGTGCCCCGCCTGAATTTCATGTCGCTCGCCTTTCTGTCCGCAGGATTGCTGGCTGCTGCCACCTCCTCGGCAGCCGAACGAATTGATTTTAATCGACAGGTGCGGACGATCCTTTCCGATAAATGCTTCCTGTGCCATGGTCCAGACGAAGCGACTCGTGAAGCGGATTTACGACTTGACGACCGGACCGTCGCGATCGACTTTAACGCCATCGTCCCCGGCAGTCCCGAGCAAAGCGAGCTAATCGCCCGGATCACCAGCAACGACCCCGATCTCGTCATGCCACCGCCAACAACGGGCAAGAAAATTTCAACTGCCGAAGTTCAGGCACTCACGAATTGGATTCTCGACGACGCTCCCTACGACGCCCACTGGGCCTTCGTCGTTCCGCAACGAGTGGATCTACCAAGCGTTCAAAACACAGCTTGGCCTAGAAACGAGATTGACCATTTCGTGCTTGCTCAACTCGAGTCCGAATTCCTTTCACCGTCTCCCGCTGCTGATCCTGCCACTCTCGCCCGTCGCCTGTCGTTGGATCTCATTGGCTTACCGCCAACTCCTGCTCAGCTCGACCAAATCACGCAAGGTGGTAACCAGTCAAGCAGCGATTCGATCGAACGACTAATCGATCAACTCTTCGACTCGCCGCACTTCGGTGAACGATGGGCGCGTTGGTGGCTCGATGCTGCCCGCTATTCCGATTCAGCCGGTTACGAAAAAGACATGCAGCGGAGCGTGTGGTTCTATCGCGATTATGTGATCGACGCAATGAACCGTGACGTGCCCTACGATCAATTTGTGATCGAACAAATCGCTGGTGACCTGCTTCCCGGTGCAACGCAAAGCCAACGCGTGGCCACTGGGTTCCTGCGCAATTCGATGACCAACGAAGAAGGCGGTGCCGATCCTGAGCAATTTCGTATCGAAGGTATGTTTGATCGCATGGACGCAATCGGCAAAGCAATCTTGGGTATCACCACCCAGTGTGCTCAATGCCACACACATAAATACGATCCGATCAGTCATGCGGAATACTACCAAATGTTCGCGGCTCTGAATGATTTCCACGAGTCATGTATTACCGTCTACACGCCCGATCAAGCTCATCGTCGCGACGAGATCACGACATCAATCGAAGAAATTGAAAATCGACTTCGCGAGTCCACAACAGATTGGAAAACGCAGGTCGCAGTCTGGGCCGATGCTGTGGCCGCCGCCCAACCAAAATGGAACGCAGTGAAACCGACCGCAGTTCCTTTTGAAGGTCAGAAGTTCCGCATCTTGGATGATGGTTCGATCGTCAGTGAGAGTTATGCACCTACCAAAGTCAGCAATGACTTTTCGCTGACGAAGGATGTCGGCACGATCACCGCCCTGCGGCTCGATGCCCTCACGCATCCGCAATTGCCACGAGGCGGACCAGGGCGCAGCATCGATGGCACGGGTGCGTTGACGGAATTCAAGTTCACCATCAAGCCCACCGCCAAGGACGCAAAACCAATCCAAGTCAAGTTCGTGCGTGCGATTGCCGACGTCAATCCAGCTCAACGGGATCTGAAACCACAATACCGCAACAAAGAAGCGGACAAAGACAAGCGGGTCGTTGGGCCGATTGAGTACGCGTTTGATGGTGATGAGAACACCGCCTGGACAACCGATCTCGATCCTGGGCGTAACAATCAGTCTCGTCATGCGATCTTTGTTGCCGAGTCGCCGATCGTCGTTGACGGTGAAGCGGAATTGACATTCACCATGGTGCAAAAACATGGTGGTTGGAACAGTGACGACAACCAGAATTTCTTAGTCGGCCGTTATCGCTTCAGTATCACCGATGCTGAGACGATTCCCACCAGCACGATCCCCACAAGCATCCTGCCGATCTTGGAGATCGCTGCAGAAAAGCGGTCAACCGCGCAGTGGCTCGAATTGTTTTCCGCGTGGCGATTAACTCAGCCGACGATGGAACAAGCCAACGCTGAAATTGAAACGCTATGGAAGCAATATCCTGAGACCGCCACTCAATTGGTCGTTCAGTCCACCGGTCAACCGCGAGAAACGTTTGTACTCAATCGCGGTGACTTCCTCAGCCCGCTCGCCAAAGTCACACCCGCTGCACCGGAGTTTTTAAACCCGCTGCCCAGTAGCGATGTACCGGATCGGTTGCGGTTTGCTCAGTGGTTGGTCTCCCACGAATCACCGACAACACCGAGAGTGATCGTGAATCGAATTTGGCAAGCGTATTTCGGCCAAGCTTTGGTGGCGACGCCCGAAGACTTCGGCTTCCAATCGGCACCGCCATCGCATCCCGAGTTGCTCGATTTCTTGGCTCGCGAACTCGTCGATAGCGGTTGGAGTTTGAAACATATTCATCGTTTGATAGTGCAATCGGCGACGTATCGACAAAGTTCCACCGCACCGTCTGAGGTTTGGCAAAACGATCCTAATAACGTGTCGCTCGCGCGCGGCCCACGCGTCCGGGTGGAAGCGGAGATCGTCCGCGACCTGGTCCTTTCCGCCGCTGGTTTGCTCGACACGACCGTGGGCGGACCGAGTGTTTATCCGCCCGCTCCACGCTTTCTGTTTGAGCCACCGACAAGCTACGGGCCGAAAATTTGGAATCTCAACACCGACTCCGATCAATACCGACGATCGCTGTATGTGCATCAATACCGCAGCGTCCCGTATCCGCCTTTACAAGTATTCGATGCCCCTAAAGCCGACGCGGCTTGTGTGCGGCGAGAACGCAGTAACACGCCGTTGCAAGCTCTCGTGCTGCTCAATGAACCGCAATTCGTCGCCGCTGCTCGCGGGCTGGCATCGCGAGTCCTGCGAGAGATCCAATCACCATCAGCTATAAGTGACGCCGACGTCAACGCCGCCGCAGCTCAGCTTGATCGCCAACGCGTCGTGCATGCGTTTCGGTTGTGCACCAGCCGCATCCCCGCAGCGGACGAAGTCGACGTGTTGATCGAGTTGTTGCGCGATCAACGCATTCAACTTGTAGACGCCTCGAACATAGGCGAGCCAAACGAACGTTTGCAAGAAATGATCGGTGTCCCCATCGACGCCTGCTTGCAGTTGACCGGACAAACGCCCGCTGAACTGGCCGCATGGATTGTGGTCAGTCGCACGATTTTGAACCTCGACGAAACGATCACGAAATCATGAACAAGCACTCTCACAACACATCTGAAGCTCGCGTCCGCTTGGCACGTCGCGATTGGTTGCTCTCTCAGTGCGGGATCGGGCTGGGGCACATCGCGCTGACGACCCTGCTAGCGGAATCTGGACACGCCGATGATCGCTCATCGCCGAGTATCGATTCGATGGCTATCAAGTCTCCGCACTTTCCGGCCAAGATCAAGAACGTGATTTTGCTGTTCATGGGCGGTGGACCGAGCCAGTTTGAGATGTTTGATTACAAACCGGAACTCGCGAGGCTCGATGGCACGCTACCGCCGCCAGCTTTGCTCGATGGATACAGGGCTGCGTTCATCAACCCCAATTCCAAACTACTCGGTCCGAAGTTCAAGTTTGCCAAACATGGTCATGCAGGTACGGAGGTGAGTGAGTTGTTGCCTTACACCGCAGGTGTGATCGATGACATTTGTTTGATTCGCTCGATGAAAACGGACGCGTTCAATCATGCACCGGCGCAGTTGATGATGAGCACTGGCTCGCAGCAATTCGGACGCCCCAGCATGGGATCTTGGTTGACTTACGGTCTGGGAAGTGAAACGAAAAATCTACCCGCCTTTGTCGTCTTTAATAGCGGGCAAAAAGGCCCGAGTGCGGGATCAGGTAATTGGAATTCGGGATTCTTGCCAACGCTGCATTCTGGTGTGGAGTTTCGCAGCAGCGGCGATCCGGTGCTGTATTTATCTAACCCGCCTGGTATGAATGAACAGACCCAGCGGAGCACGCTTGATGCCGTCAATCGGCTCAATCGCAAACGTCTCGATGTTGTCGGTGACCCTGAAATTGCTACCCGTGTGAGTTCTTATGAGATGGCGTTTCGGATGCAATCCAGTGCACCGGAGGCGATGAACCTCGCCGCTGAATCCGCTGAAATGTTGCAACTTTATGGTGCGGAGCCAGGGAAGATGTCGTTCGCGAATAACTGTTTATTGGCTCGACGTTTAGTGCAACGCGGCGTTCGCTTCGTACAATTGTTTCACGAATCGTGGGACCAACACGGCGGATTGAAATCAGCGTTACCGAAAAATTGCAAGGACACCGATCAAGCCTGCGCGGCGCTGGTGAAAGATCTCAAACAGCAAGGCATGCTGGACGAGACGCTGGTGATTTGGGGGGGCGAGTTTGGACGCACACCGATGGTTCAGGGTGGTAATGACGGTCGAGATCACCATCCCAATTCGTTCAGTATGTGGATGGCTGGAGGTGGTTTGAAACCGGGCATGGTTTACGGCAGTACCGACGAACTCGGGTTTGATGTCGCGGAGAACCCTGTTCATGTGCATGACCTGCACGCAACGATTTTGCACTTGCTCGGTTTTGATCACAAACAACTGACGTATCGATTCCAGGGCCGCGATTACCGCCTCACCGACGTGCATGGTGAATTGGTCAAACCAATCCTAGTTTGACGCTTTCACAAGATCCACTGACAGCATCTACTGTGCACTCTACACTTCCACGGCGATTGGTTCGGGCATCGTTAATGTGTAATGTTGGTATGCGAACCAAAAAACCAACCCATTGAGTAAATGCCACATGCCGTGCAAGGTGAGGATATGGTTGTTGGGATTGCAAATAATGTGTAAGAAATCCAACCACCAGAAACCCCACGCGATTAAGAATGTGACGACCATCGCATACGCCCACATCGTAAGCTTTTGGTCGTAGACACCACGAATCACTACGATCACCACAATCACGGCAAACATCGGTGAGGCAAACGCGGTCGACAGTGATGAAAGCACGGTTAACACGAGTGAGCCGAGAATCACGAGCGTGATTAGTTTGGGATTGCCAGGCCGACCGGGACTGGCGCGTTCTTGTTGCAACGCAGCGATACTCAGGATGAACATGAACATGCCACTGAGGTCGAGAGTTTCGCCAAGAATCGTATTGCTGGCGTGGAAATAACCCGATGCTACGCCGGTCCAAACCGACGCACCGCCGAGCATCCGGGCCAGGGGCCGGCGGGCCTTGAGCAGGATCATTATCCCCGCGATGATCGGTCCAATATTGGTCCACGTGTCTGCTGGATGCTTGATCGCACCATCGAGCGTGGCTTCGCAAAACTGCATGCGAGCGGGGTCAAAAAGCCAATCCATAAATCAGTTCGTAACGTGCTAGAAAAAAAGATTGGCGTGAGGAACGCTTACATCTTTGTGAGACGCGAGCATACCGTGTTCAATTGGATTGATGAAGGGACCGCAATCTCGTCAGCAATTCAATGGCCGTTCCAATCTCCGCTTTCTGGCGCGCTGGATCTTCGGGGATCTCACGTTCGATTGTCAGCGGTCCGGTATAGCCGATTTCTTTGAGCGTCTTCAGATAGGTTTCCATACCCACGTCACCTTCACCCAGTGGCACCTCGCGGCCCCACGTGACGCCCGGTTGATCGCTCCATACGCCGTCTTTGCAATGCACACTGCGGACGTGCGGACCGAGTTGCCGCAATGCTGCGATCGGTTCACCGGCCCCGTACAAAATCATGTTGGCCGGATCAAAATTGATCTTCAAGTTTGCTCGATCGACCGCTTCGATGAACGCTAGCAATCCTTCTGCGGTTTCTTGACCGGTTTCTAAATGCAAGAACTGACCATTGCTCTCGCAGTGATCACAGAGCTGGCGAGTGACATTGACGATGCTGGCATAGCCAGGGTCCGACGAATCGTGAGGCACAAACCCGAGGTGCAAGGCGACACAGTCCACTCCGAGATGTTTAGCAAAATCACTGATCTCGATCATCTCAGCTAATCGAGCGGCGCGGGTGGTCTGGGGAACCAATCCGACAGTCCGGACCACGGTCGGGATATCCGCGTAACTCTCACCTTCGAACCCACCGAACACTGCCGTGCAAACAATGTTCTCTTCACGCAGTTGAGCCGCGAATGATTCGGCGGCTGCTTGCGACCGATTGCCAGCATGAGGAGCGTGTAGTTGAATCGTGGGCACACCAAGTTCACGAATGACGGGCCAGGCAACGCCTAAACCCGCATCGATAGAAGCGAACACGCCGAGAGGCCAAGATGACATGAATAAGATCCTGAAAGTTAAATGGATTTCGACGGTATGCCACGCATCGACTTGCGTTTGCAACAGTATTTAAATTTATCCCCACTACCACACGGGCAGGGAGAATTGCGTCCAACGCGATTTGTCCGACGCGGACCAACCGCTAAAACACGCTTGGGGTTCTGATGATACATCCTTTGCAGCATGTCGTATAGTTTGGGATTTTTCTGCTGCAACAGCGAAGGAGCCTCAAAGAAGTACTCCGTCAAAACCGCAAAATACTCCGCTTCATTGGTGTAAGCGTAATCGTCTATGTGTTCGCCAGCGGTCACATCACGTCGCAGTTCTTCGCCCACCCAACGCACCCAAGGATCGTACGTCTCTCGATCAATCGATACTGGCAATCCATCGATATTGCCGTCGGCTTTGTCAATCAAGTGAGCGAATTCGTGGATGCCGACGTTGCGTTTATCGGAGGCATTGGCGAAACCGTTGATCAACGACGGTTTCGATAGAATCATCACACCACTGAGATGGCTCACACCCACCATGCCAAGAATGTTCGCGTTACCCGCTACATCGGTTTGATAGCCATCATTAAACGAACCAGGATAGATCAAGACCTCGCCTAAGCCTGAATACTCAAAATCATCAAAACCGAGAATCGGAATCACGGCACTGGCGGCGACGAGCGCGCGTGTTGCCTCATCGACCTCAGTGCGAATGCCGGTGATCTCGACTTCATCTAAGAACACCATCATGAGTTGACGAAAGCGAGTCTTTTGTTCAGGAGCTAGCCCGCGAAAGAAGTCGACTTGCGATTGCAGCGTGGCTTCCCACACTTCAGGAAACGGTTCGCCGAGCAGTTGATAGCGTCTGCGAGTTTTTCGGCGCAGCAGCTGAAAAACACCGAAGGCGATCGGCAATAGAGAGATTGCCCAAGGCGTTATCAACGCTAGCCCGCAACCAGCGATCGCGATCACTGCAGCGATAGCGATCGCCCAGTTTCGATTATGAGTATTGGTAGTCGCTTCGACGAGCATGCAGTCACTCCAGCGGAATCAAATTGTTTTGAGGTCTTGCTGCGGTTTAATCGCAATGCCGTTCAATGATTGCGTCGTGGGCAACCGGTGACTCCCAAGGCAAAGATGCTCTGTGAGACGAGGCAGGCCATCGAAAGTCGTCAGGTTTTTTCGTTGATTCATCACTGCGTCCGTGTTCATGGCGAGGGAGAGTGGAAAAGTTGACTTTAGAGGTTACCGACCATGCCGACAACTCAGGCTGGTCAAACGCTCAGTTCACTGCAACAATCGCGACGCCACTCACCCGGCGTCTGTTGCGTCACCTGCGGGAGTGGTCAATAATGCCGCGAACTTCAAATGTCTTTGGCTTTTCGCCTTGTCGATCGGATTGCTATGAATGAACGGATTGCCATGAATGAACCTGCCTACGCCTTCTTTAAGCGTTTGGCCCGGATTTTTAATTCGGGACAATCTCGCTGCGTCGTGCTGCATGGCAACATTCATGACCTGTTCTTTGACGGTGATCATTATGTGCCCTTGATCACTTTCGTCCGCAAAAAAACTGGCATCCCGGGCATTATTCGTCTCGTCTATGAACTCAACGGGCCGATTCGCGTCGCGGCTGAGGATCACGACCGATTACGGGATGCCTGGGTAAGCTGGAAAACGGGCGTGGACCCCGATTCGCTCGTTCTGCGGGACTTGGCTCGCCGCGAAAACATAGTCCAGCAACGTCGTGATGAGTACGAATCGTTGATCCACGGTTCGATCGGTAATGCCACTCAAGCACTGGAGTTTCTGCGGCAATTGACCATCTGTTCGCGGACGATGCTCAAAGAAAACCTGTTAATTGTGATCGAAGCGGCGGACATGATTGTGCCCGAAGGTCGCGGCGATATCAGTGCATTAAGTGATGCTCATCTGCGCCGCATCAGTATCATTAGCGATTGGTTTAGCGATCCCGAGTTCATGGAGGGTGGCGATAGCGTGTGCTTGCTCGCTGAGTCTCGTAGCCAGATTCATTCGCGAATTGGACGTTTGCCACAATTGCTCGACGTGGAAGTGCCCGCACCGTCGACCGATGGTCGTTTGCATTTCATCGAACATTTCCAGCGAACGAATCGTTGTCAGGCAAAACTGTGGGGCACGCCACAAACGCTCGCCGAATTCAGCGCCGGGTTATCGCTGCATGCACTGCGGCAACTGCTCGTCGAAGCCGCTTATGATGATGCTTCGATGCAGCCCAGCGATGTGATTGCGATGGTGCAGCAGTACATTCAAGGACAACTCGGCGAAGATGTCGTCGAGTTCAAAAAACCCTCGCATCGCTTGGCTCAAGTCGTGGGGTTTGCCGGTCTGAAAACATTCTTGCAAGAGAAAATGATTCCCCGGTTGAAAATGAAAGGCGAAGCAGCCTTACCCGGTGCGGCGGTGGCGGGGCCGATCGGCGGCGGCAAGACGTTTATTTTCGAGGCCCTCGCAGCGGAACTTGACCTGCCGGTGCTCGTGCTCAAAAGTATTCGCAGCCAGTGGTTTGGCCAGACCGACGTCATCTTTGAACGACTTCGCCGGGTGCTCGAAGCACTGGAGAAAGTCGTCATTTTTGTTGATGAAGCGGATACACAGTTCGGTGGCGTCGGGGCGGGAGCTCATGAAACCGAACGGCGATTAACGGGGAAAATCCAAGCGATGATGAGCGACCCACGGCTCCGTGGGCAAGTGATTTGGTTGCTAATGACAGCGCGGATTCATTTGTTATCACCTGACATTCGTCGTCCAGGACGGGTCGGTGATTTGATTATCCCGATCATGGACCCAGAGGGCGAGGATCGCCGCGAATTCATTGCTTGGTTACTCAAGGCGACCTCATTGGGCGAAGATTCAGAACTTTTGCAGCGCCTCGATCAAGAGATTTTGCCGCCTGGGTATTCGGCAGCCGCTTTTGCGTCGCTGCGCAGCCAACTCAAAGCCGAACCGCCGAAAGATGAAGCGGCCTTGATCGCGATGATTCACGATCACTTGCCGCCCGCGATCGAACAAACACGACGCTATCAAGCCTTGCAGGCGCTCGTGAATTGCACACGCCGCAGCCTGTTACCCGACCCTACGGTCAGCGACGGACAGCGTGCGATTTGGGAACAAGAAATCAAACAACTCGAACGACAGGGGATTCAGTGATGAGACATAAGTTTACAGAGTTCAGTTTTCACAAGTCCGTTCAAGCGGTTGTCATGGCTTTGGCGGTGATGCTGGGGGTTGTGGTCGCGTCCACGGACGTGCAGGCGCAGCAGAAGTTCTCCGCTTTGGTGGGGCCGGTGACGGTCAAACCCGTGGCCAAGTCAGACGTGTTGCAAGTCCCTTTCATCACGTGGGGTGGCGATGTTGCTACCTTCCATGCCAACGGTGGTTTGACGACGAAACCAGGTTCGATTTTCGCGAAAGAAAAACTGAACTTGAAGCTGACTCCCGGCGATGACTTTATCACGCAAGTAAAAGATTATCTGGCTGGTAAAACGCCGTTTCTGCGTGGCACGTTTCGGATGCTGGGCCAAGCCAGCGAGGTGTTGGGGCAAGACCCGCGAACCAAGCCGATCGTGATCATGCAACTGTCATGGAGCGCTGGTGACCACATCGTTTCTCGCGAGAGTTTAAAGACGCTCAACGATCTCAAAGGTAAAAAGATCGCTTGCCAACAAGGCGGCCCGCACGTGGGGTTGCTTTACGATTCGTTGGCTGCAGCGCAGCTCACCAAAGACGACGTCACCATTGTTTGGACGGATGATTTGACGGGGCCCAACGGAGCGGCCGAGGCGTTTCGTAAAGACAGCAGCATCGACGCGTGCTGCGTGATCACGCCAGACATGTTTGGATTGACAGGCGGTTTCGATACGGTGGGATCGGGTGCTGAAGGTACGGTTAAAGGTGCGCGGATTCTCAACAGCACGCAGCAAATGAGCCGCAGTATCGCGGACGTTTATGCCGTTCGCAAAGATTGGTACGACGCCAACCAGGATCAGGTCAAGAAGTTTGTCGCCGGGTATTTGCGTGCATCGCAAGATGTCGTCTCGATGCGAAAAGATTTTGAAACGAACAAACGCATGCCACCGACTTACTCGGCGTTATTGAAACAATCGCAACAAATTTTTGGTGAAGAGGTTATCCCCAGCATCGAAATTGACGGGCATGGATTGTTGCTCGACTGCACGTTCGTGGGCTTGCCAGGCCAGATCGCGTTTTTCAAAGATGCTGGCAACCTGAGCGGCTTCGACGCGAAACTAAAATCCGCTTTGGACTTGGCGACGAGTTGGGGTTATGCGTCGAAACGGATCGGGTTTGATCCGGTATCGCTGGATTATCGCGAGATCGCCAAATTGGCGGGCGTTGAGTATGCCGAACCGCAACAAACCGAACGGTTCGCGGATGCTGCCGAGTCGATGGACGATTTCTTTGGTGAGAATCTTGATAGCAATACGATCGTTTCTTTCACAATCAGTTTCGAACCCAATCAAAACGATTTTTCAGCGGACCGTTATGGTGCTGAATTCAATCGAGCACTCAAAGCGGCGTCGACGTTTGGTAACGCTCGCGTGGTGATTCGCGGTCATAGCGATCCAACTAAAACGTTGGTCGATATGTTGCGAGCGGGGATGGGCAAGGGCGTAATCAAACAGACCGGCACTCGCGGCAACTATTCCTATTTTCTTGATGGCAAGCCGCTCGATCTACAGCAAGTCGGTCAGTTGCAGAAACTGATCGAGCAAGGAGTGTTCTCGGGTTCGTCGCCCGACCCTTCGGTGACGATGCAAGCGGCGCTGAACTTGTCGAAGAAACGAGCCGAAGCCGTGCGGGATGCATTGGTTGGTTTCGCCACCGCGCAAGGCAGTAAGATGGACCCGTCGCAAATCACTCCCGTCGGTGCAGGGATCGCTGATCCCGTGATCGCCAAACCAGCGAATTTGGATGAAGCCAAGCAGAACATGCGAGTCGAGTTTCGGATCGTGAAGGTAGAAGCGGAAGCGATCCAATCGTCTGATTTTGATTTCTGAGTGTTTTTGACGTGGCAAGCCCCACGACGTTTTCGGCTTAGGCAAGTGGGATAGGCTTCTAGCCTGTCATGACACGATTGACAGGCAAAAAGAATCTCCCACTGATTACATCGCTACAGGATTTTTATCATGACGAAAACGATCATCTCCATCAAAACCGCATACTTATTTTCGATTGCCACCGCGTTGTTTTGCATCTCACCGGCACTCGCTCAGCAGAACGTGGTGGTCGTGCTCGACGACAGCGGCAGTATGCAGGATTCGATGCAAGGCGATCGGAATGTTTCCAAAATGGACGCAGCAAGGTCGGCACTGAAGCAGGTGCTCAGCAGTTTGCCCGATGATGCCAACGTCGGGGTGCTCGCTCTGAATTCCAACCCTAATCAAGGTTTTTGGATCGCTCCGTTAGGTCCAGTCAATCGGTCAGCGATCTCGCAGCAAATCGATGGTATTTACGCTCAAGGCGGCACGCCCTTGGGAGCTGCCATGCAGACCGCCGCCGACGCGTTGCTCACTGCACGTGAGAAACAAATGTATGGCACCTATCGCATGTTGGTCGTGACCGATGGTGAAGCCAGCGACCCGGAACTTGTGCAGTTGTATTTGCCATTAGCACAATCGCGTGGGTTGATGGTCGACGTGATTGGGGTCAGCATGCCGGGCGACCATAGCTTGGCCACGCAAGTCCAATCGTATCGTCGAGCGGATGACCCTGATTCGTTCCAGCGAGCGTTGGCGGAGGTGTTTGCGGAAACCAGTGAAGATTCCGGCGACAATGGAGAGTCGGATTATGATCTCATTAATGGGCTGCCTGATGAGGTGGCTGCGGGAGCATTGCAAACGCTGACTCAACTGAATAACACACCACTCAGCGAATCGACGGTCGCCGCGAAAGAATACGTCGCCACGCAAAGTGCACCGTACCAGCAACAGCGGCGTAGCGGTGGGGGCACGGCAGGCGGCCTTTTGGGCGGATTATTCTGTTGTGTTGGCACTCTCGGGCTGCTGGTCGCGTTTCCTATTTTGCTGTTACGATTAGGCGGTCCAAAAGACTCCAGCCGTCACCGAAGGTAAGTTTGTGAGTAAGGGAAAATTAGTTGTCGTTTGCATGATCTGGCTGACCCTGGCTGTTGCCGGTGCTGGCGTGTGGCGGTTGCTCGTCACACCGCTACGGGAACAGACCGCTGTGGAAGAAAAAGAGGCCGCCAGCGCTGCTGCTCTGCAGGCCACCCAAGGTGACCTGCCCTACGATCATGAAGTCACGATCGCACTGGACTCGTTTTCGGGTTATGCGGTGCTGCGCAGCCCAACGTTTTCGCAATTGCTGCGGCGTGCGAAGATCAAACTCAATCTAATCGATGATGCCGCAGACTACTCGGCTCGCTTGGAGAATCTGCGTGAAGGGCGTGCCCAAATGGCCGCGTTCACGATTGATGCATTGATCAAAACGACCGCCGACATGGGGCGATCACCGGCAACGATCGTGGCGCTGATTGATGAGACGCAAGGTGCCGATGCGATCGTTGCTGCTAAGGACGTGATCAAAAATGTCGATGACTTGAATCATGCGGATGTGCGTTTTGTGCTGACGCCGGACAGCCCGAGCGAGACCCTCGCGCGCGTCGTGATGAACACTTTCGCGCTCGATCAATTGCCGCAACAACCGTTTGTGATGGCTAAGGATGCGGCGGACGTGGTTCAGCGATATCGCAACTCACAAAAAAATTCACGCGAAGTTTTCGTGCTTTGGGAGCCTTTTGTCAGCAAGATTCTGGCCAATGACTCGATGCACGTGGTCATTGATAGCTCCCGATTCACCGGATACATCGTCGATTGTCTAGTCGCCGACCGAGATTTCTTGGTGAAGCAACCAGAGATCGCTGCGACGGTGGTGGAGTGTTACTTCCGCGCGTTGTACGAATATCGCCAAGACACCGCGATGCAGCGATTGGTATTGGCTGATGCGGGCGAGAGCGACAGTATCGACGCGACCATTTCTGAAAAATTGGTGAAGGGCATTCGTTGGAAGAATACTCAAGAGAATCTCGCTCACTTTGGTTTGCGATCGGACACCTCGTCGCAACACATTGCCGACATGATCGAGAACATCACGCGCGTGCTGCTGGAGACGCAGGCGATCGCTGCCGATCCCACCGATGGACAACCAAACAAATTGTATTTTGACACGTTGCTGCGGAACCTGCGTGATGCGGGATTCCATCCCGGTGACGAAACCGAAGAGGTTCGCGAGTCGGCCGACCTGGTGGAACTCTCCGATGAACAGTGGCAGAAACTCGCTCCCGTCGGCACGCTGTCGGTACCTGATCTGGTGTTCCCGCGCGGCACGGCATCGTTGACATCGACGAGCCAGCACACGCTCGACGAATTAGTCGAAAAGCTCGCAATGTGGCCGCAATACTACGTGATCATTCGCGGCAACGCGTCGCTGCTTGGTGATCTCGAAGCGAACAAAGCCCTGGCGTCTGGCCGTGCTAAAGCGACCGAGGAGTATTTGATTCGCAACGGCGTCTCGCCCGGTCGAATTCGAGCGGTTGGGGTGGACCCCAGCGGCACGACGAAAGTCAATTTTGTGCTGGGGCAATTGCCCTACTGATGTTTCGCTATACTACCGCCACACCGTGCCACGGAGACGCTGACCAAACCGTAAACCACACCATATCACCACAGGAGAATGTCGTTGGACGAAGTGAAGCAAAAAGTCATGCTCGATCTCTTTGCCTCGCCCGGCACCCTATTGCCGATCGTGACAGGGATCAGCTCGCTGCTGCTTTCATGGGCTGTGGGCGGCGATCCAACTGCCAACGCCATTGGGATCATCGGAGTGTTCGGTGGCATCGGCCACTTCACTTCGCGAGTCGTGTTGGGATTGGAGTCGATGACGCAGAAAGCCTATGACGCGATCCGCCAACGTGAAGAAGATCAACGTAACGAAGCCCTCGATCGACTCGAACAACAACTCACGGCCGACCGTGATCAACGCACTGAAAACTGCCTCCGGAACCTAAGACATGTGCATGCGGAATTTCATCGCAATTGCCAAGCAAATCGTCTGAACATCAAACACCCCCAATTGATCAGCCAAGTCGAGGAGATTTTTCAAGCCAGCGTGTCGCAACTCCAACGTTCACTCGAATTGTATCAACTCAGCGAGCGGCTCACCGGAGCAACACGAGCGAGTTGTTTAGCGGAACGAGAACAGGTGATTACTGAAGTCTTGCAAACTCGCGATCATCTCAATACCACCGTTCAACAATTCCAAGCCTTTGCGCTCAAACGCGACGACACCGACCTCTCCCGCTTGCGGAATGAACTCGACGAGACACTTCACGTCGCCCAACGAACTCAACAACGAATGTCCGAAATCGGTCATCGCCAACCTGACTACAACCCATCTGAATTCCAGTAGAACAAGGACTCCAACGTATGTTTTCAGCAGTCTCAAAATATGTCCGCGCCGTGTGGTATCTGATGACGTTTCGCGTCGACAAGGCCAGCGAAACGTTGCGAATGAATCCTGGTGTGATCTCCGCCAACTATGACCGGATTCTCAAAGAGAAAAAGGCGAGTTTGAATCAGTATAAAGACGCGATCTCAGCGATGGTGGCTCAAGAGGAAACCAAAAAGCAAAAGTTGCGCAGCATCAATGAAGAAATCGAACGTTTGCAAAAACTGAAAGCTGGTGCGGCAGCCAAAGCGAAACAGCTCGCCGCAAAACATAACGGTGACGCTGTAGCCGCTCGCAACGATCCCGAGTTCATGCGTTGTCAAACGGCATTTCAGGATTTCAGTTCGACTCTTGACGAGAAACAAGAGCGGGCTGCTGAACTGGAATCCGACCTGGAGATCTTGGTCAAGAATGTTTCCGGACACCAAACTCAGATCCAATCGTTGATGCGAGATCTGGAGAAGCTCAAGGAAGAGAAACACGAGGCTGTCGCTGATGTGTTGTCTGCTCGTGAAGAAGAACAAATCGCTGACATGATGACCGGTTTGAGCAACGATCGGACCAGCGAAGAATTGCGAGAGCTGCGAGAGTTGCGTCAGAAAGCGGGCGCGAAAGCTCGCGTCAGTCGCGAACTCGCGGGACTCGATACCAAACGTGCCGAAGCGGACTTCATGGAGTACGCACAGAAGAATACGTCCAATGACGAATTCGATGCGTTAATCGGACTTTCTGATGCCGCGCCAACAACCGAGACGCCACAAAACGATGCAAGATTACCGGAATAAACGCAGCAAAAATATTGATTAAGTTCGGCTCACCACCACTTCCTCCTTTCAAGAGAGACTACTGATGCGAATCCTACTAACCACACTCGCCCTCACCATGCTGATCGCAGCAGGCTGTAGCAAACCTACACCCACTGCAGGCACGACCCCAACCGGCAATACAGGTGATACTGGCAATACCGGTAATGCTGGCGCGACTCCCGTTTTCTCACTCGCTTGGAGCGAATACCCGTCTTGGTCCGTATTCGGCGTCGCCCATGAAAAGGCGATCATTGATGGCGAGGAGGGTAAGCTCGGTCCGATCGAAGAGAAATGGGGCGTCGATATCGTGCTCAAGGAAGCCGACTACGACACCTGTTTAGCCTATTACGGTGCGTCGGAAACCGATGCCGTTTGCATCACCAATATGGACACACTCGCTCCGTCGCTCAGTCGTGACAGCGTTGCGATTCTGCCCACGAGCACCAGCGTCGGTGCGGACGCGTGTATCGCTGTCGGCATGGACAACATCGATGCGCTCCAAGGCAAACCGACTTACGGTTTAGAAATGTCGGTTTCGCAGTACTGCTTTGAACGGAACCTCGAACTGCAAGGCAAGACGATCAAGGATTTTCCTTTCAAAAACATGGACCCCGGTGCCGCTGCGCAGGCCATGCAAACCAACCAAGAAGACATTCAGTCGATCATGGTGTGGAATCCGTTTGTGTTGCAAACTCTACGAACTCGCGACGGTGCCAAGGTGTTGTTCGATTCGTCGACCATTCCTGAAGAGATCATTGACATGGTCGTGATCGGTAAAGATGCGTTATCGCGTGATGGCGGCGAAGCGTTTGCTGGTGCGGTGATTGAAACGTTTTATGAAATCAACCGTATGATGGCGGATCCCGCCACCGGTGATGAAACACTGATTGCCATCGGCGAAAAGTTCAGCAGCCTGCAAATTGATGATATGAAAGAGGTCGTCAAGCAAACACGGTTTTACGGCACACCTGACGCCGCGCTAACCTTGCTCAGCGACGAGAAATTCAAAACCGAAACTATGCCCGCCGTGGTCAGTTTTTGCGAATCGCATGGGATCGTTGAAAAGAAACCAACGGTGGGTTTTAACGATGACGCCGCCCAACTCAACTTCACGACCAAGTTCATCGAAGCCGCGAAGTCGGGGCAGTAGTTCAAACGCATGATTCGGCAACCTATCCAGCTCAAAACGCGTATTGCGATCTCGGTCGTATCGGTCATCGCGATGTTTATCGCGTATGAAGCGATCGCGTATCGTCAATCGCAGATCAATCCGAAACAGACCGTCGTGCCTGGTGTCTCATCGCTCGTCGATGGGATCCAGAAAATGACGAAACCCAACGGACGTGGCGAAACTTGGCTCGGCCAAGACATAAAGGCGACCTATGGGCGTCTGTTTCTAGGGTTGGCAATGGGCGTGGTGTTGTCGATTGTGATCGGGGTCGCGATGGGAGCCTACCCGTGGGTCGAGGCTTTTTTCGTGCCGCCCGTGTCGTTCTTTGCTAAGATCCCACCGACGGCGATGTTGGCGGTGTACTTCGTGTTGTTTGGTACAAAGACCGAGATGTTTGTGGCGATGGTCGGGTTGTCGGTGTTCTTCACGTTGGCCCAGTCGATCTATCAAGCGGCCAAAAAAGACGTCGACGATCACTCGGTTTTTAAAGCTTATAGTCTCGGGGCAAGTAGCCCTGAGGTGATCTATGAAGTGCTGTGGAAACAAATTCTGCCGCGTGTTATCGAGGCGATTCGGTTGCAGATCGGGCCAGCAATGGTGTTCTTGATCGCGGCAGAATACGTGGTCGGCGATGTGGGGATTGGTTATCGCATTCGCATTCAATCTCGCATTCTGAACATGAACGTTGTCTATATTTATTTGATCATCCTTGGTGGTAGC
>JBGSMN010000011.1:0-27291 GCA_041740155.1 Rhodopirellula sp.
CCCTGAAAGAACCCTTCTCATGCCTATTACCTATGACGAACCAACGCATCCAGGTAGCCTGGAACGGTCACCGCTGCGCCGCAAAAAACCGGGCACGCAAGATCCAGAACCCGAACGGCGGTCGCTTGTTTAAGGACTAGAATGATCTCTGCGCATGCGTTAGTAGACTTTGGTTCGGCAGCGGTTCCGGCATTGATCGACGAATTCGTTGCGGACCCCACTCCCCACATTCATTATTTTGATCGAATACGAATTTTGGCGCGTTACACTCGCATCCTCAGAAAGATCGGTTGGTCAGAGAAAGAATTTGCGATTCCAATATTAAAAGCATTGATGAGCGATAATGATCCTTATGTAGCAGAGAGAGCCTCCACTCTGCTGGGCAACTTTGGTGCAGTGGCTGTGCCCGCAGTCATGACGGCGTTGAGTGATGCTGATTGCCGTGTGCGAAGCCGGGCCGCCATTGCACTGAGGATCATTGGTGCTCCAGCGGCCAATATGGCTGTTCCGTTGCTAATCAGCATGCTCAATGATGAAAATCCCGGGATTCGAAAGATTTCTGCCAATGCCTTGACGGTAGTAGATTCTCCGGCGGCAGTGGCGGGCGTTCCTGCACTGATTATTGCATTGCGTGATAAGCATAAGTGGGTGAGATACTGGGCTGCCTATGCGCTGGGTCGGATGAGTTCACTGACGACCGATATAGCTATCGTCGATGCGCTCATTCTTGCACTACATGATGAGAGCAGTCACGTGCAAATGATTGCTGCTCAGGCTCTGTCCATGACGGGTTCTCCGGCAGCGGACGCTGCGTTGCCTTCGTTGATTAGTATGCTCTCCGACGAGAATTCTTGGGGCAGGTTACGATCGGAAGCCGCCAAGGCGTTGGGAGCATTCGGTTCACCAATAGTCGACGACGCTGTGCCCGCTCTGATCGCCGCGTTACGTGATCGCGATTGGTTACTGCGTATGCGGGCTGCTCTGGCACTGGGGAAGATCAATTCTTCAACAGCAGTGTCGGCGGTTCCTGCACTGATTACTGCGGATAGCGGTCCTGATTTTTCAATTGCAGAAAAGTACGTCGAGGCGATCGTCAGTATTGGTCCCCCGGCCATTCCGGCGATCATCGGCTACTTGGCCGATTCGAATGGAATTTTTCGCGGACGCGCAGTCGATGCGCTGGGCAAGATTGGCGCTCCGGCCGTCCCATGGCTGATCGTCGCGCTGCGTGATGAACGCGACCTGATACGATGTGGTGCCGCGGATGTACTGGGCAGGATCGGGGCACCATCCGTGGACTCGGCGGTTCCGGCGTTGATCACCGCATTGGGTGACAAGCATGGCCCACTTCGCAATAGCGCCACGGATGCACTGGGCAGAATCGGCTCCCCAGCCGTGGATTCCGCAATTCCGGCTCTGGTCGCCTCGCTGAAAGATGAGGACAACCAAGTACGCATTGGTGCCGCGATGGCACTCCGTAGGATCGGCTCCCCTGCCGCTGACGCGGCCGTCCCGGCGCTAACCATCGCACTGCGTGATGAGGACGTCTGGGTACGAGTTAATGCCGCTAATAGCCTGGGCACGATTGACTCTCGGGCCGCAGCTGCGGCTGTTTCTATATTGGCCTCAGCGCTTAGCGATGATGACGTCATGGTTCGCCTACGTGCCACCGAAATACTAGGCGAAATTGGCTCTTCGGCAGCGGACTCGGCTGTCCCTGCGTTGATCACTGCGATAAGTGATCAGGACCATGCGGTGCAAAGGACCGCAGCGAATGCAGTGGGCAGGATCGGGTCTCCCGCAGCGGACTCGGCTGTCCATGCGATGATTGCCCTACTGAGTGGTCCTGCTTATATCGATACGAAAGTTGATGTTGCCTGCATATTGGCAGAGTACAGCTCTGTCGCTGCCAACTCGGCCGTCCCGACGCTAATGGAGGGGCTGCGAAATGGGAGGAGGAGCGCAGACGAGGCCGCCCGGGCACTAGCAATGATTCGTTCAGAGGCCACAATCTCATTGCTGACCAAATCGTTGAACGACACTGAATTTTGGATGCGACGCGGTGCTGCCAAGGCGCTCGGGCAGATGGGAACATTCGCGCACGAAGCACTATCGACTTTGCACGGGCGTCTGAATGATCCAGATATCTCCGTCCGGCAGGCAGCAGCAGCGGCGATTCAGCGAATTGAGTCGTCGTGACGCCCGCTCAGATCGGGTCGTAATGTGTATAGTGCTGTTGAAACACTGTCCCCGAAATTAATCTCGCTACGCGCTGTTCAGATAACGCACGGTTTTCGTAACGAGCTTTTGGTTCAGTCTCGAGTGATGATGAGCGCAACCTGGGCAACAGGTGCGGTTTGATTCAGGTGTTACAGTCCGTGAAGCATTTGCCATCGGTAGTTTGCGTTTTAGGCGACGCCTAGGTGTGGCGTCTCGTCATCGAGTTGGCTGACCTTTGAATAACGAGCAGAACAGACCCAGCTGATTTCAGATACGCAACCATCCCGGCAGGAACGCCGACCTAATCAAGATCACATATTAATTTTCCAATGAATTGAATCCCGTCCTCTTCACTCTCGAATACCCCGTCCAGTTGAGCTTCAAAGCACTGCTTCAGGACTTCGCCGAACCAGGATGCGGGTGCATAGCCCATCGCGATGAGGTGCCTGCCTAGGATGATTGGCTTGGGGGCGTTTTGATCAATATCCATTTCCGATGCCAGTTCAAGGATCCTGGCCGCGTTATCGGGCAGCCTCTTGGGAAGTGGCGGACGACCAGAGACGTCGGCTTCGATGAGATGAACCAATAGCTTGACGGAAGCCGATCCCAAACGCACAGCTAAGCGACGAACCAAGCGTGGCGTCACGTTGTCGACGGCATGGATCAGGTGGTTAGCAACGAGTGGGGTCACCGCTTCGCGGATCGCGATAGGGCAACCGAGTCGCTCAAGAAACGCTTCCATTGGTGCGACTCCACCCGCCTCGTGGCCGTATGCGCGCCAGTGACCATTCTCAAAGCTCGTGTGGGTTGCTTTTCCCAGGTCGTGGCAAAGCGCAGCAAGCAGTAACACGATTCGGTCAATGCCGGAAAGCTGTTCACGCGCAGCGATTTCTGCAGCGGCATCACAAACATGCAGCGTATGCGTCCACACGTCACCCTCGGGATGCCACTGGGGATCTTGAGGGACATCTACAATGGCTTGCAGCTCCGGATACAGGCTCAGCCATCGTGTGTCGCGAAGAAACAGAAGCCCCATCGCGGGCATCGTTCCTCGCAGCGCCCACTTCTCCCACTCGATCCAAATCCGTTCGCGAGCCAAGTCACCTGCCTCGGTGAGCAGCGTACGCGACAACGTCAGCGTTTGCTCTGTTGCGGCAATTCCGAATCGCGAGGCAAATTGCATTCCACGCAGAACTCGCAGTGGATCTTCAACGAAATGCTCGCTGGTGCAGTGCAGCAACTTGTCTTTCAAATGCACGGCACCCTCGAACGGATCGAACAATTGATCGGTTAGCGGGCAACGATAGATTGCATTGATGGTGAAGTCGCGACGGGCGGCTGCTTCCTCTATCGACATCGAGTGGTCGACTTCCACTTGAAATCCACGATGACCACGGCCTAGCTTGGATTCCCGTCGGGGCAAGGTGAAGTCGTATTCCATGCCATCGCTGGTGTTGAGCTTGATGACTCCAAATGAAACTCCCACGCAGTCGACTTTTCCAACCGAGCTCAGAATTTCGACGAGTGTTTCTGATTGCATCTGAAATACTTCGATGTCGATATCTTTGTTCTCAACACCGATGATCCTGTCTCGCACACAACCACCCACTTCGTACGCGCGACCTCCAGCATCCGCAATCGTTTTCAAAATATCAATCAGCATCACTCATGTCCCTCGATTGTCCACAACGCCTGAGACGCGGTTGATGATACTGCCAATTTCCCGAAGCGCCGCCACGGCGGGATCCACTTGCACGACACAAGCGTCAAGTGATCCGTAGTGGTGCTCCAGGCAATTGAGGAGCAGTTGACGAATCTTTTCGACATCGGGTTGGTTCGGTATTTTCGATGAATGATAGAGGCTCTCTAAGAATTTTTCTTTTTCAGAGGCCCACTTCACGATGTCATCCTCGGTAACTTCACCGCGGCGAATTGCCTTGAGGTGCTCACGATCTCTTCGCAGGTCAATCGTTCCATCCATCAGGATCTGTTCGCACTCACCGAGAAGACGAACGACATGGTAGGCGAACTTGACGTCGTACCCATATTTTTCACGCAACTCGACTCGTTTGCCAACGGGGTTTTTGCCCTTCATTTTGTGGAGCTGCGCGTAGGCGTAACCTTTGAATTTGGGCCAACAGCCTTTGTGCAGAAAGAGCTCCCGTGCGTCGCGGACCATCGTGCCGACTTGCGTAATATGCACAACGCATTCATGAGGGGTAAACAATGAATCGATCATGTTGGGATTGCACTCCATGCACAGTGACACGTATTTGACAATCGAGTAGATCGTCAAGTCATAATCGACTCCTTTTCCACCTTGCGCGGATGCGTCTTCGACGTGCATTTGTTGGAATTGGGCAAACCGCTTCTTCGGTTCGCCAAATCCCGGGATCTCGCCATCCAGATGCGGAAAGACCTCTTCCTTCGGTGGAATACAAAACCCGTAAATATCGCGATCGGAATCATCAGATGAAACGCCATAGGCTATCGAACCCATGATGGTCTCGTACATTACGTTGGAAGGCAGAAAGTTTGGCGGGCAAATGAGGCCACGCTGAGTGAGTTGGGCAGTGATGCTTGGCATGATATTGTTCAGTGGAAATTGCTTGCTTAATCAATCAAAATTTGTGACAATCCATCAGCCACCCCGCGGCAACTTGGACAGTTCCGACTCGCCAGAGCGTTTGAGAGTCGCTCAATATCTTTTCTGACAAGAAGCTTCACTTCTCGATCTAAAAGACGATACTTATCCAGAAGATAAATGCATATGACGTATATTTCGTCATCTTTTCTATGTTCAGAACAATTTTCTCGCAGGATTCGCAACGCGATTAATGCACCATGCGAGTAGGAGAGCCCGCCTCTTCTGGCATACCAAGCGAGCTCGCGAAGCGAGAAGGGAGCAATGTCTTCGAATCGCTTGTCAATGGCGTCTGCTACTTCTAGAGCTTCCGTTTCAGATGAAAATCGAAAAGCTAAAACGATGAGGATTGCTGTCGCAGTGCATTTCCGTTTGACGCAAAACTGAAGTGCAGTGCGTTTTTCACCTGTGTCACCGCTCTTGAGCACGCGGGCCAAGGAATGAATGATTCTTGGATCAAGACGATGATCTGCTTCATCGCCTGACACGTCGGGATTTTGCGTTAGAAACTCGCATTCCCGATCGGCTAGCGAGTAGCAGACATCAACTAGCATTCCGTATCCATCCGTTGGCAACAAGGGAATGAGCCGACCTAACTGATCTGTGCTGTAAGGCGTGCGAATCTTTATGAGACAGCCCAAAATAAAGGATTTTGGATCTTCTGATTGGTATATTAGGATACCGGGCTTCCGCTCGTTCGGCTCTGCGAGAAACGCCTCCACCAGGCCATCAGTGGCTGACTTTGTACTCAATCTGCATATAAAGTCAGCTGCCCTTGCTCTTACACGCCATGAAGAGTCTTTTAAACATGCAAGTAACTCATTTTCGTTCTCGGGAAATTCAGCAAGCGTGTACACCGCCTGCTCGCGTATGAAATCGCTTCGATCTTTCAGCGCTATTTCGACCAACTTCCATTTCGTAGAGCTACGATCGTCATCTGGTGCTTTACTAATTAATTCAAGTGCTGTCGATCGAACCATTATGTCGCTGTCTGACAGGGCGGCTTCTACAGCAATCCAGCAGCCAAGATGCTGGACATTCAGTCCGTTCAGCAACTTCAGTGCATTGATGCGAAATGGTGACCCGCCAATAACTTGTTCTATCAGCCATTCCGCGGAGTCTGGAAGCAGGGATTTAAAGACTAGTTCGGTTTTTTCCGGGACAAATTGAATGAGTTCGTTCAGATCTTGCTGTTCACTGAAATCCATCAATAGAGATATTACGAAATCCGTGATGTTTCCTTCGCGTCGACCAGCAAGTAAAGGCAACAAGTATGGAATGACCGGACGCCCAAACTGTTGTAATTGGCAAAACGCGTCATAGTTATCTTCCGCCAATTGTTCAACTAGCGTTTTAATGTGTGTTTCACTTCTCATAAGGTTAAAGTCTTGTTTGTATTTCGAACCTCGGCACGCAAATCCATCAGCAACCGCCCCAGCCAATTCTCACCAGAACCGTCAGCCCCGATCCCCCAGAAATAATCGGACGCAGAGTCTTCCACGATTCTCGCTTTTCCCGTCATCAGCAGCGAACGACTCAACGATTGATGCTGCGTGAATTTGGCTCGCAATGCCACACGCATCACGTCCAATTTGATCTCGTTCCAGTCACTTCGAAGATCTTCCGGGTGTTTCCGAAACCAAGACTGCTGGGAAATTTTTCGGTGTCCGATTCGGCTGTCACCAACGTACTTGGACCACGAGGGTTTTTCATTCTCTCGAATTCTTGCATGGTACTCTGGATTTTTGGACTTTTGAGCCTGGTAATAAGCCTCGGTATGCGCCCATGAAACACCTTCAATGACCACCGGTGCGACATGAAAGTTCGAGAGAAAACCAAAATCGGGACGATCTCGTTTGTAGAATCGAACTTCGCCGTCCAGCGGAATCGGAGGAAAAGCCCATGAGTCATACCCAATCATGCTTGCGGTCCCGTTGACAGCATGGCGAAGTTTGCGATTTGAAATGAACATGCCGAGATTTCTTCGATGCTATCAGAGCTACATGACACTTGTTTGAGACCGTGTGCGAAAGGTTGGGCGACCAGCAGCACTTGCTGATCGCCCAACGTAGATGCAAGGATCAATTTTGGCTATTCGTACCAACCCAGGGACGCGTCCCTGATTGTTCGCATGAAGTCTTGATTAGCTCGCTGTTGAACAACCCATGCGTCACTCCCAATCGGTGGATTCGACACGCCTGCTGCGCGACGTGCCGATGCCAACATAGCGGCTGACACTGCGGGTGGCGGACTCGCAACCCGGATTCGAATTGACTGGCCCACCAAGTCCGGCGAATTCGAACAGTTCTTAACTGTCATAGAATCTCCGTTAACAAGCGTCGCCAAAGTAGAACCGTCCGACCACCGCAACGACAGATTGGACTCGACGTTTGCGTCCTTGCTCAGTCGGAACGTTCCTGTAATTACGATCCAACCACGGTCCGCTGAATGCTCGCAACCGACCACAATCCCATCTAAGGAGTTTGCGGCACTGGGGTGCAATGAGAGGTAAAATTGTTGTCCGCTGCCGCAGGTGCATTCGAGAGCGTTGAAGTCTTGGGCTGATGCTGTGGATAGCGACAGCGAGCACGAGGCGATTTGCAAGATGATCGGAATTACGAGCGTTTTCCACATGGTCTGGTTTCCTTTGAACTGAAGGCGGATGGTCAGCAACAAACGCGTTTGTCACCGTCCCCTGTATTGCCGGTTGCCAGCGCCGTGACGAAGAAAATCAAAACTTTATCGGCACTCGTTGAATGGAGCTTTGCACGTGGTAACCGCACGCAGCCACGGCCGATTTTCTGAGCCTAGCGGCACCCCCCCATTGGATGCAAGCATGCAGAGCTGGAACAGAAGCAAAAATGCCGATTCTTCGTGGATTCCAAGTCCGGCAGATCGTTCGAATCGAACCTGCTGACCACGAATTCGTTCATTCGGTATTCCGGGATCAGTCAGCGCTTACCGCGTGAACAGAGTTCGTCGACGAGTGGAAGAGGGCACATCGATGGACTTCTCGGATCGCGTGTTCGACAAGAATCCGGAAATTCTTGGTCACGATCGATCTCGCGGAAGCTACGAGGTTGACTTTAGCCGTAAAAAATAGCCATCCCCAAAGGCAGCGTTGCAGATGATTGAATTCGATGTATTAGGTCAAATCGGCAGAGACAACTGTGTTGCTGCTCGAGTTGTGACGGGAACGTCAACGGACCATTTGCTGCTCGATTGCGGAGGCAATTGCCTCTCGGCAATTCCTGACACGCATCTTCGAGACACAACCGCCGTATTCTTTTCGCATTTCCATTTCGATCACTTTGCCGGATTCGACGAGGTGATTCGAAATACATGGTGTCGTGACGGGGCACTATTGGATATTTTTGGTCCTCCAGGCACGTGCCGAATAATTCACCACCGTCTTCAGGGTTTTCTATGGAACAACGCGGTCGGGCTTCCAGGTGGATATCGTGTCTCGGAATACGACGGAACTCAGCTTCAAACAATACGTCTGCTGACTACGGAAAAATTCGCGATCGCGCACGAAGAGCCCGTTCGCGAGACCTCAAGCTTGGTTTACGAAACTCCTGCTTTCAAAGTCCATGCACTTGTTCTCGATCACAATGTAGAAAGTATTGGTTATCTGATTGAGGAATCGGACAAGCTCTCCATTGATAAGCAACAGATGATCACGCGTGATCTGCCCGCTGGTAAATGGGCTGCGAAACTGAAGAGCGCGGACATGTCTGATGATGAGACGGTCCTGATCAATGGGCAGCCGCATGAGCTCGGACAGTTGAGGAGTGATTTGCTGAAGACCCAACCCGGTGCCAGCCTTGGTTATCTGACTGACTTTCGAATTGATGACAATCAAGTTCGCAATCGCCTGATCGAACTTTTTCGCGGCGTTGGAACTCTGATCTGTGAGAACAACTATCGCGATCAGGATTTGGAAAAAGCAAGAAAGAATTTCCATCTGACCTCGACCGAAGTAGGAAAGCTGGCGTTAGAAATCATGCCAGACCACTTGGTACTTTTCCACGTTTCAGATCGCTACACGAAAATTGAGCTTACCGAGCAGCTAGAGGAAGTACGGCACTGGTTTCCAGCCGCCAATTTTCCGGACGCTTGGTCGATTGCTGATCGCCGAAAGGATCCAGACTCTATCGAACCTCGGGCGCAAGATGGATGAAGGCTAGCAAGAATGAATCGCAAATCGAGCAAACAGATGAATTGTCAAAACTACTCCGTTCTTCACTGGTCCTTAGCGGAGTCCGCTTGGTTTCGCAGGACGAAAGATCCACTGGGCGACTTTTCGAATTTTGCAACGGGAATGCCGATCACCGTTAACCGTTTCAACATTCCTTCGTCCGAGCATCTGTATCAAGCCATGCGATTTCCGCATTTGCCTGATGCACAATTTCAAATACTGGACGCCGACTCGCCAAAGTCTTGCAAAACGATCGCGCGCAATTTCGATGCCCAAACACGTGACGATTGGATGGAAGTGCGTATCGATATCATGCGTTGGGTACTGGTTCACAAGATCAAGTTCAATGCAAAACGAATGGCGAAAGCATTTCGACTATCTGCTGGACGGCCCATTCTAGAGTTTTCAAAGAGGGATTCGTTTTGGGGAGCCCAGCCTTTCGGCGAAAACGAAATGGTTGTTTGTGGCCAAAACGTGTTGGGATGCCTGCTCACTGAGCTGCGAGACAGATTTACCCTTGATCCATTAATGAGGCTTGATCGGAAGCCATGCTTTCCACGAGCCTTGTTGATGGGGAGCCCAATCTAGAAGTTGAGGAACAAAGGTGCCTGCTGCCAGTGAATCGTTGCATCGGCCAATCGTCTGCAGAAGTGCTGCCGAAGCGAACCGTTGGTGTTCTCGTTCGATGCTTGCTTTTCGCTGCGGACACCCTTGCTGGGCTGATGCCAATCAGTAGGGAGTCGGGCACCTGATCTACTGCCGTTACAAGATTTTCACTGTCCTTCTTTCGGACGCCAAGATCATAGACCTTGCCGTCCGTTAGTCAGCGATCGCTTGGTGCGGTCATGGACCGAAATATGATCACCCGCCCCGTTACAAATGAAATCCGGTCTCTGCTGCGATGCTGAAATTCTATTCGTGTTGACACATTGACGAATCCTCGTATCGCAAAGGCTAGAATCCAGAAACGCAGACAATGATCACCGGAATTGATAATCCGATCAAGGCTGACGCAATGGCATATCGGTAATTCTGTTTCCATACGAATACTCCGCTTGCGATCCACAAAAATCCGAAAAGCAAGTAAAGAGCAAAAGCGGTGATCAACGCCATGTCGAATGAGCGATTGCCATTCGAGTTTGGAAAAAACGCAACCATCGAAATGGCAAACGTTCCGAAGCCAAACGACGCAGCGCCTAATAGACCGATCAGAGAAGCCGGAATCACACTCCAACGAAACGACGAAACAATTGGGGCACTTTCGCTGTCAGGCGGCGAATAAGGATTCGTGTAAGTATCCAACGTATAGGCGCGTATGAGAAATCTGCAAACAAGCAGAACTTAGCCCGGCGGCGAGAGAATTACAACCTTTCGCAAAGCGGAACATGCGTTCATAGTTGGTGCATCGAACTTTGGCACCACCCCAAATCGCTGCCAGGTTACCGCGGGTGTCCGGTTACGATTCGAATCACCTGAAAATCGGACATGAAATTTCTATCACCATCGCATATTGCGGCGGCATCACCGTAGAGTAGGCTTGAACCAATGGGTCTATCCTGGGGCTATTTCATTCGCCCTTTCCACCTGCGTTTACGAGTACTATTTGCAAAACCGAAAAAAGTAAACCACCACTCGATGACGCCGGTCAGACGGCGGCTGACATCCCCAATAACAGCTCGTACAGATTTTCATGAAACCTGGGACGAGTCAACTCCCGCAATTCATCATCAAGATGGAAGTCAGTTTAGTCGAGGACACCACTAACCTGAATTCAACTTTCAAAGTGAATTCCGCAAACCGTTGCAATGTAACGAGTTACGAAAATGACTTCCGGTACGCCGACGCTGCGTAGCGTCTAAAACCGCAAGTCAGGTGCCGTTTTCGGCCAATTCGGGCGTCGAAAGCGAAGAAGTCAATCTCGCTGTTTCCCCGTCCGTTCATTCGATGCACGATCCGTCGTCTTCTTCGGTTCGGATACAGAGTTTACGCTGACCTCTGGGAAATCAACACTTAGCCTCGCATCTGGCGACTGGCAGCTGGAACTAAAACGCGGCTGGGTCGTGATCGACCTGGGGCAAAAGGAACACAGCATCAGCGGCCTTGGTTCAATTCTGCGCCGGCACTATATTCCTTGGTGACGTCCTGGACACTGATGCTTTGTGATCGGCGTTGCAGGTTATCGCAATTGTTCTAACGGCATTGCTGAACTGAAGCAGAGTTGCAAACCACGGCAGAGGCAAACTATGACAAATCCTATTATCGCTTATCTAGCAGCAGCGTACGAGTCTGGAAAAATGGTGACATGCGTATCGCCTGATGATCGCAGCAACGCTCGATCAATCGAAGTCACCTTCGGCGATGGATCGACTGACGTACATAAGGTCGCAGAGTCGCATGAAGAGTTCATGAAGTATTGGAAGCAAGCGTCATCGTGGTCAAAAATTCGATGGGCAGGACCAATCAGTGTGGGTGACATCATTGAGGTGGGTGGAAATCGCGATCATTTCGTAATAGGTGAAATCCTTGTACCAGCGACCGATCTCCCGCCGAAGTTTTACGCCAAGGTGCTTCAGATCAACGGAGAACATGCAATCGTGGAGATTACCGATGGAAATTACAAGGGTGCGACAGGCAAAGTGGTGATCAACCAATAGCCATCAGCCGCTGCTATCGGACTAGAAGGCACTCCGTGACCTCTCGCGAGGGAGGTAGCGGCTTTCCCGTGGTGGTGACAAATGCTGCGGCCAACGTCGTTTGTCTGCGAGGTGAGCAGCATAGAAAACTGGCTAACGCAGTTTCCCGCCGCTGAGTCTCGCATTAACCGCTCTTCACTGAACCAATTCAGGTTGGAGTGGCATGCTATCCAAATCTCGCACCTAAACCGCAATCGCACCAGATTGGTCGATCATTCATGATCGCTGAACCCTGGGCGCGAACTTTGGTGTCGGGCGTTGGCACACCTGTCAAAATCGAATTGATAGTTCTTGTGAACTTTTGCTTAGACTGTTCATACATGCCACCGCGTGCGCCATGAAAACAACATGCCCAAGCAGCAAGTGCCTGTCCGTATTCGATTGCTGCTTTTGCGGTTAAGTCATCGGACGACTTTAACCCCTTCACTCCTAGTGGCCCGAGCTTCCGCAATAGACCAGCAGTGCACCAGTCTCCTGCTCCGGAGGTATCGCGAATCGGTGAACAACGTTTAGCGGGAAGCTTCTTCCAACGCCCCCGACCACCTGCCGATCTTTTTCGGTATCGCAAACCGTCCGGTCCCCGAGTCTCAATCAACACTAGCGGTTCATTCGCATCCAAAATCCCTTCATTGCCTGATAGCCTGTCCGAAGCAATTTTGACGATGTGTGAAACTGCCAAGGCATCCGACAGCATCGCCGGTTCACTACTAGCCGATGGCTCGAAAACAACCAGATTCCCCTTGCGGTTTGCCTCTTCGGCAAGGGTAACGGCACCGCGTGACGTTCGATCAAAGAAAAAGACGTCTGCCTGCGGAAGACGTGGCTCAATGGTGGATACATCGGCAACACGAACCGCCTTGTACCAAGGGAGCCAGTCACCACAATGCGGGCATTTTCGTGAGAAAGAGTGCGATGGATCGCCGGCCTTGTTCTGTCGGATTCTCTGAACAACGACAGGCGTGCTTCCGTCGTCATCAAATGTCACGAAGTCCGTCTTGACTCCCCAGCGAGACAAGTCATCGGCGATTTGTTTTGACGCCGCATCCGCGCGTAGTCGAGCTATGGGAAAGGAGTTCCATCCCATGTAAGACAATGCAGTCAAAACGTTTCCGCAGGTTCCACCTGCACACAACAGTGGACTAGCCTCGATATCGTCAGCGATAACCACGTCGAGCGCGACCAGTCCCGTTCCAATAATTGTTGGTTTCTTCATTTCTTCTCCTCGTTGGTTTTGATTCCGTTCATGCTATCCATAGCATTCCCCTGCGATCCAAAGTCCGACCTGCTCAATATTCAACGATAGATCATTAGGCATTTCATAACCCTGGCACTCAATGTGAGCTACTCCGACATTCAGAATATGATTCGCCTTCAGCTCGTACGCCACAAGCATGACGCCAAGCGACATAAGTTTTCCACACAACGCCGAAAGTGAAACTCGGCACCCACCGATTAACTGCATCACGTCACGATAGTAAAGCGATGTCTGACGGATTTGCCGGTAGACTTCAAACGGGTTGCTTTCCGACGCGTAAATGATATTCCTTGGATCGACTCGAATTTGATCGAACAGTAAGTCTCGATACTCGAGGACGATGTTATCGCCACGCCGGGGATTGCGAGACGGCGAAGGCAGAATTGGACAAACCTCGTCAGGCTTCACAAGGTCGTAGATACGATCGAATTGTGCTGTTCTTCCTTCGCCCAAAACGGGAATCCAAACTGTTGGGTTCACGCCCCTTGCCTCTCGGTTGAATTCGCCTTCAAACGGATGCAAAAATGATGCGTTCTCGTCAATTCCTTGCTCTCGGATGTTGGTATCCAATTCCGGCTCTTCGGATACAACAATATGAATGTTGGGAGCGTGTTTGTTTGCGTCACGCATCGCGTCATGGAAATAGAGCAAGCGAGCAATCACGGGGAAGAACACCCCACGTGGCATCGCACTCACGTCGACGACTACATCCGTATAGCTTTCAATCACGGCCTCCGACGAAATCACATTGGCCGCATTTCTCGACCCTACACGATGGCCATCGTCGCTGCGAAAACGAATCAGTTGTTCAAGAATCCGACCGCGTCCCGATACAGCCGTTTGAAGCCGTTCCCAATTCTTGACGACGGCATCTCCTAGCGCCACTGGTGCCGTTGACTCACCCTGGTCGAACTCCAAAGCCATCAAATCAATCGAGCACTTGCTGGCAATTGACGCTATCTTCTCGCTGCCCAACGCAGTCCGCGGATCAAAACCGCGTCCAACGACGAACAGCAACTTTCTCCCAGATTCGTTGCCGTGTTCACGCCAGAAATCACTGAATTCAGTGTTGCGCAGCAAAACGTAATCTCGCCATCGGATCGCTTCATCGGATTCGGTTCGATTCATAGCAATCCCTCTTGACGGTTCGAGTCCGCAAACGGAGTGTTAATCCATTTGGCAAGCACACCCAGGGGTCTTTCCTTGTACAGTCCATAGCCAAGTGGCAGGTCGAAATGAACGCAAAGCAGTCGATTCAGATTCAGGACCATCCATTTTTCTTTCTTGCAACTGTAGTCAAGTTGCGCGACTAACAGATTGTGTGCGAGCGCAGAAGCTAGTGTGTCGGCGAGGCGAACAAGTTCCAATCGTTTCTTTGATGTGGCCTCGTCAAACAACGTCAATCGCTCCGACATTTTGATCGCCGTGCCTGTAACGCCAGGATCATTCGGTGCAGTGGGCCGGTAAGTATACTCATGCGCAAAATTGCCAACGGACTCAATGAACTGTCTCAGTTCACGTCCATGACGAACCTTACGGGGAATTTCGTCCCAAAGCTGCTTTGCCATACGTTTCATCAAAGCGTGTTGGCGTTCGGGAGGCAAAGCTATCGGCCTCCGAAGCAATTCAGCAGCGGCAGCTTCCTCGAATATTTCACCCCCAAGCCCTAAGAATTGCTGGATATTTAACGAAGCAAGTCGCGAAACTCGTTCAGGGCCGAAATAGTAGGGAAGCCCAAACTCCTTCGCTAGAAACAATTCGGCGGCATTGTTGAGAGATGAATCCTCGCGATTTCCAAGATCTTCCTCATCGAGCGGGTCATCGTCAAAGAAGCTTGCCTGCCGTTTCCTAAGCTCCCGGTGTATGAGAATCTCAAGAGAACGCCACTCAAGGGCGCGTTCGCGTGGTGAACCCTCGCTCTGTTCGCGAATCCTGATCCACTCACTGAAACGCTCTTTCTTTCCGTGCTGTGATTGAACTCGGTTAGCAAGCTCGATAGCAATCTCTTCAAATCGCTTTTCCCACTCCGCTCCTGTCAAAGAATCCTGAAGACAGCTTACGAAGGAATCCAGTTCCGTGCCCGTCGCTGCTTGAACTCTCCGGTCGGCACCCTTCATTGCCAATTTTTCAAACTTGGCATGCTTTGATCGCCAAAACGATTCAATCTCCAAGATTTCGCCGTAGTCTCTTCCCTGCGCCGCGCCAGAGGAAAACATCTCTTGGGCTGTCATCGCCTCGAATCGCTCGGCAATCCAGATGCCAATCGGGCTTCGCGCTTCAATCACTGTTTGAAACAAAAGTGATCGCTGATGATTCGTTAGATTGTGGATGTCATCCATCATTAGAAGCATTCGTTCTGCCACGGGTTTGCCATCAACCTTAATGCGATCAGGGCGAACGACGTCCAGGCTGTGCAACGCGTCATCGCCAGGCAAGCTTTCAGCTTGAAGCGGTCCCAGGCTATCAAGACTTTCACAAAGAGTAGCTTCGCGTTGCTCAGCCCAACGATGAAGCTCAGTTCCGGTACATGTTGCTCCAAGCTTTTGAAGCGAGGGCGGCTTGTTGGTCAACTCGATCTCAATTGAATCGAGACCATCGGGATACGAAAGCTGCTTCAACGCAATCGCGCCGCGCAACACAGCCAGAATGATCCGAGCGTTAAGTAGGCCGAAAAATAGACGATCTTTGCGAGACTGTTCAACCTCCAGGTCCTGCAACATTGAATAACCTCGCCCGCAAGTCAGCATGACGCCAATGACGCGGGGCCCCGAATCTCCGATCGCCCCGATATCCTTCATTCGTTGATGTAACTCGCGGATACTCGTATTCGTCTGCTGAGACGACAGCGTCAGCAAAACCGACGGCGTGAACAGGCGGATCAGGCTGGTTTTTCCTCCGCCCGCTGCACTGCGAAGGATATGCACCGATTCCAACGGTGACTCCGTTGGCACAATTTCCAGAATGCCCGGCTCAAACAACGATAGAAACGTCGTGTCGTTGTCGATGCTCTCGGCGCGTCGCAGACGAAAAGGGTTTCGCGAGTCTCTCATGACATCTCCCGATGTCGCTGAACACGAGGAAATAGCCCGCGAACATCCCGATCCTCATAGGACCACAGCAACGCCAAAGAATTGTTCGGCGAATTGTGATGTAGCACGACTGGCAACCCACAATCTGCGTACCCGTACTTCGCGTCGGGCGTTCCACCGCGTTGCATGTGGACATCGTGGACTTCATGGTCGTAGTACTTTTCGATCAGCGGACCATATTCGCTAGCTTTATTGCGAACGATCGAAATAGAATTCGGAAGCAATTGAACTGTTTCTACACGGATACTATTGATACCCGGAAAAGTTTGTTTCTCCAACGACGATCGCAGGTACTGGATGGCTTTATCCGTAGCCATATAAATCAAAATGATGAGTTCGGCTCCTTCGGAATTGACCAACGAATGGAGAGGATCATTTGCATTCCCAACACTTGCGAGAAACTTTGCAACCTTTCCACTGAACGAACCATCGTTTTTCTCGGAAAAGTAACTGCTGCCACTTGCCGAGAAATCATCAAGAAGAACGATCGTTCGGAACGCCTTTGCGTTCACGTGTTTCTCTAGCTTCTCTAACAATTCCGATACGCGTTTGGAAGCCAGTTCATGGGTCTGCCAGATCTGTTCGTGATTGAGTTCTCGGTTCGCCCGACGAAAGGCGTCAATTCTAGCTCCATCGCTCAGCCCAAGAAACAACGTCTCTCGTTGGCGCAATTGGAACGGCTCAGAAGAAGTCACATGTCCAACATGAAAGCGATTCATGGTGGATTCCGCAGCCACACGATTCAACAAAATCGGCCGAATGAAATCAGGGTATGCAGTTGCGACGAGATGATCCATCTCACGCGCGGAGCAGAAAACTAGACGCTCTCTCACGAAGCGATAGGCCGTTGGCCGATCTTCGGCATCAAACTGGTTCATCCAAACGGCCAAGCTCTCGACGAATCGCATACCTGGAGAATACTGTTCGTACTCGTCGTATTTGAACGCTGCCATCGCTTGCAGCAACGGACGCTCTGCCGCAACCTCTTCCGGTCCCCAGCCCAGCACAGTGGCGAGCAACTTCTCAGCAAGTGCGTCCTTCATGGCTGAATCCTCGTTACATCAAGTTTTGCTGTACCGCCAGTCGCGTGCAGCATTTCCAACACTTCCAGCGTTGCTGCGTCGTAGCGTTGGTAGCGGTCACTGATGTTCCAACATGTAGTCGGGTCACTTGAAACTTCATCGACGCAGAGACTCAGCGGGTGCGACAAGAGACTCGCATCGTTACCTGGCCAGTTACCCCGGTCGCCGACGCACAAAATTTCCGGCCACTCGATCCCCAAACCTTCGAGATGCTTAAGCACGGATCGTTTAGAAATTCCGGGAGCCAAAACGTCGATCGAATGTGTCGATGTGACGACATTTAGGCCCGTTTGTGAACTTGCAGCGACGATGCGAGTGACTTCATCGTAAAGGCGAGACCGATTAAGGCATTCGTGCAGTTCGAGTGTGATTTGCCCACCCTTTGCCTGGATATCAGCGTTCTCCGAAATCAACGGTGAGTCCAGAATCTGTTTCAAAACCGGCTTTAGCTGTCGTCTTAAGGGAAGGTCAACCGGAGGGCAAAAATTGTCATCAAGCGTGCCAATCTCCGCTCCATTGTGATAACCCAGTACAATTTGCCGCCTAACCTTTGGTGAGCGGATACGCTTTTGAAGATCTTTACGGACCGATTTCCCCCGACCTGTAGCAATCGCGATCGTGACATCAGCTTTGCATAGCTCTTTCAGTTTTTCAACAATAGCATCGACGGGTCCCTCCAACCTTCGTTCGGGCCCACACAATGTTCCGTCATAGTCGAATACGATCGCGCGAAAATTCGCGTTGCTTAGCTGCTGGAGAAACTTCTGATGGCGATCCGTCCAACCGTCGATTTCATTTCGCTGCACCAGAGACGCAATCGAGAATCCCGATTTCCGCTCGATTGCGATGACTGCACGATCACGCATTTTGAAAGTGACCGGTAAACTTTGAGGTGAACCCTTCAGATGATAAAGCTTCCTTCCGAACGTAGGCACGTGCGGACGACCGGGGTCCATTTGCTTTGTTTGCCCCGCGACTTGTGCCAGATAGATTGAGTGGACTACTGCGCTGAGGGCTCCAGGAATTCCGGCCTGTACCGAGATATTGAGTCGCGGAACAGTATCTGGAATCAACGATAGCGTCCGCTTCGCAACCGCTTCGTCCTGCGGAGAACTAAACGAAACAACCGCCGACGTATCAGCATGTCGCGCTAGCCAATGATGTCTTCCGTGGGCAAAATTGCGAAAATCGGCAAGCTGAACATTGGCAAGGGCAGCTTCTACAAATCGCGATTCAAAATCGGCGGCGGCTGGCTTTGTGTCGCCTCCGTACAGCACCACGATGGTGGGACGCTCGACAACTGACGTAGCTCCACGGGACATCTGCTCCAAAACGTCATCCCCTAGAACTGCTGGCTGAACGATATCGCTGAGATTAGGCAACAAACAGGTCGGCACACGGAAGGCTTGTTCGTACGCTCGAATCAACAACGTTATCGTCGCCAGCAGTGAATTGGTTGCGAGAAACCCGTCCTTCCTCACAGGTGTTTTGTATGCGTGGCACCGCGCCCAAGGAAATTGCTGAAGCAACTTTTCAAGTTTTGAATTTGCTCGCGTGGTGACTGCAAGCAATTGCCGCGGATAACGAGTCGTGACTGTTTCAACGCAGGACAGGACGTCAGGATTGCTGCCACCAGCAGAGCTAATCAGGACGGCTGCGTCGTGTAAAGACTGAGGTGAAGCGAGTAGCTCGTATGGTGTAAAAACTTGAGCGGAGTTTGCGGTGAAGAGTGAGTGCAATAGCGACAAGAAATGCGCCGACGTCAGCGAGCCACCGGAACCGACCGCAAGCATGCGACCGCCGGCAGAATCCAGAATTGAACCAGCGAGGTCATCAACATTGGCAGAAACGCACCATTGAAAGGTCTGTTCCAGCTCCGCCATCTCCGTTTCATAGGGCCGGCCCATATCAGCGCCCACCAAAATACGCGGTCGACGGCACTAGGGAGTTTCCATCCATGCAAACATCGCAACTAATGTGACGTCGATTCATTTCCAGATTTCCCCTTGTCCGTCCGTTGTAGTGTGTAGCACCATCGCGTTCCGCTGCGTACCGCTTGGATGTCGTTACCTCGATCTCGCAAAGCGGAAATACCGCGGGCAACCGTTGCCATCGACACACCGAGCTTCGCTGCCAAAACGTCGGCTGATCCTTCGCCATCACGAATCATTTGCAGCAAGTCTGCAAGTCGCGTCTCGATTTCCAGAGATTTTGTGTACGGCAACGTGATTCTCCGTCTACTCCAAATGGCAAGTCAGTCACTTTATGACAGACTTGGTGGGTGTCGGCAAGCTGGCTTCACGAGTTGCGCGGAAACCCGCTTGCATCGGCAATCATATTTAGGCAAGTATCCGCCAGTTGGTCGATGGGAAGGTTGGGGGCACTGGTCGCACCGCCGTATGTCTGCGAGATGTATCGCAAACACATCTGACGCCAATTGGTCATGGATTGACTGTGCAAATTCAGCAAAGCAAGCAGATTGTCGGGATTCCTTGCCTCAACAAACATCTCAGCAGTGACGGCTACACACTCCCGAGAAGATCCTGAAGAAAGAGACTGGTGAATGCGTCCGGCGGCACTGACAGTCCCTTTCGATTTCCCGAACAAACCAGCTGCGATGAGCGCGATAATGATCGAATTGGTAAATGCGTAGCTGACCGGGGCATTGGGAGACTCACTGTCAATGGTAATTAAAACCACACATCCCTGAACCCCATGTGTCGCGTTAAACTCGTATCCGAACTTTTCCCAATTCCGATAAGATGGACGCAGGAGAAATTTGTGGATGTTGTTCCATCGCGTTGTCGTGGATTGCAATAACTTCGTTTTCAATTGAATCCTTTCTACCGAATCCCGATCGTCTAACACGATATCGCAACCATCATGATCGACGTTCGCTGAGTATGACAGCAAGTGGTAGCCACGATTCGCTGCAGCAACCTTCAAGTCGTACAGGAAGCGGTGATTGTAGACGTCCTCGCGAGCGTGAGTGTTAGCAGATTCACTGAAAAATTCCGCAGCCGTCATCGTCGTTCCCGAAGTGTGTAGAAGCGTTTTCAGTAAGTCTAGACGATTTACAACGAGCCGATACCACGACCTCGCAGGCAGGTCGAGCCATCGAACCAGCGACACTTGGCCGAAGGCGCTTCATCGTGTTTTTCATAAGTCGGTTTTGAACGAAACAGATTCTTCATCTGTCGAGGAAGCAAGCGAACATGAACGGTCAGTACGAGCCAAACGTCAGTTTTCTGATAGCTAAAAAAAGGAACGCCATGACCGCCCCGAAGGGCGGTCGCGACGTTCCGGTGGTCAGCGGCGGTGATGGTTGCTGCGTTTACTGCGGCTGCGGCCGACGTTGTAGCCTTTTCGGCTGCCGGTGCGTTTGCCGGTTTTATAGAACCACCATGCGGCGAAGCCGATGATGATCCAACCTGCTAGTCCTTCCATTTGACCTCCATACGAATACGAGTTGAGGCTTGGTACCTTGGTGAAAGCTCGTGCCCTGTTCGTTTCGTTAGGAGGCGTCTTGGACGGTCCATTCGCCTGAAAGCAAGTTGACGCTGGTGTCGGCGTCGGTTGGGATGTCACGGAGCCAGCGTGTGAACTGGTGAACCATGACGCCTGCAGCAATGCTTGCGGCATAAACCGTGCTGCGCGATGTGCAGGTTCCTTGCTGGACTTCGGATGCAGCGAAGAGTGTTGACGCGTAGTGAGCTTCTGAATCGCTGTCCGTGACCGCAAGGACTCGAAGCACTTCGCCGAGCATGCGACCATCGGCCCAGAATCCGGCACGGGATTTCACCGAACGCCAGATCGCGGCCCGCGCCGTGATGGAATCGACACAGCAGAACACTGCATTGCCGATCTCTTGGCGTGGTCGGAAACGGTCCTCGACTCGAATGACTTCGATGTTTGGGTCGATTTCGCTGATGGCTTGTGACGTTGCGAACGGTTTTGCCCAGCCGATTTCATGTTTCCGATAACCCTGCGTTGTCGTGTTGGACAAGTCAACGTTATCGAAGTCGATCAGTTGAATTCTCGGTGTTCCAATCGACGCGAGCTGCAACGCGACCTGGCGACCGATTGCGCCGACGCCGATCACCGTTGCGGTGACTTCAGCCAACCGGTCCATCGGGACCAGTTTGCTTTGCCGTTCAAAACGATTTTGGATTGCGTTCAACCGACCGCCTCCAACAAACTGTCGCTCCAACGATCGGCAGCCGACGGAGCTTTCTCCCACCAATCCGACTCGTAGTACGTGTCGGTGAAGGTGTGACGCGACGAAAACGGATCGTAGACCGTCACATTGTCACAGTATTCGATGAACCATGCTTCGTGATCGGCTGCGGGGAATTCGCGGTCGAACTCAACGCGCGACCGTAGGCGGAGTTCGGTGCCAGGGCCAACGTTGAATCGGGCTCGCGTGTAGCTGTTGCCTTCTTCGGCGATGATGTGCATCACCGCCCAATCGACTCCACCGAAACAACGCTCGAACGTTTCTTCATCAGTGCCGCTTGGCGATGGTGACGCACCCGGATGAGTGTGAATCCAGATTCTCGCGAACTGCTCGGGTTGCCGTCCGGCGTCAACTTGTTGGTCGAAAAAGTCGGCAACGCTGTCGTCGTCGAATTCGACGGAGACAACTGAACAGATTTGTTCGACCAGTTGGATGTCTTCAACCAGTAGCAGATCATCCGCGTTGGAAACTCCGAATCCGCCGACTTCGGTGGGGCCGATGTCACGCAGGTACAGCAGCTTTGCCATCGCGTATGGGGTGAACCGCAGTGACCGCTTGCTCGGTTTTGCGGCATTCTTCTTCATTCGCTTCGTTTTGCTTGGTGATGCAATCATCACAGGTTCCTTCAAAGAGACAGGTGTTACAGAAAGAATCGCCGCAGTCATCGCACGACTTCAGGCACATTTGACAGACATCGTCGCCACAGCTTTCACAGGACGAGATGCACTCACTGCAAAATCGATCCACGCATGAGTCGCAGCATGTACTGCAATCGAGGCATAGTTCGGTTTCGCATTTGCAGCAGCCAACGGTATCGTCTTCGTCGACGTTGTCGCCGCATGCTTTGCAACTGATTCCGTTCCAATCTTCGATTTGCACGTAGGCCGAATCGGGGTTGTAGTTCCGAAGCACTTGTTCGACGATGCAAAAGAAGTCATAGATGCGGCCCTCATCGAGGGCACGTCTGATCGCGTCGGAACCTTCCCCTTCGCAAAGTGACTCGCCTTGCACATGGGGATGGGTGACGCTGTCGTTGGACGACGGACAGTTCGGTTCGACTGCGAGTACGTCGTAGGGCGACGACTCTTTGATGAACTTCCAGTTCAAACAAATCTCGAAGCTGCCGAGTTCGACGTATTCCAGTGAGATTCCCGATGTTTGAACCGTGATCCGTTGTTTTGCACGGTCGACTGTCACGTCCTCGAACTCGCCACGAATCCCCGCGATATCCCGATAAACGGAAGTTGCCGTCGGTTCGAGGCGTGGCTTGGTGAGACGAGTTAAGTCGTCGATGGCGTGAAGCGACCTCATTCGCAGAATATCGAGTGCCCTACGCAGTCGGTCGGCAGCATCCTTCGCCGCTACTTTCCAGTTCCTAGAAGTTGCAAGATCAAGACGTCGCCGCCATCGCTGGCACTGATCGAACGACTCGTCCAAAGCAGTCATTGGCTTAGGGGTTGGAACGCCTTGTAGCGACTGCAGGATATCGACTGCAGCACGATAGTCTTGTTTGATTTCGTTCTTCATCGTATTGGCTCCAAAAGAAGCCCAGTCGAGATGGTCGGTCACTTGCGATTCGATTACCCCGACTGGGCAATGAACACAGAAATCAGACCGCACCTTCGATTTTGAGTGGCGTGAACGAGACACGGTCGCCATCGCGGAGCACTTGATCCGCCGCTGCTGGCTGGCGGTTGACCCGGATCAGATAGCTGTCGGCATGGAAGGTGCCAACGTGCCTCTCGAACATTTGTTGGACGGTGGTGTTCTCGGGAGCTTCGACGTGGTGGGCGTAACCACCTGCATCATTGCTGATTAGTAAAACCTTCATGTTTGGTTCTCTTGGGTTTTGGGGAAGTAGACTTGCGTTTAGAAAAACGAAGCCGCCGCTGCCCACGAATGGGAAAGCGGCGGCTCGTTACGGTTGGTTGCGTTTTGCGAAGAGGTTTCATCGCGTTAGCAGAGTGCGGCTTCGGGGTCGAAGCGGCCTTCATCGAGATCCTCGCGAAAGAGGTCAAAGTCGTCCCAGTCGATGACGCGACCGCCGTGCACGGGGTCGGTCGGGTCTTCGATTGGAATGGAAGGGTCCAAAATCATGAAACCGAGACGTTTGACGACGGAAACAGTTTCATTAGTAGCTGCTGCCACGGCACGATTGAGATCGTTCTGGTTCATGGCGAAATTCCTTTCGGAAGGGAGGGAAACGAAAAAAGCCCCGCTCGCCGGACTTGCGTCAGGCGAACGGGGCTTCGGAAAAGAGACGTTGCAGAAGAACGGCTATCCGGTGGACCGAATGAGCCAATTCCGATGAAGCCAAGCGACTTCCGCCGCCAGGGCTTCGCTTCGTTTGTCAAACGGACCGAGGATCGGTCCGCCGACGAGAGAGAGATCGGCGGTCCATTGACCGACGAGCGTTGGCTCAACATGCGAACCACGCCGGATTGATAGCCGGCCGACCAAGCGAAGATCAAAACGGTCGTCGAAGACCATTCGGGTCTCCCCGTTGGGGGTCACGACCCATGAGATATCGCTCACCGTGGGCCTCGGATGATGTTTCGGCGTGGACGATCCGTCATGAGTTCGTCGAGACTCGTTTCAACTTTCGTCAAGGAACGAGCTATTCGATCGCGCATCGTCGAACGGTCACGTAAGTCTTGCGGGTCGACGCCACTGATGATTTGACGTGCATTTTCAACCAATTGGTCGAGATCATCGTTGCTGCCAATGCTGAGATGCTGGAAACGCTCGAAAAACTCGTTCAAATTCGAAATTGCCGAATCACGGAAGACTTTCGGCTTGCCGTCCACCGAGCCGGACAATCGTTCGGCCAAATGACCAATTAACTGTGAGAGCTCTTCGGCGAAAGTTTGCTCGGCCAGTTCAACCGCTTCAGCGAATTTCGCCTGTACCCGTTGGCACTCCTGTTCGTAGAGCTCAGGGTTGACCGTTCTCAGGTACGCAGGTGGTGTGACGGACGGAAAATCCCAGGAAATCGCGAACAGATCCGAGACGGAGGTGGGATAGTCAGCTGGATCGAACAAGTGCCCAAGTTGGGTGCGGGCTTGATCGACAAGTTCCGTGAAGCAACGATCGAGTTCGTCAACAGCTTCGCCAAGCTCCGCCTGGATGACGATCATGCGATCGTCGAATTCCGAAACGTCGCCCCGTCGCAGCAACCGGACGCCCGGTTCGATGTAAGGCAACGTCATTCCCTTCCACAGGGAACCGGCTTTCGTTTTGATCGCCGAGACGGCACGGAATGACGGATGCGATGTATCGAACAGACGTTTGGCTGCAGAGAGCGTGCGGCTATCGGCGTCGAACGCTCCGGCAGCTTGTTGTTTCTGATCCCGACTGAGACTTTTGCGAGTGCCCGGCCAGCGGATGTGCAAACGAACGGCGGTCGTTTCGGTTTGAAGACGCTTGGCATGCGTAGTCGTCGTCTGTGTTTGATCTTCTTCGAGCGTTGTGCTCATGGTTCCTCCATAGGAGTAAGATGTTTTTTTCTCAGGGTTGCCTCAAGGATTGTGAGATCAAATCGAATTGATCTTGAAATTCACGAAACTTGCTTGGCGTGGTGGCGCAGCGGAGTTCGCACCAGTATTCTCCGATCTGCTGGTGCTCGATCAGTAGTTCAAAGAGAAGGCCGTCCAGTTCGTGCTTGAACCGGTTTCGGATGATGGTCGTGCCGTCGAGATCCCACGAATTGCTTTCGATCATTTCAGGACTTTGAAAGTCCTTCATCGCCTTCTGCGCCGTCGCTTTCGCGAACAACGCCATGTCGCTCATGGCATAGTCGCCCTCGGGTCGGGCGGTTGCGATAATGCTGATTCCTTCGAGCTCGCTGTGCAGGCCGATCCCGTTTTCGGAATGTCCGATCTGTGGATCAACTGCAAATCGTCCGGGAACAGTGACTGACAAATTGCCTCCCACGAGTTCGTAGGTCTCCATCGCAGTGGCGAATTCATAGCTTCTCGACGATGCAACGAACAAATTAAAAACGCCTAGCACCAAACTGGCCACAAAGATGCCCCCGGCGATGCGTGAGTACTTCCGCCGAGGCGGGATTATCACGTCGTGTTCAACAATGCGAGCGGCGATCCGACTCGCCAGGGCGCCTCCGAAGCACATCAGGCTTCCGAAGAATGCAAGTGGTGCCAACGCTGTCATCAAATTCCCTGAACCAAGCCCAATCGCCGGAGAGAATCCTGACAGGGAGAAGAGGAGGAGTGTGGTGCAGAAAGCGACTAAACCGTAGCCGAGCCAGGGTTTCGTGATCCAGCGATCCAAACTGGATGAGTCTTGGGGTCGAATCGGGGAATCCATATTGGTCCTTTGTGTGTGAAAAATGGTGACTATGCGCATCAACTGAAAATGATACTCATAGTCCGTGGTGTGATCAGCCCCCAGTGACGACTATCAGCATCATGGCTGACAGCGACATCCTGGTCCGATTTGGCGAACGCGTGCGAGAACTACGGCAAAAGCAGGGGTACTCGCAGGAGGGCTTTGCGCATAAATGTGGCCTCGATCGCACTTATGTCGGTGGAATCGAGCGAGGCGAGCGAAATCTCGCGTTGCTAAACATCGAGCGGATCGCTCAGACGCTTGACATTTCGCTGGCGCAGCTGATGCGTGGGCTTTAGTCGGAACTGGACTCGTAAGGCCCAAACACGACGGTGACCGACCCAATCGAACCTGTTTTGTTCGTCAAGCCGGTTTTTTCGAACCACTCGATGCCGCTAGCTGTGATGTGTGCGTTTCGTACGGCGTCCAGCTGGAAACATGAGATCAGTTTTTCGATCGAATCGCGGTCCAACGGAGCGAGAACAGGATCGTCGAGGTAGTGTTTGGCCGAATCATTGCCGTGAGGGACGATCTCGTCCCGCCAGAAACGCAGCGACGCTCGAATGGTTGCCAGTTCGCTTGGAGAGAGCATGAACGGATCCCTTCAATTTTCGGAAGGTTTTGGTCGGGTCACGCTCCGCCGCGTTACCGACTTTGCTTTACGGCTTGCGGTGTAGAGACCAGACGCTTCTGCGTTGAGGCATCGCCCAGACGCCCAGGTTCGCAGTCGCTCGATCGACTCGGAAGCGGATGTCGCGACCGGAACAATATTCTGCCCGGCCTGTGACAAGGGAACGTCAAGCAAAGCCGCCAAACGACAGCAAGCTCGGATCTCCGCACCGGTCCATTTTTCATCCGCTGGACGTTGTTGTCTTTTATGGAGTCCGAACAGATCTACGTACTGATCCCAGATGAGATCTTTCTGCTCACGTTGAGGCAAATCGAGGAACACGATTCCGTCGAATCTTTCGGCACGCGATAGCTCGGGTGGCATGCGAGAGATATCATTGCAAGTGGCGATCAGATAGACGTTCGACGTGTGGTCGTTCATCCAACTGAGCAACGTCCCCAGCATACGAGAGGACACGCCCGAGTCGTTTTGACCCGAACCCGCCGCACCGCTGAGTGCCTTCTCGATCTCGTCAATGAACAAAATGCAGGGAGCCATCGCATCAGCGATCTGCAACGCGCGCCGGACATTCTGCGTAGGATAGACTGCCAACGAGTTACCGACGTTAGACGCCGGTACTTTTCCAACAGTCCTCCTCCGAACCGTGCGTGCGACTTTCATCGCACACGGCTCTCCAGTGTTAGATAGTCTTGTAGAATCCATTGCATCTTGGGCAAAGTGTGCATCTCGCACTCCCGCAATGTGGACTCCTACTAACACCTGCCCCCCTTCGCCATGTAGTCGGCTTTCCCGACCGCGGACTACTATGGGGGCTCCGTCACCATAGGACTCGCGTCCCGTAGGCGATCCCGCATTCCGTGCAAGTTGAACGTAATAGGTCGGGTTAGGTTCT
>JBGSMN010000104.1:0-12677 GCA_041740155.1 Rhodopirellula sp.
TTGGGAATTGCCTTGATCGTCGTTGGTCTTGGCATCGGCTGGTTACCTGGCCCAGGTGGCTTTCTCGCCATCATCGGATTGGCGTTGATTGCTCAAGAGATCCCCTGGGTTGCTAAGGCACTCGATTTCATCGAGGTACAAATTCGATCGTTGCTTCGTTCGTCAAGACGCTTGTTCTTGCGTCGAGCCATTTAGGTGCGCTTCCTCCAAAAATTCAGTTGTGGTCCGAGAACCCACATGTCAAACAACCTTCAATCGTCTCGGCGGACCTTCATCGCTAGCGCCGGTTCGCTCGCTGCGACTGCCGGTATCGCCGCCCAGAACACGGAGAGCCATCATTCAAACGCCCTCAATGGATCGGAGGGTTCGGTGATGACCTCTGTTGATAACGACCCATCACGCGGCAGCAATATTGATTTAGCACCGCCTGACAAACAGCCGCCGGATTTAAAACTTCCCAAGGCAACGGATCGCAAAGTCGGTTTTGCGATTGTCGGGTTGGGTGTGTTATCGCTGGAGGAAGTACTGCCGGCGTTTGCCGAGACTCAACATTCGAGCTGCGTTGCACTCGTCAGCGGACACGCGGACAAGGCCGCGCAGGTTGCCAAGTTTTACGGCGTCAAACCGGACGCGATCTATGATTACGAAAATTATGATCGTTTGTCGGAGAATCGTGAGGTCGAGGCGATTTACATTGTGCTGCCCAACAACATGCACGCCGAATACACGATCCGTGGCTTGAAGGCGGGCAAAGATGTGTTGTGTGAGAAGCCGATGGCGACGACCATCGACGAGTGCGAACGAATGATCACTGCAGCGGACGAGGCGAAACGCAAGTTGATGATTGCGTATCGATTGCACTACGAGCCGATGAATTTGCAGGTCATGGAGTGGTGCCGTGAGCAGAAGTTCGGTCCCGTTCGCACAATTACGTCAGCCAATTGTCAGAACGTCGCCGCCCCAAACATTCGGCTCAGTGAAAAGCTTGGCGGTGGGCCGCTCGGCGACATTGGCATCTATAGCCTCAACGCGACACGTTATATCACGGGCGAGGAGCCAGTTCGGGTGACCGGTTTTGCCGATTCTCCGACGGATGACCCGCGATTTGCTGAAGTACCCGCCAATGTGGGATTCACGCTCGAGTTTCCCTCAGGTACGCTCGCATCCTGCACATGCAGTTTCAATGGACCCGTCAAGCGAGATTTCCAGGTCCATTGTCGAGACGCCACGATCCAAATGGACCCGGCGTTCGCATATCGCGGGCTTGAGTTATGGACGGACGACGGCAATGAGCGAACGCGACACATGCTGCCCGAAGTCAATCAGTTCGCCGCCGAGATGGATCACTTTGCCTTGGCGATCAAGCAAAATACAGAGCCGCGTACTACTGGCAAGGAGGGACTGCTGGATTTGAAAGCGATCGCCGCAATCAACCAATCGATCCGCAGTAAAAGTGCAGTGGAGCTTCATCATGCCTGAGTGGACGGATAAAGACGAACGACAGTACGAGCACGTTAAAGCAAGCGTGCTCGATCAAGGCAAACCAGAAGACCGTGCAAAAGAGATTGCTGCGCGGACGGTCAACAAACAACGACGAGAAGAAGGTCGCACTCCGAACGAAACCACGCAAGGAACCGGCAATCCCAATACGTCGTTGGAGGATCGGACTGTCGACGAGCTTCGCAACATCGCTTCGGATTTAAAGATCTCAGGCCGAAGCAAGATGAAAAAAGCGGAACTGATCGAAGCCGTTCGTCAACATCGGAAACCTCGATCTTGACGGTGGCATCGACGAACCCAAAGAAGAAGTAAGCGGTCCGGCGCGCGGCAAAGGCAGGTCTTGTTTATGTGAACTCGCTCGAAGACGGCATTCGCCGGGTGCGGTGCAGCACCGGATTTAGATATCTCGGCAATGGATTTCGCACTTGGTGAGGAAGCGTCACGGCGATGGACGATTGGCGAGACACGTTTCTTGGCGGTTCTTCCGAAACTAGACTTTACTTCGTGATCTCATTCCGGGGACCTGTCCCCGGCGTTCTCCCGCCTACGGCTTTTACCTAATTACCAATCCATCGATCCATAGTTGGAGGGGCTGGCTGTCCCATGAGTCAATGCCGATGGTGACGTAGTCGATGATTGTAATTTCATCGCCGGCGCGCTGCCAATCTTCGTTTGTTGTGAGCGGTATTTCGATGTATCGCCAACCTTCGCGGGCTTCGCTGTAAGCCGTGTTGGAAAATAGGTCGCGTTTGGGTGTGAGTGTCAACTGCTTGCCGCCGCTTTGGTAGAGCGTGATCTCAGGATTGTTTGACTGCCATCCGGGAATATTGGGATTGATCGCTTTGAGCCAAAAGCCGAGCGTCGACTTAGATTCAATCGCCCAACCTGCTTTTCGTGTATTTGGAAACAGCATGCGTGCTTGGCCACCATGATAAGGATTGATCAAAACTTTTACTGAACTATCACCCGCCACGAAGTACTCGGTGTCACGACTAAAGCTGCATTGCAAGTTGCTCTCGGGCTCAAAGCTCCACCTGTTCGCATCGGCAGCAAGCTCAGGCTGGTCAGCGACGACGACTAAGTCACGATAAGCCAATTCAGTGCCTGCGGGGAACGTAGCGTTCACGCCGACGCGATAGAAACCTGCGTGAGTGTACCGATGCTCGATCGATGGCTCGCTCCCGGATTTCCCGTCTCCCAAGTCCCAGGTGTAACGACTTGCTTGACCAACGACAGGCACACATTGAAACTGGATAGATTCTCCCACATGCACTGAGGAATGCCCCTGCAGTTGCACACGGGGTATTTCCAAGGACTTCGCGTTGGCAACTCGATTGCTAGTTTGAACGTGAACGCGTGAGACACCGTCCGCGAAGTGCATGTCGTCACAAATGTTGCGATCGAAGAGATTATCGCTGAGCACCAGCCAATCGGCGTACTGCGCAAAGATGCCCCAGCGGTTTTCGCGAAGCTCATTGTGCTCGATGATCCAGTGAAAAGCTTTCCACTTGGCACCTTTTGATTCGAGGTCACCGATAGCGGCGATACCGGCACCGTTGTTGCCGATGCATCGGTTGCCGCGGGCCAGCACGTGGCTCGAAGGCCCGAACATAAAGACGATGCCCGCATGGCCGGCGTCTGGCAAGTGCGGCGAGTTGTGTGATCCAGCGGCGAGCCCATTGAAGCTTGCTTCGTTATCGATCAGCCGCGTTTGATCGGAGCCGCCAAGCCAGAAGCCATAGCTGCAGTGATTCGCTTTGTTTCGGACGAATTCGTTTCGTGGTGCCCAGCATTCAATGCCGTTGTTGTTGGCGTATGAGCAGTCATTGCCTTCAAAGTAATTGTCGGTGCTGCACCAACCGTTGAGGACACGGATGAAGATGCCGTCGCCACCGTGACTACAATCGTTATCGATCATGCGATTAAAATTCGAGCCACTTTCGATGAGCACGCTGGTCGAATCGCGCGCGTGGACTTCACCCGGCTGAAGCCGAATGCCATGGGTGAGAAGGTTCTTGGTGATCGTGTTGCGGCTGGCGTGCCACAGCTTAAGGCAAGTGTTGGAGGTGTGCGAGAAATCGTTGCCATCGAGCTGATTGTCGTTGCTGTCAACCAGGACGCAGGCATCCCAGACGCGATTGGCACGATTGTTTCGCAAGCGTGATTGCTGGACTCGCTCAAGCACGATACCACCGCGCCGCCCGTTCTCGCCCCAGCCGAACGCTTCATCGTGGAAGTTGTCGCTAAAGTCGCAATTCTCAATCGTCCAATCCTTGCCATCAATGATATGAAGGCCCGTTTCGAAGTGCTGAGCGAGAACGTTCTTAAGAGTGACGCCTGATTGCCCCTTAGCAAATATCGCAGTTCCGCGACGCTTGTTGGGGTCCTCGTCCGAACCTTGCAAGGTGACATTGTTGCCATCGATCGTGATGTTTGATGCCGCGATGACAAGCGTGCCATATGACTTGTTTGGATCGAGTACCAGGTCGGTCGTGACCGTCGTGACGTTGTCAACCTGCTCAGGTTGCGTGCCGAAGGCAGACATCGGCGCATGCGTGAAAACGAAGATCGCCAAGAATCGCAAAAAGTTTGACACGACAGTGGGACCTGTGTGGGTGAGAAACGGCGGGAGCGACAAAGTCTAGTTCGCAATTCCTGCGAATTGTACCCGTTACGGTGCGAACTGACAGCTACACGAGTCTGACGCTTTCCACGCCGTCGAACTGGACGCTCCGGTTTCATCGACCGGTACGTCAAACCGGCTTCTGTCGCCGGCGCATTTTGTCGACGGTCCGAGAATGGTTCGTACTTGTGCATATCGTCTCCCAGCACTGATCGGAGCGAGGCACCCAGTATTTGGCTCAGTGGAAATCGTTGCTATCGTTGTTCGCCAAGGATCTGCTGATAAAGCGCGATGTAAGCATCCGCCATTCGATCGATGGTAAATTGGTCCGCGATGGCGCTGCGAACGCTGGCACGATCGATCTCGTCGATACGATCGATCGCTTGGCTTGCTTCTTCAACGCTGTCGATCAGGAAACCTGTGACGCCATGGTCGATCAGCTCGGGCATCGATCCGCGTCGAGAGGCAATAACGGGAGTCCCACACGCCATCGCCTCAATCACCGAAAGACCGAATGGTTCTTCGAAGTTAATCAGGTGTAGCAGTGCCCGTGCATTTCCAAGAGCGGCAAGTCGTTGCGTCCCGCCGACAGCACCGTGATAGGTCACGTGGAGACCATCGTCGTATGGCATGACTTCCGATTCATAGTAGTCATTGTCCTGGACGATTCCGTACATGTGCAGATGACGCCCACTCGCGCGAGCGACCGCGATTGCCTCCGCCGCACCTTTGTCGGGATGGATTCTCCCAAAGAAGAGAAGATCATCGCTGACGTTCGGATTGAACGGGAAATCGTCAATCGGAATGCCGTGATGGATGGTCGCTGCATATCGCAGTTTGGGATGACGATCCGCATCGCTGATGGCGACGTAGTGGATCACATTCTGATATTCCTGATACATCGGCATGATACGCTCAGACGAAAAACCATGAATGGTTGTTACGATCGGCGTGTCGATCAGTCGGGCGAAGGCGTGAGCCGGGAAATCGGCCTGATTGTGAATCAGATCAAACCGATCGGCTTGTTCAAAGAGATGGGCAAGATGACGGAATTCCCAGACCTTCGCGTCGATCGATGAATCGTCGCCATACGGTGCCGGTACCACACCATCGAGCGTTCCCGTCGTTTCGCTGTCGAGCGTCGCGAAGAGAGTTACGTCGATTCCACGCTTAACGAGTGCTTCGGTAAGCATGCTGGTGACAAGTTCCCAGGGCCCATAGGCTCTCGGAGGTGTGCGCCATGCGATCGGGGCTAGCATCGCTACTCGCATCTTAGTGTTGCTCTTTGAGTTGCAGGATGAGACCTTCGTTTGCCGCGAGCATTCCATCGAAAGGGCGAACTGCGGTCGTCGAAAGTAAAACATTGGCAACGCAGGCTTCCGCCGGGAGTGTCAATGGCCGAGGTTGGTCGCCAAGATTCAACGCAACCAATAGTCGCTCGTCGTCATGTTGCCGTTGGAAAGCGAGTACATCTTCAGCAGCATCCATGAGCAGAAGATCACCTATCGCTAGCGCTGCGTGTCTTCGCCGCAGCGAGAGCAGCGATCGATAGAGAACTAGAGTTGAGCCTGAGTCCCGATCCTGTGCAGCAACATTTCGCACACGCCAATCATCGCCCAGCGGAAGCCACGGATCGACCGAGCTGAATCCCGCATAGACCGAGTCATCCCACCGTACCGGCGTGCGTGAACGATCACGGCCAATTCCCAAATCAGGCTGCCGCAGATCCTGAGGGTCGTGAACTCGATCACGAGGAATGGGCACCTCACCGATTCCGATCTCGTCGCCCTGGTACAGCGTCGGTGTGCCGCGAAGCGTCAACAGTAGCATCGCTGCAACTCGTGCTTGGGCATCGCCCACCCGAGCGGCGATGCGTGGCGCGTCATGGCTGCCAAACATCCAGTTGGGCCAACCAAATTCAGGGAGGGATGCTTCATAGTCGGCAATCATCCGTCGGAGCGAAACGGCATCCCAGGCATTCTCGATGAGACCAAAATTGACTGGCAAATGCACCTCAGGACTGTCCGCCGTGCCGAACCATCGCGCGAGACGTTCGTTGGGCAAATAGATCTCGCCGATCAGAACGCGGTCGCCATAGCTATCGGCCAGAGCACGGAACTCGGCCGCGATTTCGTGAGCTTCAGGTTGGTCCGTTGAATAGAGTTGAATCAGCCGGTCTCGCTGTGTGCGGTCGGGCGTCCAGTCCTCGTTGATCGGATTGTCACGCAGTGTCGCGTCCTTGATAATGTGCCAGAGAACGTCGATTCTAAATCCATCGACACCTCGATCTAGCCAAAACCGCAGCACTCCTATCATCGCTTCGCGGAGTTCTGGATGTCGCCAATTGAGGTCGGGTTGCTCTTTGAGAAAAGCATGGAGGTAGTACTGGCCAGTGGTTTCGTCCCATTCCCATGACGAGCCACCGAAGTCGCTGATCCAGTTATTGGGTGGCCGTCCGCCGGGCGCCGGATCTCTCCAGATGTACCAGTCTCGTTTGGGATTCATACGGGATGACCGACTCTCGACGAACCATGGATGTATGTCGGACGAATGATTGGGAACGAAATCAAGCAGCAGCTTTATCCCTCGCTCGTGGACGGCCGCCAGCAGTCGATCGAACCCGTCGAGATCGCCAAACATGGGAGAGATGTCGCAATAGTCGGCCACGTCGTATCCGAAGTCTGCCATCGGCGACGGATAGATCGGTGAAAGCCAGATCGCGTCGATACCGAGAGTGGCGAGATAATCTAGGCGCAGCTCAATACCGGCAAGATCACCCACACCGTCTCCATCACTATCCTGAAACGAGCGGGGATAAATCTGATAGATCACTCCAGTCTTCCACCATGGATGAAGCTTTTGGCTTTGACGAACCATGACAATCTATCTTTGCTGGTTGGGATTGGGATTTTCGTCGTTTCTGTGATTCACGCCACCGGCAGGGCACGTTCCGCTTTGTGAGAAACGAAGACAACTCGCGGTCAGCGGCCAGCAGATACTGGGTCAAATCGTTTGTCCCGATGGCGATGAAATCGGCTAGCTCGACGATTTCATCCAGACAGAAAATCGCAGCAGAGTCTCGATCATTGCGCCAATTTGCGGTCGTCGGAGAGTCTTGCAACCTACCACGATCCCGACTCAACGCAATCGCAAATCGATCGGGGATTCGTAAACGCACGTCATGCACACGGGACTTGCGAAATTCGACCACCTATCACAACGAGACCAGTTGTTCGCATTGCAGTCCGGATCTTCCTGCCGGAAACTGCGAATGGCCTTGACGGCAGCCGTTCTTTCAAACCCACGAATGGCATCCTGAAGTTGCCCGTCGATTAACCGGCGGTCCGAGACGACTAACACGGTATCGAAGACCTTTTTGTCATTGGCATCGTGCAGGTCGGCCAGGAAGTGAGCGGACCAGGCGATCGAATTGGTTTTGCCGGAGCCTGCCGAATGCTGGATCAGGTATTTCTCTCCGGCACCTTCGACTAAGACCACCTGTTGCAGTTTGCGAGTGGCGTCAAGCTGGTGATAGCGAGGGAAAATCAGCTTTGTGATCTGCTTCTTCTCGTCCTTTTCAGCCACCATGTAGCGACCAAGGATCTCCAACCAACCGTCGCGATCCCAAACCTGCTACCAGAGATACGAGGTGCGGTAACCATCGGGATTGAGCGGATTGCCAGACGCTCCGTGGTCACCCAAATCAAACGGCAAGAAGTGGGTGCCGAAGCCCGCCAGCTTGGTCGTCATCATCACCCGGCTGCTGCTGACGGCGAAATGCACCAGGGCACCCGACGGAAACGACAACAGGGGTTCCGCCGCCTGGCCTTTGGGCTGTGGGTTGCGGTCCTTCTTGTACTGGTAGACCGCGTCGTCGATGCTTTGGGTGTTGTCGGTCTTGATCTCGACCGTGGCGACCGGAATCCCGTTGAGGATCAGCACCAAGTCGATGCTGTTCTCGTTGTGCAGCGAGTAACGCACCTGACGGACGACACGCAGGCGGTTGGCGGCGTACCGCTGCATGATGTTCGGGTTCATCGCCAGAGCCGGTTTGAACTGAGCCATCCGCAGTGGCTTGCGAAGCCCCAGCACATCAAACCCATTGCGGATGACGTGCAGCGTGCTACTCTTGTCGAGCGAATCGCGTAGCCGCTTGAGAAGGATGACTTCGGCAGAGGCACCGTGGTTCTTAGCCAGCGTCGCCCACGCATCGGGATCGGTTTCCTGAACCCACGCCAAAACATCGCCAGGAAACAGAGCGAGCTTGCGATCGTAGTCGGCAGCGTCTTTTATCGCGTACAGCCAGCCGTGCGCCGCGAGGTGATCGCAGATGTCGTTTTCGAATTCGATCTCGTTGTGTAGGCTCATGGCTTTCGATGCAAATAGCCGTCAAAAAAAATTCCTGTCGGCAACGCAAAGAAAGCATTTTTTCACACGCTCCAGACCCCTCATTTCCTGGACGCATCCACCACACGAGGAAAACCAAAGCCAGAACGCCTGGAATATGACTACTCGACGGCGTTTAGTGGTCGAATCAAAGATCGTTCTGGCAACGAATGATAACCAGAAAAATTGGTCGATTTGGCTAGCGGGGATAATTCCATCTCCGAAAATGCCAATCAGGAACGTTTGTCGGATTGATTAGCCGATGATGCTGATCCAGTGATAGAAGCGGATGAAACCTTTGGCCGCGGCGTGTCGGAGGCCGATTTCGACACTTCAGTCACGAGATTTCGTCGCCAAGTCGGCAACTGCTCGACGACCCGGGTAACAGATTCGAGGTTTTGAAGCAATTCATCACGTGTCATCAGTCGTTTTCCTAACGATGTTTTGAAACGAATTCGCGGCGTCGAGTTCGAAGTCCAAATACGATCCGGGTGGCATTGTGATCCGTAATCGCGATTGGTCAATCCGCCAAGGGACGGTCGCTCCGGTCGCTTTATCCTTCCTTTGTAACGGATAAGCGTTGCTGCCTGTCATAGAGAAAAGATCGAAATATCGACGGGGGCCAATTCCGACAAATGGCTCAAACCCCACCTTATTTGCCTCATCGGCAGAGTTGACCGAAATCGAATCATTGTGCAAATCTAATGCCCGACTTTTGGGATACGGTTCCACGTACACGACCCGTTCAATACCAGCCGCGACAATGTGCTTGGCACAGTTGTGACACGGGAACGTTGTTGAATAGAGCGTCGTTCCAGTTGTCGCAATGCCGAGTCGGCCACAGGACAAAATTGCCTCCATTTCAGCGTGAACCATCCGCCCAAACTCCGTCAGATCGGCAAGACGGCTCGAGGACAGGATTTCAATCGCCGTGTCCCGATCCATTCCTTTATCACGAAGCCGATCAGCCAATTCGCCCATAATCGTTAGTTGCTCAGTCCGATTCGAATCTCGTTCACGGGTGTGGTCGCGGCCCAAGGGTTGGTCAGATATCCGGTGGGCTTCATCGCGTTCGGGCCAATAAAGACCGCCGCCGGGTCGGGGGCAATCGTTCGCCCCGGTTGCCAGAATGGTCTGTTCTCGGGCGATCACCGCTCCGACTTGCCGCGATAAGTCCGCCGAACGCAAGGCGGCCGAGAACGCCATGTACATCGCGAACTCATCGAACGTTGGCGTGTGGTAGGGATTCCCAAACCACAATTCGACCATTCGCCTCAAGTCCTGACGAAGTCGCTCGCGGTTTTCATTGATGCGAACGAAAAAGTCTGCCAGATGAAACGTGCGATTGAGCCGTTGTCCGCTTGGAACGCTTGTCTCATCCCGATCGCGTCGCACCAATTCGATCGCATCCTCCCGATCGATGCCTCGATTGCGGACAAGATTATCGATGCGTTGATCTTCTTCGGAATGGATGCCGACCAACACAAACCCGCCGGGATAAATCGTGCGAAGTCGATCCACCTCCTCAGGCCGTTTCAACGAATCAACGATCACAACTCGTCGGTACTTTGGCTCGGGCTTGCCATCGCTCTTGGGCCTGTCGTTGTAAATCAATGTCGCCACACCGCTGCCAAGCACGCCATCATCGCCGGTCACTTCGCGTGCCCGATTTCCGCCGTCCATCAGTCCAGTGATTCGTTTGAACTGATCTTGCGGAGAGGGGTCGGTGTCAACCAACAGCGGAATGACCTCTTTCGAAACCTTGATTGTTTTCGATTCGTACCCCGCCAAGCGAAACGGCTCTTCAAGCAACTCAATGACCTGACTCATCTCGGTGCCAACCGCACCGACCAGACCGATCACCAATTCCGATTCAAAGTTGTTGTCGCTCATGGTGCCTTATCCTGGTAACGGAGCGTCGCAGTTGCAAATTCTCGCACGTCGATCTTGCCGGTGACGGCTGCGGAGATGATGGCGGTGCGGCGTTCTTGGAGAAGTTCGATGGCTCGTTCGGCTTCGGCCAGCAGGGTGTCGAATTGCAATAGACGTTGCCTCAGTCGATGGACGATCTCTCGTTGCTCAACCAAGCCCGGAAGCAGGATGGGAAGTCCGTTCATGCCTCCGAGTGAAAGGGCTGGTTGGGCGGTTGCATTGACGATGTCGTCCATTGCTCCAAGCTGTTTCAGATTCGTCAGTTGCCAATTGATGAAGTCGGCGTCACAAATCTCGTCGTTGAGAGTAAGTTTCATCGAGTTGCCCGAAACTAATGCAGGCTTATCCAGAGTTGGAAGTATGGACGACATCCCAAAACGAGCACCGATTTTTGCGATTATGATGTCGCCGCCTATGGTTTCGCTTCGCCGAACGGTTTCAAAATGTTCTGCCGTAATTGTCTTGAGCTTCTCGGTGTCAATCTTTCCAGTTGTTCCGAAGTTACTCTCAATGACGTAAACGTCGCCGTTTTCGACGAAGTGCTGTGACTTTAAGTTGCTGCCAAAAGGTCCGTCAACGAATGAGTTGGTGTCGAGGGACTTTACGTACTTGAGACGCGAAACTGTCCAATGCTCCGGCACATCGCCGAGCCATTGGATGCCGGAGGGTTTCATGGGGGCGTTGGGGTTGAGGCCTTTGGCGACCGCGTGACTGATGACCGCCTGACGCTTTTCCTTCAGCAACTCAATCAAACGACGCTGCTCCGACACCAAACCGTCGATCTTCGACGTTTCCATATCGAGGAACGACGAGATCGCCTGTTGCTCGCCTTCGGATGGAAGTGCGAGCCGCAACTGCCCGATTTGCTCGAAGTTCAAACCCTCGCGGGCCGCTCCGTTTTGGCAGGCGTCAATCTGCGACTTGATCAAGAACGCTTTCATCGCCATGGCAACAAACTCGCGTTGGCGTTCGTCTTTTAGCCGGATGATACAGACATGTTGGTTGACATTCGCCGATGGTATGTCACCAGCGACCAAGCATGTGCGGCCTAGTGATGCTCCTGTAATGTTCAGCAAAACATCGCCTTGCTCAACCCGCGATATTGCCATTTCCTCATCGACTTCTTCGCTGATGTAGACGACATCGTCGAGCCTGAGTCCGTCATCGTATACGTTTTGACTGCGAATGAATAACACGCCGTCATCAACGTAGGTTTCCGAGCCGCCTTTTGGTGTCTTGCCGCTGCCAACTTTGTGGCACAGAAACCCCAGCTTTGTAACGTTCCAATGCTCAGGCACATCGCCCAAGAACGAATCACCCGACTCCTTGTACTCTTCGTAAGCCGGAAAACTCATTGCGACAGCTCTCCGCTCATGGCGACGCGTGCAACCGTCACCCCTTTCAATTCCATCTCGATCTCATCCAACTCGCGAGCCGGTTTGTTGGTGTGGCTCATCGCTCGGTCTCCGGTCCCAGGTCGCGTGACGACTCGGCTTCGATCGCTTCGATGCTGGGCAGGCTGGAGGCTGATCGCTAATTGTGCCACGGCCTGCGGCACAATTGGTTTCGACTGGATTTCTGGCCACTTGCCCTCTCGGGTCGGCAAATTTGCCACCGGCAGTGGCAAATTTGGATATGCCCGAAGAACCGTGAGTTCATTCTCATTCATTGCGACAGCTCACCGATCATGGTCACAATCCGATCGGTCACGCCTTTGAGTTCGGCGTCGATTTCGTCGAGTTCCCGCGGCGGTTTGAACACGTAGAAATGACGGTTGAACGGGATCTCGTAGCCGATCTTCGTCTTGTCGTGGTCGATCCATGCGTCGGGGACGTGCGGAACGACTTCTCGCTGGAAATACTCGTCCACATCTTCGCCCAGCGGAACCTCTTCGGTATCGCATAGCTTGGAATCTGATTTGAGCTGGCCTTTCCGATTGCCTTTTGTCTCCAGTTGCGGCTTCCCATCTTTCTTCAACAGCGGTCGCTCGACGGTGATCGTTTGGTAGCCAAAGTCGGTGGTCTTGAAGATGCGGCTGATCGGAACGCCAACCGAACCGGAGGCTATCGCCTTGCGGCTGATGGGCTTGCCGGTATCGGGATCGACGTAGACTTCTTTGGCTTCGCCAAACAACCGAGTGATCTCGGCAATGTGTTCGTCGCTGAGTTCCTTGCGTTTGCTACCGAGCGACTTTCGCATCTTCTGCCACATGCTACTTGCGTCGATCAACTGCACT
>JBGSMN010000133.1:0-3177 GCA_041740155.1 Rhodopirellula sp.
GCGCGAAGTCCTGATGCTCGGGCGGGAGTTGGACCGTTATCCTGCGCGTGTCGAGCAGTTCAATGACCTTCGGATTCTGACCGGTTTGATTCACGAGCACGGTCATAACGCAGACGAACGAGGGCCTCAGTTCAAGCAACCTAACGCGGTCGCAACCGCTGATCGGATGATGACCAAGTGGTTACACCTCGCCCTACTGGGAAGTTTGGCGGCGTCGATTTTGCTGGCAATCACTTTGTCGTTCAGGACGTTCGCTCACTCACCCATCGCGACTTTGGTTTCGGCAGAGAACGCCTCCTGGGAGAGTTCACTTCCAACCTTCGAGGGCTCGGAGCTTGTCCCTGGAATTTTGAACCTCAGGTCGGGAATCGCTACGATCCGATTCCGGTCCGGCGCCCTCGTTACCTTGCAAGCACCGTCCGACCTGGAATTGCTTTCTCCCATGCGAGGCAGAATGTTGGTCGGCAGCGCGAGCATTGAAGTACCAGACTCCGCCATCGGATTCATCATGGAAACGCCGAATGGTTATGCAGTCGACCACGGCACGGAGTTTTCTGTCAGTGTCGATCTATCACGAAACCGATCCAGTTTCGAAGTGATCGAGGGTGAAATCTCAGTGCACGTTGCGTCGACCGGAGAAAGCGCACGACTAAGCGGACAAGGAAGGGCGGTCACTCTTGCAGCGAACTCGCTCGTCACCCGTGAAAACACGCTGCCCGAACGTGGTCCTGGTCCGGGACCGGAAGTCGTGCAGATCGGAACCGGGGGCCGGGAAGGCAGCGCCATCCGCAACGACGCGCGGGAGTATATTTCACCCAAGTTCCTGACCGTCAACCGCCTGTTCAACAAGCAATGGGATCGCCGGTCGTTCTTTGCCTTTGACGTTTCGAGCGTCGATTTGGATAAGTTTGATTACGTCACACTGCGTCTGAATCTTGTTCCCTTTCCGTATGGCATTTTTGGTGTCTTACCGAAGAGTAACCGCTACGAGGTCTATGGATTGACCAACCCCGAGAAGGCCGATTGGAAAAACGATTCCCTTTGGGAAGACGCTCCGGCACCCGAAGACGGTGTGTTGATTGGAACCTTTGATATCCCCCGAAGCCAGCAGCGAGGGAGCTTTACGATTAGCAACGAAGCGCTTCGGCAGTTCCTGCTAGAACATGGAGAGCGTGAGGTGACCTTTGTCGTCATCCGAGAGAACCTGCCCCTGAAATACGGTGACGTGCCTTGTCATGCTTTTGCGGGTCACCGTCATCCAGAAGTGAACGGACCTCAACTTGAGTTTGAGTTAGCGGAAAATGATTGAATGTCGCGACGCACGGGCGTGCAAGATGAATCTAATTCGAGCCTTCGTTTGGCTGTTGTTGACTGGTCAAGTGACGCTCTCCGCTTAGGCCGACGCGTTCGATAGGCTGCACGTCAGGGAAAGAACACCATATTTCGAGGATGGCACCGAGGCTGCGAATCTTACTCTTCACAGAAAGAACCCAACAGCGAGGAAGAGCGTTTATGAAGAAACACACAGTAATCTTATTAATGGCCACCGCTGCTTGTCTGGGGCTGAGTCGCTTTGCTTCCGCCAAGCCGAATAATGTGTTGTTCATTGCGGTGGATGATCTGAAGCCGATATTGAATTGTTATGGCTCAATGGAAGCCATCACACCAAACATTGATAAACTGGCCGCTGTTGGAACGGTATTTTTGAACGCGCATTGCCAGCAAGCATTGTGCGGTCCGTCGCGGGTAAGTCTGTTGACCGGGTATTATCCGGATACGATCGGCATCTACGGCATGCAAAGCAAGCTGCGGGAAATGTATCCGGATATGCTGACGATTCCACAGCATTTCAAGAACAATGGATACAACACCATTGGAACGGGCAAGATTTATGATCCGCGGAACGTGGAGGACGACTGGAACGGCCCGCAGGATGAAATCGCGTGGACCACATTTTTCGGAAAAAATCCGTTCAATGAGAAAACGGGCGCAACGATCGTCGGCGGGCATTACCATAATCCGGTACTGAAGGGGCTTGCGGATAAGCTGACTACCAAGGGCCGGGCCAAGGGGCTGAAGGGCAAGGAATTGAGCTTCTATCTCCGCGATCATGGCGGCGGTCCGGCCGTGGAGTGTTACGACGTGCCCGATGATGCCTATAAGGACGGCGGGATAGCCAACTGCGGCATCGAACAGTTGGAGATGCAGAGGTATTCCGATCAACCGTTTTTTCTGGCGCTTGGTTTCCTGAAGCCGCATCTCCCATTTGTTGCACCAAAGAAATATTGGGATCTGTATGATCGCGATAAGCTGGAGCTTGCGCCGTTCCAGCACTATCCCGAGGGCGCGCCGAACTGTGCGAAAAGCGATTATGTGGAGGCGCGCACGTACAGCGGCGTGCCGGTAGACGGAGCGATTTCCGAAGCCACTCAGCGGGAATTGCTCCACGGCTATCTGGCGTGTGTTTCCTATGTGGATGCGCAGGTTGGCAAGGTGCTGGAAGCGTTAGTGGAAACTGGACAGGCCAAGGACACGGTGGTTGTTCTTTGGGGTGACCACGGATTCCATCTGGGCGACAAGCAGCTTTGGGGAAAGCACACCACGTATGAGCAGTCCACCCGCTCTCCATTGATTATCGCTAATGCGGGGACGCCAGCCGGGCAATCGGTCTCGCCGGTTAACTTCATTGACATCTTTCCGACGCTCTGCGAGCTGACCGGTCTGGATACGCCCGAAGGATTGGACGGAAAAAGTTTGGTTCCGATTTTGAAGGATCCCAACGTATCGGTTCAAAACTATGCGGCCAGCATCTATCCACATAACGGCTATTGGGGGATTGCGATCCGTACGGAACGCTATCGGTATGTCACCTGGTATAAAGTTAAAAAGGTCAAGGCATGGCAAGGCCCGCGGTTCGCGGATGAACCGAGTTTTGCGGAGCTATACGATTACCAAACGGATCCCGAGGAGCGTAAAAACCTGTCCGGGCATCCCGAATACAAGGACGTTGTAGAAAAGCTGGCGAAGCTGAATCGCGAAGGGTGTGACCGGCGTTCCGCCGGTCAGAAAACGGGCGAGTTGAGAATCTGGGTAATAAAAAAGCGGCCAACCTGCGATGATCGAGGTGCTTAAATCCAGATCAACAATCGGCAGGAGGCCGCCCGATGAGCGTCGACG
>JBGSMN010000140.1:0-55732 GCA_041740155.1 Rhodopirellula sp.
TGTTTCCGAGATTCTCGTTGAGAAAAACAAGGCCGTGGGCGTGCGAGCTGAACACAAAGGGAAAACGATTGAGTTTAAAGCACCGATCATCATCTCCAACGCAGGTGCCTTCACCACCTTTAGCAAACTCACTCCGGCGCACTGCGTGGCAAAAGAATTGAAACAATTGCAGCGTACTGAGATTGGAACCTCTTGTTTCGTGCTCTATCTTGGGCTCAGTGATGACCCGCGCAAGCACGGCTTTGATGAAGCCAATTATTGGCTCTTCGACGAGATGGATTCCACGAAACATCGCTACAAGAAGTTCAATGAGTTGGAAGATCTTGAAGGGATGTTTTTGTCGTTTGGCAGTATCCGCAACCCCGGCCAAACTCCACATGTGGCCCAGCTTGTGACGTTCAGTGATATTGAAAAATGGCTTCCCTTTGAAGACTCCAAATGGAAGAAGCGTGGACCTGAGTACGATTCCTATAAAGAGAAGTTAGGAAATATCCTGCTCGATTACGCATGTCGCAGCTATCCACAGCTAAGGGGATTGGTTGACTACCAAGAAGTTTCCACACCTTTGTCGGTCCAGTCCTTTACTTCTCATCCCCATGGCATGATCTATGGTCAAGCTTGCACGCCCGACCGACTTTTCGAAAATGCGTGGAAAGTGAAGACGTCGATACGCAATCTTTATCTGACAGGAAGCGATGTGGGTGTGCCGGGTGTGAACGGTGCATTGCTCGCGGGTGTGATGACCAGCGCAACGATCCTCGGCATGATGGGCTTTCCCAAGATTTTTGGTGCCGTCGATAAAGCAGCCGCAGCAAAACTGCATCAAGATTCGGCAGGTGAGTAAGCACCGCTGCATAAGTGAATGAACAAAACACGTAGGCGAGTCTCTCCGAGACTCGCGGCATTCAGCGTCTCGGAGAGACTCGCCTACGTGAGTTAAGCCCAAAAACTTATGTGAAGGTGCTTAGATGTGTCTAACGGATTCTCGCTCTTTATGCCTATCAATCCCCAACGCTGTAGCAATTTGATGAATGTGCGGGTCGCATCGCGAGCGACAATTCGTTCGGTTATTCCGCATGCGCGGATACTGGACAGAAAGTTGCACGCGGCACCGAAGAATCCTGGTAGCTAAGAGAATTGCCAACAGACTGCAAGCTACGCTTTTTGATAGGCCCGCCATAATCGACAGTATGCGTGGATTGTCTTCCCAGTATTGAAAAAGCGAAACTTGAAATGCAATCTAGTTTAGAAATTAGCTACTCAGACGTCACTGACGTTTACCTCGAAGAGTTGCGTCGGGGAAATCGCGTGAGCGTCGCAGTATTGGCGAAGCAGTTCCCGCAATATGCCAGCCGGATACTGAATGAACTGCCCTTGATGGCTGCCTTGGAAAGCAATCTCGGTCGCAAGGTACTATCGGTGCCTCGTATTCCCGGATTCCAATTACTTGAAGAGTTGGGTCGTGGAAGCTCAGGCATTGTCTACAAAGCGAAGCACGATGGTGGCAAGCAGGTAGCGATCAAGTTGGTTCGGTTTGACGGCGAATTGCCGAATTTGACGCGGCTCGATCGAGAAATCGAGAGTCTCCAGCGACTTAATCATCCCAATATCGTTACGATTGACTCCTTCGGAACGAGTGAAGAGTACGTCTACATCGTCACCAACCTTGTCGACGGAATTACCTTTGCTGATTTGCTCGCGTCCAAACCGTCTTTACAGGCAAGCTACTGGGCAAGCGAACTACGAAGTAACTGGAACTACTTGGCCGCTTGGGGACTGGAAATTGCTTCGGCGATTGAACTCATTCATCAGAACAAAATCATCCATCGTGACATCAAGCCTTCGAACTTGCTGATCGATCGCAGTGGCAAATGCTGGATCATTGACTTCGGGCTTGCCAAATTATGCGAAGGCGGAATGACAGTCACTCAAAGTCGACAAATCGCTGGGACACCGCGTTTCATGGCACCAGAGCAATTGCGGGGAGTTGTCGACGTTCGTTGCGATATCTATTCATTTGGAAGAACTCTTTTTGAACTGGCATGCAGCGGCGGCAACACGAATCGACATCCAGCTGAACTGCCGTCTGTCAGTGAACTGAATCCTTCGATACCGTCACAACTCGCTAAGATCATTGATAAAGCGTGCGATCCAGCCTCTGAAAGACGTTATCAATCAGCCAAAGAGCTCGTCGCAGTGCTCGAGCGATACTTGGACGGCAAGTCGCCAAGCGATCGACGGCGTGCGGGCAAGCGAATGTCGGAGCAAAATTTCAAAACGACGATGCGCCGGCGCGTACGTTATGCGATTGCCGGTGGCGCACTCTGCTTAGCAGCAACGCTCTCAGCCCTCGCCATTCCGAAATTGCTTCCCACACATAAATACAATCCGGCGTCCATTGCTCATGCCAATGAACAAAACGATAGCCTGAAAATGCTGGCGTCGGCGATTGAAGATGAACAATCGGGTTTTGTCGAAGTTATTGGTGAAGCTCTCAAACACTCCGTGGTGAACCAGAGCAATGACAAAGCGGCTGCTGCAGAAGTCGCTACGAAGATCGATCGAATAGTAGAGAAAGTCACGACTGAAGGACTCAAGCCTGGGGAGCTCGATTCGCTCATGAAGAACTATCGTGGATCGACTTTGATGAATGCGAACAAGATCGGAGCCTTACATCACCCCATCCATAACTCAACACTGTCTCCTGAAGAAAAGCTGCGCGGACATGCAACCTTGGAGCTTTTTTCAAAGGCGATTGTCAACAAGCGAATCCAGCCCGAAAGAGCGGACCTTATGTTAGCATCCTTGTTCCAGGGCGAAGTACCGAGGCTGGAACAAATCGTAGCCATGCGAATTCCAGATGACGCATTGCTTTCTTGGCTCAATCTTATCGAGTCATCTTTTGGCAGCGAAATGAAGGCGACCGTCGCTGAGACCAGCCAATCGAATCAGGAACTAAAACGAATCATCGATAGCTTTCTCGATCAAACCAGTTGATGATCTCTGTCTTGCGTCAGATCACCGAGTCCAAATTTATGATTCATTCTCATCACACACTGCTAGAGTCGGGAGCTTCGGGCCTCGGGCAACTGTTCGAGCATGAAAGAGATCATCTGCGAAAATTCCTTGAACGTCGAATCAACCGCAGACTTTCGTCACGAATCGATGCATCGGATATTATCCAAGAAGTTTTCTTTCGCGCCCAACGCGCACTTCCTGGATACCTCTCTAATCCAGTCGTTCCTCCATTGACATGGTTGCGTCATCTGAGTGTCCAAGTATTGTGTGAAGTTCACCGCAAGCACTTTCGCGGAGTCCGAAATCCTTACCGTGAAGGCGATCAAGTTGACCAGTTTTTAGTAATGAGTTTGACGAACTCCACCATGTCGATTGCGAGTAAGATTGAAAAGGATGACGTTCAAGCAGAGATTCGTGCAAAAATAGCGGAACTCAATGCCATTGACCAAGAGGTCCTCGAAATGCGGCACGTTGATGGCTATTCTCTCGTCGAAATCGCTTCCATGCTCAACATGGAAGTTGAAGCTATCAAGAAGCGATATTACCGCGCCTTGAACCGGCTCAGGATCATACTGGCCCCGCCACCCGAAGCCGAGTAAACAGCGGGCTTCATCGCCAAATTTGAACGTGATGAGAGTCTCAAGGACGCGATCAAGCTGACCCGCAGGCGGGCAGTGATTTGCCAGGAAGAACGTCAACTAAGCGGCTCCGAAACGTGAATTGTCGGTTTTGGAAGTAGCGGAAGTCCAACCCAACTGCCTGCCGCTACTTTCATTGTTCGCCGACTAGGCGTACCTTAGGTGAGAATCACTCAACAACTAGCAGTACTTTCAGGCGAGGGGAAAAATGCGAATCGGTGTACCGGTCGAAACTTGGCCGGGCGAACTCAGAACGGCCATGGTACCTGGCAACGCGAAGAAATTGATCCGCCTCGGTTTCGAGGTCGCCGTGCAGTCTGGATTGGGAATCGCCTCAGGTTTTCCCGACCAGGAGTACGTCGATGCGGGGGCAGTCGTCGTCGCTCAGCGGCAGGACGTTTTGTCTCAGTCCGACGTGGTTTTGCGAGTCCGCCAGCCTGAACTGGTAGATATCGAGTCGTTGCGTGAGAACGCGGTACATGTCAGTTTTCTTGATCCGATGAACCGTCGCGATTTGGTCGACGCGATGGCCGAGCGTGGTGTGACGGCGATTTCGATGGAAATGGTTCCGCGGAGCACGCGTGCTCAGAAGATGGACGCCCTCTCTTCGCAAGCTAACTTGGCAGGTTATGTGACGGTGATTCAAGCGGCGTATCATTGCCCCAAAGCGTTCCCGATGATGATGACGCCCTCGGGAACGATCCGCCCCGCACGCGTGTTTGTGATTGGGGCGGGTGTGGCTGGTCTGCAAGCGATCGCCACGGCGAAACGACTCGGTGCTCGTGTCGAGGCGTTTGACACGCGGCCTGTGGTCGCCGAGCAGGTGCGATCGCTCGGTGCCAAATTCGTGGAAATTGATCTGGGTGAAGTCGGACAAACTGAACAGGGATACGCCAAAGCCCTCACGCCAGAACAAATCGAGCTGCAAAAGGCGGGGCAAGCCAAAGTGATCGCCGAGTCCGATGTCGTGATCACGACAGCACAACTTTTCGGTCGCCCCGCGCCGCGGATCGTGACCGCAGAAATGGTCGCGTCGATGCAGCCTGGTAGTGTTGTCGTTGATATGGCAGTCGAATCAGGCGGCAACGTCGAAGGCAGCGTGCTCGATCAAGTGACGGACGTCGGCGGTGTGAAAATCCTCGGCTTTGGCAACCTTCCCTCGCACGTCAGTCGCAATGCCAGCGAGATGTATTCCAACAATTTGTTCAATCTAATAGAAGAGTTCTGGAACGCTGAGGGCAAGACGCTCGATCTGTCCCCGGACGATGAAATTGTGCAAGCTGCCGTGATCACTCGCGACGGCAAAATCATTCACCCCATGATCCAACAATAACACCAACGAAGGCAAACCATGGAAACCGTGTTCTTGGGTTTCGTTTTGATGCTCTCGATCTTTCTTGGATTCGAGTTGATTTCCAAAGTCCCCGCGACGTTGCATACGCCGCTGATGTCGGGTGCTAACGCGATTTCGGGCATCACCGTTGTCGGTGCCATCACATTGGCGGGTGGTGAGATGGCGGCTTGGTCAACGTGGTTGGGGGCAGTCGCTGTCTTCTTTGCCACGGTCAATGTGGTTGGCGGTTATATGGTCACCGATCGCATGCTGTCGATGTTTAAGAAAAAAGATAAACCGGAGGCTCATTCATGAGCGAAGAATTGATTGGTGCCGTTTATATCTTCTCGGCCGTTCTCTTTATCTTTGGATTGAAACTACTCGGTTCTCCAGCCACGGCCGTTCGCGGCAACCTGTTGTCGGCGGTCGGGATGTTGGTGGCCGTGTTGGTCACGCTGGCTTCAAAAGACATTTTGGACTACCGCTGGATCGGCATCGCTGCGGTGTTGGGCACGATCGTGGGTGTGGTAGCGGCACAGCGCGTCGCAATGACAGGGATGCCCGAGATGGTGGCGTTGCTCAACGGTTCGGGTGGTATCGGCAGTCTGTTGGTCGGTTGGGCGGCGTTGGAAATGGGCGGCGATGAGCCGCAATCCGCGTTCACGATTGTCACGATCGTGATTTCGATATTGATCGGTGGAGTCACGTTTTCGGGCAGTATCGTAGCCTGGGGAAAACTGGCCGAAACGATCCCTAGTCGAGCGATTTCGTTTCCTGGACAACAGTTTGTCAGTTTGTTATTGCTCGTCGGCACGGTTGGTTGCGGCGTAGGCATGATTGCGGGACTCGACCAATGGACCCCGGCGCTGACGTATACGATCATCGGACTTTCGTTGTTATTAGGCATCATGGCTGTGATCCCGATCGGTGGTGCAGATATGCCTGTCGTGATCTCGTTGCTAAACAGCTATTCAGGTCTGGCCGCCTGCGCTGCGGGATTAGCGATCAACAATACGATTTTGATTGTCGCCGGAGCACTCGTTGGTGCGGCCGGGATCATTCTGACGAACATCATGTGCAAAGCGATGAACCGTTCGCTCGCTCACGTTTTGTTTTCTGGATTCACAGCAACCAAAGTAGCTACCAAGGTCGAAGGCGAAGTCAAACCGATCGTACCCGAGGATGCGTACCTGATTCTCGAAGCGGCCTCTTCGGTCGTGATGGTGCCAGGTTATGGGATGGCTGTCGCGCAGGCTCAGCACGTGGTCCGGGAATTGGGCGAGTTGTTGGAAAAGAACGGAGCCGAGGTCAGCTACGCGATCCATCCGGTGGCCGGTCGTATGCCTGGGCACATGAACGTGTTATTGGCCGAGGCCAACGTGCCTTACGATCAATTGATTGAAATGGAAGATATCAACCGACGGATTGAAAATGTGGACGTGGCGATCGTCATCGGTGCCAATGATGTGGTTAACCCAGCGGCGAGGGAAGACGTGAACAGCCCGATCTATGGGATGCCGATTATCAATGTGGATTATGCTCGGACCGTGTTTGTGTTGAAACGTTCGATGGCGTCTGGTTTCTCGGGCGTCGACAATCCCTTGTTCTTTGGTCAAAACACCCGCATGTTATTTGGCGATGCGAAACAATCACTCTCCAGCGTCATCGCCGCTTTCAAGAACTGAGCGTGGGTGCTTGGCGCCCACTCCGCACTCCTGTGATGTTGCCTCGTTGACGGCGATGGCAAATCGCGGACAATTCGTGGATGAACGATCCAGCCCGCCGTCCGAAATCCAGCCGCAAACTGACCAAAAAGAGTCCGTTCAGCGGCAATCACCAGCGTGGTTGGATGTGGGGACACCACGCGGTGACAGAAACGCTAACTACCGGAACTTGGCCGGCGAACGAAATCTTCGTCAACCAAAAGGCCTTCGATCAATTCTCAGAACTGCTGCTGTCTAAACAACAGTCGGGCATTCCCGTGGAATTAGTCAGCAACGAACGGCTCGAGCAGCTATGCAAGTCGAGCGAGCATCAGGGGTGGGTTGTTCGCATGGGAGCTTTCCCATATCAGTCCATCGCGAACTTAAATAGAACGATCGTCGCATCTTCAGCGAAACAGTCCAGTGGCGAGCCGGTGTCCGTGCCGTTAGTCGTTATCTGCGACCGACTGCAAGACGCGTTCAACTTTGGCGCTGTTTTGCGTTGTTGCGATGGAGCGAATGTGACGGGAGTGATCGTTGGCGATCACGCTCAAGCAGAGGTCACGCCCCATGTGGCACGCTCCTCATCGGGTGCGGTGAACCACTTGTCGATCAGCCGAGTGCCTGATTTAGTCGCAACCTCGCTGGCACTGAAAGAACTAGGGTTGCAGTTGGTGGCGGCAGATGCCAACACGGAAGCGAATGTTTGGAATTCAAGGCTGACCACTCCGACGGCGCTGATCATTGGTAGCGAAGCGAAGGGGGTCCAGCCTGCACTTTTAGAGATTTGCGATCAACGGCTTTGTATTCCGATGCAAGGCAACGTCACTTCGTTGAACGCTGCGGTCGCCGCTGGCATTTTGCTCTACGAAATTCGTCGGCAGCAGTTCTCGCTTCCAAAATAGAAGCCATACCCACAACGACACCACTCTCTTAGTCTCGATCAAGTTTATGCTGTTGCGAATTACCAATCTTCGATCACGTGTCGAGTTCCCTGAAACGGAGTTGCCTCAGCGCGCCGCCGCAGCGATTGGTGTCGACCCTGACCAATTTCGCTCGCTGAAAATCATTCGCAAAAGCCTCGATGCGAGACAGCGTGAGTCGTTAGAGTTTGTCTATTCGTTGGTTGTCGATGTCGCCGATGACATGACGACGAGACACCGCACAGATATTCGTGTTGAGAAGTACCAGGCCGAAACATTCTTTGATCCGGTGCCCGGTCCGACGCCGTTGGCACATCGCCCGGTCGTGGTGGGTTCCGGTCCCGCTGGATTGCTCGCTGGCTACTATCTGGCGCTTCATGGTTATCGGCCAATTATTCTTGAGCGTGGTTTAGCTGTCAAAGAACGTGTGCCAGCGATCCGCATGTTCGATCGTGGTGGCGAGTTGGATGTCGAGAACAATTACCTTTTCGGCGAAGGTGGTGCGGGATGTTTCAGTGACGGTAAGCTGACCTGTCGTATCACGGGCGCAGATGTTGATTGGGTGCTGCACCGATTTGTGGAGTGTGGTGGTCGTCCGTCGTTGGTGTACGAGCACCGTCCGCACTTGGGTAGTAACAAGCTGCCGATGATCTGTCGCAATTTTCGTCGCAAGATCGAAGCTCTCGGGGGTGAGTATCGCTTTGGCTGTCGGCTCGATGGACTGACGTTGGATGGTAATAAACTTCGCGGTCTCGTCACTTCGAAGGGCGTGATCGAAACTTCTCACGTGCTACTCGCGATGGGACACAGTGCACGCGATACTTACCAGATGCTGCTTAACGCCGGTTTGCCGCTACGTCCCAAAGCGTTCCAACTGGGGTTGCGAATCGAACATCCCCAATCACTAATCAACGAGCAAAAATACGGGCGTCCTGAGTATCTCGAACAACTCGGTGCAGCCGACTACACGCTCGTCGCCAAGGGACAACCTGATCTGTTCACGTTCTGTATGTGCGCCGGCGGCATCGTGATTCCGAGTGTCTCGGAGCCGAACATGTATTGTTCAAACGGAATGAGCAATTCTCGTCATAACACGCCTTTCGCCAATAGCGGATTGGTGGTGACGTTGGAACCAGAGCAATTCGGCAGCAGCCATCCATTAGCCGGCGTTGAGGTCCAGCGCAAATATGAGTCGCTCGCGTTTCAGATGACCGGTGGCAGTTATCTTGCTCCGGTGCAACGTGCCCATGACTTCCTCGCTGGTCGTACACCGGCGGTGAACGCTTCAATCGAATCTTCTTACGAGCGTGGTGTCGTGCCTCGAAATTTGAATGAGGTACTACCGCCTGTCATCGTAAAAGCCATCCACGCGGGATTGCCCGTGATGAACGCAAAATGGAAAGGCAAGTATCTGCCTGATGCTGTGCTGGTCGGCCCCGAGATGCGAGGCAGTTCCCCGGTGCGGATTGATCGGGACCGAGAGTCTTTTCAGATACCTGACCTACCTGGAGTCTATCCCGTTGGCGAAGGGGCTGGCTATGCCGGTGGCATTGTCACAGCGGCCGTCGACGGCCTTCGTGCCGCACGAAAAATCGTCGAACACTTTGCTCCCTGCAAGGGATAACGGCGCTAGGGATCGTTTTATCCTCATGGGAGCGGATCTGGGACAGGTTCAATATGGTTCGGCCCATTATCTGCGTGCTCGCAACGTCGTTGAGTGAGAGATTGTCGAGACGTTCACGACTCAATTTTTGCCCGTAAGACGCTGATTCGCACAGCAGGGATTGCAGCGGTTTTGACGATTAGAGCGAGTCTGCTCGCCTGTATTCTACTCCCGATGATTTATTGCTCGACCCGCTGTCAATGAATGCGTCCTATCTTTTCAATAAGCCAGACATAGGGACTGGTTGTGGAGTTTGAACATCCTTGGGGCACACAAAGATGAGTCAGTGTATCGCAGAAGTGAATGAGACGGACATCCTGGATTCGCTTTTTGCTTTGTCGAGTCGGATCGTCAGCGGCGCTACGCTGGACGAATCGCTTGAGTTTGTCTTCGATTCATTCGAAAACATCATTCCATACGATCGCATTGGATTCGCGGAAATCGATAATGAGCGATCGCGAGTTCGCGCACGTTGGACAAAATCGCGTGGCGAAGCGCAATTGAAGACTGGATACTCTGCACCGTTGCAAGGCTCATCTTTGTCGATTGTGCTTGAACATCGTCAGCCACGAATTCTCAATGACTTGACTGAGTATTTGGAACGCCGTCCGCAATCTTGCTCAACCGCATTGATCGTCCGTGAAGGCCTTCGATCGTCAATCACATGGCCACTGTATCTGCGCGATGTTCCCTATGGTTTTCTTTTCTTCAGCAGTTGTCAGACGGGGGTGTACACGGATACGCATGTCAAAATACTCAAAGAAACAGGCAACCTACTAGCGATGCTGCTGCTCGTTTCGCAACAGCGTATTTCGGTTGCCCATGAACACGTTGCGGAGGCGATATCTGAGCCGAAGATGCGCGAGTCAACGCTTTCTGGTTTGCGTCCCGGCATGGTTGTCGCTGCACCACTCAAGTTAAGCAACGGACAATTGTTGATTGCTGAAGGTGTGACACTCTCAACTCAAATTATCTCGCGTCTGATCAATCTGCACAAACAAGGTTTCACGACGATCAACGCCGTTATGGTGCGGTAGTTCGTCGAATCCTCACGGCAAAAACTTCTGGGCCGCCGGTCTGGAACACGGACCATGGAGGTCGGTGAGGCGGGTACAATCGGTACATCGAAAGCCCCAACCAAACTACTGAATCTGAAAGGAATCTCGTGGGTAGGAAAAATCCCAGTACCGCGGAATCATCGCTGCCCACCGAGACGAAACGTCGGGTGCAGTTGCCGCCTGCAGAAACTCGTTATGCGGATGAGTTAGCAGCTCTCGCCGAAGCCGACTCGTCGCCACGTCCCGAAGGTTGGTCATTGTCGCCGCAAGCGATTGTTGATTTTATCTGCGGAAGTGACGGTGTGAGGGTTGGCAAAACCAAAGCGACGGCGCGAGCGATCAGCGAGAAATTTGTAGGTTCGCGTGATATCGTGCAGCGATGTGTTGTGACACTGGCTGGTGAGCGGGGCTTGATGCTCGTGGGGGAGCCGGGCACAGCCAAGTCGATGTTAGGCGAGCTACTCGCGGTCGCGATCAGCGGCACGGGAGCCTTGGCAGTGCAGGGGACAGCTGGCACGACGGAAGATCAAATTCGCTATGGTTGGAATTATGCGATGTTGCTTGATCGCGGCCCGGTACGTGAGGCGCTCGTGCCATCGCCGGTCATGACCGCCATGCGAGACGGCAAGGTCGTTCGATTTGAAGAAATCACGCGTTGTTTGCCTGAGGTTCAAGACGCGTTGATTTCGATTTTGAGCGAGCGACGGATGATGATTCCAGAGATGGACCACAGCGGTGATGATGCAGGCAATAGTATCTTTGCCGCGCCGGGGTTCGCCATCATTGCGACCGCAAACTTGCGGGACCGTGGTGTTTCCGAGATGTCGGCCGCTCTCAAACGGCGATTCAATTTTGAGACGATCGCACCGATTGCCGATGAAGTACGCGAGCGAGAATTGGTCTCGACTCGGGCCTCAGCATTGCTGGCTGAAACAGGTTCAGCAGTCGATGTGGATCGCGCGCTGATTGAAGTCTTGGTCACGGTGTTTCGTGATTTACGCAGCGGTCGAAGTGATGAAGGTTGGCAAGTGACCCGGCCCAGTACGGTGATGAGTACCGCCGAAGCGGTCGCGGTGGCGACGGCGATCACACGTGAAAGTGTCTTTTTTCCCAGCGGTTTCGATCCTATATCGAGAATGCCGGGACACTTGTTAGGCGTCGTGATGAAGGACGAAGCGAAAGATCGCGAGCGGTTGCTCGCGTATTGGGATGGCCCTGTGAAACGTCGTGCCGAGGACGGATCGCCTTTGTGGAAACGACTTGTAGAACTGCGAACGGTGTTGGAAGAGTGAGTGAATTGCAATCACACGTGGGGCCGATCATCGGCTCTCACGCACCTTTGTTGATTGGCGTTCGACATCATTCGGCAGCGTTGGCTCGCGCTCTGCCTCAGATGCTCAATGCGTTCGCTCCAGAATGTTTGTTACTAGAATTGCCCGCTGATCTGAGTGACTGGATTGAACATTTAGCGGACCCACAAACGATCGCCCCTGTGGCCATCTCAGCAGTCCACGAACAGCATGGTTTGTTCTTCTATCCAATGGCAGACTTTTCACCGGAGTGGGTGGCGATCCGTTGGGCGCGACAGCACGGCGTGCCGGTCGTGGCTTGCGATTTATCCGTGGCCGCAAAATCAGAGGTAATGGAAACATCATCGAACCGCGATCAGCCGCCTGAGGTTGCCGCGACGATGCTTGATTGTTTGCTAGAACGCAGCGGCGAAGCCGACTCAGGAGGCCTATGGCAGCGACTAGTCGAGTCGCCGGGATTCGATGCGAATCATGAATCCATCCGCAGTGCAGCGTTATTGTTCGGTTGGGCGGTGCGTGAAAGCACGCCCGTGATCACGGCGCGAGATCTGCTGCGTGAAGCGGCGATGCGGCAGGCGATTCGTCATGCTCCCAAACATAGCGCTGCCGTCGTCGGTTCGTTTCACGCAGCCGCGTTGTTGCCGAGCGTCGTTGAGTCGCAAGCCGTGCGGGATGCGGCGATGCTGGCGACGGTGTCTGTTGATGCGGAAGCCGCCGTCGGTGTGTCGCTGGTGCCGTATTCGTTTGAGCAACTTGATGAGCGAAGTGGCTATCCCGCCGGCGTTCGCGATCCCGTCTGGCATCAGCGGATGTTGGAGGCAACGAGTATCGATCAAGCGGATGCTGCCGCAGCGGAACTGATAACGGCGATTTGTCGGCGATTGCGTCAGGCGGGGCATGTCGCGGGGATGCCGGACGCGTCCGAGTCGTTGCGGATGATGCGTGATCTAGCCCGGTTGCGAGGATTGTGTGTTGCGGGCCGTGGCGAGTTTGTTGAAGCCTTACAGACATGTTTGGTGCAAGGCGACTTGATGGGGCGTGGTCGAGCGGTGGCCAAGGCGGCGGGGGAAGTGCTGATCGGACATCGTCTCGGTCACGTCACCCCAGCGGCGCCTCGTGGGGGTTTGGCAATCGACATCGACCGACAACTCGAAGCACTCAAATTACCTGGTCGTGATTCATTCGGCGAGCGAAATCAAACGCGATCATCATCACGATTCAGTTCACGAAACCATGTCGACGAGGATGCTAAGGAAATCAAACTCGACGTGTTGCGGTCGCCCCGTGATCGAGCTCGCGCGGTGGTGTTGCGGCGACTCGGAACAGCGGGCATTCCATACGCGCAGCGGGTGGACGAAGTCGAACAGGGACACCGTGAAAATCTGATCGAACGCTGGCGAGTGGGTTGGCAGCAAGGCACTTCAGCGACGATTGAATCGGTTTCACGATACGGCGTGACGTTAACGCAAGTCGTCGAAGGGTTGGTGCGAACGGCAGGTAAAGTTCCCGGTCTGGAAGAACTTGAGACCGACACGCTGCCGCAAACGATCGTGCATCGACTGAGCATCGCTGCGGAGTGTGGTTTGATCACGCTGACGCGGCAAACGCTCGCTCAAGTCGGTCGCTCGTTTCGGCAAGCAGCGGGTTTGTCGGAATTGGTACACGTGATCACGATCATCACACGAATCCTCGCTGGGCATCTGCCAGGCCTGCCGTCCGACAAAAAGTCCGCTTATCCGCCTTGGATTGAACCGTTCGAGTTGCCAGATGCTTTGAATCGCGTTAACGAGTTGTTGCAGACTTGTTTAGAACGTCTGGCGGGTTTGAGTGGTTCCAACGATCCCAGCGACGTCGTCGCCCTGGTTGATTTGTTGGACTGGGTCACAGGCGACTTGCAAGCCGCCACGATGGTGGATTTCAATGGCTCGCCGTCGCAGACCGGTCGACTGCGTCTAACACATTGGTGTCGCCAAACGATGCGTCGCGGTAGCGATCGGATGCAAGGTGCGACTGCGAGTGCTTTGTGCCTCTTGAACGAAATGCCTGACGCGCAGTGGACGGCATTGACTCGCGGTTGGTTGGATGCGGCCGTGGATCGGGTGGGACGCGAAAAATTGAAAGCGGCATTGGCCGGAGCGACTCAAGTGTTGCTGCCGCGAATGCAGAGTGACTCGTTGTGGTTGCGTGGGATTCGTTCTGGTGTTGAGCGAATGCGAGATGAAGTGTTCTTATCGCGACTGCCTGCGCTGCGAGGTGCGTTTGCCGAGTTCTCACCTGCCGATCGTCAGCGATTGTTGCAGGTTTGTTTGTCGGAACTGGATGAGCGTGGCACGAGACTCGATGCGACGGGCTCGACGTTGTCGTTCACTCATCAACAAAACAGTGAGTCGATCACGGACGAATTGATCTTGCTGCGACAAGCGGACTTGGCCGGTAAGGCGGCTGTTGAAGCGGCGTTCCCCGGTTTGTTGGATTGGTCGAACGCTCAATCGGATGCGACAGCGACCGCCTCTTCGCCAGTTACCGAGAGCCGTGATCCGCTGTCTGACTCGCTGATAGATGCGATGGATGGGACGAATCTGCCGTTGGCTGACCGCTGGCGATTGATTTTTGGATTGCCGCCTGAATCCAACTCTAATGTTTCGAGGCGATGTGCTTCTTCGTTAGATCAGTTGTATGGTCGGGGGCGTGGTGAAGGATCGCGTATGGGTTTGGCGAATCGGCCGGGAGCGGGTGGTGGTACGGAGGCTCCGCAACCGACGACCGCACAATGGGCCGAAGATTTAGAAGCATTGTTTGGCAGCGATCTGTGCCAAGAAGTGCTCGGTGCAGCAGCTGGCTCGGGTAGGAGTTCGGCGATTGAACTGCTCGATCCCGATGCGGTGACACCGTCGATCGAATTGTTGCAGCAGGTGTTGTCGCTCGCCGGTGCGATGCCGGAGTCCAAGGTGGCGACGTTGCGGCGTCTCGCTCGGCGAATCACCGAACAGTTAGCACAAGAGCTGGCCGTTCGCTTGCAGCCAGCCATGCACGGTTTGTCCTCGCCGCGACCGACGCGGCGGCGAGGACAAAAGTTGAACTTGGCACGAACGATCCGCGATAACTTGGCGAACTGTCACCGGCGCAGTGATGGACGAGTCCGCATCGTGGCGGAGCGATTGATGTTTCACAGCCGCGCGAAACGGCAGATGGATTGGCACCTCACGTTTGTCGTGGATGTGTCCGGGTCGATGTCCGCATCGGTGATCTACAGCGCCTTAGTGGCGGCAGTATTCGATGCCTTGCCCGCGTTATCGGTCCGGTTCTTGGCATTCAGTACCGAGGTATTGGATTTCAGTGAACAGGTGTCTGACCCCTTGTCACTATTATTAGAAGTGCAAGTCGGTGGTGGCACGGACATCGGATTAGGGTTGCGAGCAGCACGGGCGGGGATCGCGGTACCGTCTCGGAGCATTGTGATTTTGGTGTCAGATTTTGAAGAAGGCGTGTCCGTTGGCCGGATGATTGCGGAGGTGCGTGCTCTGATCGATTCGGGCGTGACCTGTTTGGGTTTAGCGTCCCTCGATGATCAAGGTGTGGCCCGTTATCATCAAGGTTACGCTGCCATGATGGTAGGCGCAGGGATGCCCGTGGCGGCGGTCAGCCCAGAGCATTTAGCACGTTGGGTAGGCGACCAAATTCGCGGGACCCAGACAGGCGTCGATGTGCAGGGATCATTATGAGTGAATCCAGACCGACGATCACTGCGGCGTTTTTGGTGAAGTTCATCGAAGCAGCACCGGGGCGGGTGCGCAAACGCTTGGATCAACAACCAGATGCCGCGACAACGTGGCAGTGGAAGCAATCCGAGAACGCTTGGATGATCTCGACTGGGGAGGAAACCGTGCGTTTGCAAACCGACGAGGGAAAGCCTCTAGAGCAGACTGAGGCCGTGTCGTGCTCATGTTTGTTGTCACCAAAATGTTTTCACTTGCTGGCGTGTCTGACGACTCTCAACATTGCTGATGAGACATCGGTCATGACCGATCAATATGACGAAGCTGAGAAAATCACATCACAGGAAATATCTAGCGAACAAACACAAGTCTCTGCGGCAATGAAGCAGACCGCCCAGCAGTGCTTGCGGGCGATCGATGCGGTGTTGGTGAGTGGTAGCCGCGCGAGCGGACTGATTGTACAGTCGTCGTTGTTGCGAGCCGCTCACCAAGCTCGTGCCGAAGGGTTGGTGAATTTGTCAGCGGCGTTGATTCGCGTGACCGAAGGTATCCAACGATTGCGTGCAGGCGACGATCACACCGATTGCACTGTGCTGCGTCGTGATATGGTCGCCACCGTCCATGCCGCCCATGCGTTGCTAAGCAACGAAAAGATTCCAACGGCAAGTCTCGGTTACGCTCGACGCCCGTTCGCACCAACGTCAATCAAACGGGTGACAGGCGTCCTCGCCGAGCCGATCTTGACGTTGAGTGGCTACGCTGGTGTGGTCACTCATTTGATCGGCGACGATGGGCTGTTCTATCAAGTTGTGGAAACGCGTCCAGGAGACGCTGTATTGGTTGGTCAAGCGTATCGGGGCGGGATTGATTTGGGCGGCACCACCGCATCGGCGCAAACGATCAGCCGTGCTCGCATCGACGTACAAAATTTAACGAGCTCACCGGACGGTCGACTGGGCAAAGGCAACAAAACACGCTGGGCAATCCATCCGGTAGCATCTGTCAACACAGCAGAAACCTCGCCGCATACTGGACGCTGGTCGGCACCGCTGGAGGAACAAGTTCGTCAGGTGTTCGAACACGCGGAACAGGCCGAGTGGTTGCCACGCGGTGGATGGGATCTCGTTTCCGCACGGGGCACTGTGCTAGGTGCCATTGGCAATAGTGTGTTGTTTCAAGTCGCCGAGTCAAACGTGCGATTGACGTTAGGGATTTCCATAGATCATCAGGATTTGCCCTTTCGTGAAAACCTGCAACTGTTGGCCCGTTGCCCAGGCCTTGCGATCGAAGTGTACGGTCGTGTGCGATTGGACCGGGCCGGTTGGATCGACGCGTTGAGTCTGCGTTCTCTATCTGCTGAACTTGTTCTGCCTGATTCGTGGGCAGGGCGTTGTCACTTGGGCTTGGATGAATTGAAGCGGCAGTATTTTTCAAACGCTGAGCGATATGCGACAGAAGTTGATGAGTCGGTGAACTCAGGCGAAAAACAAAAGCTACCGATGCCTCCGTTGAGGTCATCGGCAACAACCGATTTGTTTCCTGGATTGGAACAGCGATGTTTAGCGATGGTCGTGGGCGGACGCGGTGCAATTGGATCAGTGGGTTCAGCCACACATCGTCGCGATCAGGTCCGCTTGCGATCACGTGGGCAGCTCAATGCGATTCAGATGCTGGATCATTTAGCGATCGTCTGCGCAGAACCACTGATGACGACTCAGCCACAGCGAATCTCAGAACAAACAAACCTGCCGCTGCGTCCGATCACGCTAGCAATCGTGGACCACTATTGCCGAACCGCTCGGAACGCCTATGAACGCGACAAATGGTTAAGACATCTATCATTCGTCCATCATTAAATTGGTGTCGGCATTTATGTGGCGTCGAACGACTTGGCGTTAGCCACGCTCCCCATACTCAATCGGGTCTAGCGCCCAAACGGCTCAATTAGTTAGACGGAAAGATTTCAGCAGTCGTGCAAAGCTGCGGTACTCATCGGTTTTCGGACAAATTCGTGTTATTCATATGATATTTTAATGGTAGAAGGCTGCGGTTATTCGTCGCCGCTGCATCCTAACTGAGCCATCATGGAACAGCGAGATCGACGCAATTCTGATGGCCGCCATAGCGTTGATCCTGAGCTGATACCCCCTGGATAAGCGACCATCATCGTCGCTGACATTGGAACGAATTGTGAACGTAACTTCATGTGTGCGTTTGTTTCGAAGCTTCGCTACGACATTCTCACCCTAGCGATTTATCTCGTTATTTGCCTGCTATTTTGTATGACGTTGAAATACACGCGATGGCTGCCAAGACATGGGGCCATCAATCGACCCATGGCACCGAAGCATCTGCCATCGTTCGCTCAGTTTGACTTAACTCATCAAACTGGGGGGTGATTCAAACTGATGAAGTCTTACATCTCGTTGGGCTGACATGTACCGGTTCGTCGTTTTGGGTGCCCCTGATCGACCATTGACCAAGGGTTAACGTGCGGCTTACAAACAAAATTGTTTCTCAGAACTATCCTTGTCTTGCACGTTTCCGTCGGACTGAATGGTTTCTCTCTGCTAGCACAACTCTTTACCTCTAACTTCGAGAAGGTTTCTCCATGCGTCTCATCAAAATGTCTCTATTGATTTTAGGAATGGTCTGCATCGTTTCAGGTTGCACAGGCCAAGAAGATGTTGTCATCGATGACACACGTACAGAGGCTGAACAACAGCAGGCATACGATGCGTATGACCAACAACAAACTGAAAATACAAAAGAATACGAACCAGGGCAATAAGCTGAATACTCGCTGAATGCAATTGTTCGATTGTCATGTAATGTCTCTCAAAATGGAAAGTTTCTGAAATGTATGTTTCATGTCGTAGGTTGATGAATGTTTCTCTTCGGGTGCTTAAACGCCATCCACAAAAGCAGGGATTCACGCTGGTGGAGTTGCTCGTTGTGATTGCGATCATCGGCGTGTTGGTGGGGTTGCTTCTTCCTGCGGTTCAAGCTGCCCGTGAAGCAGCACGTCGGATGAGCTGCAGCAATAACCTGAAACAAGTGGGCTTGGCGTTCCATAACTATCACGCTGCGTATGACAAGTTGCCGATGCAGTCTGGTGGTACCTATTTCGGCACACTCGACGGTCCTGCGAACAGCGGCCTGAACAGTGGTGGCACTGGCAGAGCGGACGGTAACAATCGATACCGACTTTCGTTCTTGGTCGGCTTGTTGCCTTTTATTGAACAACAAGCGATGTGGGAACGCATCTCGAATCCATTAGCTGATGGCGGAACACCTTCATGGCCTGCGATGGGGCCTGCCCCTTGGACAACAGCTTACACTCCGTGGATGACTGACGTTGCGGCATTTAGATGTCCGAGTGATCCAGGTGTCGGTGCCCCAGCGATGGGACGGACGAACTATGCCGTTTGCATTGGCGACGGTACTCACCGCGTCGACACGGGATACGCCAACTTCGATACGACTAACAACCGGTGGTACTCTCAAGCCAACGTGGCCTTGGCAAACCGTGGGATGTTCGCGAACCGTCGGCAACTCGGCTTCCGGGATGTTCTCGACGGCTTAGCAAACACCACGATGGGCGGCGAGATATTGACCGATCTCGGTAACCGTGATGCACGGACGACGCCCATGGTTAATGGTGGCGGAGCGGGATGGAACGGCATCCATAACGCGAACCCTGCATTGCCCTGTGATCCCCGATTGGATCCAAACCGTCCTCAGTTTTGGTTGAGTACTGCGGGGGATCTCAAGGGTGGAAATGAGGTCCGCGGAGCGCGATGGGCCGATGGCGCGATGATCTATACGAGTTTCGCGTCGATCCGTCCGCCCAATACACCGACCTGCCTCGGCGGTACGGGCGATTCGAGTAGTGGGCACGCCAGTTCGTCGAGTCGTCACCAAGGAGGTGCCCACGTGTTGATGGGTGACGGCGCGGTCAAGTTCATTACAGATTCAATCGAGTCTGGGAACCAAAACTCGCCGACTCCTTATAACGCGGACAATGACACGACCGCCCCAACGGCGGGCGACGAGAGTCCGTTCGGTTTGTGGGGTGCGTTAGGAACCCGGGCCTCGAAAGAAACGCTCGATTCCGAGTTTTAAGAAACGATCCGAAAACGCCGGCGTGTAAACACACCGGCGTTTTTTCGTAGACAGTCGATTGATGCCACGATCGAATCCCCAACAAGAGAGACAACTGTTACGATGTCGTCTCCGTGATGCGAAACCTTTCATGACACCAACCGAGTCGAACGAACGATATGCCGAACCCTTGGACGGGCATTGGAAACCCCTACACACGCGCCGAAGTCCTCGAACGCCTTCACGCCACACTCGGTCGCGGTGAACCCATCATCGCGGCGGGAGCCGGAACGGGTATTAGTGCCAAGTTCCTCGAGAAAGGTGGCGTGGACCTAATCATCATTTACAACTCGGGTCGCTTTCGAATGGCCGGCCACGGTTCGACTGCGGGTCTGATGGCGTACGGTGACGCTAATGCCGTCGCCATGGAAATCGGCGAGTTTGAAGTTTTGCCGGTCGTCGAAGAGGTACCGGTGATTTGTGGTGTGCACGCGACCGATCCGCGGCGCAGAATGTGGCATTGGCTATTGAAAGTCAAAGAGATGGGATTTTCGGGAATCAATAACTTCCCCACCCACACGATCGTCGACGGGCAGTTTCGACAGGTGCTCGAAGAAACCGGGATGAGTGTTCAGAAGGAGATCGACGCCGTCGCCATCGCTCGCAAAATGGATCTCTTCACGATCGTCTATGTCGCGAAACCTGACGAGGCCGCTGCCATGGTGACCGCAGGTGCAGACGTGGTGATCGCCCACGTCGGAACCACGATCGGTGGCGCGATCGGCGTTACCAATGCGTCCTGCACCCTTGAGGAAGCCGCCGAGCGAACTCAGGCGATTGCCTCAGCAGCGATGTCGGTCCGTAGCGATGTGATTTGTCTTTCGCATGGCGGCCCAATCTCGTCACCGGAGGACGCGGCGTACATTAACGAACATACCGATGTCGTCGGTTTCGTCGGTGCTTCGAGCCTGGAGCGAATGGCCTTCGAAGATTCGCTCACCGAACTGACGAAACGTTTCAAACAGATTCCTGTCAATCGCAAGGCGTAACGCAAGATGGCAATGATCGCGGTGCTCGGCACACTCGATTCCAAAGGTGAGGAGCATGAGTTTGTTGCGCGCCTCATTCGAGAACAGGGGCATAGCACTTTGCTGATCGATGTCGGCACCTCACTACCACCGACAGTCATTCCCGACATCACCCGAGACGAAGTCGCCACTTGCATTGACGTAGACTTTCCCGCGCTGGTGTCTCGGGCGGATCGCGGCGAGTGCGTTTCTGCGATGGCGAACGCAGCGCCGATCATGCTCGCCCGACTCTACCGCGAACGCCGGATCGATGGCGTCATTTCATTGGGAGGGGGCGGCGGGACCGCGATTGCGTCTGCAGCGATGAGGGCATTGCCGATCGGGTTTCCAAAGTTGATTGTCTCCACTCTTGCCAGCGGAAATACGGCCCATTATGTAGGGACGAAAGACATCACGATGATGCCCAGCATTGTCGATATTGCGGGATTGAATCGCATCTCACGAGTGGTTTTCGCTCGTGCCGCAGGGGCTATCTGCGGTATGGTGAGTGCGTCGATTGACTTCAGCGACTCGCGGCCGATCATTGTGGCGAGCATGTTTGGAAACACCACGCAGTGCGTTAACCATGCGATTCCCATCCTCGAGCAGGCCGGTTACGAAGTCCTCGTCTTCCACGCGACAGGAACGGGCGGCCGAGCGATGGAATCCTTGATCGAGGATGGGATGGTCGCGGGAGTTCTCGACATCACCACCACCGAGTGGGCAGACGAGTTGCTCGGCGGCACGTTATCAGCGGGACCTCATCGTTTGGATGCCGCTGCTCGCGCGGGCGTGCCTGCGATCATCGCGCCTGGTTGCCTCGACATGGCAAATTTCGGCCCGCGTGAGTCGGTACCTGCACGGTTCGAGCATCGCACGCTCGTGGTCCACAATCCACAGGTGACGCTGGTTCGGACCAGCGCCGACGAATGTAAAAAACTCGGCGAGATTCTGGCTGAAAAAATCAATCGTTCCACCGCTCCGGTAACCGTTTTGATTCCCCGGCGCGGGATCAGCATGATCAGCGTGGCAGGCGGACCATTCGAAGACGCCGAAGCGGATGCTGCGTTGTTTTCTGCGATACAAGACATTCTGCGAGATGATATCGAATGTCGTATGGTGGATTGCGAAATCAACGACATCGAATTTGCCAGACGCTGCGCCGAGGCGCTGCTCGAAAACATCGCCCTATCAGCCTGCATGCGAGCCGATCACTAATCTGCTCGGTTAGCTTCCGCTCGTGAGTACTTATGTCAATCTGACGCGTGGAGCATTTCATGGACGCGGTTCAAGCGAAGAACAGCATGTTGCCTGCTTCGCGTGGGGTCAAACTCTGTTTTCGAGTTTCAAGATCGCCTCGTCCCGAAACCCGAGCCTGATCCTTGGCGAAACCTCCTACAGCAATCCTGATTCTGGCGCGAGCCTCTCAAACAAGTGTCGTTATCGCTCCGGTGCGATTACAAGTTGCGAGGCCACCCAGCGTGGCGGGCTTTCTTCCAGAAGTTGCGACGGCATTCTGCCAGCGCCGCAGTGGCTTCGCGACCGAAGTAAGTTCAATCCCGAAACTCATGTCTGACCCTAAACGAAACGTTTCTCTCTCGTTCTCCGGTGCAGACGGTGACCAAAGCAGATGTGACCCACTTGGCTACTCTTTATGACCGACGCTCAAGCAGCCTTTGGACCTCTTCATACCCGTTTGCAGCTGCCATTTCACTCGGCAATAAACCACCTGAGTTCCGTATCTCATTTCTCCCCCGAATTCGAATAATAACTCAGTCAGCTCTGTGCTATCCTGGAGGCAGTGCATTGGGGTTTCCCCAAGTTGGTCCTGGTCGTTTGGGTCAAATCCATTCTCGAGTAACAGCCGTACTATTTCATCCCGACAGTAGGACACTGCGGTTTGCAGCGGGCCTGGACCATCACCCGATATTCTGACTCTCCGTTTTGAGTTTGAGATTAAATCATTCATTGAAGATATTTGATTTCCACTAATCGCGTACCAGAGGACTCGCCTAGGAATAGTTCTCTTTGATCGTTCTAAAATGTCGGCAAGTAAGGGCCGATTCCCACACCCGGCAGCATACTCGATTGGCGATGTAGGGATGTTTTTTTAGCCGATAGCAAGGGGAATGCCGTCTCACCGACCTGCTCAAACGGGTCAAGTTTTTCCGAGAAGTCACTGCATTTCAGTATGATGCCATGTGATCGGATGTGAGACTTACTAATTCCATCGAACTCGTCTTTTTCATTGATCAAGCCACGTTCGGATCGTAAGATTTCCGCATTCTTCTCGATCACTTCTTGGGCCATTCCGTAGACCTCGCCCATCATCTTTCCTCCTGCAACTGTAAGGCCAATTGGTGTTATGTTTAGCATTTTTCCGGAATGATCAGGACGCCTGCGTACAGAGCATCAGGACATTGCCAAAAAACTGACCAGTCAAGTTACTTCTCAACGATGATTTTGTTCTGCAGATCAGCGTTCGACGAAATTTGAGGAGCTTCGCCGCTGGCGGTTTCCAGCCTGTGGATCTGAACTCGCTTGGTCGGTACGTATGGGAACGGACGCGGTGAGCCTGGGCTGTTCGCTTGGCTATCGGAATCGCTAAACAAGTACATTCCGGTGTAATTGTTGGGAACGTTCGAGTCATCGACAATCAAGTTGTCAATGGTCACCGTTTCCGGCATGAAGCAGGGATAGCCAAAATCGTGTGTGCCATCGTTCGTGACCTGCAACAGATTGGGCCAGGTGCGTCGCCCTCCGCTAGGTACCCAACGACTGTTGCGAATGATCACGTCACCTTCCCAAGTACTTCCATAATCACTGCGAAAGTTGATCAGTGAATTGCCATGCAGAGTTGAATCTTCAACCAAGAGCAGGCCACGTCCGATCGCATTCAGGCCCGCATGTCCGAGTGTGCTACGACGGATCGTGTACGTGCCTGACACACCCTGGTGTGTGTCCATCCGTGATAACACGCAATCCTCTAGCAAAATGTTTTTGCAATGGTTGGTGCCGATCACACCCCACAAACTGCGATCGAGAATATTATCCATGCGGCAACCAAGCAGGCGGAAGTTGACGACGCTGTTGGCTGAATAGTCGTAAGATCCCATGCTGACGGGTTTCCCAGCGGAGCCGATCGTTTGGTACGTTCGGTGACCTGTGGCGAAACAATCTCGTAGCGTCACGTTGGCGCATTCACGGATGTTGAGGAAGCCTGAATAAGGGTGCCCGACTTCGGTCTCGCCAACAACATGATGGATTAAACCAACCACCTCGGAATTGGAACGCGAGATGATGATGTTTCGTGACCAATAGTTGTAGCCAACACTTTGTTGCATGCGATTTGCAGTGGTAGTGAACACGCCGCCGCTGAGTGTGAGTGTTTTCGCATCGATTGGCCGCGCATCGACGCGGGTGACTTTGTCATAGTCCCAATCAATATCGCCGTCGATAGAACCATCGCGACGCAAGATAAAACAATCTCGCTGGGCTGATCCTGAATTCTGGTTGCTGCCTCGGCGGCGATAGCGTTTGATGTCCTTGTTTTCAACGAGTACGTAGCAATCTTGATCTGAATAGACGTCGAGCTGTTTCTGATCTCGCTTGAGTCGAGTGATGGGGAGAGACTCGGGATTCAGTAAGGAGCGAACCTCGAACAGGGGTTGGCGATGATCGTTCACATCGGTATCGTCGATGATGAAACGGGACGTGCTCCAGTCTGTATTGGTCGCGATGATAGCGGTGAGTGCTTGGCGACCGAGATGATAAGTTGCATCGGGACGCGACTGGATGCTCAGCTCGTGCTCGTTGGCGTACGCGTGGGCTTGGAAAATCGCGGGCAGATCATCCGTGACTCCGTCGCCCACGGCACCAAATGATTCATAGGTGACATGCTTGGATTGCAGAGTCGGGTCGACAGCGTAGATTGATCCGGTGCTAAACAGAGAGATCATCAACAATAAATGGGTACGGTACATGTGATCGCTTCGTTGCTAGGATTTCTGCGAGTGTCAATGTGCCCTGATTTTAGTCGACGCGACAGCAAGTACATCCAGGTGCGTCAATTCGCTGCGCTGTGTGTTACAATTGTCGGTTTTATTTGCTCGTTTCCCGTTGAAGTTGCCGTATGCAATCACCCCGTCGCCGAGATGTTGCTGTCGATGAGCCAGGCATGACTTCGATGATCGATGTCGTGTTTCTGCTGCTCGTTTTCTTTGTTTGGACGAGTAGTTTTGATCAGCCTGAATTCGATTTGGCCAGCCAGATCGCGATGCCCGCGAGTTCTGTCAAGTCGATCGAGGCGGAAGGTGCAGGGGCCACGTCTGCGGAAACGGAATCGACCGAACCTCAAATTCGCCGCGAAGAAATTGTTGTCCGGATCATCGCTCGCAACGAAGAGTTGCGGTACATGATTGGAGCGGTCGAAGCAACGACGCTCGCGGAGGTAAAGGCGAAACTCAAAACGATCGCAGGCTTGAAGCTCGATCCGATCCTGATCGTCGACCCCGATGATGAAGTGCCGATGGCAGATTGCGTCGCAGTCTTTGATGAAGTACTGCTCGCTGGACTGAAGCGTGTGCTGTTTGCAGTGGAATAGGTTGGTTGGCGATGTCTGAAAGGTAGATCGCCTCTCGCACATCAATTCGCGGCTTCGGGGAAGACGACTTTGAACATCAGATACGCCATTGCGAGCGTGAGCGTCAGATTCAGGGTTTGGCCACATAGGTACAACAATACCGGTTTGCCACCGCGCAAGTTATCTTTGATCACGCTGTAGTTCGTATCCAGTCCAATGCTGACGAATGCCAAACCGAACAACCAGCCGCGAATGTCTTTGGTGACGCTGATCGACGTGGAGGTCCATAACGCACCATCGGCCAAGAATCCAGCGATCGCGGAAAAGACAATTGACGCGGCGATGAAACCCAGGATGAATTTAGGGAACCGTAACCAAATTTCAGACCATCCGACGTTCACTTTGGCATCGGGATCACGATCCATGTACGTGGTCCAAAACACGGCGATTCCAAACGCGATGACACCGATCAGGATGTTTTGAATCATCTTGATCGTAGCTGCGACTTCTAACGCTTGTTTGCCGAGGAACTCACCGGCGGCGGCGACGGCACCTGTCGAGTCAATCGTGCCGCCAATCCAGGCTCCGCCGATAACCTCGTCCATGCCAAAGAACCGAATTACCGCTGGCATCGCGACCATCATGATGACAGTGAATGAGAGCGACATGCCGATCGCTAGCGACAACTCTTCCTTCTTGGCTTTGCAAGCCGCAGCCGCGGCGATCGCTGCGGACACACCACAGACCGACATGTCGGCGGAGATCACCATGTTGAGTGTCGGCGATTTGATCTTGAGGACTTTTTGGCCGAACCAGAATGTGGTGATCAGCACGATTGGGGTGACCACCCAAGCGACGAATACGCCGGGTAAACCGAGTGCTAACAACCGGCTCATTAAAATCTCACTGCCTAACAACACCAGGCCGGTCTTAATGTAGAACTCGGTGCGGGCGGCACCACGCAGCCACTGAGGAACGCCGATGGTGTTGCTGATGATCAATCCGACGAGCAATGCCCACAACGCATATTCGAGGTTGTATTGGCTAATGATGGCTTGTCCGGCTAGCACGTAGGACAATAGCCCCAGGGCAAAGATAGCGGGATAGCCGAGTAAGAACTTGCCTGCTTGGCCGCCCGTGATCAGCAAAGCCAACGTGAACAATACGCCGATGATCAAACCACTGCCGATCGACCCCTGCAAGCGGGACAACTCAGGCTGAAAGCTGGGCACGGGTGGTGCTGCGGGTGTGTTGGCTTTCTCAACCGGGTCAGTTGTAGGTATCGGCTTGTTCTCTCTGCGAAAAGTGTCGATGGGGTTGTCGTACCAGCGACTTGGCATGCCGATGTAGGGTGCGAGAACATGAGCCGTAGTCGTCGTTGTTTCACGCTTGATAAGTATTGTTTCATTCTCGACAGGCAAAATTGCTTGTTGGCCTGAATCGGTAGCCTCAATGGGGTCGACCCAATCATGCACTGCGGTAGTGGTGTCCGTCCAGATGCGCTCCAGCGCATTGGTGGTCTCGATGGAGACGACGGAGTCTTGTTCAACAGTAGTGGTAGTTAATCGAACGCAGAACAGCGAGATCAACAGGATGCTCCAGCCGATTAAGATCGCGAGTAAGTCTTCGGTCCAAAAAGAAACCTGCGGAGTTGCCGCAGGTTGTTCGGTGGGGTGGTTCATCGCGGTACGCTATTCTCGCAAAGGTTCGTAACTCGGGTGCAAAGGACTCGGGTTCAAACGCGGCGGCGTTCTTTCAAGCGGACCGATTTGCCGACACGGTCGCGGAGGAAGTACAGTTTCGCACGGCGGGTGACGCCACTGCGTTTGACTTCGATCTTGTCGATCCGAGGGCTGTGCAGTGGGAACTTGCGCTCGACGCCTTCACCGGCCACGATCCGGCGGACCATGAACATTTCTTGCGATCCTTTGCCGGAGCGACCGATCACGACGCCGCTGAACACCTGGATGCGTTCCTTCGAGCCTTCGAGGATCTTGGTATGCACGTCGACGGTGTCACCAATGTCGAACTGTGGGGTTTCTTCTTTCAAGTTGGCCTTGTTGACCAGTTCCATGATTGGATTCATGACGTTTCTCGCTATCGTTTTGAGAGGTTGTTGATCGGGGATTGTTTAGTTGTGAATTTTGAATGGACGTCTGTTAAAACTAACACGAATCGTCGAGCAAATCGCTGCGTCGGGCTTTGGTTCGGAGTTGAGTTTGCTCGGCACGCCATGCGGCAATCGCCGCATGGTCACCGCTGAGTAAGACCTCAGGAACGCGATGTCCTTCAAATTCGCGAGGTCGGGTGTATTGGGGAAACTCCAGCAGTCGATTACCGCGACTGAAGGAATCATCCAAGTGGCTGTTTTCATCACCGAGGACGCCGGGAATCAACCGAACGACGGCGTCGATGATTGTCATCGCGGCGACTTCGCCTCCGTTGAGGACGAAATCACCAACACTAATCTCTTCTGGTTCTAAAATATCGTGGACTCGTTGGTCGAAACCTTCGTATCGGCCACATAGCAAGATGATTCTTTTGCTAGTGGCGAGATCTTCGGCGAGTCGTTGGTCTAATCGTTTGCCTTGTGGCGTGAGCAGGATTCGGCGTGCAGGAATGTTTGAATTCCCAAATCCCGCATCCGACTCAATTTCGCGAACGCAACTGACCGTTGGTTCAACTTGAATTAACATTCCCGGCCCACCTCCGAACGGACGGTCATCAACTTTGCGATGCGGTACGTCGTCGGCCCAATTCCGCAAGTCATGACGTCTGATGTTGACCAATCCCCGCACGATTGCCTTGTGCAATAAACTTTGCGTTAGGTAACCGTCAAAAATAGCGGGGAACAGGGTGACAACGTCAATCCTCACGGGTTTGGCTCGGCACTAGGTTTTTGCTTTCACAACGACTGCTACTCAGCGGAAGTTTCTTCGGTCTCGGCTGGTGCTTCGGCCGCAACTGGCTCAGCAGGTGGTGCTTCGGCCTTGGGTTCTTCAACCTTGGGCTTCGGTGCCGCCACGACGGGAGCGGGTGTGTAGTCTTTGCGACGTCCGAGCCGATCGAGTGCTTCGCGTTGAGCGTCCAGGTGTGTGCCTGAAGTACCGTACTTCTTGATCAGGGTGGCGCACTTTTCGGTGGGTTGGGCACCGACGCTAAGCCAATAATCAATCCGATCGGATTTGAGTTGGGCGCGGGCGTCGGTTTCGGGGCACATCGGGTCGTAATAGCCGAGTTCCTCGATCACGCGACCATCACGCGGTTTACGTTGATCCATTGCACAAACACGAAAGAACGGACGATGGGTGCGTCCCATTTTTTTCATGCGAATTTTAACTGCCATCTCGGTCGGGTCTCCAAAAGGTATTGAGCGTTAGCTTCGTTCGGTTGATTGAGTGATTTGAGAGTTTAGTAACGAGCAGCCGACATTTAACGGCCTTTTCGTTTCATTTTACGTTTAAGTTTTTCGCGTTCTTTGCGTTGTTTCTCGCGTTCGGCGGGTGACAAACGCTTTCCCGTGGGCTGTTTGATTTTGGCACCGGGCATGCCTGGATGCGTTAAGGTTCCGCTGGCTTGCAATTGCTTCAGCATCGCCATGCGATCACCGCCTCCTTTGCCCGACATCATCTGCATGATCGGTTTCATCATGTCAAACTGTTTGATCAACTGTGTGATCGACGAGGACTGAATCCCAGCCCCAGCGGCAATTCGGGTGCGGCGGGGAGCATCGATGATTTTAGGGTTTTTGCGTTCGGCGGGCGTCATCGAGTTGATGGCTCCGATGATTTGTTTCATCTGGCCACCGGCTTCTTCGCTGTTGAGCGCGTCTTTGAACTGCGACATGCCCGGCATCATGCTCATCATCCGTCCCATCAGTCCGGGTTGAGCAATTTTCTGCATCATGTCACGAAAATCTTCCAGCGAGAATTGGCCCGCAGCCATCTTCGCTTCGAGTTTTTCCCGGTCCTCTTCGTCAACGATACGGTGAGCTTCGCGGGCAGCGGCGACGATATCGCCCATCTGCAAAATCCGGCTGGCCATGCCTTCGGGGCGAAACGGTTCGAGGGCATTGAATCGTTCACCGGTGCCGATGAACTTGATCGGGACGCCTGTCACTTGTTTGACCGACAACAACGCCCCACCACGGGCATCGCCATCGAGTTTCGTCATGATCACGCCATCGAGTTCGAGGGCCTTGTTAAAGGCTCCTGCGCTATTGACGGCGTCTTGCCCAGTCATCCCATCGACAACGAGATAGACCTGATCGGGCCCGACTTTGCGGTCAATTCGTTTGAGTTGATCCATCAACTCTTCGTCGATGGCCAGTCGTCCGGCGGTATCGAGGATGACGACGCGGTGGCCGTCACGTTTGGCCCGCTCGACGCCGTTCTGGCAGACTTTCACCGGGTCTTGATGGTCGGTTTCGGCGTGGACGGGGACGCCGAGTTGTTCGCCGATGACCTTGAGTTGTTCGATGGCAGCGGGACGTTGCAAGTCGGCGGCGACCAGCAGCGGCACGATATTCTGCTCGCGGAGCATTTGCGTGAGCTTGCCGCAAGTCGTCGTTTTTCCGCTCCCTTGCAGCCCGCAAAGCATCAAGATCGTAGGCCGATCGGTTCGAAGGTGCAGCGACGCGTCGACGGGACCGAGGGTTTCGATCAATTCCTCGTGGACGATCCGAACCAATTCTTCTTGCGGGCGGAGGCTCAGCAGAACGCGTTTTCCGAGTGCTTTCTCGCTGACATGTCCCATGAACTCCTTGACGACGCTGTAGCTGACGTCGGATTCCAGCAGCGCGTTTTCGACGATTTTCAAACCGTCGCGCATATTTCCCTCGGTCAGTCGGCCCTTACCGGACAAACTTTTGAAAGCAGATTGCAAGCCTTCAGAGAGGGAATCGAACACGGGCGATGGGCGCGGAAAGGTAGCGGGGACAGCGGAAAGCCCGACAGTTTACGCATCACGAGGTGTTTTTGTAAATGGAGAGCCTGTATTTCTCGCCTGATTTGAGTGTCGGCCAGGCGGCGAGCGTCGAGATACCTCAAAAAAACCACGAAAATGGCTGTGAAATGAGGCTGTGACCAAACGTGTCCAGCCGTCTGCGATCTTAGGTGTGTCGGGCCGAGGGCAGTCAAACAGCATCCCCAGGCCCACTTTCACAATCGATTCACCAATTCACGGAAGAGAAACAGTCATGGGTAAATTTTACGTTCAATGTGGAAACCGTAACGTCATTGTCAATGCGATCGACAGCGAAGCGGCGGCCATGCACCTGATGGACCTCGCGATGTCGCCCCAGGTGTGGATTTACGACGACGCAGGACTGAGCGACGGTGAGCGGCACGCTCATCTGGCGATCGAGGCGCTCCTGACTTTAGCCCCAGAGATCCGAGTGAGCGAACAGGGGATAAATCGTACCGACGCGATTTTTTTGGGAACGCCAGAGGTTTTGACGCTGTGGCATCAAACGATGGTGAGTTTAAGCAAACTGTTCCGCTCAGCAGGCTTGGTGCCCAAGGGGTTACGAGCGGCAAACGGGCCTCGTGGGGGGGCTGACAGTGCGATTTCAGCATGAATATGAGACTTTCGTTTCATGCTTTAATGGGGCGATTTCATCGTAGCGGAACTCGTCAAGAGTTTCGTTTGGTAAGGCGGCGCTGACTGAAAGTCTTGATGAGTTCCGCTACATTATGCGGTGAAACTGCCTTTAAATCGACGTCCCGTTGAATTTCAGTTATTGCTGAAATGCAACTTCAACGCACGTTCTCGACTGAGCGGATTCTTAACGTACGCCGCATAGCATTGCGGGCACAAATCGAAACTTGGGGGCAATGAGTTCTGTTCGCTACTAAAACCAGTGGAATCCGTGAGCGGAGCAAAGGCAACATCAAGGTCATCGCCCCGAGAAAGGGCTTCGTGCAGGTAATCGAGCGGTTCGTCTGTTTCAGCGGACATCGCTGAAGCGACGGATTCTTGTTCTAAAGCCTCGTTCAGCTCCGCCAGAAAATCAACGGAATCGTTATCCGTGATGTCGTCCATCGTCGTGGCAATCATTTCTACATCAATACGGACAACGTACCGTGGACTGACATCTGGGTCGATCGACCGTTGACAACGATCACAAGTGTAATGAATCATCGGAGCAATGCTCTCATCAGTACAAAGAAAAGAAAACGAAGGAGATCAAACAACTCGTATGACACCATCGTAATTCTCTCGTAACTTGCCCCGCAAGTGTTTTTTTGCGCTCATGTTGGGAAGGAAGGCAGATTTTTTCGGACCCGATCGGTCGTGCGTGGCCACGCACAGTCGGGCATGAAATGAATTTTGGTCGGGTCAATGGTTGGTCTTGCTCCGCAGTGGCGGTTAAACTGGAGTCTCAAATTCCCAACGTTGCCTCACACCCCGTCACGCCCATGCCCCCCCTCCGATCTCGCTGTTCCTGTTTCTTTTCACCTCAGCTGTCGCTGTCATTCGCACTTGCGGTGGGCATCGGCTTGGGGGTTTCATCCACTGTTGTTGCTGGTGGCCTCGGCGTGACGCCACCGGAGCAATTCAAAGTACCTGACGGATTCGCTGTTGAGCTGTTACACCAAGTCGACGGGGAAGCGGAAGGTTCCTGGGTCAGTTTAACCGTTGACCCCCGTGGCCGCCTGATTGCTTGCGATCAATATGGTGGTCTGTTTCGGATTGATGTTTCGGTACAACCGGCGAAAGTCGAGAAGCTCGATATCGAGTTTGAGGGTGCACAAGGATTGCTGTGTGCGTTCGGTTCGCTGTATGCGAACGTGAACTCACGCGATCAACCCTCGGGTTTGTGGCGGTTAACGGACACCGATGGCGATGATCAATACGATACGAAAGAAAACATCGTGCCACTCAATGGTGGCAGCGAACACGGACCGCACGGATTGCTGGTGACACCCGATGGCAAACGCATCGTGATGGTCGCCGGCAACAATACCGCGCTGCCTAATAGGATCGCACACAGTCGCGCGCCAAAGCACTGGAGTGAAGATCATTTGTTGGGCCGGATGCCCGACGCGCGGGGACACAATGCCGACCGACTTGCACCGGGCGGGTTCATCATATCGCTCGATCCCGATGGTGGTAATCGCGAGTTGATTGCAACCGGCTTTCGCAATCCCTATGACATTGCTCTGAATCACGACGGCGAACTGTTCACCTATGATGCCGATATGGAATGGGACGTTGGCACGCCATGGTATCGGCCAACACGTATCAATCATGTGATCAGTGGCAGCGAATTCGGCTGGCGAAACGGCACCGGCAAGTGGCCTGCTTATTATCCCGATTCCTTCGGTGCTGCCGTTGACATCGGCCCCGGTTCACCGACTGGTATTTGTTTCGGATATGGTGCTAAGTTCCCCGCGAAGTTTCAAAACGCATTGTTCATTGCGGATTGGAGTTATGGCAATATCCACGCCGTCCATTTGAGCGAAGATGGTGCGACTTACTCGGGTAGCTATGAAACGTTTGCCACCGCCGCGCCGCTACCGGTCACTGATATGGTGATCCACAATGGTGCGTTGTATTTGACGATTGGTGGCCGAGAAACGCAGAGTGGTTTGTACCGCATCCAGTACACGGGTTCGCTTGAGCAAGCCAACCTCGATGCCGCTGGCCAGCCCGAACCGGAACTGGCTGCTGCCCGACTCGAAGCCGCCACGTTGCGAGTGTTACGTGGTCAAATCGAAGCCTTGCACGTTGCTGATGCGGACTTGCCCGCGAGCGTTAACGACGCGATTGAATTAGCGATTGAAAACGTGTCTCACGACGATCGTTCCATTCGTTTTGCCGCACGAATCGCGTTAGAACATCGTGATGAGAAGCTTTGGAAAATGAAAGTGCTTCAAGCGAACCATCCACGAACGCGCACGCTCGGTGTGATCGCGTTGGCTCGGTGCGGTGACGCATCTGACCAAGCGGCGGCGATGGAGAGTTTGTTGCAACTGCCCTTTGAAACGCTGAATCTGGAGAACCAAATCGCGTACTTACGTGCGGCTGGATTAGTGGCAATGCGATTACGCAAGTTGAATGCCGAGCAGACCACGGCTTTGACGGCAGCGATCAGCAAATCATTTCCGTCTGGTGTCGATTCGCTCGATCGGGAACTGGCGTCCATGCTGGTCTATCTACAAGCTCCTGGTTCGACCGCAGCGGTGTTGGAAAAACTCGTGACCTCGCCCAGCCAAGAGAGTCAGATTCACTACGCGATGACGTTGCGTCAAGCCAGCGAGGGCTGGGACGATGAGATGCGAAAACGCTATCTCGGTTGGTTCCACGAGATGGCAACCGCTCGTGGCGGCATGTCGTTCGGCGGCTTTTTGGGCAACATCAAAAAGGTGTTTGTTGATACCTTAACGAAATCGCAACAGAAACAACTCGCCGCTGTGATCAACCCACCTGTTGTTGTCGGAGAGGCGGGGCCGTCCGAAGTACGCGAGTTCGTGAAACAGTGGACTGTGGAAGATCTCGTCGACACCGTCAGCTCGGCAACACATCATCCTGATTATGAAAACGGCAAGAATATGTTTGCCGCAGCTCAGTGCTACAAATGTCACCGCATGGGATTGCAAGGTGGGATTCTTGGACCGGACTTGACCAGTGCGGGTGGCAAATACAACGTGCGTGACATGTTGGTGTCGATTGTCGAACCGAGCAAAGTCATCAGCGATCAATACGGAGCGACTCAGTTCTTGACGGAGGATGGTGAGGTGATCACGGGCCGTGTGATTAACATGCACGGCAAGAACCTGTCGGTGCTCACGAACATGCTCGACCCGTCCAGTTTGGCCAGTGTTAATCGTGATAACATCGTCGAGGCAAACGAGGCGAAAGTCAGTATGATGCCGACGGGGTTGCTCGATACGTTAACGTCCGCTGAGATCGCTGACTTGGTGGCGTACCTACGCAGCGGTGGCAATCCCGATCACGCAGTCTATTCAGAACCGGTGGCGGTGAAGTAGTGAAGCGGAGAAATGCTCTCATCGGGTTGCTGCAGACGCTGAATCCGATTCGGTGGGCGCTGGCGTTTCGACGCTCGTTAACAGGGGCTTCTGTAACGTTGCTGCTGATGGGGATTGTGTCGCTGAACATCGTTTGGGGTTACCCGTGGTTAGGGATGTTTGCCGCGTGTGTCTCGCTGTTTGTGATTGGTTGGATCGTGAACTTTCTTTCCATGCCCGCGATCCATGTATCTGTCAGTGCGCCTCGCTGGGTTGCTGCGGGCACGTTCCTTCCAGTCTCGATACGACTGAGCAATCACGGACGCCTACCCGGGATGGATCTGCGAGTAGAGACCGGATTGCCGTGCGATTGGTTAGCTCCAGGTGGTGAGTTTCCAGCGGTGAAGGAAGTGCAATTAGCAAAACGAGGGATTTGGCCCATACCGCCGATCGTGGTCGAGTCGTACTTCCCGTTCTATCTGTTTCGCACGCGTCGTGAATTTGATTCCAACACGCTGATTGCGGTAACGCCGGCAACGCTCAGTAGCGACCACGATGAACTGTGGCGAATGCTGCAAACCACACTCAAAGGAATCGCAGCTCGGATTGCGCAGGGTGACCAAGTTCACTACATTGGCAGTCGGGAGTATCGTGAAGGCATCTCGGTGCGGCGTTGGGACTTCTCCTCTTGGGCGCGGTTGGGCCGACCGATTTTGCGTGAGTTCAGTACACCGGCGGCTCGATCAGTTTGTATTTGGGTGGACAATGCATGTGTGGATTTTCAACCTCCACGTCGTCCGTTCTATCGAGGTCTGTTGCCCCCGTGGCGTCGGCTCGATGAGGTGCATAAACCGCTTGAACGAGTGTTGTCACTCGCTGCATCGTCGATTGAAACACTGGTCCGGGGTGGTTCTGCGGTAACGTTATCCATCACGCATGATCCTTCGCATCGATCGCTGCGATGTGAAGCAGGCGGTGACCCGAGTGAACTGTTCATTGCCTTAGCATCGATAGCCCGCGTTGATCCGATGACAGCGTCGAAACAGCAGGTTGCGAGATGGTCGCAGGAACTTCACAACAGCGGCAATGAGGCGGTGATTGTTTATTCTTGTCGTCCTCGTGATGAAGTTGTGGTCACCTTGCCGCCAGGTTTACGCTGGGTGACTGATCGCGAAGTCGTGACCGTTGAACAGGACGCAATCGCTGCCAGAACAATCATCGATCAAGGCTCCAAGGTGGAGTCCGTTTGATGGAGACATCGCCAAGCAATTCGACCAGCAAATCCGTCAATCCAGGCCAGCAAGGGACGATGGTTCGAGTGGATAACCGGTTTGTATTGGGTGCGTTGATTTTTGCGTTGGCGTGGTTCGTGGGCTTTACTTTCCGGACACAGTCGATTTGCACCTTGGGTTTCTTGTTGGCGATCTTAGGCGGCATGATCGGTGACAAGTGGCGGCGTCGTTACGTAACTTCAGCGGGTGTCGTGCAACGCGGCATTTGGGGTGTGTTGTGGCGTGGCATGTCGATGCTCGTGTTGATAATTGGATCGCTGTGGGTGGTGTTTATGTGGCGGATGGCCCATCAGGTATCGGAGTCCGCCAGCCTGTTGTTACTGACGGTGGACATGATCGCTCACTACGGCATCGCGGTGCTTTGTATCCTGTGGTCGATCTGGCCTCAGCGCGGACATGTGCTGATGTTGTTGGTGGCTTTGATTGTGATCGTGATGACTGTCGCTGGCGGTGGGGTCAGTACTTCACTAACCGCGCAAACTGCCGTTGGCTTGGCGACTGTGGTCGGGTTTGTATTTGCGGCGCAAATCATCCTGGCGAGGCAGCGACATCATGTTGGCTCGTTCGATGATGGCCGGTTGTATTTTCGCAGTGAAGTCTGGCCCTACGCGTTATTGATCTTGTCAGTCGTGTTGATAGGAGCGTCGACGCTCGTGCAAGTCACTGATTCGTTATTGCCGAGCGTGCAAGCCGAAGTGTTTGCGCAACTGAAAGATCGTTTCGAGACCGCTGATAGTAGTGTGCCGGTGAGTAGTGGTGGCTATGTTTCAGGCAGCTACTTGGGCAATGTTCAGCAGATCATGTTGTCCGACCCCAACGGTTTGGCTCTACGTGGTTATTGTGCTGGTGTTCCAGGCTACCTGCGAGGAAATGTCTTCGATGACTACAGCCAGCGGAATTGGAAAACCCGTCGCCGCTGGCTCGAAACGGACAACAACGGTCAGGTCCGCAATCTGTATCGCGTGAAATCGTCGCGTCCCTTGTCAGTGGCACGTGTACCGTTGAAGAAACCGGCTAACCGCAGTCGCTCACGCTTTTCATTGAGTTTGTGGGGCGCGGATGATGTGCCGCGCAAGTTTGTTGGCAGTGTCGAGATCCATGGCGAGCCAGGAAAAGGGACGATCATCTTTCTTCCTGCGACTACCATGTGGATGGAAGCTCGCGCCGACACGATTGGAATCACCTCGCATGGGCTTGTCGAACGAGGAGTCGATTCGTCACAGCCCTGGGTTGCGGGAGTGGCAATTTCGCCCCAGCGTGAGCGTCTCACCGCTGGAGAACTAAGTTTGCTCACTAGCGTGGATCCGATTTTGGCGGATGAGATTGAGAAAGTCGCCGACGTCGTTTGCCGTGGTGCCGATTCGCCTACGGCAAAAGTAAGGCGAATTGCTGACTATTTCCAAAAGAACTATCGCTATACCCTGGCAACCGAATCTCCGCCTCAAGGCGTCGACCCGATTGTGCATTTCTTGAAAACACAACATCCCGCGCATTGTGAATTGTTCGCGTCCGCTGTAGCACTGATGCTGCGGACTCAAGGTGTGCCCTCTCGATACGTGACGGGGTATGTGATGGATGAGCTAAGTGACTCGGAGGATTACTACCTCGCTCGCAACCGCGACGCACACGCTTGGGTGGAATACTACGACGATCAACAGCAAACTTGGGTTTCGCTCGAATCCACGCCAGGACGTGAGTATCAAACGTTGGAAATTGACAACGGAACTGCGCAAACGACGTTGGCTGATCAACGTGCACTTGAGCTTGAATCCGCCACCTTGGGATGGCTCCGTCGACTGTGGGGCAGCATCGTCTCGCTGCGCGTCACCGATGCCTTATCAATCGTTTTCCGAATTCTGCAAATGCCGTTGCTGATCGGTCTCGTGTTGTGGTTGTGGTGGCGAAAACGCCAGATCGGTGGTGACGCGGAGGCCGTGGCATTGGCGGCGGCGCGGCGAACGATGGACCGGCGGATGCGGCGACGGGGGTGGAACCGCCGTCCAAGTGAAACGTTGCATCAATTTGCCGATCGCCTGGAGCAGCCCGCTGGTAAGCCTGACTCTGAAAAAGAACGGCAAAAACTCGCCGAACGTGCTGCAGCGGCTCAGTGGTATCGGGTGCATGCTGTTGAACTATTTCGCAAATCTGTCGCGCCAGCGAATACCGCCGACGCTTGATAAACTCTGACGGTTAGCGAACCGGTGCAAACTCAATCGAGCTCGAACGGTCGATTTCGATCCGATGGTCAACAATCGACTCAACCCACTGACCAGCCAATTCCGAAACATTCTTCCAGGGTCCACGCCGCTTGCGCGGTTGCTGGATTCACGATGAGCCACGCGTTTTCGCGGTTTTCAGTTTAGTTTTTGAATTTGACCCATGCAGGTGCAGCGGTGCCAAAGTTCCCCACGATCCCACGTTTGACGATTGTCGTTCCTTACAACGGAGACAGCGATTCGTTTGAAAGCACACTCGTCAGTGTCTTGCAACATCGGCCCGATGCGTGCGAAGTCATCGTGCCCCACGCCGGTGACTATGACGATCCGTTTGACTTGGGCGATGAAGTCCGCTTCGTTAACGCCGACAGCGTCTGTTTCACACAACAAATCGGTGAGGCCGCTGCTGTCGCATTGGGTCGGTTCGTGCATGTCGTTTCAGATGGCTATCAAGCCACCAACGATTGGGCCGAGTCTGCTTTGATGCAATTTGAGAATCACGACACCGGGATCGTAGTCCCAGTCGTGCGAGTCGGTGGTGACAATGAGATCCTGCATGCTGGTTGGCTGCGTTCCGTGTCAGCAGCTTGCGATTTAATCGCAGCAGGTGACGACCAAGTTTCATCCGCAGACAGTCGACGAGTCGAAGGCTGTTTCTTATCGGCGAGTTTCTGGCGGCGCGATCTGCTCCGCAGCCTTACCGGTTCGTTTCGCTCCAATAGTATCGTGGAAGCCTCCATGGTTTACAGCCTGCTCGCTCGCCAAGCTGGCTGGCGATGCGTGACAAGTGCAGACTGCACGTTACGGATGGTTGAATCGGAATCACTCGTGGGCGACTATCAAGAAGAAATTGATCGTAATCATCGTCGCTTACAAGCGATCGCAGACCAGTTTGGTCGTGGTGGTTGGGGCAAGAGTTTCGGCCGTTTCGTTTCAACTTGCTTTTCAGGCGGCATCGGCTCAGCGGTCCGCCGTGCGACGGCCCCTTTGGCGGAATCGGCGATCGCCGCAAGTCTGCGAAGCGACAGCGTGCTGCGCTGTGATCAACAAGGCGAAGCGATCCGCATTCCGGTCACTTCGAGAGCAGACCTGCGTCGCGCTGCCTAGTATTTTTTGGGGTACGTTTCAAGTTACTGTGTTGCAGAGTTCAGATCAGTCTACAGGACCACTGGATCACTGGATCACGATCGCGCGACGACGAGTGCTTTGTCGCTGATGTCTTTGCGGCACCAGGCACCTTGCCAGCGGATCTTGGCGATGGCGGTGTAGGCCTGCAATTTGGCTGCGCTGATGGTGTCACCCATGGCTGTCACGCCGAGCACGCGGCCGCCGGTGTTGACCACGTTTCCATTGACCACATTCGTGCCGGCATGGAAGACTTTGACGTCGGTTAACTGATCGGCTGCCGCGATACCAGTAATGGTGTGTCCCTTTTCGTAGGTGCCTGGGTACCCTTCGCTGGCCATCACCACACAGATCGCAGGACGCGGATCAAACTCGAGTCCCTCGAGTTCCCCCAGTCGCCCCTCGATGGTGGCCAACATCACATCAACAATATCGGTTTTCAATCGCATCAACAGCGGTTGACACTCGGGGTCGCCGAACCGGACGTTGAATTCAAGCACTTTGGGACCAGCGGGGGTGAGCATCAGTCCCGCGTACAGCACGCCTTTGAACGGACGACGAGAACGCTTCATCGCATGCACAATCGGCACGAGGATACCCGCTTCGACATCGGCAAGTGTTTGTTCATCGAGTACCGGGGCGGGGCTGTAGGCTCCCATCCCGCCGGTGTTGGGACCGAGGTCACCATCATGCGCTGGTTTATGGTCTTGGGCCGTCGGCAGCGTGAGGATGGTTTCACCGTCAGTGATCGCCAACACACTGACTTCGGGACCAGTCAGTCGTTCTTCGATGATCAACTCTTTTCCCGCAGCACCGAATTCTTTCCGTGCCGCGATACGGTCGATGGCGTCCAGGGCTTCGCTGCGCGTGTTGCAAACGACAACGCCTTTACCAGCAGCCAAACCATCTGCCTTGACAACCACGTTGACGAGATCGTTCGGTTCGCTGTAACGATCCTTAATGTACCTCATCGCATCATCGGCGGAACGAAACGTACGGTAGTCGGCGGTAGGAATGTCAGCCGATCGCAACAGGTTTTTGCAAAACACCTTGCTACCTTCGAGTTCCGCCGCCGCCTTGGAGGGGCCGAAAACTTTCAATCCAGCGGCCTGCATGTCGTCGACCAAGCCTGCCACTAACGGGGCTTCAGGGCCGACAACAACGAGGCCGACGTTATTGGATTTGGCAAACGCAATTAAACCGGCGTGATCTTCTTGTGGGATCGCGACGTTGATCGCATCGACACCCGTGCCCGCGTTGCCGGGGGCGACGAAGACTTTGTCGACTCGTTTGCTCTGGTTAATTTTCCAGGCCAATGCGTGTTCGCGTCCGCCACTGCCGACGATGAGTACGTTAAATAGAGACATGTGGGGAGCGAGCGGTTAGCGGTTAGCTTAGAGACTTAAAAGAATAGGTTTTAGAGGTGTTTGTGGGATAGGCTTCCAGCCTGTCGATAGTGAGCTGACAGGCTGGAAGCCTATCCCACTGATTTCCCGCTCGTTGCTTAGGCGTTCGCCGTGGCGAGTCGGTCTAGCAGCACCGGGTCTTTGGCACTTGGGGCCATGGGGTCGAGGCCCAGTGTGCCGACGAGTGACTTCACATAAGCCGGCGATTCCGCCAGTTCGCGCTGCGAAGTGGCATATTGCAGACGGGCTGCAAGCCCCAATCGCTCGACCGCCTCCTCGTTCTCGGGCCGATCGATATACGATTGCAATCGGTTTTCAAACGCTTGCCAATGGGCAATGTCGCGGGTTTGCTTCGCTTGCAATCGACGCTGATACCAATCACTGGCCAACATGGCATCGCGATCGAATAGCGCACGAACTTCGGGTGAGTCGACTGTGCGACCGTTGTGCTCACCCTTGGTCATGATGTCAAGAACCGCACGTAGCGGTGGGCAAGCGAGCTCGTATCCGAAATCGGTGTAGTAGTTCTGGGACACGCGAGCTTGAGCTTCGGCAATCTGCAGAATCCCATCAGCGTACGCGTCGAGATCTTGTGTTTCGGGTCGCAAGATGGATTCCGTGAAGACTTTCGCGGGGTTGTCAAAGACGCGGGCCAAATAGGTGCGCACGAATTTTTCTGTGATGCGATACCCCAACCGACTGGCCGGGATCTTGGTACCTTTGTGTTCAAAGTCCTCCACTTTTTCGAGCATGCCGTCAGCGATCAGGGCGGCTGGGTCACGTTCATGCGCACCCATTCGGCACCAAACTTCGGGAATCAGCAGCGAGATGTCGTGTCCAACTTCGAAGTGCGGTCCGATGTGACCGGCAGGCGTGCTGAAGCCACCTAATTGTGTCAAGATCATCGAGACAATTGCGGAGTTTAGATCAATCGCTGGATGTAGTGCATTGAACGGTCCCTTTGTCAACGCACCCTCACTGCCCGCACCTGTCGTGCTGGGGCTTTTACCCGTCAACGAACACACCCAATCCATGATCAGCTCAGGCAGATCTTGATAATGCAGCGGTGAGTACACCGCCAACGAGCGGATACCGGCAGCGCGGTCCGGTGGATTATTACGACGACCGGAGAGGACCGCACCGACAGGCGTTAGGATCGGTTCACCCGGCTTCAATTTGCGAGTCAATTGCATGCCACGCATGGCCACGTAGGTGTCGAGATACCGCACCATGTCAGGGCGATCTTGCAAGTAACGAGGGTTCTTGGTGCGTGCTCCGTCGACGATCCGAGGATCCGCTGTGCTGACGACAAAACCATCTTTGGCCTTGGCAGCTGCTTCAAGCAGCTTTTCCATCGGTCCTGTGAATTTGTCGAATTCAATCGCGTCACGCATGATCTCGCGAGCTTGACGACTGGTCAGCGGTTCAAAGTTGCTGATGAAATTGCCTGGGCCAGAGAGGTCCAATTCCGTTTGCTTATCGAGTCCGCGGTGTACCGCATCATCAGGTCGTTGGAATAGACGATACTCACAGTTTTCTACAAATTTATAGCTACCAGCTTCGGCGATCATCGAACCGAGGTTGGCGACGCTACCTGCGGGAACCACCACGCTACATGAAATATCATCTTCACGTTGCACCTTGGCAGCGGCAATGAAGTCTTGTCGCAGTTTGAACGTCCGCCAGCGAGAGTCCTCCAAGCCGACACGTAAATAGGTGCCGACGAGCGCCCGGTCGCCGAGTTTTAATTCGTGGCCGGGCGATCCGTTGACGATATCAACACGGAACTGCTCTCGCCAATTCGACTCGGGACTCGAACCGGTGAATCGTTTGACGATCAAGGCAATTGCATACACGTGCTCGGGGATGCTCTCTAACCAAGCGTTGTATTGCTCAGAATAGTCCGGCGATGGAGTGAGCAATTTGATGACGCTGCCGAGTGATCGTTTGGGATCGAGCACGCTGCGGGTGGGGCGTTCGGCATAGACCTTGGCTCCTTCAGAACCAGGTGCCCAACGCGCGCTGTAATCCTTGGCAAAAATCTCGTCAACGAGCGCAAAATCCTTCTCTTGGTCTTTCACAAAGATCGGACCATAGAGCATGTAGTCACGCAAGCTCTTGCTAATTTCGCTCTTGCCACCACCACTGACCGTACACGGTTTGTGACAGAAGACGCCATCGCCAGTCGTACCGATCAATCGCCAACTCGGTGCATTGGTGTGTTTTTCTAGTTGTAGTTTGTAACCACTCGGTGCGATGTAGATTTGGTCCGGCGACAACGGGATGGACTGGGTCACGCCAGCGGAATCTTTCCAGCGGATGTGTTTGTGGTGTAGCGACGCAAACGCACTCTCGGGGATATACAGCACTTCAGGATGGATCTTGTCGATACCATAACCTTCCGGTTGCACATTGATGAAATCACTATACAGTTCGGCGACCTGGGCGAACGTTTGTCCGTTGTACAATCGACTGTTGACTTGGAAATGATCTCCCAGTGAATAGGATGCGAAGGCGAGTGCTCCGCCGGAGTGTTCCTCTTCGGCACCGCCCATCAGGTTGGCGGCGTAGCTAAGTTGTGTTTTAACTTCTTTTTTGCAGTAACCGTAATAGTTGTCGGCGATCAGGGTAACGATCACGCCGGATTCATCGCGACAGGTCAACTTGAATGCAGACCCGTCGTTGTAGAGTTCCGATTCGCTCTTCCAACACATGCGGTCACGTCGTTGACGTTCGTTGGCGTCATCGTAATGCGGCAGACCAACTTCTTTTTTCGTCAGCGTGACGAGGTGCGTAGCGAGAATCACGCAGCCCGTGTGTCCACTCCAGTGCAGGGCATCGAGTCCCGCGTTACCGCCAGCAACGAGTGGATCGCCTGCGTTACCGAAAATGGATTCGACGAAATCGAGGTTGCTGCAATAGATACCTGGAACAAAGAATCGCGTCTCCATCGACTTGTATTCACTGACGCCGGGGATCGCGGGAGCGACCAATGGCCGAAGCATCAAGGACACCCATGTTCGCGCGCAATCTGGCGAACCGCTGGTGTAGGGGAGTTCAAGCTCGGACGCAGGCGGGTTCATCGCTGCCGCAAACATTTTCACGAATACTTCTTTTGGCACCGCACGTTTATCGCCAGGGATGGGCAGTCCGCCTTGGACGACATGAAACGTACCCGCCGTCGTGCGGCGATCGGATTTCGGATTATTAAGCACACCATTGAAACAGCGATACGATTTGACTTGATCGTTTTCAAAACTGTTCTTGCCCATCGGTAGGCTGAGTTCACGCGCCAAACCGTGGCGATCGAGCGTGAGTGAGCGTGAGGGCAATCGCAATGATTTCACGCCCGCACAGTCCGCGAAATAGCGTTTCAAGAACGCTTCGATCCGGGCATCAATGGGCGGTTGGTGTTGCCGGAGGATCGCGTTGCGTTCGCGGAAACTCTCCAGCAGTTCAGGGGGCAAGGCGGATTCAGGTTGGGCTTGGCCGGACTCATGGGGAGGTGTCAATCCGGCCATCGCCAGTTGGAAGGTCAGATAGCTTTGTCGGCGCTGACGTTCGCCGGGTGACGAGGCCAAAACCGCATCCCAACTGACAGCTCGTTGCAGTTCATCAGAATCATGAAGCAATGACATAGTGCGTGGTCTCCCCAAGGCGAAAGCGATTGTGATTGGATGGCGATCATGCTGGAATCATGACCAACGCCGATCCCCGGATTAGCTTAGCAAATTGATACGATCGACATAGCGGGCGGTGCCGCTCGGATAGGCGTTGGTCGTGTCGGCGGCATTTGGATTAGGCAAGGTGATCCGGTCCGCCGTTATCAGGACCGCTAGGCCCAGGCCCACCGCTATTGGGGCCACCACGATCCGATCCGTCGGGTTCACCACCCGCCAAATAGTCCGGTGGTGGATTGCGACGTTCTTCCAATTGTCGGACCGATCCCTTGAGCGATTCGAGTAGTCGTGGGACTTGCCCTGCTGCCAAGAACACCCGTGCGCTAACGGCCGACTGCGGGAAAAAACTGGTCAAGAAATCCAAACCGAATTCCGTCGCCCCGTGTCCGATCATCACGCCATTGGCGTAAACCCCTGATAAGACTTCGTCGGGAAGTTTCAAATCGTCATAGATTTCTTGCGGTGTCGGTCGTCGCTGATCCGGGTTGGCGTTGCCGGTTGGCGATGGTGGGTCGCCAAATCGGCTGCGGTAGATATCGAGGTTCTTCTGCAAGGCTTCGACAAATTGCGGCATCACGGGATGCGGGATCACGACCCGCGTGGCCACTCGATGAGGTCGACCGATCGTTTGCAAAAAATCAATGATAAACTCGCTCGGCCCCGTCATCACGATCGCACCGGTGCTAAAGCATCCCCCCGCGACTCGGTCAGGAACCCGCGCACGCAGGGCAGGATTCTCGTTCGGAGCGGGTTGGTCAGGTGCGGGCTGGTCAGGATTCATGACGTTTGGGACCGAAAATGAGGAGATGCGAGGAAGGCGGTACGCCCGAATTTAGCCTGTTGACGCGATTGCTTCGAGGAGGCTGGCGGCTTTGACCCAGGTTTCTTCGGTTTCTCGGTCTGGGTCGCTTTGCGCGGTGATGCCGCCACCCACTGGGAATTCCCAAACGGCGTCTCCGGCTGAATTGATTTTCGACGTGATCGTGCGGATCAAGATATTGAAATCCGCTGCACCACTCAGGCTGACGTAACCCAGCGATCCGCAATACGGACCGCGCGCTCTTCGCTCTAGTTCCGCAATGGTTCGCATCGCTTCCACCTTTGGAGCACCCGTGATACTGCCTCCAGGAAAACATGCTTGCAACAAGTCCGCGATCCCCGCATCAGGACCGAGCACGCCACGCACCGTTGAGACGAGATGCTGAACGCGCTGATAGCGTTCCAGTTCACACAACCCCGTCACCTCGACACTCTCGTCCAGACAAACTCGCGACAGATCGTTTCGCATCAAATCCACGATCATGATGTTTTCGGAATGATCTTTTTTGCTGTGTAACAATTTCTCGCCAAGTTCGATGTCGACGATATCGTCTCCCGTTCTCGCGACGGTGCCTTTGATCGGACGCGTGATCACGACTCGCTCGCCCGATGGACCAACTCGCAATTGCAAAAAGCCTTCTGGCGAGGAACTGATGATTTGATAATCACCACAATCGAAATACGCAGCGTATGGAGCCGGATTGATTTGCCGCAAACGCTCGTACAGTTCTCCGCTCGAACGAGTAGCTGGATGTGTTAGCGTTTGAGCGAGGTTCACTTGAAACGAATCGCCGTTACGAATTCGCCTGATGATTTCAGCCACACCAGCGGCAAATTGACTGTCCGTGAAATTGCTGGAAACGTTTGCTGGACGCGGTGACGCATGCTCCTGATCGTTGCGGTGGTGATCGATTTGTTCAGACGGCGAGACTGATCGTGATCCCGACTTGATCCACCGCGTGATTTGATCCGCTCGCTGTTCGGCTCGCTGCATGTCGATGGCAAATGTTTCGCTCAAGCCTGTGCTCAGCAACCAAGTTTGATTTGTCTGGTGATCGACGGCGATTGTCCAGTCATACACACCAATCGCCATGCCGGGCAAATCGGCGGCAACCTGATTGGCGGGCGGATGCAGTGTCGGCTCTAACCACCACGCCGCTTCGTAAGCGATCATGGCAACGATGCCACCCCAGAACGGAGGAAGCAGGCTCGCTGCGAGGGACTTGTCGCGAGCGTCACAGTGTGTGGCCGCAGTCGATCCCGGCCTCGCGTGTTGCAGGCTTCGGCACCATTGTCCGAGTACCGGCCAGGGATCGGGCGAGTTCATATCCGCACGGCACCAAGCGACCGGGTCAGCCGTGATGAATGAATACCGACCGCGATCGTAGGCGTGATCCGATGCGGAATCCAACCAAACACAGTGCGGCAACTGTCGTAATCGACTAAACAACGAACCTAGATCAACGCCACCGTTCTGTTGAAGGCCGAGATCGAGACGACGGGCGACGGGAATCATTTAGAAATCACCTAGACTGCTTATTGGTTTCGATACTCATACGTTTCCTCACACATCGTTTTGCACCATCCTAAGCGGTCGAAACACTTTGCCGAAGCGGTGTTGGTATGTTTGACCGTCGCCACAAATCTCTGCTCGCCTGCGAATTGCATCGCGGCAATTCCCAATCGCAATAGCTCATCACCGAGTCCACAGTCGCGTGCTTGATCAGCAATCGAATACGCGATCAACCACGTTCCATCGGGCGTCTGTGAGAAACGAATTTGTCCGACTGGCTGCTCCGCTCGCATCGCGACAAACAATCGTCGCTGGTCGCTGGCGAGCTGACCATGAAACCATTCAACATGATCACTCCATGGGATCTCGTCAGTTTGCAGCGCGTGCTGACGCACGAGCGGATCGTTCGCCCAATCAAAGTACATCTGGCAATCCCGTTGTGTCGCCGCTCGCAACCACACACCAGAGTCTAACGCTGCGGCGATCCGGTCAGCTCCATAGCCATCGACCCACTGGCGAAAGCGATCGGGTTGTCGGCTCTCTCTGTGAATGTTCTGCACAAACGTTTGCAATCGAGAAACATCCACGCCGATATGCGTCCCGCCTAAACCGATCGCCATGTTTGCTTGCACGAGTTCATCGTAAATCGGTTGCTGATTATCGGCGATCACGACGACTGCCGCATCTAAGCCAAAATACATCCACTCCCAGCACGAACTGCCGCCCGCTGTGATCACGGCATCGGCCCAGGTGTACTGTGCAGGCATGTCGTTGACACTGACCAACAGCTCGATCGAGTGTGGAGAACTCGCAGCTTGCTTTTGCAACAGCGATTGGTGCGGGTTGGCACTGCCGATAAGCACGCGAATTTCCATCGGATCGGTGCGGCATTGATCCAGTGCCGTCAAAATCGCACCGGTCGTGTTCGCGGCATCGCTACCACCGAGGGTCATGAGCACCCGTCGTGGACGATCTGGCGACGGACTGTGTTGAGCTTCGCAGTGCGACAGGAATTCGCGTCGTAACAACACGTATCGAGTCCCCAACAAGCGTTGGCAATCCTCGACATCGCACGCATAGGTTTCCGCTTTCGCATGGGGGTTCTGATTGATGATCATATCGCATGACCAAGGCTGGCAATAGTCAAAATCGGTGACCACTGCCAATCGTAAAGCGTCGTTTCGTACCGCTGTTTGAAAATCACGCGAGAAATGATAGCCATCGACGACCACCCACTGGGCACCAATCCGCTGGGCCACCTCCACTGTTCGATCCTGGTCGCCAGTATCGCCGACTGTCAAAGCATCATCCAAGGCGTGCAGCCGAATCGAGGCTGCGATCACGCGATCAGCAACTGCTGGCGGCAGTTCCGCCGATAACAGGTGAGCCTGCCCGCCCCGTCGCTGCCACGCCTGGGCCAATGCAATCATTCGCATCGCGTGCCCCGTGCCGATTTGCACGGAGGCGTCCGCGCGGATCAATAACGCCGGTGTCTTCATAAATCCTGGTTCCTTGTTCCCCATCCATCCCGCTAGCGGTCTGAAAATGCTAGACTCTCTCGCTTTTCAACTTTCATCGCTACCGAGCGACATACTTTTCGATTCACTAACGTACCAAGATGCGTGTGATCTCAAACCCTAGTAACTACACGACATTACCCCCAAGAGTCCGATGCGAGTTACCGATTTCTTAGAAAACCATTTTCGTCATTTCAATGCCCGCGAACTCCGCGACGCAGCACGCTCTTATGGAGAATTTGTCTCCAGTGGCGGTAAGATGATGGTCACGCTCGCCGGTGCGATGAGCACCGGCGAACTCGGGCTGTCGCTGGCAGAAATGATTCGCCAAGACAAAGTGCATGCGATCACCTGCACAGCGGCCAATCTCGAAGAAGATTTATTCAACCTAGTCGCTCACGACGAATATCGCACGATCCCGAATTGGCGGGCGCTGTCGGTCGAGGATGAAGTCCAGCTCCGTGATGCGGGGTTCAACCGGGTGACCGATACGTGCATCCCCGAAACCGTGATGCGGCATCTCGAACATCGCTTAACGAAGTTGTGGATCGAACAGGCCGCCAGCGATGAAACCTGGATGCCAGCAGATTTCATGTTCGCCCTGTTGGATGACCCCAGCTTTGCCGAACATTTTCAAGTGCCGCGTGAAAACAGTTGGATGGCCGCAGCAAAAGACGCTGGTATCCCTGTCTACACGCCTGGCATCGAAGACTCCACGCTCGGCAACATCTACGCCGCTCGCGTCTACGATGGCACCGTGCCTAATCACACGGCGTTCGCAACAGGCACTGAGCAGATGGGCCGACTGATCCAGTGGTACGAAGCGACCAGTACCAACGCACCGATTGGGATGTTTCAAATCGGTGGCGGCATTGCAGGTGACTTCCCTATTTGCGTCGTCCCGCTACTCAAACAAGATTTGCAGAAAGATGTTCGTTTGTGGGGATACTTCTGTCAAATCAGCGACGCCGTGACCAGTTATGGCGGGTACAGCGGTGCGGTGCCCAATGAAAAAATCACGTGGTATAAACTCGACCCTGAATCACCCAAGTTTATGATTCAAAGCGATGCGTCGATTTGTGCACCGTTGATCTTTGCTCATGTGCTCGGCTGGTAATGTGAAATGAGCCGACACACCTAAACCGGTTCCCAACGTCCGATCACGCCATCGTCCAGGTCAACGAAGTACAAATACCCGTCTGCGCCTTCGTTGATCTGCACAACCACATTCGCCGCCGTGGCAAAACTCGAAACGCCCAGCAGTGAACCCGAGGCCGTGAACGACGCACTTCGCACGATGCCTTGACCGAGATCATTGAAAATCACGCTGCCGTTGAGTTCGGTGCCATAACGATTCGTCGTGATCATATCCCCGACCACGATGGAGTTGATCCCGTCAATGCTGTGAGACAAACCGAACGCAGGCGCGACCACGGCTTGGCCGCTCGCATAGAACGCTTGCGCCTCCGGTAACGTGGCGTACTCCGTATTCACCACGCTCGTGCCGTTACCGCCTTGATAATATGGCCAGCCGAAATTTGCTCCTGGCTCGCCAGTGTTGATCTCCTCCCAATCGCTCCAGCCCACTTCACCGATAAATAATCGACCGGTCGCATCATCGACGGTCAAGCGGAATGGATTGCGAAGTCCATACTGATAAACCTTCGAGCGGTTCGCAGTCGGATCGTTGTTGTAAAAGGGATTCAATATGACACCGTTTCCAGTGATTGGGTCAATTCGCAAAATCTTGCCCGACAAATTATCGATGTCTTGGACCCGAACGGCTCGTGGGTCGACCCGATTGTACGAAGCCCCATCGCCGACGCTGACGAACAACGTTCCGTCCGGCGCGAACGCCAATCCGCCCGCGCTATGTGATTCACTATCACTGTTGAGAAAATCGTTGAGATTGGTGCCATCGACAAAGACGCCCGCCGCAGGTTCGTCGATATCAATCGTGGAGTTGACGAATCCATTGAAGTTTGCCCACGTGCTATTCTCGCCGAGCAACACCACTTCACTGTCCGCCACTGCCGTGCGATAGCCTGTGGTTGCATCGGCGGTCACACGGACCAATCGAGCAGCTCGGTTGCCAGGTCGATCAGGCCCAGCAAACGGATCATTGACATAGGTCTGCGTTTGCGGTGGATCGTAGGTATAGTACAGATACACATACGGATTGTTGACGAAATCAGGATGAACGGCGATGTCGATCAAGCCACGATCACCAGCTTCGTTGACGATATTGCTGATATCAATGAACGGTGTCGACTGCACCACACCGCCAATCATGCTTTTAACCACGCCACCTTTTTCAGCAATCAACGTGACGGGCGAGGCAATTCCGTTGATCCAGTCCATCGCGGTGGGCAAGTTCAGTCCGCTTGCGATGGTAACAGCATTGACGTTGCCGGTTTGCAGCAAGGGTGGATCGGCGGGCGGCGTGCCCGTGTCCAGATTCCAGCTCAGGACTTGATGTCGGTTCGTGAATTCGCCAGTGCCAGCGGTGAAGCCGAAGTAAGTTTTCCGCCCAGCGTTTTGATAGTCACCCCCGAAAAAAGGGACATCCAGCAAACTGACCAATAACGCACCGCTCGGTTTGGTTGGAGCATCGGACAAATAGACCGCGAGTTTTGAACTGTCGCCGTTGTAGTCGACCCAAGCGTAGTAGGTAGCACCAGAATTCAGATCAAAACTTGCTCCAGTCGATGACCACGTGTTGAAGGTTTGTCCGTTTAATGAAATCGCGATGTGGTTGGAATTGATATCGTTGGAGCCTTCATAGGTGTCGAACTCGATCGCGATACTTTCGCTGATACCCGAGTACCCCATCCCATCGCCAGACTCACCGAGTGCATCTGATCCAGCAGCCGAGCGGTGCAGCACCAATGCCAATCCGTCAGCACCCGCAGTGCCTTGGCCGCCGCTCATCGTGAATGAAAACTGCGTGCGGAAGGAATCGCCGTAATCGAGTTCGATCGGAGTCGTGAAGAAGGCACTGCCTCTGCGGTTTTGCCCCGTATCGGTCAACTGCAATCGGTCTTCCGACCGTGTCGAGTTCCCGTTGAGCTTCAGGCCAGTGGTGGATGCAAAATTGTTGTAGTTGGGCAGCGGTTGGCTGGTCCCATCGTTGTCGAGAATCGTGATCGTTGCGGTCCGCGGTGCGAGTAACGTTGCACCTCCTGTTGGATTGTCAATCGTGAATGTGAACTGTTCATCAAACTCGTCATTGAGAGTATCGTTGATGATCGGGATATTGACCGTGCGCGTGGTTTGTCGATCGGAAAACGTCACCACGCCTGCAGTGTTGACGAAATCTTGGCCCGTTGTCGCTGTACTCGCAAAGGTTTGGTAGGCGACCGTGATCTCGCCATCACTACCCCCGGTGCGGCGCAATTGGATTTGTACCGAACCGTCACCCTCGTTCACCGTGTAATTGCTCGTTGCGAGCGAGACTGCACCTGCGTTGGCAATGCTACGTTCGTAGAGGAACGAACCATTGACGTGTAAAAACTCACTCTGCCGATAGCCTGGTTGAATTCCATCGACCGGTTTCCAAGTTCCCGTCGAGTAAGTCGACGGAGCTTCGGTTTGCACGAGCTGATCATCGACGACGACATAATCCACGCGTAGGTTGCGATCGGGCGTGCCAGGACCGATTTCATTGTTGGTGAATCGGATTTCGAGATCGGAACCAATTGCCGTTTCATCGCCTCGATAATGGAACGTATCGAACTGGCCCGTCGCAGCATTGCCACCCACGTTGGTCCAGGTTTGTTTGACTTGGCCAGCGACGACTAACTGCATCGTCTCGGCACCCGTTTGACCTGCGGCTTTGATAACGATCGTTGAACCATACTGTGCAGGCTCATCACTGAATTCCAAATAACCGTTGGTGTGCAGCCATTCTGATTCAGTGTAGCCAGGTAACACTCCAAAACCTTGTCGCCAGGTCCCTGTGCTGAAGGTCGACGGGGATTCGGGATCGAATTGCACGCCACCGATACGGACATAATCAACGATCAGGTTCCGATCGATGCTACCAGGCGAGTAGAGATCGTTATCGAATACGACACGAACAGATTTTGGATCGACGGTGCCGGTAGCGGTGTAGGTGAATCCCAGAAACTCACGATTGGCAATGTTCCCGCCCACGTTGACCCAAGTTTTGACCGTGTTGCCATCGATTTGCAGAGACATCCGCTCGGAACCGGTTTGCCCAGCTGCCGCGATGAAGACCTGGTCCCCAGTATCGCCCGCCAGCATCAGGCGTGGTTCCAGAGTAGAAACGCCCCACGGCGATGTGAGCGCACGCCGTTTTTTTGGTTTGAACATCTCGGATTCAGATTACAAGGAAGCGAGCGAGCTTCCGTTGCTCCTGAAAATCAGCACGAGCATCATCCCCGTCTGGTTAGGCAAAACGCTGACAACTTTAACTGGGATGAGATGGTGATTCTAGGTGGTTTGCGAGGTTTTTCGCGAGCATTCTGTCGCTCGTGCAACGATGCACGCTCTAACGTTGCACGCGGGCGGAACCGCCTTTAGCGAACGCTTCGACTTCGGGCAGGATCGCTCGCGTGACGTCGCCAGGGAACGTCGTTAGCAGTGCCCCGTGCGCCCAGCCGAGTTTCAGAGATTTTTCTGGCGATCGCCCGTCGAGCAATCCGTAAATCAGACCGGACGCGAAACCATCACCACCGCCGATACGATCAACCACATCGAGTTCCGTTGTGGGAGCGACGTATTCTTGGCCTTCGTGCCAGAGCACAGCGCTCCAGGAGTGACGGTTGGTCGAATGGACTTCGCGGAGCGTGGTCGCAACCGCTTTCACATTCGGAAACTTGGCAACTGCGTCACCGATCATTTTGAAGAAGTTCGCTGGGTCAAGTTCACCAGCGGATTTGTCTTCCACGTCTGGACCTTGGATGCCGCAGCCTTTTTGCAAATCTTCTTCATTGCCGATCAGCACGTCCACGTTTTGAACAATCTTGGCCATCATCTCTTGACCTTTCGCTAAGCCCCCGATTGTGTCCCACAGCTTGGCACGGTAGTTCAAATCGAAGGAGCGAATCGCACCATGTCGTCCCGCAGCTTCCATCATCTCGATCACGACTTGCGAAGTCGTTTCGGAAAGCGCGGCAAAGATCCCTCCACTGTGAACCCAACGGACACCGCCTGCGAAAATCTTGTCCCAATCGAAGTCGCCTGGTTTGAGCATGGCCCCAGCTTCGTTGGCCCGGTTGTAGAAAACCACGGGAGCACGCACGCCTTGACCGCGGTCACTGTACACCGTCGCCATGTTCGGTCCACGCACGCCGTCATGTTTAAATTGTTTGTAGAACGGTCGCACGCCCATCGCACGAACTTGCCGTTGAATCAACTCACCAATCCCATTATCGACCATCGCGGAGGCAATTGCAGTCGATAACCCAAAGCACGATGCGAGGTTGGCGGCACAATTGTATTCACCGCCAGAAACATGCACATCAAAATTCGTGGCCGTTCGGAAAGGCGTGATACCAGGATCCAAGCGATGCACCAGAGCACCCAAGGCGAGGAAATCGAGATCAGCACCAGCAGCAGGAATTTTTAAAGTCGTCATGATGTTAATGAAAGAAATAGCTAGATGGAGAATGAGTCATGTCGTAACAGTGAACAACTAGATCGTCACGGAAGCGAAGCCGCCATCAATGGCGATGTTTTGTCCGGTCACGAACGAGGCCGCCCGGCGGCTGGCCAACCAAATCACTGCGCCAGCGAGTTCTTCAGGATCGCCGAAGCGAGCCATAGGTGTGTGTCCGATAATCTGTCCACCCCGCGCCGTATAGCTGCCGTCTTCGTTGAACAGCAGTTTGCGATTTTGTTCGGCGGGAAAGAACCCTGGGCTGATCGCGTTGACGCGAACACCAGTAGTGGCCCATTCTCGCGCGAGCCACAAAGTTAGATTGATCACAGCGGCCTTGGCTGCCGAATAGGCGACAACCCGCGACAAAGGGATAATGCCCGACATCGAGGCGATGTTGATGATACTGCCAACGCCAGCCTGAATCATCGCTGGCGCGAACACTTGGCTGGGCAGCAACGCCCCACCGACGAGGTTCAAGTCAAACACGCTCTGCCAAGCTTCGATGGGCAAGCCACAGATATCACCGCCAGGACCAATCGTCGCATCAGGGTGATTGCCACCGGCGGCGTTGACCAGCACAGTGGGAGTTCCGGCCCAGGCAGTGACGGCTTCATGGGCTGCAGCGAGAGAATCCTTATTCATCCCGTCAGCGGTAAAAAACTGAGCTTCGCCGCCAGCATCGGTGATGATTTTTGCCCGAGCATTACCACGCTCGGCGTTACGCCCGAGCACAGCAACCTTGGCTCCCGCACCCCCCAGAGCCTCGGCCATTTTTCCGCCAAGTTCGCCTGTTCCGCCGATCACGACCGCGACGTCGCCGGTTAAATCAAAAATTTTGTTGGTATTCATGGCCGCATAATCTAACCACAGTCCAGCCACGAAACTAGATCCCCGCGTCTACCTAGGGCAGTCTGACTCTTATCAGAAAACTGGACTAACTTGAGGCCTGCTCTGGCGGCGATGTTTCGGGGGGCTTTGCTTGAACGCGTGGTTTGTTCACGACTCGTACACGTTCGATGACCCGAAGTTGATCGATCACACGTCGGATGCCTTGCACGCCCTGAATGGTGCGAATGATCGGCTTGCGTTCGTGCTCGTTCTTGATCATCCCACTGACGGTGGCATCGCCACCTCGAACGGTGGCCACCACTTTCCCGCCTGCACACTTTTGCAACAGCTTGCGTTGAACACTTTGCAACAGACTCTTATCAGAAATTTGGTTCGGCGGCATCATGGATTCCTAGCGGTCGCCCGTAGATGACCGCTGAACTTCCACGAGCACCGGAAGCCGAGATTTTGCCTGCCCGTTGCTCGGCAACGATAGCAGCAACCCTCACTCTATCGGCTCAACGAAACGAAAACCAAATAATCTCAACAATTCGTCCAGATGCTTCATCTTCACTCACCTCAGTTTCGTGGCCACTTTCACAAGTGGTTTGTCAGCGTTTGATTTTAGAGTCGCCGAATTCGTTAAAACTATCGTTTCCCCAAGAGGCCGAAATTTTTGTTTATTAAGCCAAAAACGCGTTTTCAGTGTGGATGAGAGGATTCAAAACTCCACGTTCTCATCGGATCGAACCAAAAGCGAACTCCATCTACCAGCCCTTCCACCTTTTTGGCCCTATTAAACTATCTTGCTGGGCAAAGGCGACTATCCCAGGGAGCAGAGGCGAGCATGATGAGTGGGACGTTTGATTTTTGGCTGTTTCGGACGTTTTGCAGCTCAGCTTGGCACAGGTAATGGGAACAAAACCAGCAGAAACTTCAGGAAAACAGCACTTGCTACGGCCAACCTGGCGCGGCCCAAGGTGGCTCGTTATTGGCTTCCCGCGGGCGTTGTGGTTGCCGCACATGTCAATCTGCTACGCAGGCACTTCAAAAGCCCGCTTCACGTGGGATGCTCTTCGCAATCATCTGCATCATAACGCAGTGCCAAAGCTTCACCTCAAGGAGCTTGGGAGAAAATCGAGGTAATGGAATCGACAGAATCAGCACTCCCCGAGTAGTTGGCAGAGTCAACTCTCAGGAAAAGGTTCTGTCCCCCGTGCCTATCAATGGATTCAGCAATAGAACGCCCAATGTCTCGCTGTTTGCGTGTATAAGAAAATGCAATCAGAAATCGTTCTAGAATTTCGCGAGCAGACATGGTTCTCCTTTGCTCGATTCTATCGATTTAGCATTACGGTTGCTCGTTGACGATTTGTCCGCGGGTGTGACCGGCGTTCCGCCGGTCAAAAAACGGGCGGGTTGAGAATCTGGGTAATAAAAAAGCGGCCAACCTGCAATGATCGAGGTGCTTAAATCCAGATCAACAAACGGCAGGAGGCCGCCCGATGAGCGTCGACGATTCACCTTCTTTTGACAACCCCAATTCCTCACCCCAGCAGACTGCTCGGGAACTTCAAGAGCTATCCCAGCAGCTGCAGCAGTTCATTCCCGACGCCGCATATC
>JBGSMN010000147.1:0-19859 GCA_041740155.1 Rhodopirellula sp.
ATTGTCAATCGTTTTCTCTACCATCTTGGTCTCATACTTCATCCCCAACTTCGGTTTGGGGTTTGCCTTCATCCGCATCGCTTCGATCTCTTCACGCGACATCTTTTGCATCGATTCAATCATCGGAGCATCGTCCTTCTCAGCCAACAACGCTCCGAAGTCCAACTCGATCGCTTGTTCGAGACCATAAGTCGTCGTTGACGCCAACATTGTCTCCTGAGGCATCGACTCTGGCTCAACAGAGGTGGCCTCCTCTGCGGACTCTGATTCCGATGAAGGATCACTTTCGACCGGAACACGAACACGTTCCGTGATGACCAAAGGATTCTGGCCCGCCAGGTGTTTGACTTCAAACAGATGGCCTGCGGTGACGATGCTGTCATACATCGCTTCGGCTTTCATCCGTCGCATCGGAGTGGCAAAGAACGCTTTTTCCATCGCCTCACGTTTGATTTCATCAGCGTCCAGTGGAACGTGAGATCGGCCATACGTTTCGCTCGAAACAATTTCTTTGATCAACCAACGGAATTGATATCCACGAGCAACAAACTCTTCGGCGAGGTAATCCATCGCGCGAGGATGCGAGGCAGGATTGTCTTCGCGAAAATCGTCAACAGGCTCCACAAAACCGGTGCCAACGAGATCTTTCCAAACACGATTGACGAGCAAACGAGCAAAATATCGATTGCGAGGATCAGTGATCTTTTCAGCGAGCGCCGCACGCAGCTCACTGTTCTGTTTCAGGTCAGCGTTGACATCGATTTTGCGAATGTCCTTTTTCGCATCCATGGTCACCTTCATCGACTTATCAAAACCGCCGCTCAAACGACCTTTGGTTTTCGAAGCTGCTGCGGATAAAAGATCATCTACTGAAGGACCGTCATTCTTGGCGACAACTTTCTCGGCTTCTTTGGCACGCAGTTTTCGCAACCGGCTAATGAACTCAAGGTCTTCAGATTCGTCTAAGAAAGGAAAGGGGAAACTCGGTTCCATCGGCTGGCGCTCGTCCGGTTCTGCTTCGTCCTCGGGAGGCCACATCACAGTCATCGCGTTGTCTTCGGTCGTAAAGACCGTCTTCGTCAGATTGTTTTCACGACGGCGAGTTTTTCCGAAGAACGCCGCGACAGAGTAAAAATCTTCACGCGTCCATTTATCAAAAGGATGATCATGGCACTGTGCACAACTGATTCGAATCCCCATGAAAACCTGAGTCGTCGAACTCGCCAGCGCCATCGGATCGGCGTTGTCTCCAAGAACAAAACCGACTTCGGGCGTACGACCTGATTTTCCATTGGTCGAAATCAGCCGCCGAGCCATCTCGTCGTAGGGCATGTTCGACTCGATCGCATTGTGAACAAATGCGAGTAACGCAGTCCCTCCTTCCGCATCACTTCGAATGCGGAGCAGGTCGGCAAAAAACGCTGACCATCGATTCGCAAAACCTTCGTCTTGCATGTAACGATCAATCAATTTGGCGCGGCGCTCCGCCTCGGGCCATTTCAGGTACAGAACAATCTCGTTGCCCGTTGGAATCCGTCCAGTCAGATCCAGGCTCAGCCGTCGTGCGAACCCCAAGTCATCGACTGCTGCGACCGGCTCCAGCGTGACACTGTGGTCGAGATTTTCTTGTTTGAGAATTTGGTCGACTTCGCCTGCGAATCCAATAGGCACCAGAATGCTGGTGGACAAACAAACCACAACCCAGAGAACCCGATGTGCGAGGGGCGAACGAGCTGATTGAGGGAAAGATTTCTGCATGAATGGGGCTTTCGAATCCATGAGGCATTCCTAACGGGGTGAGACTGCGTCTTGCACAAAACGCTCGATCATAACCGAATGTACTCAGCGAGAAGTTGAACAAGCGAAGCCTGAAGCAAATTTTGTTTCAGAAACTCGAAAACCCTCGACGTTTTTGGGTGCAGTCGAGGCGAAAGCAACCTCAATCCGCGCGTTCGACGAAGGGTTTTGAGTGAACGCCACTCTTCTACACAGGGTTTGAACCACTGCGCTTTTCAAGGTGCATCTGCTGCTGAGCTGATGCTGCTTAGTGGCGTTATCTGCCGACTCCCAACCGCAATCATTTTTCGGTTAAGCTTACCCATCGTTAGTTTTTTGACCTGCGCCCGATTTCATTTGCCGCAAGATGTGGCGGCACGGCGGCCTGGGACAAAGCGATGCAGGCCGCACGCAAACAAGCCAAAGGCTACGCCGAAGCGATTCCCGACCAGTGGCCACCGTTTCTGATCGTCGTCGACGTCGGATTCTGCTTCGACCTATACGCCGACTTCAGCGGCAGCGGCGAGCACTACGTACCGTTCCCTGACCCACGCAGCTTTCGCATCCCGCTGCAACGTCTGCGCGAAGAGAAAATTCGCAGCACTCTTCGTGCTATTTGGCTTGATCCACATTCGCTCGATCCTTCCAAACACGCCGCCGATGTCACTCGCGACATCGCCACGCGACTCGCCAAGCTTGCTAAAAGCCTCGAAGGCCAACACAACCCCGAAGTCGTCGCCGGCTTCCTGATGCGTTGTCTATTCACGATGTTCGCCGAAGACGTTGAACTGATACGTAAAGACTCGTTCAGCGAACTGCTTCTCAGCCTGCGTTTCGACCTGCAGATTCACGACGACCTCGACGCCGCTGTCTTCAACGCTTACGACTGGCCTCATGATCTGGAAGACGAAGAAATCCTGCAGCGACTGGTCGACCTGAACCACGAGCGCGCCGAAGAAGAAAGCCGAGGCCTGATCCGCTGGCTACGTCCCGAATTCCAGAACCCTCAAACCGGACCCGCTGCCGACAAGCAAACCGAATTCGAGATCGAAGACTACGAAGACGAAAAACCGACCGGCAAGAAAACCAAGAAGCCCAAAGCAACCGTCAAGATCGAAAAGCAACCCTGGCCCAAAACGCTCCCCGAGCGGATGGTCGCCATTCAAGCCGCACTACAACGTCACGACGGCCCCGCCGAAGCCGCCTCGATTGCAACGTACTACACTCGAGCCAACAAAACTGAAGTCGCTCTCCTCCTAGAAACCCTCGCCGCAGTCGGCAATGTCCGCCGCTTAGACGACGGAAGATTCGCGGCGTTCAAGTGAAGCTTAGTTTATTGTGATAGGATCACTATCTGTTTTCATACGAACAGCCAGCAGACATCATCCACCCCGAGCTACAGATCCAAAAACACCCAGGCTCCCCTCGCCCCGAAGCGGGGAGAGGGGAGTCAGAGTTGTTGAGGCGTCTCCCCGAAGCGGGGCGAGGGGAGCCAGAATAGTTGAGGCTTCTTTCCGAAAAAAGACGACTGCACACAGTAGTTACCAAATTCAATTGAGGTCATGAAGGAAAAGCGATTGTTAGCTAAAAAGTTCGGTGAGGACTCGGCCATCGTCTGTCGGCCCGATCAGTCGATTATCTAACCCTTGGAAAGGATAAATGAAGCGATAGGGATCGAGTCCTAGGCTATTCAAAATTGTCGCTTGCAAGTCCCGAACGTTGACTGGGTTTTCAACCGGATAGTAACCAAACTCATCGGTCGAGCCATACGAAAGCCCGCCTTTGATACCGCCACCGGCCAGCCACATCGTGTAGGCGTACGGGTGATGATCTCGTCCAATGTATCCTTTTTGCAAGTCGCTGCGAACATTGTTTTGCATCATCGGCGTCCGCCCAAATTCGCCGCCCCACACCACCAGCGTTTCATCAAGCAGTCCGCGTTGTTCAAGATCGATCAATAACCCGGCAATCGCTTTATCAGTTTGCTGGCATTTGATCGGCAAAGTCTCGTCGATACTCTCACCTAACGATGAACCGTGGTGATCCCAACCCCAATCATAAAGCTGCACAAACCTGACGCCATTTTCAATCAACCTTCGTGCCAGCAAGCAGTTGTTAGCAAACGTCGAGTCCTCACCCTTATAAAGAGTCCGCGGATCATCGGCACTCTCAGCGGGTGAAACGTAGCCAGGCTTGGCACCGTAGAGATCAAGGATGTGCTGTGGCTCCTTGGTGATGTCCATGACCTCAGGAACTTCGGTCTGCATGCGGAATGCCAGTTCGTACTGGGCGATTCGCGACAGCGTTTCTTCGTCACCAACGCGTTGATGTTCAGCTCGATTCATTTCAGCGAGCGTGTCGAGCATTCGCCGGCGCAGGCTTTGATCCATGCCATCGGGATTGCCAAGGTACAAAACAGGATCGCCGGTGGTCCGACACTGCACGCCTTGATAAACGCTCGGCAGAAAACCACTGCCCCATAACGATTTTCCTGCATCGGGTGTTTTTCCGCCTGAAAGCAGCACGACGAATCCAGGTAGGTTTTCATTCACGCTTCCAAGCCCATAGGTCACCCATGAACCGAGTGACGGATTGCCCAATCGTGGTGTCCCGGTATGAACAAACAGTTGCGCTGGGGCGTGATTGAATTGATCCGTGTTCACGGTCCGAATCACACACAATTTATCGATCACTTTTGCAAGGTTCGGCAGCAGTTCGCTGACGACTTGCCCACTCTGGCCCTGTTTCTGAAACGTGAACTGTCCTGCCAAGACCTTTGGTACGCCTTTGATAAACGCAAAACGTTTCCCTTCAAGGAATGAGGCGGGAGCATCTTGCATGTGAAGCCGCTTTAGCTCGGGCTTGTCATCAAATAGCTCCAGTTGAGAAGGTGAGCCAGCCATGTGCAAATAGATCACCCGCTTTGCTCGCGGTGCAATCATCGGCGGCTTGGGAGTCATCGGGTTGCCTCCATAGCTATCCTGCGCTACGAGTGCATTGAGCGCCAAAGCTCCGATCCCTAAACCGCTGGTTTGGAAAAAATGACGTCGAGTAAGTTGAAGGAGTGGATTCATAATCAATCGGACACGGGCGTTGACAGAAAGGACACGAGGAGCAGACGATTCAGTTTCGCGTCAAGAATTCGTTCAAGTTCAAAATGGTATTAGCAATCACGATCCAAGCGGCAAACTCGCTGGGATTCATTTGACCAGCATCACCGCGACTGGCCTTAATCAACGCATCGGCCTTTTCTGGAGAGGTTTTGAACGCAGCATGTGAATCATGCAACATCATCATCAACGGTTTTGTTTCAGCAGGGTCGATCGTCCTTACGAGCGCAAGTCTCATACCGTGTAGCGCACGCGTTTCGTCATCGTCGGCAGCCATCGTCATCCGCTTGGCAAACGCCGCTGCCGCTTCGAGATAGACCGGGTCGTTCAACGTGATCAACGCTTGCAACGGAGTGTTCGTGCGAATGCGACGCACCTGACACACCTCACCACTGCCTGCATCAAAGGTTGTCAATGACGGATAAGGCGTGGTGCGTTTGAGATAGGTATACAGACCACGGCGAAAGCGATCTTCGCCTTCCGCATCGACCCATTTCTGGCCGTTGTACGTGGAACGCCAAAGGCCCGCAGGCTGCGGTGGCATGACCGAGGGGCCGCCCTGCTTCAGCGACAAAAGACCTGCAACCGCCAACGTTTGATCTCGGACAACTTCGGCGCTTAACCGATAGCGAGAACCCCGGGAAATCAATACGTTACGAGGATCTAACTCAACGTCCTTCCTCTCGATATGGGACGCTTGGAGATATGCGTCGCTCATCACAATCGATTTGATCAACGGCTTTAGCGACCATCCGCCATCGCGATAGTCTGCCGCCAGCAAGTCAAGTAAAGGAAGATTGGATGGGGGTGATCCGAGCGCCCCAAAATCCTCTTCGGTTTCGACGATGCCCATTCCAAACAGCCTAGCCCAAACACGGTTTGCCCAGACGCGAGGTGTAAGCGGATTGTCCTTGTGAACAAGCCACTGCGCAGCACCCAGGCGATTTCGGGGAGCGCCATCGGGCCATGGTACGAAGTGGGTCAGAACGTCCGGCGACACTTCATCGCCTGGATCAAGAAAATTGCCTCGCTTGTGAATCGTGGTGACGCGTTGTTTATCGGATGGCAACTCTCGAAGAACAGGAAGCATCGCAAACGAATCTTCGAGCGTCTTCAAACTTCACTCCGCTTCCGTGAACTCGTCGCGAACACTTCGAAGTTCAGGTGTATCGGGTTGCAGCGTCAAACTCTGCGGATCGATGGCACTGGTGCTGAGTCGAAAGTTTGCCAGTACAAGTCGATTGCCATAATTTTGTGTCAACGACACACGAACGGTCGTTTCGTGGTCTAGGTCGAGTGCTTCTACGAAATTGAAGATGGCAACGTGAGGTTCTCGTTGTCGTGGACTGACGGCCCATCCGGTTTTGTCATCACCATCGATCGCATTCTCGACGGGCCAACCGCCCTGCGAGTAGTCCGCACGGGCGCCTGTGAACTTCAGATCCGTCGCTTGTTCGCCTTCAAACCGTCGCACCACGAACTCCGAGACAACAAAATTGGGATCATCGGGATTTCGCCCCACGCCCAGCTTTCCATCGGGGAAAGCCGCTAACATCGCTTCGAGTCGAATGGCGGTGTGACGCCCGGGCGCCAGCGAAAGAGTCATGTCATAAGTATCCGTCGGACTTGGTTCACCTCCAGCCTTGATCGAGCCATCGGGCTGAGCAACCAAAGCTGCACTACTCAGCGAACTGGAAGCTAGAACCTTTGCGGGAGTCCAATTTGTATCTGCTTTCGACGTCGCTTCCGCTTCGGCTTTTTTCACCTTTTCGCGTTTCTCACTGACAACCGCCTTGAGCCTTGCTTGCTCTGCTTTTTGTTGTTCACTGATCACACGAAACTTCGGTTCATCGTCGTGTCGATCGGCGTCCTCCGTTTGATTGAACAACGCATAGAACTGGTAATAATCGCTGTGAGAAATCGGATCATATTTGTGGGTATGGCACTTAGCGCATCCCATGGTAAGTCCCATCCACACTTGAACGGTAGTATCGATTCGATCTTTCACGGCGACGCTACGAAACTCTTCGTCATCAGTTCCACCTTCATCGTTCGCCATCGTGTTGCGATGCAGCGCGGTCGCAATGATTTGACTTTCCGTTGGATTGGGCAGTAAGTCGCCTGCGAGTTGTTCGATCGTGAACTGGTCCAGCGGCATGTCTTGATTGAACGCGTTGATGACCCAGTCACGATAAGGCCACATTGTACGCCCGAGATCCTTTTCATAACCCTTGGTATCGGCGTATCGGGCGAGGTCCAGCCACATGCGAGCCCAGTGCTCACCAAACAGGGAGCGATTGAGCAGATCATCAACCAAGCGTTCATAAGCCTCAGACGAAGCGTCTCGCGCGAACGCATCTGCGAGTTCAGGTGTGGGAGGCAGGCCAATCAAATCGAGTGACAGTCGGCGTACCAGGGACTCCGGTGCAGCAGCTTGCTTCATCGAAAGCGATTTCTTAGCAAGTTCAATCTTGATCGCGTCATCGATCGTTCCCTTGGGTCGGGAGATCGGTTCGAAGGCCCAGTGGTTTTGCCATTTGGCTCCTTCAGTAATCCAGCGCCGAATCACTTCAATCTGCTCAGGGTTTAGCTGGCGATTGGCTTTGGGCGGTGGCATGACCAGTTCGGGATCATCAGAGGTCATGCGAGCGACAATGGAACTTTCGTCAATCACTCCGGGTTTGATCGCGGGGCCATCCGCTCGCTCAGCTTTCGCATCGCCCTCGAGGTCGAGTCGCAGATCCGCTTGACGTTCATGTTCGTCAGGCCCATGGCAAGCAAAGCAGTTGGCGGAAAGGATAGGCAGCACGTCACGTGCGAACTGCATCGATTCGGCGGCTTGGCACACGGATGCGAAGAAACCAAGGAGACAGAAAATCGCAGGCTTCATATTTCTAAAGACCCATCGGATACATAGGGAAGATGCTCAATAGGTTAATGTCATCTCGATTCGTTGTCTTGCATGCGAACAGCAAAAAATTGTAAAATCGCGGCATGAATATCGACGCAGAAAAACAAGCATTTCTTAACCAAGTTGGCTCAGCGGCACCATTGATCGCACTTTTTGACCTAATGCCTGACGTCTCGTTCTTCTTAAAAGACCGTGCTGGCCGATTCATGGCGCTTAATCTTCGCGGGTGTGAATATTGCGATCGCCAGTCTTTCGCAAGCATGTGGTTTTTTTGACCACGCTCACTTCACCCGCGCCTTCCGCACACAGATGGGACAAAGTCCCTCGAACTACCGTCGCCAACATCAGAGCCCCTTGCCTCAGCTCGAAGAACAATCCAAATTGAATCGGTAATCGTGCGAGTGAGTCACTGATATTCCGCCCACGATCGATGGACGGGAGTTATACCTTGAGGTTGAGTTTCGCTTTCCTGATTCCTTTGGCGCTGAAAGGCCACCGACCACAGAAGGCGACTGGCTGTTCACTCTCGCCTCCATCTCAGGCCAGACTCGCAGAAGCTACTCCAACGGTACGATTCAAACTGCAACAGCCCGTTTTGAAAACGGGCAATGGACTGTGCCTACTCAAGTTGAACTTTATACCGGTCGAGGCCGTCGCAGTGTGACACTTTCACCGCGCGACGCGACGGAGGCCGGTGGTCAACCTTGGCCATCTGACAAGATGTCCTGCCGTTTTCGGGTCCAAAAGGTCCCTGTTCCAACCGAGCCAAACCCAAGCTGAGTCATGACGACATCTCGAGTCCATTGGTGCATGTCAAGATCGGCCGATTCGATATTCGTGATCTGACCGGTGAGTGCAGGTTAACTCGCGTGAGTCGTCGTGAAGTTGATCGTTTGCGTGCTCGAGTGCGCTGGATTCGGATAAATTCTGCATCAATTACTTAAAGTGATCGTGAATTGCAGTATGCTCGCAATGGTGACCCAGATCAGGTACGGAATTTGTGCTAAAGCGATCCAGCGGTGATGGGGCCAGATGACTTTCATAGCCCAGAGAATTGTGAGCCAGACGATGGCGATATCTAAGGCGGCAAGTGGCAGGTTTCGCAGTCCGAATTGGATCGGGGTGAAGGCAATGTTGGCGATCAGGTTGATTGCGAACGGGATCGCGACTGTCCACGGAATCTGTTTGCGGGCAACTCGGTAAAAAACGTAGACGAACGTGACCAGGATGATCGGGTAGAGAATCTGCCAGATCAGACCGATCGTCGACGGTTCAGGAGTCCACGTCGGTTTATCGAGGGCATCGTACCAGTCTCGCCAAGTCATGTTGGGACGTTTGCAAATTAAAGTTGAAGGTTTAGAGTCGACAGGTCAGGAAGGTGGCCTCGCCGTTGTACGAATCGTTGATTGTCACATTATTGGCTGGAGTAAAGCCCATTCTCGTCCATAACCCAGCAGCTTGTTGAACAGCGACAAGGGACATCTTTCGATAGCCACTGGATTGAGCGATGGTGATAAGGTGGTCGAACATTTTTTGCGCTACTCCGCAGCCAGAGGATACTTTTCGAACGGAGAGGTCGTGCAAGTACAGGTTGTCCGTTGGTTCAACATCACTCAAGTCCGCACTACCAAGTACAGCGACTTGGTTCGGTAGATAGGGGTGGGCAAGGCAGTAGGCAACCACGGCAAGCTGCTGATCGACAGCTACGAAGGAGGTGCGAGGACCGCAGGTTGCTTTCGATCGCATCACAACTTCTGATTCGGGAGTGAACGCGTAATAGACCTCACTTTGAATGCGAAGGATAGTCGGCCAATCGGATTCATGGATGTTGCGACAGTGGAACATGGGTATCGGATATTCCCAGCAAGGAAAACGGCTACTATTTACTTGGTCGTCAGCTACAATTCCGGCAGGTGATTTTACAGGAGGTTACAGCCATCGAGAGTTGTCCAGTAATAAGCCTTCAATGCGTTGGTGGTAAGCACGGCTGGTGATTTTTTTCCGCTTAGCTAAATTTGCCGTTCGGGCGATCGCCCCAACTACGTGGGAGCTCTGGCTATCTGACTGTTGATTCAGATGAATCCCACTTCTCTTTTGTTTAACAATCAGCCAGAGGTGTACTCTTACTTCAGAAAGTACGCCTGTGGCTGACTGTTAATCGACTAAATCAACAGCCCGCGATCGCCCGAACGGCTAACAAACCGAATTACTTCACCAGACGTGCTTACAACATGAACCTTTCAGAATTTTGGCAAGTCAGCGCCAACGTCATCACCGTATTTGGGTTGCCGCTGGCGATCTATACGTTCGTATTGGAACAGCGCAAGGAGCGCGACAATGAAGACGAAGAAGTCTACCAGCTGCTCTCTGATGCCTACATCGATTTTCTGAAAATTGTTCTCAAGCATCCAGACCTAAAGCTTCGAACCCAAACGGCAACGCCGAATCTGACAGACGAACAGCGAGAGCGAATGCAGGTGCTGTTCGAAATCTTGATATCACTTTTTGAGCGAGCTTACTTGACTGCTTATCAAGATGAAATGACTCCAAACCAGCACCGCCGATGGCTCTCGTGGGACGACTTCATGCGAGAATGGTGTCGGCGAGAAGACTTCCGAACAGCGTTGCCGCAATTGCTCCAAGGCGAAGACGCAGACTTCGCCGCCTACATTACACGAATCAAGGATCAGGAAGTCACGTGTGGTTAGTGTCCGTCCGAAAATTGAAAATTGCAACGATTTACAAAATATTGCGAGAAAAACCTCCTCGACAATCGAACTCGCAATCGAGTTCGCGCGTTGAACTTGTTGACAAAAAAGAATTCAACAGCATATCTTCGAGGAGTGAAAGTGGGGTGTTAAGACTTTGTGCTCGCAAAGGCAATAGATGCTAGGGAAAGCAAACCGATCGGCCCCGTAACCTCGTCCACTACGGCTCGTCGGATTTTGTCCACGTGAAAACTCGCAGCGGCGGCAGATTGAGCAGTACGAAACTTACCGATGGCTTTCCGAACACCGGTTCGGCGTAAGTGGTAACGTGACTTCGTAGTTGATAAGCGATGAAGTTTCCGCCGCTGGGCAGCGTCCGGTGTATGGCTCCGATCGTCGATTCGGCAACCTCTGGATCGAGCGACGAAAACGGAATGCCTGACACGATGACATCAGGCGATTCGAAGTCATGCATCATGAGCACGCGCTCGAGGCCCACCACATCCTCTTGGGTAACCATCAGCCGTGGATCGCCGATCTCTTGCAGCAGTTCGATGAAGCCAGCGGTCTTCTCAAGTGCAAGCACTCGGCAATCCAGGCGGGCATGCTTCAGCAAACTTTCGGTGGTTCCGCCGGTACCTGGCCCAAGGTCGACGATCCGTCTTGCTGAGCGAACGCAATCTCGGTCAGCAATTTGTTCGGTCAAGAAAGGGAAGCTCGGTATGATCGAAGCGACTTGCGACGGGCTTCGCAACCATTCTTTCATCACGGTTGTTACACGTTTCCAGTACGGACGCTTAGGACGAGGTAAGGCGTGGGTGGTCATGTGAGTATGGATTTGAGTGTGATGTAGTTTTGAACGATGTTGCGGGATTCGCCAGAATTCCAATTCCGTCAAGGATTTCTGGCGAAATCCACTACACTCCTTGCAATTTCGCAACCAGCTTGCGTGTGGCGAATCGTGGTAAGAATCCGACACCAGTGACCATCAGCCGGTTCCGCCAACCGGGAATGACGATGTCTTGCTTGTTGCGGTAGCCGTCGTAACCAGCTTTGGCAACAGCCTCAGCCGTCATCGCTGCCGACTTAAAAAAGTCAAATTTACCCATCCCTGAATCGTCGCCGAAACCGGTCTCTGTCGGCCCCGGAGCCAAGAGCGTGACGTTAACGCCGGTGCCAGCGACTTCTTCTCGCAAACCTTCGGTAAACGATAGCACGTAGGCTTTACTGGCGTAGTAGACGGACATGTTCGGCCCGGCTTGATATGCCGCTGTGCTGCCGACATTCAGGACGCCGCCACTCCGCCGAGCAATCATGCCAGGAAGGAACAGATGCGTCAGCCTCGTGAGCGCGACGACATTAACCATCAACATGTTCGTCTGCCGCTCCGTTGGCTGCTCAGCGAACTTTCCGAGCGCTCCAAAGCCAGCGTTGTTGACCAACGTATCAACTTGAATAGATTGTGCTTCAATCGCTTTAAAAAGACGATCAACTTCGTCGGGCTTGGCGAGATCTGCGCTGAGCACAGTCGCCGTAATATTGTGATTTGAACGAAGTTGCTTCGCGAGTTCGTGAAGTTTGTCTTCGCTACGCGCAACCAAGACAACTTCATCACCATCGGCGGCAAAATGCTTAGCTAGTTCAAGGCCAATTCCTGAAGATGCTCCTGTGATAAGTGTCGCCATGTTTGCCTTTTTCAATCGGGATATGGAAATGCAGCTATTCGACGACGCATTTTACGTACCATATCGCGACTACGTTTTCGTAGTGGACGAGGTGTAGTGAACGAGATGACGAGGTTCGATGAGGAACGACAATGATCACACTGAAAAATACACTCATGGTTGCTGCAGCCGCCGCAACTCTCTGGTTCGCTCAATCTGCTGAGCAGGCTGCTCACGCGCAGGAACACGTACCAAAGCTACCGTCCGAGCTACGGTTGCGAGTCCCATTGCAGCACGGGAATCGTAACCTCGTCCACTACTCTTTCTTTTCATCGCTTCTCCTCTACTCCGTGTAACTTTTTCCCCGCGATTCACATTTGGAAAAAGAGCCACATTTGCGAGAAAGAAGCTTCATTTACCGTTCCAGTGGTCTGGTGATTCTTTGCTGCATGACCGCGATGGGCGGGTATTTGTTCCTGCTCAGTGCTGATTGGAACGAGTCGTCCAACAAAGACAACTTTCTGTTTTGGATGGAGTGGATTGCTGTGTGGTCCTTCGCCGACGTATGGTCGGCAAAGGGACGCGCGATTGTTGCTGATATTGCAATCGAAGTAATGGTTTGTGCTTCGCAGCTCGTCTTGCGGAAGGACTCGTAACAAGCATCCACCCAACAACACTTGTCGCCGACGCGCCACCTGTGTTGCAGCAATATCTTTGACCTAAAGCGTTCATCGCGACCAGCGTTCGCGCCATGACAACTCTCGCTCGCGCTGCGCGCCGATCGAGACACCGACGAACAGGCCGATCAACAAACCTACACCCAGCGCGACTCCGGCAGATTCCAGAGGGTGACGTGACATGCTTCTCACGGAAGCGTTGTAACTTCGACGGGCCTGAGCAGCGGTCGCGTCGTAGCCCTCGCGGATCGATTGACCTGCCTCGCTTGCGTAGTCGGCGACCTGACCCATGACCGAGTCCGCCGACGTGTTGTATTCTTGTTTCGTATCCATTTTCGATTCCATTTTTGAGAGATTGGGTGCGAGGAGTGAAAGTTCTGGCAGTGGACGAGGTTACGAGTCGTGACATACGGGACTCATGAACTCGCCCACTAGGTCGGATGCAAATGGTATGCCGGAAGACTGGAAGTGGATTTTGCCAGAACCCCTTATCGTAGCGGACGAGGTTGCAAGCTCTTCCGCACGGGACGCCGATTGCGACATCCAGCCGAGAAACTGGTACCTCGATACAAACTCAGTGCAGTACATGTCGCGCGTCCTGAGTGTTGTGCAGATCATCTTCGACGAAGAGCGATTCCACAGTCTAAAGACATGGTCTCGATTGGTGCCTTGACTATTTCAGATCGGTCGAATCCGTTTTCAGCACGTCGGGAACCGGATCACCTTGCTTTTTCTCCAAGCTGAAAAGCATGATCTTGCTTCCTTTAGGCGACTCGAACTTCTCAGGGCGATCCGCTCTGGGCAATGCATAACAGAGCTGCCATTTATTGTTGCCATCGAACTGCAAGATGCCTGCCGCTACTGCGCTGGCGGGCGGTTTTGAAGCTTCGAGACCGCTGGTCGGAGCCTTTTTCTGAGCCGTGGTCATTGTGATGTGCATTGGGTTCTTCGATTCGTCGATGCGAAATACAGCTTGGTAACGCTGCTGCTCGTCGCGGTCGTAAGTGGTGATCGTATTGGTCGTGATCGTGACATAAGTGCCGTCAACTTCAGCCTGCGATAGTTCTCGGCCTTGGTTCACACTACTGACGATCTCCCAGCGGCCTTGCAGCTTATCGATTGCTGTATTGTTGGTTTTATCTTCCGCGTGAGCTGAGGATGTGAACAAGGCGATACCGAGCATTGTCGATGTGAGGAGTCGAGTGAACATAAGCGTGTTTCCCTTGCGTGAGTGGTTTGGTAATAGACGAGGTTTCGTGTACCCAGCTCTGACTTGTTGAACGAAGGACTCGTAACCTCTTCCACTACATATGCACTTTGCGTGCCTCTTTGGCACGGTAATCGCATCGACATTTCTTCAGCCGCATGAGTGTTGATGTTCCCTCATGCGATACAACCACTTTCAACTTTTGGAGATTGCCATGTTAGGCTGGGCTTTGACATTTCTGGTTATCGCGCTGATCGCTGGTGTACTCGGTTTTGGCGTTGTCGCTGGTACCGCAGCGACGATTGCGAAAATCCTGTTTGTGGTGTTCCTGGTGCTGTTCATCATCGGTCTGGTGATGGGTCGCCGTGGACCGGTGGTCTGAACATAGTCGCCCCACGCCTCCGGCGTGCTAAGAGTACGCACGCTTCAGGCGTGCGGCGACAATGGAGAATCAACCGCCTGTATGGTCCGACAAAGACGGACGACAGTACGAGCACATCAAGGACAGCCAGCTTGAGCGTGGCAAGTCGGCAGAAACCGCGCAGGAGGTTGCTGCGAGAACGGTCAACAAGCAACATTGCGTAAAAGGCCGGACCCCAACTAAGACGACCCAAGCAGATGAGTGACGATCAACCCGCTTTGCGGACCTCCTTGGCTGGGACAAATACTAAGCGACAAATTCTAAGCAGCGAGTTCATGTCGTCGTGTTGCCGCCTTGCGACCGCAATAAGCTGTTGCCTACGTGGGCGACGCAGTATAATTGGTGGATCGTCGAGCGCCCGATCGGGAAACACTTCGAGATCGTGAACAGAATCCGGAAATGCTCACTGGTAAGACGGACGAGTTAGTCGTGTCACGCTGGGGGCGATTTTGATCCATTCGCGGTGTGGTTGACAATTTGCCGAACATGAAAACATCTCGTATCACGGCGAACTGTGACGGCGAGATATTCCCAGACCTTGATCGCGGGGCGGTTCTGGTAGCCAATGGCAAGATCAATGCAGGAAGAATCACGGTCGCACCCAAGCGTCGCCGATCGACGGGCTGATCGACGTCGTCATCAATTGCGATGGTGACGTCGGTGATATGTTTCAAATTGTAGCCAACAATTTGCTCGATAATTTTTTGGAGGGTGAGCGAGTCATTTTTCGGCAAGTGAGTTCGCTGCTACTTCACTCAGAACCTTACATGCGATTCACACTCGACGGTGAAGTGGTCGATGAGGAACCAGTGTGGTTTGATGTGGTGCCAGCCGATATCAAAATGTACCTCGGTATTTCGGAGTTTTAGCGTCCACTAACCAATTGCTACTCTTCCGGAGGCTGTTCCAACGCACCCGGCTCCTTCAAGGCTTCAACCGCTTGCACTGCATCCTCGCGATCTCCGGCATCGAGTTCGGGGGCCGATTGCGTCGCCTTCGCATCGGGTTCGTGACTGAGGACGACCGAAAGTGGCAAGTGATCAGAGCCGATCGCAGGCAGTGTTTGCAGCTTTACGACTCGGAAATCTTCAGAATGAAACAGGTGGTCGAGCGGGTAACGCCAAATCCGTGATTTGGCATTGAACGTCGGGAACATGCCGCGACCTTTGCGCGGATCGAGCAGCCCGCTAACCTCTTGAAACAGGTCCGTGGTGCGCGACCAACCAACGTCGTTCATGTCGCCCAGTACAATCACGCTTTCACTATCGCGGACTTCTCGTCCCACCAAGACCAACTCACCGTCACGCTTTGTCGTATCCTCACCGGGCCGAGGTGGGTTGGGATGGACTGCGAACAGTCTGACTGGATGCCCAGAACGCAGTCGAATCACGGCGTCGATCGACGGAATTGTCTCTTTGACCATCGCTCTAACTTCTGAGGAGACGATTTCGAGATTCGAATACAGCACAATGCCGTACTTGTTCTCAAGCGGATGCTCAATGTGGTACTTGAACTGCTGACGTAGCGGTGCAATGTCGTCGATCCAGCGCCCGTTGACTTCGCACAACACAACAACGTCTGGTGATTGCTGTTTGATCAACGTTAGCAGTGCCGGGGCATTTTCGTTGTCTTGTAAAACATTTGCGGTCAGGATCTGAATTCGGGCATCTGGATCATTCGATTTGGCCCACTGAACCTGATACGGGGCGACTGGCAGATAAGGAAAGATCCAATAAAACTGGATGCACACGCTCAGCACCAACAAAACCGCTGCTGGTTTCACGTAGGGGTGCTTGTGCAAAAAGGATAAAACGACCAGCCAGATCACATAGGCGACAAGAAGCTGAACGCGCGGGAAATCGCCAATTCGGACCCACCACCAATCCACCGACGAAAGCGGTGCGAAGGCTGTGAGAATCAGGAACAACGCGATAGCTAGGGCAGGGTAGATCAGCATGTGTGTAAGTTCGTTTGTTTGGAAAATTGCCAACGTAGTGGATTTCGCCAAGAAATCCCAGCAGCAAGGATTTTTTGGCGAAATCCAATACGAAGTCAGACAGTTTGAGCGAATCTCGTTCCTTCGTTAATCGAACGGCGCACCGTTTGCAAATTCATTGTCGCTCCCGTCTCCGACGGGAATTTCACACGATGCACGCCGGAGGCGAGCACGACATTGAACCAAACTTTCCCTATCATTGAGAACACTCCGATGGCTACCAAAACTTACTCCTACACCAATGAAGACATGAGCACCTGGGATCGCATCAAGAAAGCGTTCGCCAATGACTGGGAACAAACCAAAGCCGACTTTGGCTCCGACACCGCACGCGACATGGATCAAGATGTCGATGACACGCTGAAGCAAATGGCTGGGTCAGACAACGCCTTTGAGAACCGCGAGCAAGCGTTCCGGTTTGGCTACACCGCCCAGCGTCGTTTGGGAACCGACCATCCGAAGTGGAGCAACGACGTCGACGCGCGACTCCGCAACGAGTACGACGGCGACTATGACGCCGACCGTGCGTACATCCGCCACGCTTACGGATATCGCGCCAAGTAGTCGGTGATGAAGCTTGATAGAGTTTTTGTGGAAGTGGACGAGATTGCGAGTCCTGCACTCCGTGACTCGTAGCCTCGCCCACTACGCTAGGCATTCGAGTCGCGAACCTCTTTGTGCGATTCGCAGTCGCTACTGCTTTTTTGTTAGCAGTTGCCGATCGGCTTGGCTTGTAGGGTCCACCAGGGACGGAACGTATCGAATGGGGTAGCGGCAAGAACTACGAAGACTATGTGGCGCTGCTGAACTGGTTCACGTCAGCTCATTTGATCCCGGTTCTTGGCCGGACTGCCACAATCAAGCGGACAGCCGAGCGATCATTTGAATCAACTTGTGTTGATCGAGTGGCTTGGTCGTGTAGTCGGTGCAGCCAGCGGCGAGGCATTCGTCACGGTCACTTTTCATGGCGTTGGCGGTCAGGGCGATGATTGGGAGCCCGCAGTTGCGGCGGCGCAATTCCCTCGCGGCGGCGTAACCGTCCATCACGGGCATCTGCATGTCCATCACGATGATGTCGATGCGCGGTGATGTGGTGGAGGTGATGAAGTCGATAGCTTCTTGACCGTTGGTTGCGGTGAAGACGGTGCCGCCCGCTTTTTCGATGAAGTGCTGGGCGAGGTAGCGAATGTCACGTCGGTCGTCGACGACTAACACGTTCGCTGTGATGGCAATGTCTTGGTTGGGCAATTCAGTCATGGGCGCGACGTTCAAGTTCGGTTCGATGAGCTGGCCCGGATGCTGAGCGCTGAGTGACAGTGTGAACCGACTGCCTTTGCTAAAAGTGCTGTCGACGGTGATCTCTCCGCCGAGCGCATGCGCCAAACGTCGACAAATCGCGAGACCGAGACCCGTACCGCCGAAGCTGCGCGTCGATGTGTTGTCGACTTGCACGAACGGCTCGAACAACACTTGTAACTTGTCTGCTGCGATGCCATAACCGGTGTCGATGACATCGAAATGAAGAACTTTGGAATCGTAACGTACTGCCAAGCGGACTTCGCCTGCGTCGGTGAACTTGATGGCGTTGCCGACAAGGTTCAGCAAAATTTGTCGTAAGCGAATGGCGTCGGTATCGATTGTTTCGGGGATCGGGCAGGCGAACTCGATCTTCAGCGGCAAGTCTTTCTCAACCGCTCGCACGTCCATCAACGACCGGACTTCACCGACGATCGCGTCCGGTCGCACGGGTTTCTTTTCAATCTCCATTTTGCCAGCATCGATCTTCGATAAGTCCAGAATGTCGTTGATGATGTTCAGCAGAAAACTTCCGTTGCGCCGGATGGTGTCGACAAGCTGCAAGTTGTCTGGATCTTTCAAGTGGTCCTTCAAAATCTCGGCATGACCGAGAATGGCAGCCATGGGTGTGCGGATTTCGTGCGACATGTTAGCTAAAAATTCGCCACGTGAACGGCTCGCTGCTTCCGCCGTTTGCTTGGCTCGCTCAAGCGATTGCTCGAACTGCTGACGCTCCGTTGCATCGTAGTAGTAGCACACAACGCCATAACGATTATCGGGCAGGGAAATTCGCTTGATCTTCCACTCGTACGACTCGACCACGCGACGATCGGCGCGTTGTTCGATCAACAGCGGTGCGGTATAAGCCACTCCAGTTCGCATCGTTTCAGTGAACTGCGCAATCGCCTCGCTAGCAAATGGCGCCGGCCACATTTCCTGGATGACTTCGGCAAAATCGCGTCCGACCAGTGGCATCATGTCAGAAAAATTTTCCTCGGCCCCTTCGCTAACGTATAAAAACTTGAAATCGTCGTCGATCACGTACACGCCGAACGGGTTGTCTTCAACGACTTGCCGAAACGTCTCGTGAGACTGGTGCATCTGAGATTCGGACGCTTTGCGATCGGTGATATCGATCGCTGCCAACAGTCCTTTCATCGGCTTTCCATCGACGAACGAAACTTGCTTGCGAACGTTGATCCAGCGGATACTTCCGCTGCCATGCACGACGCGGTAATCCATCGTGAATTGGCCGAGACTGCCAGGGCGCAGAGACTCGTCGATATTCCGCTGGATCATCACTCGGTCATCCGGATGGAAGCGATTGTGAAATTCCGAACGACTGACGGCGACACCGGCGGGCAAGTCGAATATCTCCGCAGCTCGCTCGTCAGCGATGGCACTGTTCAAGTGATAGTCAATCTCCACTAATCCCAAGCCGGAAAGTGAGACCGCCAAGCGTAAGCGCTGTTCGTCAGTGGTGAAAGGTTCCATGATGGCAGTCAGTGAGTGTAGTACAATTGTCCCAATTGTTCAGCGTGAAAGAACAATCGCGACAATTGTTCTACTCTGGTCGGTTGAGAGAAATGTAATGAAGCACTTTTTGCAGCATCTGGTCTTGGTCAATCGGTTTTGACAAGTAATCGTTGCAACCGGCTTCGAGGCATTTGTTCATGTCGCCCTGCATTGCATCGGCGGTGAGCGCGATAATCGGACCGGCAAAGCCCAGACGTCGTAGTGCCACTGCAGTTTGGTAGCCATCGAGGTTGGGCATCTGCATGTCCAAGACAATTAGGTCCGGTGGTGAGGCTCGATCGAGTTTGTCGCGAATGTAGTCGACGGCTTGTTGTCCGTCTTCACATTCATTTACCGTCGCACCTGCTTTGGTGAGAATGTGTTTGCTCAAAAATCGAATGTCGCGGCGGTCGTCCACAACAAGCACGTTGCAATCGAGTCGAAGTGTCGATGAGAGATCGCGATCATGCGAGTTGTCGTTCACCGCGATCGTTTGGGGATCGACCAGTCGGCTATCGGCGACGTTTCCGGTCGCGATCGTGAATGTAAAAGTGCTGCCTTTGCCGAGTTCGGAAACC
>JBGSMN010000017.1:0-8686 GCA_041740155.1 Rhodopirellula sp.
CCGGTACCTATTACATCTGGATCAGTTCGGCAGCCAATGCCCACTACAGTCCACTGAGCGAGAACTCAACGAGCGTGGAGGACGGAGCGGATCGCATGGGCGATTACCGTGTTACGTTCCTGATGGGCGTCGCGTCCCTGCCCACCATCTCGATCGCCAGCACGAACATCGCTCGCGAACAAACAATCGCCCGATTTGAAGTCACACTGGACTATCCTGCGACTGAAGTCGTCACAGTCGATTACGTCACGGTTGCAGGCACCGTGACCTCTGGCGATGATTTTGAAATGCAGTCCGGCACGGTCACGTTCGAGCCTGGTGAAACAAACCAGGTCATCAGTATCACGGTCGCGGACGGCCAGTGGGTGGAAGCGACGGAGAGTTTTACCGTGGAATTATCGAATCCGCGGGACAAAAAGGGGAAGGGGGTAGATATTAAAACAACACCGCTCCCATTTTTCTACTCTGTTCCGCATACAAACCGCAGCGGAGTATTTATTCGCGAAGCGACAAACGCATTTGCAATCCCCAAAGGTAACGTTATTCAAATTTTTCCAGTCGGCCCAAACCACATAATTAATTAAATGGCAATAAAAAATACACTCAGTCTGGTATTGGATTGCACCACCGAACTATTAGAGAGCGTTCAACGCCACGTCGAACCTTCCGATATTGTATGTGTTCTTACAGCGAAGGGCTTTAAGTGGTTTGAGGTGCCCGTGCCTACTGGAAAGGTTCGCATCCCTGTTGAGGACGATGCCGAGTTTTTGCTTGAGGGATATGAAGCTTTGGAGTTGGTGTACGAGAGTAAAAAAGACGGGGTCGTAGATTGCGTACTCAAAGATGGAGGGCTGCAAATAAAATGGACGAAAACAGGGACGGAGTTTGTGACGAATTTGTTGATTGTTCCTTTTCTTGACGGACGGTTTGCGCAGCGATTGACCGTCAGCATGGATGTCGAAAGCCACATGACAACATGGCGACGGATTATCACGCCTATCTATGATGCGGGAGCGAGCAGATGACAAACCTAGGGAAGTGTCGGGACGCTATGAAAGCTTCAGCGTGATTGATGCGGCCAGAAGGTTGGTTCGCCAAAATTGACATTAACGTCAAAGTTAATTATACATCGGACTTCTCTGACGCGGACGCTATGGCTAAGCTCGATCCGAAATTGAGTACAAAGTACAAACAAGTGGCACCACCACGAAAACACGAAAACCATGGAGGAAATTGAACGCAAGGTGCATAGGCGATTTACGCATCGAGGTGGCGTTTCGATTAAGAACGGAAATTCAGACTATGAAAAACTCGTTTGATGGTAGCGGTGTCGTGATTTCTGAACCCGATATCGCAAAACTGGAATCATCGTTACGCATCGTATTGCCAAACGACTACAGACGATTCTTACTTGCTTATAATGGACGCGTTCCAACTCCCAGGCGTTTCGTTATTGTAGGGTGTAATGGTGAGGCTTTGGTTGATATTCTGCTTGGTGTAAACACACTCAATGACATTGCAGATTGGGTCAAAGAACTCCGCGATGATCTTCCCAACGGCTTTATTCCGATTGGATTTGATCCTGGAGGAAACGCTTTGCTTTTGGACACCACAGATGGTGAGGGTGTTGTCTACTATTGGGACAGCGGCAGACACTTTTTGACCTCGACCGATGAAGAGAACAGCTATCGTATCGCAGGCTCGTTTACCGACTTTGTAGTTTGTATCCGAGACCCGCCAGATACTTTTTCGCTGCGGCGATGTGATCACCTTGAAGCTCAATCAAGTCTTCTTTAGTTTTCACCGTGCCGCCGGCCCCGCAAGCAGTTTGTAGTTTCGAGAGTATTGCAGGAAGATCGTTGGCCGAGGCGGTTAAGCCCATGATGACGGTCGCTGTGCGTCCGCCTTTACGCTTCTCCATCCGCAGGATCGCTGTTTGTTTCTCGGGTGCTATTCGTGCCGCCTCGGTTTGGCGGTGTGCTTCCGCAGCGGCCTTCTCCGCCGCTGTGCATTCGCACTGTGACTCGACACGTCCACACAGCTCACACTCAGGCGGGATGTCGAAGGGTGTGCCAGCAAATAGTCGTGTCATGACGCATCGTCCTTCAAGGAATCAAGTAGCATCCGATACAACTCACTCCGCTCATCGTCTTCAGCAATCGCATTAGTTAGAGATAGCCGCAGTGCCACTTCGCTAGAGTTGAATCTTTGTTGCCGCAGCAAGTCGCGACATTGCTCCCAAGTCGGCAACCACACCAGTTCCTCGATCAACCGCTCCATCGTCTCGCTGCGCCGTAAAAAATGTTTCAGGTCAAGAATAAAGAACACGCGATCATGAAATGGCGAGCCGCACTCGATCAAATGATCACCATCCCAAACATAATGTCCTGGCGTCGGTTGCCAGGGCAATCCGGCGGCCTTGAGTTCATGAGCGAGCTGGATTTCGTTGTCCGTAAATTTCAAGGTTATTCTTTCGTGATGATGCCTTTCTTTTTGGCAGCTTTCTTGGCAGCCTTTTTCGCAGCTTTCTTCTTCGTTGCTTTCTTCTTGACGGTCGTCTTAGTCGCGGTCTTCTTCTTGACGGCCTTCTTCTTTTTCTTCTTGGATGGCCCTTTCGCCAGTCGTTCGGCCAACAGATCCAGCGCTGCTTCGAAAGTCACTTCCTTGGCGTCGATACCGCGTGGGATCGACGCGTTGGTTTCACCGTCGGTCGCGTAAGGTCCAAACCGACCTTCGAGAATCTTGACCTCTTGATCGGTGATCGGGCTTTTCTTGTCGAACGCCACGATTGGTTCTTTCGGTGCCGCCCGGCCACGCGTTTTGGGTTGTTTCAACAACGCGATTGCTTCGTCAAAAGTGACTTCGATCGGCGACACACCAGCGGGGAGTGAACGCGTTTCTTTACCGCATTTCACGTAGGGGCCATAACGACCATCGTGCGCCAATATCGGTTCATCATTCTCGGGGTTTTTGCCGAGATCACGCGGCAGCAACAATAGTTTGCACGCAGTTTCAAAGTCAACGTTCTCCGGTTCAATGCTTTTGGGTATCGACTGGTTCCGTTTCTCTTCGTCGTCCTTCTCGCCGAGCTGAATGTACTGTCCAAACCTGCCCGCTTTGATGTAGATGTTCTTGCCGGTCTCAGGGTGAACACCGAGCGGTTCGTCTTCGCGCGACGATTTTTCAAACAACTCCATTGCCTTGGCCAAGTTCATTTCATCGGGCGGCGTGCCTTCGAGAATGGAGGCCTTGCGTTCACCTTGTTCGAGAAACGGGCCGTACTTGCCTACGCGAACAAAGACTTCCTCGCGATGTTCGCCTTCGGTCGGTGTGCCGAGTGAAAACATGGCAGTAACACGTGGGTCGATTTCTTCGATCTTCTCTTCCAGGCGTTTCTTCAAACCAACGGCGGCTTTCTGATTGGCGGGCAATTCAACGCCCGCTTCATCGCCGAAATAAAATGCCTTCAAATAGGCCAACGACTCAGCTTCTTGACGGCTGATCGTATCAAGGAAATCTTCCATTTGAGCGGTGAAGTCGTAATCGACGAGCGCCTCAAAATGCGTTTCCATCAACCGGATCACACTGAACGCGGTCCAACTCGGCACCAGCGCGCTGCCTTTTTTGTAGACGTAATCGCGTTTTTGAATCGTGTCGATAATCGATGCGTAAGTACTCGGACGTCCGATGCCTTTTTCTTCGAGCGTCCGCGTCAGCGCGGCTTCACTGAACCGCGACGGCGGCTGTGTGGTGTGGCCTTTCGGATCGAGTTCGGCGACTTGCAATGAGTCGTTTTCTGAAACGCTCGGCAGCAAGCGTTCTTTGTCCGCCAGCTCCGCTTCGGGATCGTCACTGCCTTCGACATAGGCCCGCAAGAAGCCTTCAAATAGGATGCTGGTTCCTGAAGCCGAGAACGTGCAATCGCCACCGCTGACCGTGACGCTGATGCGTTGTTTCTGGGCATCGGCCATTTGACAAGCGACGGTACGTTTCCAGATCAATTCAAACAATCGGAACTGGTCCGTGTCGAGTTCCTTTTGCAAGGCGGCAGGCACCCGGAACGGTGTACCGGCAGGTCGAATCGCTTCGTGAGCTTCCTGCGCGTTCTTGACCTTGCCTTTGTAAGTTCGCACGGTGTCATGCAAAAATCTTTCGCCGTACTCGCTCCGCACGAGATCGCGGGCAGCGTTGATGGCTTCAGTTGAAAGCGTCGTGGAGTCCGTCCGCATGTAAGTGATGTAGCCGTTTTCATACAACCTCTGGGCAGCCTGCATGCAGCGTCTGGCCGTCATGCCAAGTTTGCGGTTGGCTTCCTGTTGCAAAGTACTCGTCGTGAACGGAGCTTTGGGCCGCTCGACAAACGGTTTGACTTCTACCTTGGTAACCTGAAAATCAGCACTTCGCAGCCGCTGGGCAAGCTCGGTCGACGCCGATTCGTCCATTTGCAGCAGTTCAGGATTGATCAACTTGCCAGTGTCGGGATCGAAATCCTTGCCCGCAGGAATCTTGCGTCCCGATACAGTGTTCAGGGTTGCTGGCAGCGAGTCGCCACTGGCGGTCGTGAAGATCGCTTCGAGATCCCAGTACGTCGCATCATGAAAGGCGATCCGCTCGCGTTCTCGTTCGACGATTAAACGCACCGCCACGCTCTGCACGCGACCGGCGGACAGCCCCGGACCGACTTTTCGCCACAGCAGTTGGGAAACATCGTAACCGTACAAACGATCGAGGATCCGCCGCGTTTCTTGAGCGCGGACCAGTCCGTTATCGATCTCGCGGGGGGTGTCGAGGGCGTGCTGGATCGCGTCTTTGGTGATTTCGTGAAAAACCAGTCGGTGTACGGGCACGGTCGGTTTGAGCAGCTCGAACAGGTGCCAACTGATCGCTTCTCCCTCGCGATCCTCGTCCGTCGCCAGATATAGGCTGTCGGCATCGGCGAGGGCCTCTTTGAGCTTGTCGACCTGTTTTTTCTTGTCGGCCGGAACGATGTAGACCGGTTCAAAATCCTTATCGACGTTGACGCCGAGGTAGGCCCAAGGCTCTTTTTTGTACTTTTTCGGGATATCCTTGGTGCCGCCAGGCAAATCGCGGACGTGTCCCACACTGGCTTCGACCTGGTAACCAGCCCCGAGAAACTTTGAAATCGTGCGGGCTTTTGCGGGTGATTCGACAATCACCAAACTTTTGCTGGTCGATTTAGCCATGAAGGAGCAGGGCGCGGGTGGGAGGAAATCGGGCGAAAACGCAGAGTTGCGAGTTTAGGCGTTGTGACGGAAACAACGCCAGACGTCAACATGAGCTAGCGCTGCTACTCAAAGGGATTCTCAACCGCCGCCGTTTCCGCTTCCCATTTCTTCAAAAACTCTTGGTCCTCAGGACTGAGCTTGCTGGCTGGCACGGAAATTTCCCGGCCATTGGTTCGCTTCAACACCGCCTCGCCATTTTCGATACGCAATAAAACTGCCTCAATTTTGAACTTGCCGGTTTTGTCTGACCAGATTCGGGACATTTCCGAGGCGACCGGCGCGGACGCTGGCTGGTTGGGTTGAGGCAATTCGTCAGGAGCGAGCTGTAGGTTGCGCCGAGCGACGGTGATCGTGCGACGTCCGCCACCACGAAACTGCACGACCACTTGGCCGTCATCTTTCAATTGCGTGATCTCGGCTGGATGCCAAAAATGACCGTGCTCTTGGACTTGCAAGATTTGTCCAACGTACAACCGCGTCAGCGAGTTGACCTCTAGCCCGGACGAATCGATCACGCCCGGTCCTGAGTATGCTCTTTCCAAATCGTGGACCTTCTTGTAGGTAGGCGACCACCTCAGCATGGCGTTGTGAGCGGCAGCGTGAATCGTTTTGTCGTCGCTGTCGAGGTGCGATTGGATGGCGTCGGCGATTTCAGGGTGCGGCTCTTTCAGGTCTTTCTTTGCCAATTGCTCTAACTGAGTTTTGATGGCGGCATTGTCACCCGAGTTCAACGCAGAGATGGCATCGGAAATTTGATCGGCTGATAGAGAACGTTCCGCTTCCTCTTTGGCCTTCTTAGCCGCCAACAATCTTTCCTCAGCTACTCTTTTCGCTTCGGCCTCGATTCGCTGCACTTCTTCCTGTGACACACGCTCAAACTTCACTTTTATCGGCACGATAACATTTGTGTTTCCAGACGTGATCGAGAGTTTGTATTGCATATCCAACGAAGCGGGCATGTTGTCGCTGAGATCAAACGTCCATGTTCCTTCGCCCGTCATGGCGAACGTTTGATTATTGTCGGTCGGCGGCATTGTCAATTGATACTTTTTACTGACACGCACGAGATTGCTGTCTTGGCCAGCGATCTGATACTGGGTCAGTTCGGTAGCGGCGCGTACGTTATTTTCTTGGTTGGCATCGCCAAACGGATTTGCGCCGAACGGTCCAAATCGGTTGCCAAATCGATTGTTTGATTCGTTCTTTGTGATCGCGACCCCCGAGTCGATTGTCCAGGATTCGTTCTCGTTCTCGGGTAGTGCCTCGAAAGGCAGCAACGAGACGTTGCCCAACAGGTACGGCAATTGTGATTCGCCCGTCATCGCCAGCACCTCGCCGCGTGTCGACATCGTGATCTGGTTGGTCGTCATGCCGACACCCGCGAACTGCGGCCGACTGAATGGGCTGGGGAAAGACGGCGGACGAAAACCGCGTGCAAACGGGCCGCCGAGCATGTTGTTGTTTTTGTGTTTCTTGGATTCCGACAATCCACCACGATAGGTCAATTGCACTTGGTTGTCGTCGGCGGCCTGCACCGTGTAATGGGTCATGCCCGTGTACGTGATTATTTCGTCATCGCCGTCAACGACAATTTCAAATCGATAGCTCACCTTCGATTCGGGTGTCGTTTGATATCGTAACTCTGCTGCTATCGCAGTCGTGCAGACGAGCGTGAAGAGTAAAACGTGGACGTTCAATAACAGCCGTTTCATGTTCTTAAGTCTCAGTTATTTAGTTTGAATGAAGGTGTTTATCTTACTGGTGAGAAAGGTTACTCGTTCACTCAATCCTCTCGAATTGGTACGACGATCGAATGTAACAAACCGCGTATTTCGCTATCAGTGAAGTCTGTTTTGACAGAGGGTCGATATCCGCCCTGGTCAATGATTCGGCCCACAGGTGTGGGGTGTCCAGGCAATTGAACGATACAGAAATCGTCGCTCCAGGCCGCACCGAGTTCGCTCTCGTCATCCACAATGCCGTTGCCGTTGTCGTCCCAATCTTTCCAGCCTGGCGCGGCATCTCGGCCCGGTGTGACCCACACTGGCATCTTGTCGTCCCAAACGTCGAGTCCCTGGGGCAGGACGGTCATGGGTGAACCTGTTAACGCTTCGCCACGTTCGTAAGCCGCGAACGAGAGCCGGTGATTGACTAACAGTGGAGCGTTTTCGAGTTCTTTGACTGATCTGCCGACCTGCGTGCGGGCTTCGTCGGCCAGATGTGTCGTGTCTGGAACACCTGACGCCAACCACATGCCACGCCATCCGACGAAGCCGCTGACCAGAGCGAGAGTCAAGATGGACGAGATCCGCGAGGCGAGAACGGTTCGATTAAATTCCATCGCGAAGCGAATCGAAGTATTGACGGGTTTGTTCGCGTTCGTCACGTGGTAAGACTTGATCTTCCATCGGGTCGCTTTCTTCGCTCATCGAGGACTCGATCACACTCTTGATGCCTTCCCGCGTGATGCCTTTGCGGTTCGGTCCATCCGCAAACCCAGCGATCACAGCGCGGCCACGTTTGACATCCCCACGAACTTGAGTGTCGTAGGTATTCGTGTCGTCTTCTTCTTCTGGGCGGTCGCCCTTGCCAGCACCGCGGCCCATGCCCGATCCTGGTTTTTCGCCCTCACCGAATCCGTCACCCATGCACTGTTGGCAACCTTCGCCGTTGCAGCCTTTGCAGTTCATTTGGTCTTTGGACTGTTTAAGGTCATCGAGGGCAGATTGCAGATCTTCGAGTTCGCCCATGGCTTCGGCCATCTCGCCAAGTTCTTCGCTCATTTCCTGCATCGCATCAGCGGCGGCTTTCGTGTCACCCTGCTGCATCGCATCGGCCGCGTTCTGCATCGCCTCAGCCATTTTTTGCATTTGCTGCATCTGTGAATCGGCGGCCTCGGCTTCGTTGAGTTTCTGCTGCATCTTGGCGGCATCCTCACTGCGTCCCTCCCGCTTGGCTTGCTCGATCTTTTTCTGGAGTTCCTCTTTCTTTTGCTCGTGCTGCTTGACGGCCTCATTCATCTGCTCAGCGAGTTTTTTGGTTTGCTCGGCAAGTTTCTGTTGTTGCTCTTCGCTCAATTTGCCATCTTTGATTTGTTCAGCAAGTTTGCGAATTTCTTCAGCAGCTTTACCAAAGTCGCCCTGCTGAATTTGGTCGGCGATCTTTTCGGCTGGGCCGCCTTCGAGTCCTTTCATCTGAGAGAGGGTTTTGCGAAGTTGATCAGGGGAGCCGATCCGGTCCTTTCGTTCTTGGATTTGATCTTTGATCTCGTTGAGTTCGATCAAGGCGTCTTTGCGGTTGAGCGATTGGCTGCCGGTGATTTTGTCGAGTTGCCGCTCCATTTTTTCAAACAGTTCCTGCGCCTCCTTTAGGCCTTTGGCTTCCGAGGCGCGACGTTGTTCGGCGATGCGTTTTTTCAACTCCGCAGCGACCGCTTTGAC
>JBGSMN010000169.1:0-2353 GCA_041740155.1 Rhodopirellula sp.
CCCCATCGCTGTTGGATACCTGCCCGACGGTGACCACAGACCTGGAGTCGGCCTACCAGCAGATGGTCGCCAAAGATCCGGGTCAGCGGCCACGAACGATGTTCGAGGTCATTGCAATTCTTGAAAGCTGCTTGGCTCTGATACCGGATCCGGCATTCGAAGCCGCTGAAATTGCAGAAACCGAAATCGCCGAAAAAGTCGTAGCGCCACCAGAGGCTTCGCTGTTGCGCCGAACCAGGCAGCGACTCCCTCGTCTCAGGTCAGTGGCCGCGGTTTGTTTGACGGGCTGTATCCTGGCTGGCGGCTATTTTGCGGTGTTGCCACTGCTGACAGCGACAGCAACACTGGTAGTGAACCCCGGTCAGGCTGATCTGTCGGGAGCGGTGATCGCCCTCGACGGCAAGCTGCTGACAACGATCGGAGCCGACGGTGATATCCCGTTGCTGTCCATTCCAGCGGATGGAGCCGAGCACACTCTGGAGATCACCCGAGAAGGATCGAAGCCTTTTTCACAGTCTGTGAGTTTTGCTGCCGCCAAAACACAGGTTCTGCCGGTAGAGTTGATTGATGCCAACGCACCGCCACCGAATTATGCCTTGAAATTCAATGGCCTCGGCAGCCACGTTGAGTTTGCTGATCTTCGGCTCGCTGATCACAAAAGCCTCACCATTGAACTAGTGATCACCCCAGGTCTTGAAAAAAACGGATTGAACATCGTCCACGGTTACGACGGTCCAAACGGCATTGGTTTAGGAATTTGGGATTCCACATTCCGATTTGGCATTGGTGATTCTGGTACTCATCGCGAGTCGCGACTTCAACCCGTTCACGCCGAAGTGCGAACACGAGAAAAGCTTGTCACAGGACGAGCCTATCACGTTGCGGTTGTTCTTGATGGAAACATGCAAACGTTGTTCGTCGATGGAGATTTTGCGGGAACTCAGCTTCTTGAATCACCGAACCTTGGCGATGTTCCGTTGAAGATTAAGAGCAACCTTGGCGTTTACGATGGGATGGTCGATGAACTCCGCGTGTCAAGTGTGCCTCGCTACAACAGCGATTTCCTGCCGTCGAGTCGACTGGTCTCAGACAGCGATACGCTTGCTCTGTACCACTTCGACGAAGGTTCGGGAGACATCGTACACGATGCCTCCGGTAATGGTCACGATGGGACAATGGTTGGCGCTGACTGGGTGCGTGCTCCGGATTCAGGCACCGAAGACGACATCACCTCGATTATCCAACGCAAACGAGAAGAGCGTGCTGCGATTCCCCAGTGGGCGCAGTCGCCAAAATACGATCACGCACTTCAATTCGACGGCGACGGCGATTTCCTGGAAGTTCGTTCGCTGCTGCTTGGGGACCTGCGACCGTTCACATTTGAAGCGTGGATCAATCCCGATGACGCTAATTCCTCGGGTACCATATTCACATCCATTTGTGCTGCGCGTAAACCGTCACAGGGAATTCGATTGTCGCTAAGCGATGGTCACCTACTCAGCACAGTCAACGGTTCCGATTCACAAGGGACCGCGTTTGCTTCCGAAATCCGTTCGCCAGACTCGCTTTCGCCTCATGAAGATGCCCACGTCGCGTTTTGCTTTGATGGAGAGACGCAGCAGCTCTACTTGAACGGGCAGCTGGTGGACTCCCGTAGAACCATCGGCCCACGCCCTTCGACGACACCCCTCTTCATTGGTGCAGACACCGATGGGGCAGATGGACATCGATCGACTTACTCTTATCTGAAGAGCCGACTGGACGAAATCAGAATTAGCCGAGGACAAAGATACACAGAAACTTTCACTCCCGATCGTCGATTGAGGGTGGATGATCAGACTTTGGCCGTGTATCACCTGAGTGAAGGAGCCGGCGACTTAGCTTATGACAGTTCCGGTAACGGACACCACGCCCGAATCTTCAATTCCAAGTGGATCCGCCTGAGGGATGTTGAGTCTCCGATACTCGGGCCGCGGATGGCCACGGCGCCATTCGAGACTGACGAAGCTGAAAACTTACAAGCGGAATGGGCCCAATTTCTGAACTTGCCCGTGGAATACGAGAACAGTCTGGGAATGAAGTTTCGGCTCATCCCGCCTGGTGATTTTCTGATGGGATCCTCGCCATCTGAACGGCGAGCTGCTATTGCCGCCTTTCCTTATTGGCGAGAACGATATCAGATAGAACCCGAACTGCAGCCTGTGCTTATTCTAGCTCCGTTCTACCTTAGCGTAAGCGAAGTGACTCAGGGCCAATACTCAGAGGTGATGATAGGCAATCCAAGTGCCACCGGTCCCCAGGGAAAAAATGCGGCTGCAGTGGCAGGAATTCCCACAGAAAAACTTCCTGTAGA
>JBGSMN010000177.1:0-133648 GCA_041740155.1 Rhodopirellula sp.
GAATTTCAGAGCAAACGAATCAAAGAACAAACTGCGAGCATTCACACAAACCGGGCAATGGTCAGCGACTACACCGCACTGACGCTATCATGTTGACCGGCGGAACGCCGGTCACACCCATTTCATATTCAAGTCCGATACTGTCATAAAATTGTTTTGAGCGTGGAATCCGGTTTGACCTACTTTAACGTTCGCGTGAAGAACGTCCATTCTGCTGTGGCCCAGTCGTTGGGTGAAAAAGTTTCATGCAAGGTGCGGTCAGTAAGCGTCGGCGGGACCTGGGGACGTGCGGTGGTGGATTGTGCAGTGTTGCCCTGACGGACGCCCGCACCTTTGGCATCGAAGAAGCCTAGCGAGGGAACACCTTGATCGCGTAGTTCTGCTTGCAACCTCGCGTCCAGTTTCATTTTTAATGGCTGAGTTCGAGTAGCAATGACTCGTAGCGTTGTGATGCCGTGCGGGGGTTGAGCGAACAGTTCAAAGCCGAGGGTTTTTGGCGAGATCTCCATGGTGTGGTTCGCCTTGAGCTTTAGCTCCGACCACCAATGAACGCCGTCGGTCTGATGATGCCATTGGTTTGGCAACAAGCACGAGACTTCACCCGTCGGATCGATGGCCAGGATGGTCACGAAGCAGTCTTGGTTCACTCGAATCCGACACGGAATCGTTTCGTCGTTTACAAAAATCTTGCGATCAGCAAACTCGCCCATGGAAACTTTCAATTCGACAGGTTGATTGTGGGCAGTCAATAGATCGCTTGCATGAATCACTACGGAGGTTCCGTGGGCAGTGGGCGTTGAATCGGCTGTGGTGTCCGTCGGGATGTGAGAGGCGAAATTCAAGTCAGCTTCCGGGTCATGGCCAAAGTAGGGCACTTTCAGCAGTTCAAACGAGCGTGGTTCGCCCAGGCCAGTGAGTTCGGCGATGCGCTGAAACTCTTCCACAAACAATTGTCGCTGAACACCCTGAGTACGAAGACGCGTGGCCAACTGGCGAGTTTCACTTTCCTGTTTCAACTGCTGCTCAAATTTTGCCGGACTGATGCCGAACTCGGCGGCGGCGACTTCCAAATCCAGATTGCGGGTGAAACTGTCAAACAACGCTCGCACTGGCTCCTGAGGCCCCGTGCTGGTTATCCCAGCCTGTTCCAGAGCATTGAGCCAGGAGGATCGATCGGCTTCCAAAAGCTCGCCGAATCGCTCCGCACCAGGATAAAGCTGATCGATCCGCTCGCGATCCTGAGCCTTGAACCGCCGAGTGTTTCCCAGAGCCATCTCACGCAGTTGGTCTAGTCGTTTGGCCTGCTGAGGATTCTCTGGCTTAGTACCTTTGTAATGACAGGAGATGCAACTAATACCATTGAGGATCGCCCCCGCAGGCATCGAGTCATCATGAACCACCGCAGATGGTGCGATGCTAAGTCGTTTGCCGGTGGCGGTCGCCAGCATGTAACCCTGAAATCCGTTAGGGAGCGTAAAGATCACTTCGCCACCATCGAATTCAAAGGCAAATTCATCATCATCAAATACGCCCTTGGGACCCAATGGGAACTCGAAGAAGTTCGACTTGCCAGTATTGCTGAAACAGTCGTAACTGATGTGGTAGTAGCCACCGGAAAAGAAATGCCGCTCGACCAGTCGATTGTTGACTGACACGCGGGAATTCGCAAACGCGGCTCGGGCAACTTTGAAGTCGCGGATATTTTGGACACGGTCAACGCCGAGCCTCTTTTCTAAATCGCTAAGAGAACTGCCGATGCCCAGCAGTTCGTGATACAGCGGTGCTTGGGAAACGGCGAATACAAACCAGTCGGCACGTGCCAGCGGAAAGCTGCTGTCGGTCAATGAGCCGATTGACTTACCGATCCCATCTCGCTGAATCAGACCGTACGGATAGTGCCGAATCACGCGTTCCCAGTCAGCAGCTTCCCAGCCGATATGTCGCAGGTCGAATCGATAGATCGTCGCAGCACGGTCAACAGCAACAACGTGATTCACCGATGGAGCGTTCGGCATACCCAGCACATCGCTGGAACGCGATACGCTATTGAGCATCTTGACCATGCCCTGGCGATAAAGTTCAAGTTCAATACTCGATACTGAATCGCGATTGTGCAGATTGGTCAGCGTCAGATAACGAGCATTCTTTAATGCCGCTCCATTCAATTTTAGCAGGTCGTTGGCAATGGCCTCGGTAAGCTGCTGCTCAGAAATGTCAGAACGGACTTCACGAGTTTTTCCCTTAAACGATTCGCTCGCCCCGCCGCGCTCGATCCATTTTAACATCGTTGCTTTTTGGGCATCACTCAGAGGCCCCGCCCACTGGATATCGTCCTTCCATTTCGGTAGCGGCATCTGATCTTCGCGAATCAGGGTGGCCAAGTACGAATCACCGGGATCATCTTGGTCGATGTATCCAGCCTCGCTGTCGGAGATGGCCTTCAAGTCCAGCAGGTTTTCAACTGTGCCGCCGCTGTCTCCAGGGCGATCATCGTGACAAACCGTGCATTTCTGTTTTAAGATCTCGATAACTGCCAGGTCGAGTGCGTCACCCGATTCGGCTGCGACACTCGTCAGCGGCAGCAATAACCACAGGATAGCGGGAAGTGGCGATTTCATGAGGATATCCCGAATTCGATTGGAAGGAGGATCAGTATAAGGTTTGGAGTGACAATCATGGCTTCACACCTTTAAGAAGCGAATGGTACATGGAGTTGCGCCAAAATTCCTAATAACAATTTCTAAGTTTCCAATGTCAACAATCGTTCAGAACCAGACGCTTTGTGGTACAAGGAACTTTGACAGTACGATACACGGTCACTGTTGCGTGGCAGGAAGCGGGGTCTTTCAATGGGATTACGATCAGTCCGGCATCGGCGTTGCCAGTCGCTCCAATCGCCGCGTCTGCGGCTAGGCAAAGGAACGCGGCTCGGCGAACAATTGGTAACAGGTTGGATAGTAATGGGATGCGATTGACGTTCATGATTTTAGACGCGTGACGCGTGACGCGAATCCCGTGGATTGAAAAACGAAAAAGCCAGATTCATCAAACCGAGTCTGAAGTTCATGGTCCAACGGCGATTACCAATTCAGGATCGTAGTTGCCCAAATCGGGAATCTGCGGATGCTGCCGGTCTCCAGTCATGATCGGCACTTCTTTGCAGACGTAGTCGCGAAGTTCCTGAATTGTGATCTTGCCGTTTTTATCGCTGTCAGACGCGCCGGCCAGGCCGTCAAGAAACGCTTTGCAAAACGCTCCATGTCCCCAGAGTGGATCTTCAATCGAAAGTTCATCAGCGGAACTGGAGGCAAAGAACATCACCCCCGCAGCATCACGTAGGCTGTTGGCCAGCGATTGTTGCGAGGCGAGCTTGGTGCTTCCAAAGGCTCCGGCGTGACAGGCGTCAGACAGGAACAGGATTTGCCGGGCCTTGGTTTCCCGCAGTGATTCTCCGACGGATTCCCAGTTCAGCGCAGTATATTGCAGACCTTCTTCGTTGGTTTCGTGTGTGCAGTAGTACAAGCCTCGTTCTTTCTGCACGCCATGTCCCGAAAACAACACCACCGCGATGTCGCTCTGGGTGCAGGAACGCTGCAACCAGGCCAGTCCTTCCTTAACGTTGGTCACGGTCGCCTGGCGATCGGTGTAGACCTGTACCTGCACGTCCCCGAATGCTCGCCCTTTTTGCTCTATGAACTGCGTAGCGAGTTCGCTGGCGTCATCGTCACAGAAACGGAGATTCAGTTTTGGGTTATCGTACTCGCTGACACCAACAGCCAGTACAAACAGGCGTCCTGCCACGGGTTGCACAGGCCGAGGACGAGTTGCCGAGACCGTCGCAACAGCGCTGCGCTGACCGTAGGAATCGACGGCGATGGCCTGGATGCGAGCTGTGTTGCGACCCGGTGGAAAGGGCACCTCGACCGACGAAATCCGTTCCGCAGGAAGAGCGGATGAAGTGGGTATCGAAGTCGATGCATTTGCTGAGTCTTCCGGGCGAACGGGTACAATGGTCAATCCCTTTGCCTGAGGAGAGCGAATCTCACGCCCATCGACTCGTATCGAGATATCTCGAATGCCGCCACCATCGGTTGTACACCGGGCAGTGACCTGGACACGCACAGTGTCTTGTTGGGTTTCAACAAGCTGCAACTCGATAACAGGAGGTTGACCATCTTCGGGAAGCTTTTCTGCATCGGCCACCGACATACCATTGAGTAGCCGGGCCACCATCACAGGCCGACGGTGGGTTGACAGAAAGTCTGCGCCAAGTACTCGCCGTGCTTCATAGGTCAATTGCGGTGCAATGCTGTCACTGTGATGGAAGTAACCTTCGGGTGTGTCAGTTGCCCAGTGACCATCCCGCTCGAACAGGTGTAGCCTTGCCAGAATTTGGCGGTCGGACACTCTCCTGAGAAAGACCTTGTTTGTACCATCCCCTTGCAGCATCAAGCGACCATCCTGACTGATCGCGACGAAAGAGCCATTGTTGCCTAATCCAGATTGCCATTGCAGCAGTTCGCCGGTATCTAGTTTCCAGCGTGACCAGAAGCCATTTTTAATGGTGAAGATGGAATCGCCCTGTGGATGAAAAAACGCTCTGCCAAACCCAGAATCTCTAATGAATCGCCCAATCTGCTCGTGGTCCCGCAGAACTAGAAACCTTCGCACTTCGGTCATAGACTTCGAATCGAGAATGACGATGTTCCCTTGTTTGTCGGTACCCGCAAGGCGACTGCCATCGGGTGACATGGAGATCGTGTGCAACGAATTCGGAATCCTTTGAACTTGTCCCGTGCGAATGTCTATCAGATTCGCCGGCCAGCTTGATGTGTTAGCCAGTAGCTTCTGTCCGTCGGCGGAAAACATCAGGATCTTTGTAGACCCCTGAACGGTTGCAATTCGTCGCTGTTGTCGAAACGTTTCTGCGTCCCAGGAATCAATGGAGTAGCCTGCGTTTCGCCCGTCGAATTCGATATGAGACAGCGATGTGACGAATGATTTCCCATCCGGGTGCCATGCTACTCCAACACAGCTTTGGAGTTTGGTCTTGTCGACAAACAACGCCTCACCCGTAGCCACCGACCAGACGTGCAAAGACGCACGCGGGTAGTCCTCGGGGGCAGAGGACACAAGCCGTTTCCCATCTGGAGAAAAAGTCATGCAGACCGGTCGAGCCCCATGCCCAACAAGCCGCCTCAATTCTTTGCCAGTAGTAAGATCCCACAATCGGATTGATTTGTCTCGACAACAAATGGCCGCCAGCTTTCCATCTGGTGAAAAAACGGCGGACTCTCGCGCCTCCGCGCTGGAGTTTTCGTACTGGTTGCTAAAGGAGAGTTTCCAATTGTCGTTTGCCTGGACGTTCGATTGACCGCAGCAAAATAAACTCAGCAAGCCGAGTAACGACGGGAGGAATGAGTTTCGCAATCGGGTAAGACAAAACATAACGGAGGCTCTTGGGACCTATGGTGAGATAGCTTGGTTCTTACGATGCACGCTGGCAAAAGTGTGATTACTGGGGATACTGATCGTCTTAACGAGCGCGGAGCTCTGCTGATCGCTCGTAATTTCCTCGAGTCGCCCTGCAACAGAATAGCCGGAAGTGGCGATTTCATGAGGGTATCCTGAATTCGATTGGAAGAAGGAGCGTTTCGAGTGACTATCCGCATCCTGCAACTGAAATCGGGCAAGCATTCAGCGGTCGGCTAATCGACAGAGAAAAATTGCCATAATACTTGTGTTAAGGTGCTGATTACACGAGAAAAAGCCGCCAGGCAGAAATCAGGCACATTGCTCGTGGCCTGTTGTTCTGAATGGCGGCAGCGATTTTGTCTCCGTAGGTACAACGGTTTTGCACAACGGTTATCGAACAGCAGCGTCCGTGTGGCTTTGAGCCAGCGTGGTCACGGTGGGTTCGATTCGCAAATCGACCGGTGGGATCAGCAGTGCTTTGACCGACTTCACCACGCTGCCACTGCCTGAAAACACCTTCACACTGACATTGACGTCGCTGACAATGTCAATTTGTGGCATCCGAAACGTCACCATGTTCGGCGTCCACTCCACGATTTCGCACTGCATTTCCAAACCGCCCGCCAGGACGGTCACCTCACCAGCGTCACGGCCCGCAAAGCGAACACGAGCGTGGACGATCGAACCCTGAACGATTTCAGGCAGCTTCTGGATCACATCCACCACTTCTTGCTTCACTACTGTGGGCGTGACCACTTTCGCAGCCGCCGCCGTGTATCGAACGACGGTCGTCGAGGTGGTTGTCGTCGAAGGGGTCGGAGTCGTGTACGACGTTGAGCGAACGACCGGCGTCGTGTACACCACGGGGCTGGTATACACAACGTGACTCGATGGCGAATACGCTACACGGTCACAGGCATTGGCACTCGAATGGAATCCGGCAGCGACAACGGTGCTCAGGGTACAGACGATGGCTAACTTCTTCATTTGAACTCTCCTCAGGAAACTTTGAGATTGAAACGTTTTGTGTCAGGTGATTCCCGACATCACGCTCATAAGGGATCTGGCAAAAACGAGAGTTGCGCGTTTTTTTTCGGATTCAGAGATTTTTCGCGACACCCCTACGTCATAAACCAAGACCAAGCTGCGATGAAACCACCACGCTGTCTTGCTAGCGTGGCCTCGGTTTTGTCAGCCGAAAATGCTGGCGTCGCCTGCCTGTTCCCCCAACGTGGACTGCCACCGAGTGCCGAAACGTCGCTCGCCGAGGCTCACGCCCGAGTCACCCTGGTCGGGTCAGTCTCTGAGAGCACGCGGCTCAGTTATCAATCGGTTGGATCTCGATTGACGTGAAAGTCGCATCAGTATCAACAACACGTAACCCGACGCGGCCATCGGCGAATGTGGAATCTCGGAAAGTGAGCGAGGTTTGTTTGTCGTGCGAAACCGTGATCTCATCACCGACAATCTGGGCGGACAGTGTTTGCGGTCGGTTGGTGTCGATGGTGGTTTTGGCGCGGGCGAGTTCTGTCCAGGTCGTTCCGTCCGTCTTGCCAAGAATCATCAAACCAGCCTTGGGGATCAATCCTGCGAAATAACCTCGCTGTGAATCAAATCCAACCGATGCACCGGAGACGCGAAACAGAATGCCTGCATCGCGAGCGTTCGCGTCTCCATGAAAGTCAATCGTCACGGAGGCGTCGACGTCATGCGGTGCCTCGACATCGAAGATTACCTTTTCGCCGCTGCGGTACGCGTTGATAGGCTCGTCGGGGACTCGCCCCAGACGAATCGCAGCGGTGTCAAAATCATAAAATTGATGGTGTCCATAATAAGAAAAATCATTCACTCGCGAGCGTTTCTTGGTTTCGGAATTTCCCAGATCACCTGATGGACGCGATTGGGGCACGCCTGCTTGGGCGGGCTGGCCAAACTGTGGAAAACCTCGTTCGTCGGTTTTCATGGGTTGGACAAAAATCGCACGCCGCCAGCCTGGTTGTCGATCGCGTTTGGCATGAAAGACATGCCACCACTGACTTTCATCGGGCGATTGGACAAAGCAAGAATGCCCGACGCCATAGGTTTCCTCAGTGCTTTGAAAAACCGGCTCCGCACGTTTCTTCCACGAACTCGGTTGCATCGGATCGTCGCCGATCAGTTCCAATAAACCGAGTTTGTAAGTCGGCAACCAAGAGGCTCCGCACGAGTAAACGAGCGAAGTGTTACCGCCTGACTTGAACACCTGCGGCCCCTCGTTCAACCCCCGCCCTTGTTCACCGCTTTCCGTTCGTTCCCAGTCGAAATCGTCATTGTCGCAAATTTGAACTCGCGGTCCCGCTAGCTCCGTGGGCGATTTCATCGGGGAGATGTACAGGAATTGTTGATCCGTTCCAGGCGCGTCCCAGCCTGACCAGATCGCGTAGCGTTTACCGACATGCTCCAGCACCGTCATATCAATCGCCCACAGGTTCGGTGACTTGCCATCGGCACCTCCGCCTGTAGCCAACGGTCCGAACAATTCGTACTCACCGAGCGGATCGGACGATTTGGACTTCAGCACGTAGGCAAGATGATTGGCGTTGTCGCCGTCGGAAGCAGCGAAGTAGACATACCAACGATCATCGAGAAAATGAAGTTCAGGTGCCCAAACTTGTTGTGAGTACGGGCCGCTGTCGGGTGCCCGCCACATGATGTGCCGAACGCCGAGCGACGTCAATGATTCGCTGGCTTGAATCGAAATCGCACGGTTGCCATGCGAGACGCACCATAAATAGCGAGCGGCGTGGGGGTCACGCACGACCCAGGGATCTGCCCCCTCGCCAATCGGGTTGATGAACTGATCCGCTGGCAGGACGCCAACGCTCTTTGTGGTTTTCGTTGAATCGTCGGCGATCACAGTGGTTGCGGTGGCAACGCTCACGGTCAAGGCAATCCACAACATGACTTGGATTGACGTGAATCGTTGGTAAAAATACGCCATCGTTTGGACCCCATTTCTTATGTTGTTTAGCAATCTTATTAGCGACGCTCGTTAAGAGTTTCGGCACAAACGCACCAACCTCACCGATTGATATTATCAACACATCATCCGATCGCAGAGACCTGCATCGCCGTTAATTCTCGGATGCCTTTCTTTGCCAGTGCGAGCATTTTGGAGAGTTGTTCGTCATCGAAGGTGGCTTCTTCGCCAGTACCCTGAATCTCGATAAAACGACCATCGCCCGTCATGATCACGTTCATATCGACATCAGCAGCGGAGTCGAGTTGATAGTCGAGATCGAGCACAATGTCATCGCCGATCACGCCCACGCTAATCGCTGCCACAGTTCGCGGCAAGACTTTCGCAGGCACAATCACTGGAGCTTCTGGATTTTTGGGCGGTAACGACGCGAGTTGCTTGACGGCTAACGACAAAGCCACAAATCCACCCGTGATCGATGCCGTGCGGGTACCTCCATCGGCCTGCAAAACGTCACAGTCAACAGTGATCGAACATTCACCGAGAGCTTCCAAGTCGACGACCGCGCGGAGGCTGCGACCGATCAGTCGTTGAATCTCTGTCGTTCGCCCGTCGACTTTGCCGCCTCGTTCGCGGCTCTTTCGCGGCGAGGTACTGCCCGGCAGCATGTTGTATTCTGCCGTTACCCAGCCTTTGCCACGACCAGCCATCCAAGGCGGAACATTGGTTTCAACCGATGCCGTACACAACACGATTGTCTTGCCACTGCGGTACAGCACACTGGAGGGATTGGATTCGAGATACCCACACTGGATCTGCACCTCACGCAAAGAATCGTGGGTACGGGTAGGCGATGTCGGAGCGATGTTGGTCATGGAGAGCTGCAGTTGAACGCGAGATAGAAACACCCGTTTTAACTCGCAGAGTGAACCATGACCACTCGCCCTCAGCAACAATCGTGGCAGAAGTCGTCAAGACGATTCGTTGTGGTCGAAACTTTTGACGAGTTCCGCTACAGCCAACCGCTGGCGCGATACCAATCGGCAGTCTGATGCAAGCGACATTGCAAACTAATCGGAAACGTGACGGCGCATTCCTGCTGCAATCGTGCCGAGTCGCAAGCCCACCCACGCGCGGTCGCTTCTCGCGATTTGTCAATACCGAGGATATGCGGTTGACCTCGCAGATAACTGATACCTTGATTGACCAATGCCACTGCGCGAACGATTCGTGGCGGAACTCGGACACAACGAACAAATTTGGCACCGATCGCTTCGCCAATCATTTTTCCAAGATCAGCGTAGGTGACGATTTGTGGATCGCCGGTGAAGTAGATTCCTTGCGCTGACTCCGCGGAAACCTGGCATCGCGCGCCGCGAAGAGCAACCGCACTGAGTGTCGCCACAAGATCATCGACATGGATCACCGAAAACAAGGATGTCCGCCAGCCGGGAACTAAATGCACACCGCGATGAGCCACCAGACGAAACATCTCTAGCCCGTCACGATCGGCTGGCCCCAGCACGATCGGCGGGCGGACAATGCTGATGGGGACGGTACCAGCGAATTCCAAGATCGCTTGTTCACCGGCGAGTTTACTGCGTCCGTAATTGGAAACCGGTTGAGGCACATCCGTTTCCCGACGGATACGGTAGCCTTGAGCAGACTGCCCAGCGGGCACCGTTTCACCAGCCTGCAAGGCAACGACGGGGCCACCGGCGGCCAGGGAGGAGACGGCGATCAGCGTTGGTGGGGTCTCAATCTCAGCGCATGCTTGAGCAACGTTTCGTGAACCGAATTCGTTCACGTCCCACAACGTTTGTTTGCGAAGTGATTTCGTCATTCCTGCGAGATGAAACACGCAGTCCACACCCGCAAGCGCCGGTCTCAGTGATGGTACGTCCGTGATAGAACCAGTGTGCAATCGCACATCGAGGTCAGCGAGTGACGAGGAGTCCGACGTCGGTCGAACCAGGCATCGTACGTTCCAACCGAGGTTTCGTAGATGCCGTACTAAATGTCGACCGATGAATCCATTCGCACCCGTTACCAACGCCGTTGTCATCGCTACTGCCCCCGTTTCGATTGTTCCTAAAGGATAGTCTCGTAAAGACTCTCCTCTGCCGTATCGTCCTCGGCAAACGATCGCTTGATGGTACGGTTGGCCGTTGGCTTTGTTAACGATCCAGAGAGTGCTGGACAATCCGATTGCATCGAGTGCACGGGGAAATACGCTGTGTACTGTACTGTCTCCTTCCGCTGACGCACCGCTTCACTGCCAACGTGGCAGTTAAATCACTGGGCCTTGGAGCGTGTGCCACTGCTGCTGAAGATGATCGCTTGGCCATCCAGCAGTGGACGAGCGGCGGTGGCGAATCCGCGCTGATACAAATGCTCTTTGAGTTGCCGCAGTTCGCCAAAGCTATCAGGATAAACCCAGACCGTGATGGTGGTGGCGTTGGGATCGCGACCAGCCAATTCAATGTCTAAGAAACTTCGGTCTCGCAAAATCTGGCTGACGGGTTGGCCGATCGTTTCATTGAGTGGTTCAAACGCGACCGCACCGAGCCGCGCGCTCATCCCCATTCCTGTGCGACCATTTTGAGTGATGCGACCAATCGTTCTTTCGACGACATAGTTAGCGATGTAGTCTCGCATCGGTCCGACCGTCGCCGCGGCGTTTCCTGGTTTGGGAGTCATCCGGTGAACGTCTTCTTTGATCTCGTTCATCAAAGGTTCCACCGGCACCACCGATAACCGACCGCCCTTGAGCCGCAAATCGATTTCGTCACCGAACACGGTCTTGGCCATTGGTGTGGGCAAATGTTCGACTGCAACGAGAGGCGCGTCTTCGTTGGCGAGGCGGTCTTTGGTGCCCGCGAGGGTTGAGATTTCGGATTCAAGCTCGCGAATTTCGCGCTGCGTCTGAGCACTGCGTACTTTCGTTTGATCGAGTTCAGATTGTTTTTCTTTCCAAGTCGCTTCGGCGATGCTGAGTAGATCCAGCAGGCTTCCTCTGGCTTGGCGAAGTTGTTCGAGTTGATCGTCGTAACGACGCAAGTTCGCTTCGATTCGCAACGAGTCCTGATGTGCCGAGGCAGCCCGCATTGCCATCTCACCGAGTTGGTCAAGTTGGCCTCGCGAAGCGACCGCTTCGGCTGGCGTGGTCGGCAGCGGCTGTGTTGTGTCTTCCGCAACGAGTTCGGTCGCGTCGTCTTGTTCGCGAAGCATATCGGCGATCCGCTGGGTTTGTGTTCCCAACACCACGACGAGGATGATCAGAATACCAACGAGGTTCGCGACGATGTCCAAGAAGGCATCGTGACCGAGTTCGATAGTTGTGCGGCGACGCCCACTCATGGCGATCTCCTGGTGATGTCAACACCGCTATCTTTCATCAACGACTCTAGCTCATGAAAACGCTGTTCGGCGTGGGGGCCAACGCTGACTTCAAGGGTCGGTCGCCAGTAACCGCCTTGCATCGTCGCGCCCCAAGTTTGCACGCGATCACGGATCGCCGTGGCCAATTGCAGAGTCGGTTGGTACGCCCCCGACGAACCGAATGGGAACGTTTGTACGACGCGTCCTTGTTCGATCAATTCGTAGCGGTCGTGATGGCAACGCATCGAGATCGGTCGTACAAACTCGGTACCACCGATGCCCCGCATCGAATCAGGCAGCGCCCAATCTTTGCCTTCACGACGGACCATTTTCTGGGCGACTTGCGGCGGCTGTGGTGTTGCTGATGCTGAAGTGCTATCGCTTTGCGATCCCGGTGATCCACTTTGCGGCGGTCCCGCTGCGGAGCCGGTTTGTCCAGAATCCGTCAACGCCATTACGATCGGATTGGATTGACTCGCTGAGTTCGCTCCCGATGACATTTGCTGTGGTAGTTGCGGATCTTGTCCCGCAGGCATAGGTGTTCCCAGCGAAGCAGGAGCCGTCGCCGCAGTACCGCTGGCGGATGTCCCGCCCGCTACGTCGGCTTGGCTGTTGGGACCGTTTTGATTCTCGCCAGTGCCACCCAAATGAGAGTCACCGAATTCGTCGCCGCTGCCTTCTCCGGTGGGATCATCCAGGCCAGGAGGAGTTTTCCCGGCCAGAAAAGCGTTGAGGGCATCGGACTGTGACTGCACCGTGCCCGCAGCGCCATAAGTACCGTTTTGAGAACCTAGTGGCTCCGCATACATTGACCCGGGATTTTGGAAACGTTGATCGCGAGCCATCGAAAAACCATTGGACTGGGCTTGTCGATCAAGATCGCGGGCTGACAATGTGGGCAACGCACGAGTGACTTGAGGTGTGCTACCACCAGCGCTCGATTCGCCACCCTGCGGAAGGCCTTGACGAGTTTCGCCACCTGTTTGATTGGATCCGGCCATGCTGGACGATGATGGCCCATCGCTTTGATTTGCTGTCGCGTTGCCAAATCCGGAACCGCCACCGCCGCCGTTTCCACGACCGCCACCGCCACGACCTTCTTGAGCGATCCCGTTAATGCGCGAGGTCGCCGTGAAAATGGCCAAATCCATATCGTGACGCAAGACGTTGTCGCCTCCGGGAAACGCCAAATCAACTTCGCCCGGCACAAGTTCGTATCCGTATTGATCGTCCCAATCTTTCATCAACGCGCTGGCGACTCGGTACATATAAATACCGTCTGGATGAACGATCAGCAGCGGGTACGGAGGCAATTGGTCGCCGTAGTTTTTCATTGCGTGCAAACGCGCCGCACCGAGGGCCGCTCCGAGCGGATTGGTCAGCGGGCTATCGACTTGTGTGGCCGCGATCGCTTCGGCCTTGGTGATTCTGGAACCCTCGGGCATGATCTGCAAACCTTCCGCCGTACACAGCACATAGACCGGTCGACGCTGGGTTCCATTGGGGCCGCGGTGGGGCACGATCACGACGCGCGGTTTACCACCCCGTTGGCTTGATTCGAGATCTTTGATGTCGGCTCGCAGTTTCTCGGCTTCATCTCGCATGAGCAACAGTGTTTTCTCATCGGTGCTAACATCTTTGGCTGGATTCTGATCCGCCGACAAAGCCGTTTCGACTTCGCTGTTGAGTTTGGCGAGCTGTTCTTTGATCTTTCGCACCGCCGCTTCGACTTGCGAGATTTCATCGCGTTTGCGTTCGAGTTCGGTGGTTTGTTGATCGCGAAACGATACGAGTTCGCTAACTCGAAACTGCTCTTGTTCAATCAACCGCTGAGCCACCTGACTGGTCATTTGTTCGGGAACAGGTACGTCATTCACTTTGTTAACCGGCGCAGCCAATCTGGCCTTCGCCGCGGCGGCGAGTTTGTCCTGGCGTTCCTGTTCGACCTGGGCCACGGCTGTCTCCTTGGCCTGCTGGGCAACGAGCGCAAGCAGCAAGATCAACGTGCCGAGCGTGCAAATCAGCACGGCTAGGAACGGGAACAGCGACGGCGAGATTCCGGCGCGTCGCCGACTCATGCCGCGCGCCCATATGAGCTATCGGCAACCGCACGGATTCGCTCTTTGAGCGGTGCCGGCGGAGCCGAACGGGCCGGCTTCTCGGCTGTTCGTTTCTCGCTGGCCAGTTTCTCGTTCGTATACGTGGGTAAACGTGTTGACAGCATATCGACCGCGCGAGCGAGTGTGGTCATCGCTTGCGTGATCGCAGGATCCAAAGTGTTCATCGAACCAACACCCACGCTACGGGTACGATCCGAAACGACGAGTTTCAACGCATCACGCAGAGCCGAATCTTGCTCGCTCTGACGCGATGCCAACGTGGTCATCGCTTCAGTGTGGGTTAACAAAGTCCGGCGATGCGTTTGGACTTCGGTCGTTGTTTCCTGAGTCGCAGCTCGCCACGCGGCGGTTTGTTCGCGGAGTGCTTGACCCACCGCGCTTGCCGCGCCATCGAGACGACCGATCGAAGCATCAATGCGATCAGCGTGATGCGTCAACGCCGGTTTCATTGCAGACTGCAATAACTGACGGAACTGTTCGGCACCCTCTGTATGCTGGCTCCGCCATGCTTCTTGAGCTTCTTCGATCGTTTCACGCCAAAGTTTCGCTTGCGTTGCAAGAGATTCGGCAACCGCCGTTTCGATACCGCTGCACAATCGCGTGATCATGGACGTTTGATCGTCGGCAGGATTGTCGCTAGGCAAACCGAGCGAAACAAGATTCCGCACTCGTTCGTCAATGTCCACGAGCAGACTCTGCATCCCACGTTCGACAGGGAACTGTAGAAAGATCGCCACGACCGACAACACCAAGCCGATCGCAGTGGTATCGAACGCCACATACAATCCGCTCTTGAGCCGATCGACTGCGGCGGTTCCGTCTGAAAAGTCCAACCCGCCCAGCGTTTGCGTGATCCCAATCACCGTTCCAAGGAACCCCAACATCGGGATCGCCCACACGATGATCCGAATCAGACCGAGCGAATCATGCGCGGCGTCGGCGTCGCGAGACGAAAGCTCACGCAAGTCTTCGGGCAGTTCATTGGTGGTCGAACGATGCGATTGACGCGTTAGTACTTCGTCGAGTCGCCGCACCACGGCGCTACTGCGGGTACCAGCGGGCAGGCGACTGAGTCCAGCACGCCACAGCCGAGCGGCTTGCCCGGCATCATGTTGAAGTTGCCAACGCTGCGCGGGTGATTGTGTCAAGGAGTCTGTTGCCGTGGGCGGCATCAAATCGGCATCGCGAAGTAAACGCAATGACCGTTGTTGCGATGAGATATTGAGCGTCATCAACCCTAAGATCGAGACAGCAACGGCAAACAACACCGTGGCGGCAACGCAAACCGGGTGGCCCAAAAAGTAACGATTCAGCGGTGCCCAATCGACGACCAGCAGGACGGCATAGAAGACCGCCGCTGCGGCCAAACCGATGGCCAACGGGATGAGTTTGCCAAGCATGCTCATGAACGGTGAGGGCGTGTTCGTCGGTTGTTCCGAGGGCTGAGTCATGGGATTTGTTGTTTGCATCGAGGATTCAGGCCGCAACTGAGGGCGTATGACGCCGCGACCATATCACGCAGGACGTACGCATCACCAGATCGACCGTTACAACCGTCAAACTTCACCAAATCACTTTCTTTTGCACTCAAACGCTTCGCGAACCAGTGGGGAAAGTTGTCACGACGTTCGGCGAATCATTCGCTAAACCGAAACTCTTGACGAGTTTCGCTACGAAAAGACTGTGCTGACTGCGACTGGGCTGACTGCGACTGGTTTGAAAATCGCTTTTGCGTTAAAAAACTGAACTATGCAAATTCAACATATCTGCCAGGCGATGTCGCAAATCGCACCAATTTCACTCGCCGAAGACTGGGATAATGTCGGTTTGCTGTTGGGCGATCGTTCCTCTCCAGCTCGTCGTGTGATGACTTGCTTGACGGTCACGCCAGCCGTCGTGGAGGAAGCGGAAACCGAACAGGTCGACTTGTTGATCTCGCATCACCCCTTGCCGTTCAAACCGCTAGCGAAAATCACCACCGATTCCGCTGCCAGCGAATTGGTTTGGCGTCTTTGTCGATCGGGCATCTCGCTGTACAGCGCCCACACCGCCTATGATTCCGCCGTTAATGGGATCAACGACCAATGGGCCGAAGTCTTGGGACTCAACAACACTGCCGCCCTGATTCCGCTTGCAGACGTAACCGATTTCAAAATCACCACCCAGACCAACCCAGAGAACTTCGCCTCCCCCGGCGCTGGTCGTTATGGGAATCTGACCGAGCCTCGCCCAGCTCGCGAAATTTTGGCTGCCGCTGCAAAATTTTCTGGAGCCAATCGACCGCGGATGGTCGGCGATCCGGCTCGCCCAGTCCGACGGGTGGGCGTCGCTTGTGGCAGTGGAGGCAGCTTCGTGGCAGCGGCCCGCCGGGTTGGTTGCGATCTATTACTGACCGGTGAAGCCACCTTCCACACTTGCTTGGAAGCGGAAAACACGGGATTGTTGCTTGGGATGGTCGGACACTACGCCAGCGAACGGTTCGCCATGGAAACTCTGGCCCAGCGTTTGCAAAGCTCGCCGGAGCTGAACAAACTCCATGCCAAAACGGGTGGGGAACAGGATTTTCGAGTCTGGGCCAGCCTGCGAGAGCAAGATGTGATCGCAGTTGACCCAATTTCTCAGAACCCGTAACGTTGAGCTCTAGCACGGTTTGCGCAAACCGCACGCTTTTTTCCTTCTGAACACACCGCTTCGTCCACGCCCCCGCAATTTTATGTCCATTTTCGAGCGTATCTGGGATCTGATCGGCCTTATTTTTGGCGGAGCTATTGAAGGCTTCGGTCGCACCATCACCAAATACTTTGGTTCGGCAAACGCCCGTCAAGTCGACAAGCTGCGAGAAAAAGTTGAAAAAATCAACGCTCTCGAAAGCAAATACGAAGCGTTCACCGATGAGGAACTGCGCGCTCAAACCGAACTGTTCCGCAAACGACTCCGCCAAGGCGAAACTCTCGACGATCTACTCGTCGAAGCGTTCGCGGTCTGTCGCGAAGGCGGCAAGCGGTTCCTAAATATGCGTCATTACGACGTGCAGCTCATCGGCGGGATGGTGCTGCATAAAGGTGGGATCGCGGAAATGGTCACCGGCGAAGGAAAAACTCTCGTCGCCACTCTGCCTGCCTACCTCAACGCTCTCGAAGGCAAAGGCGTCCACGTCATCACCGTCAACGATTATTTGGCCCGCCGTGACATGGAATGGATGGCACCGCTGTGTATGAACCTCGGTCTGACGATCAACGCGATCCAGTCCGGCATGAGCACTGAGGCCAAACAAGCCGCCTATCAATGTGACATTACCTACGGAACGAACAACGAAGTCGGCTTCGATTATCTGCGTGACAATATGCGTCCGGCAGCCAAAGGTGATGATCGGTTCCCCAGGGACGCGCAGCAATGCCAAGGCCCACTGAACTACGCGATCATCGACGAAGTCGACAATATTCTGATTGATGAAGCTCGCACGCCACTGATCATCAGCGGTCCTGCCGATTTGGACCTCGGTCGCTATGCGGAAGCCAATCGAGTCGCAAAGCAACTCAAAAAAGAACTGCATTTCACTGTCGACGAGAAACAACATAACGTTACGCTCACTGACGACGGCGTCCGCGCTGCTGAAGAACTCGCGGGCGTGGAAAGTTTTTATACCGCTGGCAACATGGAATGGCCGCACCTGATCGACAACGCCCTCAAGGCACTTTATCTCTACAAGATCGACGTCAACTACGTGATCAAAGACGATCAAATTGTGATCGTCGATGAGTTCACCGGTCGCTTGATGGAAGGCCGTCAATGGTCCGATGGTCTGCACCAAGCCTGCGAAGCCAAAGAAGGCGTGACGATCAAACAGGAAACACAAACCTTCGCCACCGCATCGCTGCAAAACATCTTTAAGATGTACAAGAAGCTATCCGGGATGACTGGAACGGCGATGACGGAAGCGGACGAGTTTTACAAGATTTACAAACTCGAAGTCGTGGCGATCCCCACGCACCGTGAAATGCAGCGGATCGAGCACGCCGATTTGATCTATCTCAACGAGAAAGACAAATTCCGTGCCATCGCCGACGATATTGAACGCGCACACAAATGGGACGTGGTCACGCTCAAGAACGGCAGCGAAGTATGGGGAAAAATCCAAACGGAATCGGATAGCAAGATCACAATCATTCCCAAGAACGAAAAGAATACTGAAACCATTTCGCGCGCCGAAATCACATTCATCGAACGGGCCGGACGCCCAGTTTTGGTCGGTACCGTCAGTATTGAAAAGAGCGAACGACTCGGCCAAATGCTGGAACGACGGGGCATCCCGCACAACGTTCTCAATGCGAAACAACACGGTCGTGAAGCTGAGATTATATCGCAAGCCGGACGGATCGGGGCGGTCACAATCGCCACGAACATGGCCGGTCGTGGCACCGACATCATCCTCGGTGGTAACCCCGAAACAATGGCGTGGGCGCAACTCCAACACAGCTATCCCACGCGTTTGGAAGTGCCCGATGACATTTGGAAAAAACTCGTCAAGGAAATTGACGAACGTGAAAAGATGAAGCAAGAGGGCGACATCGTTCGCAAGCTCGGCGGCTTGTACGTGCTCGGCACCGAACGTCACGAATCTCGCCGGATCGACTTGCAGCTTCGCGGTCGTTGCGGTCGGCAAGGCGACCCCGGTGGCAGTCGTTTCTTCTTGTCACTCGAAGACGACTTGATGCGGATCTTTGCTGGCGATTTCGTCAAAAGCGTGATGGAACGGATGGGTATGAAAGAGGGTGAGGCGATCGAATCGAACCTCGTCACACGCCGCATTGCAGCCGCTCAGAAGAAAGTCGAAGAGCGTAACTTTGAAATTCGCAAGAGCCTTCTTGATTATGACGAAGTCATGGACGAACAGCGCAAACGCGTTTATCGCTATCGTCAAAACCTGCTCGATGGTCACTCCTCGCGCAACATGATTCTGGGTTTGATCCGCGCCGAGATCGAATCGCACGTCAACACGTTCCTCGAACCGAATTACGGTGTCGAAACGTTCGCTTCGTTCGCTGGTTCGCAGCTACAGTGTCAGCTCGATTCACGCGACTTCGGAAACATGGATTTCGAGATGGCGGAGAGTTTCGCCAAAGATCAGGCCGAACGGAAAGCCGAAGTCATGGTCAGTGAAGCGGTCGAAGAGAATTTGCCGAGCGGAATGGAAGATGAATGGAACTGGAAAGCCATCGCAAATTGGGCCAACACCCGATTGCAAGGTAACTACCAAGACCATCAGCTCAAACGGCTCGAACGCAACGAAATGATCGACGAGTTCGTAGAGAAAGCACATGGGCTGATCGCGAAGACAGACCTGAGTGAAGGCCAACCGCTGCTTGACGCGGAATACGGATTGCGAGTGCTGTGTGGTTGGATGCGACACAAATTCGGCATCGAAACCACGCCCGAAGAGTTCCGTGACATCGAAGAGCCTCGCAAGGTTGCTAAGACTTTGGTGGAGCGTGCTGAAGCCGCCTACGCTGAAAAGGAAGCCGAGTATCCAGTGCTCACAGGCATCTCACGCTTCACCGATAAACAGGGGCAACAGGTGTCGCTCGATCGCGAAGGTCTGATTGCTTGGGTGAAAGGCCGCTTTGAAACCGACCTATCCATCGACGAAATCAAACTCAACCGCGACGATCTGAAACAACAGTTGATTCAGCACAGTAAATCAACGGCTAGCCAATCGGTCGCCGCGCAAGCAAAAGGCGAAGCCAAAGTTGCCGAAATTTTCGCGGGTGTCGATGACAAGTCCACCACGTTCTTGGCTAGCGGTGACAGCGGTCGACTCGAAGCACTCGTGCAGTGGCTGGGTAGCGAATTGAACCATCAAACCAGCACCGACGATTTGGCCCGGATGGACCGCGCCGAGTTGACGCTGGCCGTGCAAGGTGCGGTCGACGACCGGTTCTATCCTGAGATGCGATTGATGGAACGCCGAATTCTGCTGAACATTGTCGACGACAGTTGGAAAAATCACTTGCTGACGATGGACCATTTGCGCAGCAGCGTGGGGCTGAAGGGCTACGCTCAAATGGATCCGAAAGTGGAATACAAGCGTGAAGGCATGCGACTGTTTGAAACGATGTGGGGCGCGATCGGTGAACGGGTTTCCGATTTGATCTTCCGCATGGAATCGTTTAACGAAGAGTTCATCCGTAGCACGTGGGTCGACGCCCGCGCCCGCCATGACGATGCCCACGAAGCCGGATCGATTGCCCGCATGGCGAGCGACACCTCTGCCCAACGTGCTGCCTCAGGTAGTGAAGGTCGTGGCGGTGATAGTGAAGAAGCCAAACCGGAACCAATCCGCAAAGAAGAACCTCGGATCGGACGCAACGCCCCCTGCCCCTGCGGTAGCGGTAAGAAGTACAAGTCCTGCTGCATGCGAAAAATGGTGTGATTTTACATATTATCACTCGATCCGTTTACACGCCGTCTCACTACTGAACCTATCGAGGAAACACGGATGTTTCTCAACCTGCTCTACTCGTTGGCGCTCACCCTCCTATCGCCAGTCATTCTCTTGCGAGTCATCCGCCACGGGCGATATCGACGCGGCATCACCCATAAACTATTCGGTCTCTCGCGCAACTGTGGCCATCAACTCATCGGCGATCATCAGGAGACCATCTGGTTACACGCCGTTAGTGTTGGCGAAGTCAACCTGCTGCCGGAACTGGCCCGTCTACTCGCGGTCCGTTCACCGCACGCCGCGATCGTGATCAGTTCAACAACCGACACGGGTTACGACCTCGCTGTGAAACTATTCGGTAGCAGGCGAGTGTTTTTCTGTCCGCTCGATTTCACTTGGGCTGTTCGCCGCACGCTACGAAATCTCCGGTGCAGGCAATTGGTACTCGCGGAACTTGAACTTTGGCCTAATCTCATCGCTGCGGCCTCCCAACTCGATTGCCCAGTCACGGTTATCAACGGGCGGCTGAGCGAGCGCAGCGCTGCCCGTTATCAAAAATTCGCTCGCTTACTCCGCCCTACCTTTGTGAGGCTGACAGCGGTCGGTTGCCAAGACATGGTCACGGCGAAACGCTTTGTTGATTGCGGGGTCGATTCATCGCGAGCGCGCGTGACGGGTTCATTAAAATTCGACAACGCCCCTCGTTCACGCGATACACGCGAAGTCACCGAGCGAGTCAATTGGGCGGGCGTCGATGCCTGGCACCGGGTGTGGTGCTTCGGCAGTACCCAGGCAGGCGAAGAAACGCTCGCACTGAACGTGTATCATCGACTTCGTCGACAGCACCCTGAATTGCGTTTGATACTCGTTCCTCGTCACCCCGAGCGATTCAATCAAGTCGCCGACTTGATCACTGAGGGTGGCGATCGTGTGCTACGCCGCAGCCGTGACGACAGCCAGTATGACGAGCAATGGGACAGTGACGAGATCATCTTGATCGACACGATTGGCGAGCTACGGCATTGGTGGGGCGTGGCTCACATCGCCACTGTCGGCGGCAGTTTCGGTGATCGCGGCGGTCAGAACATGCTCGAACCTGCGGGTTATGGATGCGCTGTTTCGTTCGGTCCCAATACCAAAAATTTTGAAACGATCGCGAGCCAATTGATTGACGGTGGCGGAGCGATTCGTGTTGCAGACGAAACGGAACTTGAAGCATTCGTGCGACGTTGCCTCGACGATCTTCCTGCCGCCGATGAACTTGGGCGCACCGCTCAAGACATTGTCGACGGACACCGGGGTGCGTACGATCGCACGATCGAACTCCTCGGTATCCACTCTGCTTTCGCACAAAACCACCTCCACGCCGCCTAAGTCATCATGCAGCCGTCGACGAAAATCTACTCCGATCCTGTCGCACTCGTTGCCGCCTTCGCTGCTGATTTCGCGTCGTGGGTGGAGTCTCAGCCAAACGTTAAGCTCACCGTCGCGCTATCAGGCGGCAGCACACCCAAGCGATTGTTTGAACTTTGGGCGGAACAATACGCAAGCTCGATCGACTGGGCACGCCTGCATTTCTTCTGGGGCGACGAACGCTGCGTCGCTCCTGATGATGCCGAAAGCAATTACGGTGTGGCCAAGGCACTCTTGTTCGACCACATCACCATTCCCGAGACAAACATCCATCGTATCCGTGGCGAAGCATCGCCCAGCGATGAGGCCGCGCGTTACGAGCAAGAGATTGTTGAGTTTGCAGAATCGATCGATGGCGTTGCGCAGTTCGACCTGATCATTCTTGGCATGGGAGACGATGGTCACACGGCCTCGATTTTCCCTCATCAAATTGAGTTCCTCAAATCGCCGCGAGTTTGCGAGGTCGCCACGCATCCGCAATCTGGTCAACAACGAATCACGTTGACTGGCCCAGTCATCAACGCCGCGAAAAAAATTAATTTCCTCGTCACCGGAGCCAGCAAAGCCGAAGTGCTCGCAGACGTGATCGGTCAAACAGGAGCGTTTGAAACCTACCCCGCCTCGGCGATCACCGGCGACAAAGTGTGTTTCTACCTCGACGAGCCAGCCGCAGCGAAACTAAGTTCATTGACTTAGTGCCGCAGTGGAAGTCGTCAAGACTTTCGTTGCCCTAGGCGATCGAAACTCTTGAGAGTTCGGCTACTCTAAAAACGTCACCCAGAACTCATCGCGTCCTGCCGTCGATAAACGATTCGCACGTCATTGCCGAACGAATGGACATCTCGCTTTTGAAACCGAGTCGACGCGGCAAGAGCTTGAAAACCTGGGTCACCGACGGGGCCTGGTGCTGCTCGTCCACCAATCAGCGTCCCACCGACATAAACGTGGCACTCGTCGATTTGATCGGCTGCCGCGAAACTACCCAGCAAGTCGGCACCGCCTTCAAGCATCAAATGCGTAAAACCAACTCCGCTTGGATTCTCTTCGCTGCCCAATCGCACCAACGCTTCGTCAACCATCGCGATCGCATCTGACGACTGACAGCGTATTACCGTCACGCCACACTTTTCGAGAGCCTGCAATTCATGATCGATAATTTGTGGCCCTGCGATCAACCAAACCGGTGCCTGGGACACTGTCGCAACGAGTTGGCAATCGATCGACGGTAGACGTTTGCGTGCGAACACGATGCGGGCGGGAATGCGTGGCCCGCCTGCTCGCGCGGTCAACAACGGATCGTCGGCGACAACGGTCCCCATGCCAACGGCGATCCCATCGACACGTCCCCGCAATGAATGCACTTCTCGGCGCGCCGCTTCGCCAGTAATCCATTGGCTCTCACCGGTCGCGGTGGCGATCCGTCCGTCGATGCTCATCGCCCATTTGGCGATCACCCAGGGGCGGCCCGTGCGGACGCGTTTGAGATACGCGGCAAGCTGCTCGGCGGCTAAGTTTTCAGCAACTCCGGTAACGACTTCGATGCCTGCGGCTCGCAATTTTTCAACACCACCGCCAGCGACTTTCTCGAAGGGATCGACGACCGCGATCACGACACGAGCGATTCCAGCAGCAATCAACGCATTGGTGCAAGGTGGTGTTTTGCCAAAATGACAGCACGGTTCGAGCGTGACATAAGCGGTTGCTCCGCGAGCATCGCCCCCCTGCCTGTGGCAATCGGCGAGAGCGTTGATCTCCGCATGCGCCTGACCAAATTTTTCGTGATAGCCACGACCGATCGCTTGCGAGCTTTTCACGATCACACAGCCGACCATGGGGTTCGGTTCAACATGCCCGAGTCCCGACCAAGCGAGCTTGATCGCCTCGGCCATCCACAGTTCGTCGGTCGATTGCTGGAGCATAGTAACTCAAGGAAGTTTATGTAGCGGAAGTCGTCATGATTTTCGGCTTTGGTCGGGAGTTCTTCCACCACCGAAACCCTTAACGAGTTCCACTACGAAGGCACCGACCGAAACTCTTGACGAGTTCTGCTATGAAGTTGGCGATCGAGTCAATTAGGCAGCCTCGGCATCAGCCGTTTCGCTGAGCCGATTGTACAAGGTTTTCAGACTCATGCCGAGTTCCTCAGCGACGGCTTTCTTGTTCCCGTCGTGCCGTTTCATGCTGCGGTCGATGACAATTTGTTCGAGTTCCTTGAGCGTCATGGGTGTGTTTCCGACCAGATCATCACGCAGCTTTCTGTGAGAGAAATGCGTGGGCAAATGCTCCACACCAACTGGAAGGGCATCGCACAATACCGAGGCATGCTCAATCACATTGGCGAGTTCACGCACGTTGCCAGGCCATTGATGACTCTGCAATTCAGCGATCGCTTCGGGCGTAAACAATTGATCTTCCACGCCATCACGTCGATGCCGGCGAAGCAAATGTGTGGCCAGCGAGGGCAGATCTTCGATGCGTTCTCGCAACGCAGGCACCCAGAGTTCAAACGTGTTGATCCGGAACATCAAATCCTCGCGGAACTTTTGATTGTCGATCATCTTGTCCAAGTCGCGATGCGTCGCGCACACGATCCGCACATCCACATGCAGACTCTCATTGTCACCGAGCCGGCGAATATCGCCTGTCTCCAGCACTCGCAACAGTTTGGCTTGCACGGAGAGCGGCAGCTCACCAATTTCGTCGAGGAACAACGTTCCGCCATTGGCGACTTCAAACAGCCCCACTCGTGTTGTATCGGCACCCGTGAACGCACCTTTGATGTGCCCGAAGAGTTCACTCTCGATTAGATTTTCAGGAAGGGCACCGCAGTTGACAGCCACAAACGGTTTTTCCGCACGCAAACTTTGCTGGTGGATCGCACGGGCGACGAGTTCTTTCCCGCAACCCGTTTCACCGCGAACCAATACCGTGGAGTCTGTGGGTGCGACCCGCGCGATTAGTTTGCGAACGGCGTCCATCGAACTGTGACCACCGATCAAATCCCCGTGCCCCTCGGCTCGTTGGAGCCGGTGCATCAAAGCCGCAAGCAATCGCTTGCCTTCGCGTCGTTCACTAACACGTCCGAGCAAGGTGGCGATATCGGCGAGCCGAGTTGGTTTGGTGAGGTAATCGAACGTGCCATACTTAATCGCATCGATCGCGGTTTCCTTCGATGGATTGGCCGTCATGATGATGGCTTCAATCTCAGGGCGAATCTCACGCGCCTGCGCGATGACTTCGATTCCGGTGAGGCCAGGCATGTTCAGGTCGCACAACAAGCAGTCGATGCGTTCCCGTTTAATTGTCTCGATCGCCGAGAGACCATCGGGGCACACCGTGACGCGATAGCCCATCCGAGGCAGTTCTTTTCGCATCAACTCTTGGAGTGGTTTTTCATCGTCAGCAAACAGAATGTGCATGTTCGATTGGTCCGCTTCGTCAGCGGCCGCAGTCGCTTTCGCAGATGTCTTTCGTTTCTCGTTCATGGTTATTGTCTATTTGATGAGGATGTTAAAATGGTAGGTGAACTAGTCGAAACTCTTGACGAGTTCCGCCACGGCGTCTAATTTAAATCTGAGCAGTCTTGAGAACACTAGGCCACTTGCAGTCGTTGGTGACCAGGCAACTGTTGCGTCGCGTCGATGGCAGAGATTGGTAATCGCAACTCGAATTCGCTGCCATGCCCTTCTCCTTCGCTGCGTGGAATTAATTCCCCGCCGTGCTGCGAAACAATCCGATACGAGATACTCAACCCTAGCCCCGAACCACTGCCGTCACGACGGCGGGTGTAGAATGGTTCAAATAAATGCTGCATGACCTCCGCAGTCATCCCACAGCCCGTATCCCGTACGACGATGCTGGCAAACGCACCATCGTTTCGCAATATGATATCGACACGACCATCGCTATCAACACTTTCCATCGCGTTAGTGACCAAGTTCAAAACGACTTGGCGTATTTCCTGCGAGTTGGCATGTGCAATCACGGGTTCGGTACCCACATCGACGATGATCTTTTTGCAGTTGTACTTGCCGAGCGTGTTGATTAACTCCACCACATCGTGGACCAGCGGTGAGATATCCGTGCGTTGGCGTTCCACATGGCCGACGCGGCTAAAACTCAGCATGCGTTCGGTAATCGACTTGCAACGATACGCTTCGCCTTCGATCCGCTGTAGGTTTTCATGCAATGCTTCCATCAACTCCGCATCCATCAATCGCTCGTCTTCGGGGACCATGACGAGATCGTTGATGCGTGATTCGAGCGACTCGGCGCTCCATGCGATCGCGGCCAACGGGTTGTTGATCTCGTGAGCGAAACCGGCGGCGAGAAATCCGACGCCCGCGAGTTGTTCGTTGCGAATCACTTCGCGAGATCGCACCTTGACCTCTTCGTCTTTCTCACGACAAATTTTCTGAATGTGAAGCAAGCTCTTGCGGAACCGGTCGGTCATTTGATTGAGGATTTCACCCATCTCGCCGATTTCATCTTCGCTGCCCATTTCGATTCGGTGACGATACTCACCGCGCGCAACCAAGCGTGCTCCCATCACGAGATTACTAAACGGACCGATCACCATCATTTGGAAATACCACACCATTGCCAACGTGATTAGGGTCGCGATACCCAGAGCAATCCAGGCGCCCGCGATGCCCGCGCGATGTTGCAATTTGACATGGTCGCTAAAACTCGCCATCTGGCCGTGAATTAAATCGAGATGCGCATGCGTCTGGTCAACCAACTCAGCGAGTTGGCTTGATAACTCGTTGCAGCCATTTTGTGTGTAGACGGCGACGGCCCGTGGGTCTTGTCGCATCCGATCCACGTGATGAATCGCTTGCCCGATCGCGATCACCGAAGCACGCTGTTCTCGAGTGTCGATCAAAGTCTCGGTCAAGTCATCCGCTGAAACGGACTTTACACTGTCAGCGACGACACACTCGCACATCGAACACTCGATACCAATCGCGTCCGAGTAACGATTGAGGGTCAGCGACAATTCAAACATCGCTTGGTCAAAGTTCGCGCGTTCGAGTTTCAAATCCGATTCAGCGAGTACCGACGAATCAATCATCCCTTCGCGCGATTTCATCAAACAAATTCGCGTGTTGCTGTCCCGCGCCGTCGCGGCCCACTGGCTCAGCGCGGTTGCCAAGGGCAACTCAGTCGCTCGAGTGCTGATCGCATCGGCCAGCGCCCGGTAACGATAGAAACCGACCAAGCCGACGACGGTTAGCAGCACGATCGTGCATGCTAACGTGACGACCCCGAAAAACAACTTGGTACGAATCGAGCGATGATGCAGTAATCCGGTGACCGGTGTACTGCGTTTCCAGGTGGACGAATCGGATGCTGGAGAGTTTGATTGAGGGGCATCGAATGAAACCCGACCGCGTCCGTCAAACAAGGCCCACTCACCCAGGTGTAACGATTGGTGCAAGCTCCAATCGCATTCTTCGGATGCGGCGTCAGAGGCCGCTGTCTCGATGCGATCCGCACGACTCGACCGCTCAGTCTGTCCGAAAGGCAATGTCGCTGCAGGCTTGACTGATGAATCTTTTGTAAATAATCGCCAACTGGATCGCCAAAATTCTTGAGTTTTGCGCATTGCTCGGCCTCCCAGGCCCTGACCCGCGTGAAACATCCATGTAACTCGACTTCAGCCTATCGACGCAGCAAAATCGCATCAAGTCCGAAATCCTCGTGAAACGATCTGATTCCAACGGTTTGCGTGGCAAAGTCACAAAAACATGCCGGCAGGGTCTGAAAACTGGGCAATTTGACGCGGAAGCCCCGCCCCACGATTGACCAAATCCAGTGATGCAAATACCCTTTCCGGCTAATTCACGGTACTGAACCCGACGCCAGTGTGCGTTACCAGGCGGCCATATGCTTCCTAACTTGGTTTGGGCCGATTCGGATCCCGATTCAAAAACCCACATAGGGACATTTAGCGAAGATGGCAAAAACAGATAAGATGGTTTATTACTTCGGCCAGAAAAAAACCGAAGGTAAAGGGCTCGCCAAATCACTGCTGGGCGGCAAAGGACTCAATCTCGCGGAAATGACTTCCATCGGGTTGCCAGTGCCTCCCGGATTCACGATCACCACCGAAGTTTGCGGCGACTACTACAAGCAAGGTAAAAAATTGCCTGCCGGTTTGGATGTCCAAATCAACGATGCCGTCAAAACGCTCGAATCAGAACTCGGCAAGAAATTCGGCGATAACGACAACCCATTACTCGTCAGCGTTCGCAGCGGTGCCGCCGTCTCAATGCCCGGCATGATGAACACGATTCTCAACCTCGGCCTGAACGATGTTTCGACTGAAGGACTCGCCAAAGCGACCAAGAACGAACGATTCGCGTACGACGCCTACCGCCGCTTGATCAATATGTACGGCGACGTGGTGATGGGGCTGCCTCACCACAGTTTTGAAGAAGCATTCGACAAGATCAAAAAGAAATTCAACGTTACCGAAGACACCGATGTCCCTGCAGAAGGTTTGCGTGAATTGTGTGACGCTTACAAAGCCGTGTACAAAAAGCACGCGGGCGAGGATTTCCCACAAGACCCCAACAAGCAACTGACGCTGGCCATCGAAGCCGTGTTCGGTTCGTGGAACGCGGACCGCGCGATCTCGTACCGTCGTATCGAAGCAGCAAAAGGCAACACGATCATCGCTAACTTGATCGGTACCGCCGTCAACGTGCAAGCGATGGTCTACGGCAACATGGGTGACGATTCTGGAACTGGTGTCGGTTTCACTCGTGACCCGAACACGGGCACGAATAAGTTCTACGGCGAGTTCCTGATCAATGCTCAAGGCGAAGACGTCGTGGCCGGGATTCGCACGCCACAACCTGTTTCCGAAATGGGCAAGTGGGACAAAGCCGCTCACAAAGAGCTGATGGACATCAAGAAGAAACTCGAAGATCACTACAAGGAGATGCAGGATATCGAGTTCACGATTGAGAAAGGCAAACTGTTCATGTTGCAAACCCGCACGGGCAAACGCAACGGGATCGCCGCCGTCAAGATCGCTTGCGATATGGTCAAGGAAAAATTGATCACTGAAAAGGAAGCCGTGTTGCGTGTTCCCGCCTCGGACCTCACACATTGCCTGTTGCCTTCGTTCAAACCAACCGCGCGCAATGCCGCCGACGTGCTTTGCCGCGGACTGAACGCCTCCCCAGGTGCAGCCGTTGGTAAACTCGCATTCACCGCCAACGACGCTCGCGCTCGTTTTGAAGCTGGTGAGAACGTGATTTTGGTTCGTCGCGAAACCAGCCCAGAAGACGTCGAAGGCATGTCGGCGGCTGTCGGTATTCTAACCAGCACCGGTGGTGCGACCAGCCACGCGGCCGTCGTTGCTCGTGGTTGGGGCAAGTGCTGTGTGGCCGGTGCCGGCGACGTGCATATCGATGAGAAAGCCCAGAAGATCACGATCACCAATGCGGAAGGCAAAACTCGCAGCTTCACCGCCAAGGATACGATCAGCCTCGACGGCACGACCGGCGAAGTGATGGCCGGCGAAGTCGAAACGCAAGAACCAAAACTGTCAGGCGACTTTGCTCAATTGATGGAGTGGGCGGACAAGTACCGCACGCTGAAAATTCGCACCAATGCGGATTCACCTGCTGATGCCAAACGAGCGGTCGAGTTCGGTGCTGAGGGGATTGGACTGTGCCGCACCGAGCACATGTTCTTTGAAGCGGATCGGATCATCCACATGCGGTCCATGATCCTGGCCGATTCGGAAGAGGCTCGACGGGCGGCGCTGAAGAAATTGCTGCCGTTCCAACGCAAAGATTTCGAAGGCATCTTCAAAGCGATGGCTGGCAAACCAGTCACCGTTCGTTTGCTCGATCCACCGTTGCACGAGTTCTTGCCCCACGAAGCGGCCGCTCAGAAACTCATGGCCGAAGAACTCGGTGTGAAACCTGCCGAGATCAAGAAACGCAGCGAAGCGTTGCATGAAGCCAACCCGATGCTCGGTCACCGTGGTTGCCGATTGTGCGTCACGTATCCCGAAATCCTCGAGATGCAAGTCCAAGCGATCGTGGAAGCCGCGATCACCTGCGCCAAAAAGAACATTGATGCGCACCCCGAAATCATGATCCCCTTGGTCGGTACTGCTGCAGAATTGCAACTGCTACGAGGTAAAGTCGAAGAGACCATTGCCAAGACCGTGGCGGCGAAGAAGCACGAAGGCAAGTTGGACATTTCGATCGGCACGATGATCGAAATCCCGCGTGCTTGCTTGACCGCTGACGCGGTTGCGGAGTACGCCGATTTCTTCAGTTTCGGTACGAATGACTTGACGCAGATGACGTTCGGCTACAGCCGTGACGATATCGGCGGATTCTTGCCTGAGTACATCGAGGCCAAGATTCTTCCAGTCGACCCGTTCCAATCGCTCGACCAAGAAGGCGTGGGGCAATTGGTGGAAATGGGCGTGACCAAGGGCCGCAGCAAGAAGACCAAACTGAAGATTGGTATTTGCGGCGAGCACGGTGGCGATCCTGCTTCGATCGGTTTCTGTAACAAGGTGGGACTGGATTACGTCTCCTGCAGCCCGTTCCGCGTGCCGATCGCTCGACTCGCTGCTGCCCAAGCGGCACTTGAGCAAGGCAAGAAATAGGTTTGCCGAGTACGTAGGACAGCAATTGTCCCGCAATGAAACCGCTCGCTTTGCGAGCGGGTAACGTTCCTCTCTCTACTCTCACCTTCCGAGTTTCTCCCATGTCTGATATTCACGCCCGTTACAACGACGTCGAAAAACTGATTGACGCTGAGAAATTCGTGGAGGCGAGCGAGACGCTGCAATCGCTGGTCGCCGAAGATGACACGTTCGTGCTGGCACACCTCGCGCTCGCTCGCGTCTGTACTAAAACGGGCGAGCACGAGAAAGCGATCCAGCACGGTGAACGGGCCTGCGAACTAGAACCCCATGACGCGTTCAACTTCACCGCGCTCAGCGTGACTTACCAACGGGCTTGGGCAGGCACCCAAAACCAGGACTACATTCGCAAAGCCGAAGACGCGATGGCGCGAGCTCAACAGCTCAATGCCATGTAAGTGGCAAATGCACTGCTTACTCAACGACCCACGTGCCCCATAGTGACGGCGACAACTGCGCCTCGCTCGGCACGTCGCTGGTAATGGCAGTTGCTTTATTCGACCAATAAACACGCTGGGTTGTTTCGCGGCCATTGCCTCGCAGAATGCCCACATCTCCGCGAAATGTTTGACCGGGTTGCGGTTGCCAACCCAACGTTTCCAGTGGCACGCTGATTTCAAAGTTACCTGAGCCATTGTCTGCGAGTTGCGTTTGCTCGCTGATGTCGCGGACCTCATCCATCTCGATCGTTCGCCAAGGGCTGCTGAACTTCACACCCTCCGCCGTCCCCGGCACAACTGCGCGGTACAGCGTCGCGCGAGTCTTCCCATCGACGTGCGTGACTAACACGCGAACGTCGCCCTCCTGAACATCACGAGTCGTCGTTACGTTCACTTCAGGCTGTGTCGCCAACATCAGATCCAAACATCCGCCTGTTTTGAATAACGCGTTGGGGGTCTCGCCACTGTTGCGCAGCAGATCTTTTTCACTCGTCCGGTAGGCGACGAACAGTTTTCCATCAGCAACTTTCACCGCCGCACTCACGTCATATGGTTTGGAATTGCTATTGAAATTCGCTGCTACGCCTCGGCGATCGATAATCGCCCAACCATCGCTGGAGGGCCAATCGCTCAGGTCACCATCCACTACTGGAGCATCGTCACGCATCGAAACAGCCAAGGGCAACGCTAACGCTTCCGCTTGCCGTGCCTGCTCTCTCGCGACCATCCACTGGCGTGCACGATCCAGGTCATTGGCGGTGAGCTGGATTTTCATGGGCGGAAAGCGGCGAATCGAGTCCAGCCCATCCACACGTACGATGCTCGAATTCGCACCGTCGACGAGATACACCTTGCCATCGGAAGTTTGTGTGATCGAGGGCCAGAAATTTTCATCGTGTAGTGACACATCACTCACATCCATCCCGCGCACTGCGCGTGGCATCGACCACTTGTCTCGCAATCGAATGTCATGAAACAGCGTCGCGACAAACAAGCCATCCGCAGTCATCAAATACACGTTACCCATGTTTCCGTTGACCGCGAACATCGGTCCCACTTGCTTGGATGGCTGTACAAAGCCGCCCAGCAATCGCGTATGACCGACAATCATCCCCGGTCGATCCGGCACGGCCGCCTCATGACTGGCGTGCAGCCCCGGCCACAAACTCGGATAGCTCCAAGTTGCTGCGATCTCCCCCGTTCCATCGTTGTTCGCCACTCCGCCGATCCCATGATTCGAAAACGGCTGAGGTGCGTTCGTGAAAATGGCATACTGCTCGGTCGCTAACGCCTGATCGCCACCCGATGAGGCTGGTCCTTGTGCTCCGTCAAGCAGCACGCTTGGTTCATCAATCAGGTATCGCGGGATGAACGTTTCGGGATCAACCGTGGCCGCGAAGCAAACCGCCTTGCCATTCAGTCTCGCGACCGTGGCGGTCAGCGCATCGTCGATCGTCACGCCACCAGACACACTCGCACGTATTTCGACTTCGTTGGCTTGCGGCGTTCCATCCCCGTTGGCATCACTCCAGCAAAAGAAGGCTGCGTTCTGCTCACGATTCACGTTGGGGTCCATTCCCGCAGGCCAACACCCCCGAAACTCGTCTGTTTTCAACAAACTCCACTCGTTCGCCGACCCCAAGCCCGCGACTATTCGAGCACGATCAGGTTGGTCCATCCACACGAACGCGACCCGATCCCCATTAGTTGGATTCGTCGTGTAACAACTCGTGAAGTAACGTGTTCGCGACGCCGCGTTGGCACTCATCGCAACCCGTCGCGGATACAACGGCGTGTCAGGAGACCATGACCCGTAATGACTACGCAACCACTCGCGTGGGCGATCAAAAACACGAACCAATCGGTTTGTCCCCGTTTGCCAGTCCAATTCAAACTCCATTCCTTTGTAATAGAACTTGGACTTGTCCAGCGGATCGAGTACACCACCGCCACCATATTCCGTCGGTCCATAAAATGCGTTGACTAACTTCGCTTCATAGGTGGAATCCAATCTTGGATCCCAAACGCTGACCCGTTTGGGGCGGAAATCGCATTCCGCCACCCACAGGTGACCTCGGCTATCAATCGCGATGCCGTTGGGTGTGTTCAAATGCAACGGATCATACGGCCCCACCGCTGGCGCACCTGGATTGCCAATCTGGCCGAGCAAACTCCCATTGGCCGCAAAAATTTTGACCTGATGCGAATCGCCGCGATCACTGATGAAAAAACGCCCCGCTTCGTCGATCACCATTTGCCGTGGATCTTGCAAGGATTCAATCCCGATATCCTCGAACTCCGTTGGAGCATCACCGTCCCAATGCGTTGCCCGCAACACCCGTGTGCCACTGAGCACGTGCAACCGACCAGCCCGATCAAACGCGACTCCACGTGGATTGTCGATTGATGATTTTGATTCAGGACGACTTCCATCAACGCGCAGGATCCGCAGTTCATTTTGTCGGGGAAACGATAAAACAATCACACCATCATGCACGGCTAAACCCGCGAGCACGAACTTTCGATCGCCACCGTCAAACCCCTCCAGCACGACCGGTCGCTCGCTCTCGAGAGAACGATCAGGACGCGGATCGTCGCCCATTTGTTGTTTGAAAATCTCACGATCCCCGAACGTCTTTGTCTTGGCCGTGATTCGCAGTTCGCCTTCCCATACCGAGGCGACGTAACACAGATCATCGGCGAGATGCGATGGAGCATGATCAACCGCCAGCGTCGGAGCACCCGTCCAGTGACCACCCACATGACCTTGACCACCAACCTTGGAACCATCCAGACGAACCCACTGCAAACCATGGCCACCTTCGGAGACATACGCGCCCATGAACATCAGTGGCGATCCATCAGCGGTTCGTTCGCCGGGCACAAACGCCACGCTCGTCGGCGGTGTGTGATTGGTCATCCAGCATCCTGTCCCGTCTGCTGTTTCCCAAACCGGTTTTCCGCTGCTGTAAACACTCATTTCATAAATCAGTTTCAGGGGATCACGTAACAATCCCCGGACCTGATACGTTCCCGGTGGCACCAACCGTGTGGGAATGTGATACAAACCATGACGTGGTGAATCGAGATCCCGCGAGACGTCGTCGCTGGCGTCCCACCACACCACGTGTTCGCCTGCGTCAAACGGTGTTTCACCAATCAGGTTCCGAACACGTTGCCCTTGTTGATCGTCGATCACGAGCGTCATCAACCCTGGTTTATTGAGTTTGAAACGGATCGGGATCGGTGCATGATCGGATTCCGCCGGCGGTTGGATCACGGACGCGAGCGGAGTATCACCGAGTCTTGTGATTGCTGCGAGCTCACCCAACCAGACGCGACGTCCGCCAGCTATGTGAGTTCGCAAGTGTTCGTGCGTGCTGAGCGACGGTGCCGTCATCCGCAATCGAATCGCCCGCGTCGTGACTGGTTGACCCGAATCATGGTCGGCATTCATCCAAATCGGACAGAGCGGCATGGGATAATGTTCATTCAATTCCGAAACCGAACCCACCGTTTGCCAACCCGACTCCGGTGCAGACAGTGGTGATCCGCTCACGTCGGGCTTGAGCACCTGCCAATCGGCAGCCGCGAAGCCTGCCCATAGCAACGCCACTCCACTGAGCTGGACCGGTTGTCGCCAAGCAAGCACGATCCACTGAGGATTTTCGCTGCTAACGATATCTCCAGTTTTCGTATTGTTTTCAGCGCTCGCCCAGGTCTTCCACATGCCATCGTTGGTGCCGTTGATGACTCGATCAGCCGATTCGCTATGATGCCGAGCCACTGCCGTGCCTTGCGGTGCAACATTGGCAACGCGATCCGACAGCACCCAGGCATTGCCCAAGTATCCACTGGATTCTCGATCCGTGGTGCTGGCGACGTGTGTGAATCGAATCGCTTGGGTTTTGGTCATTGGCGGCAGTACCCAGAAACCGTATTCATCTCGCTCAACCTCATGCGAGGTAACCACCTGGGTCGCGTCGGAGGTGATGGTTGACCGCTCAGCCGGTATCCACTGGTCTTCATCATCGAGGTCGCCAGGATAGACAGCATCAGGCTTGAGCACACTCAGAACGCCGCCACCGCGGACGAGCACCGAGCCAATGGCGATGGGTTGCTTCCATGCAATTCTCAGATGCCGCGTGCCAGCGGTAGATTGACGTCCAAACGAAACGCCTCGCCAGTCAGGCTTTTCGTTCTGCGTCCATAACACGTCGCGTGGCCCGCGTTGGCACTGCGTCTCGTCGATGCGAGTTTCGACGCCTGCTATCCACTCCGCAAACACATCTGCATCCAAGATTTCTCCTGTGATTGGAGTAGTGAACACAAGCGGTACAGGTGGTGCCGCCGTCACGGATGTAATCGTCAGAACAGCGATGAAAATGGCGATACCAGGTGAAGTTTGATGGCGTGACATGTTTGGTTGCAATGCAGACGAAGGACTGGACGCCTATCCCACTCGGCGATGATCGCTGACGAAACTGGCTTGGAAGCAGCGGAAACCATTGTTCCGACGATGCTTATTGACCAGAATAGCAGGCTGAACACACCTGGCCACGGTCTCGCGATACACTAATGAAAACCTAAGCGAAAATCTTTTCATTGAGATTCTCACTCGAACACGACCGTCCTCGTCAAACCTATGTTTGCATCCCACCTGGAGTTGATCATGCAGCGTCTCCTTATTGTGCTCCTTCCAATACTTGTTTGCCTGTCTAGTCTGTCGCCGATGCAGGCTTCTGGCCCTGTCTTTGAGAAGCAACCCAATATCATTCTGATCATTACCGATGATCAAGGATACTACGATCTTTCAGGCCATGGGAACCCACACCTAGCGACTCCGAATTTAGACAAACTGCGAGAGGAGAGCGTGCGGTTCACGCGTTTCCAAGTCAGTCCGACCTGCGCACCGACACGCTCGGCAATCATGTCGGGCCGGGCACCCTTTTACGTTGGTGTGACTCACACGATCTTGGAACGCGAACGGATGAAACTTGGAGTGCCCACGATGCCCGAGATGCTCCGTGACGCAGGCTACACAACGGGACTGTTTGGCAAATGGCACTTGGGCGATCAAGATCCGTATCGTCCCGACCAGCGAGGTTTTGACGAAGTTTTCATGCACGGCGCGGGAGGGATTGGCCAGTCGTACCAAGGTAGTTGCGGTGACGCGCCAGGCAACAATTACTTTGACCCGGCGATCTTACATAACAACACCTTTGTCAAGACGAAAGGTTTTTGTACGGATGTTTTCTTCAACCAAGCCATGACTTGGATGGAATCACAAAAAGGCAATAAACCCTTCTTCACTTACATCACGACCAATGCGCCTCATGGTCCGTACATTGCTCCAGACTCTTACAAGAAAAAGTTTATCGAAGCTGGGATGCCCAGCAGCACGGTGGGCTTTTACGGGATGATCGAAAACATTGATGACAACATCGGTCGATTGACTGCGAAGTTGTCTGAGTGGGGAATCGAAAACGACACCCTGTTGATTTTCATGACGGACAACGGTCCCGCCGCATCAAATTACAACGGTGACCACAAAGGCCAAAAGAATAGCGTCGATGAAGGGGGCACACGCGTGCCGAGTTTCTGGCGCTGGCCGGGTGTGCTGACACCTGGAACCGATGTCGATCGCATCGCCAATCACTACGATCTACTGCCCACTTTTGCGGAAATTGTGGGTGGCACGCTGAAACAACAGGACCAACTCCATGGCAAGAGCTTAGTGCCATTATTGAAAGATGCTAACGCACCCTGGGAAGACCGCTACCGTGTTTTCCACAGAGGCCGTTGGCCGATCGGGGAGGCTGCGGGGGCCAGAGACGACGGATTCGCCGTTCGGAACCAACGGTTTCGGCTCGTTGGTCGCGATCAGCTATACGATATGGAAAACGATCCGTCGCAGAAGAAAAACGTGATCGCTGACCATCCCGACGTCGCTCAAAAGATGAACGCGGTCTACGACGAATGGTTCGACGGAGCGTTACCGAACATGGTCAACGAAGACGCCCTGCTGTCGGGACACAACACGTTTCATTTGATGTACTGGAAACAATACGACATGGAAATCCCACCAGTAAAAGATCTTGCCCCCAAAGATCCGAAACCAAAGCGGATAAGGAAGAACCAGAAGTAGGCACCTCTCGTCAAGTGGGATAGGCTTCCAGCCTGTCAACTCACGTATTTACAGGCTGGAAGCCTATCCCACTTTGCAAGCTCGACTTTTTTCTGCATGGTCCTAAGCGTTCGGCATTGGCATCAGAGCTTTTTTCCTACTCTTCCGACTTCTCTGCTTTTAACTTCTCGGCGGCAGCCTGATGTTCTTCCGCCAGTGTGGGTTCGTCCAGCTCTCGGTAGCAAGTCGCGAGCGTCTCGTGAGCAGAACCCGCCAGTTCGTTTGCCGCGAGCGCACGTTCTAAGTCCGGAATCGCATCGAGATACCGTTTCAATCGGAACAAGATCTGACCACGGGTTTCGTAGAAATACGGTCCAGGCTGCGCGACGATCGCGATCGCCTGCTCACTCAGTTTCAGAGCCTGTTCCAAGTCCGCGTCTTCACGCTGACTCAGTGCCACGGCGAGGTTATTCAGAATCGCCCCGCTATTGGGCAAGTGTTGCGACGCTAGCGTCAAGTGCCGCTGGGCCGACTCCGCATCACCCTTGATCAGCGCCGCCGTGCCACGCACGAAATGCGCGATCCCAGGCGACGTTCCGCGTACCAACGCATTGCGAATGGTGATCACCTCGTCATCAGAACTGTCAATCGTTTTCAAGACTTGATCGGCAACCAGCGTGAGCACACGTGGGTTGTTGGGTGCATACTGCAAGGCAACCTGCAGCAACTTGAGTACCTGCAGTTTTTCAGCCGGGGTGTTATTGGGTTGCTGCTGAATTTTAACGATCCACGCTGAGATGGTATCGCCCATCACTTGTTGCAAAACCTGACGATGCTCATCAGACTTCATCCGCGGAATTGCCTCGTTGAGTAGACGAACTGCGTCGGCATGTCGCTCTAAAAAGATTTGATTCCTAACCACCTCCACAGCCAGCGCGGGGTTGGCAGGCTCCTCCTGAAAACTTTCCTGGACGCGCGCCAAAGTTTCCTTTGCTAATCGAAGAGCGAGTTCCTCTTCACCGGTCTGCCGAGCGATCGCTGCGGCCTGCCAGCCTCGCACTGGTTGCTTCTCGGCGAGTTGCCGGAGGTACGGAATCGCGGCGGCCGGTCGCTCACTGGCGATCAGATAATCCGCATAGAGCTGAATGATCCCCAATTCATTGGGCTGCTGTTGGGCCAGCAGTGCCAGCAATCGCCCGAACTCCGCCTGCTGTTCGTGGTCGAGATCCGTCCAGGATTTACCGAGATACAATTCCTTGACCAACCACATCGCAGCCGGACCGCTTTGTCGGGAGGCAAGCTGCCGCATCAGTTGCAGAGCTTCGTCCTGCTTGTCCAATTGCTGTTGGGTGATGGCATATCGATAGATCGTTTCATTCGATTCATTCCCGGCGGCCATTTGTCGACGAATCAACAAAGCTGCCGTGGCATAATCCTCGGTTTCAAATGCTTCGTTCAATTGGTTGGCGATCAAACCACGTCGCCACGAGCCACCGTCGCTGTAAGCGAGATAGGTGAGCACCATTAGCCCAACGGCTAACAAGATCGCCGGCACTCCCGCCGAGACACTCCGCCAAGGAATCGAAACTGCCCAAAGGTGAACAAACTGTCCAAACCATTTCATCCATTGCAGCGGATTGAGGTACTGAATCATTTTGACACCTCCTCCGCAATCTTCCGACGTAGTAACGCGAAATCCGCTGCGAGCTGATTGGTTGTTTGATTGTCGAGCGGCACGGCGGATGTTATCCACAGTTGGATCATCATGATCGAGTCACTTGTTTCGGTCTCCTCAATCGCGTCGGCAAATCGTGAACCCAATCGACCTGGTTTCTCAGGCGGCATCATCATTTTTCCACTTGCCGAGATCGATGCGTACCACAAGTATCCTCGACCCCCAGTTGGCGTCCGAAACGTCGCACAGGCCACTGGTACCTGGGCGGTTTCCCCCTCACCCTGCTCAAATGATTTGCGAAAACGATTGAGCAATTCCCAATCCTGCAATTCATAGCAAAAACACAGTTCATGGAACTCCGCGTACGCTTGACTGATCACGAACTGTCCCTCGATGGCGGATTCCGTGCCAACGGGACGACGATAATTCCACGTATCAGCGTTACGTCCCAAAACCGGATTCTCGTTGTCACGCGCGATCGTGTGCTGCGAGAGTGTGAATTCCGCCGACGTCAAACGGGTAAACAGATCCGGTGTAGGTTCAAAGATCAGCCCATCGACAAACAATCCACTGCCTCCTTCACTCTCCATCCGCTCAACCGAAAACGCGCGTAACGTCGAAACACCCAGAAGTGTTACAGATAAGCAGAGCAAAACAACCACCACCGGTTTGGCCTGCATTCGATTCATCGAGGCGCTAATCCGCTGTTGATAAACGCTTAGCGTTGAGGTGGCCCGTCGGCTGCTGCCTTGAAGATAATATTCTTCCACGGTGTCCACAGTCGATCCATCATCGACCAACCCATTCCACAGCAACGCAATTGGATTGTGTTTGGATGCTTGCGAACTGGTGCCGGTGGCGTGCAACAATGACACGATGAGTTGATCAAACGACAACAACAGCAACACGGATAATCCTAGGGTCGTGTAGCCGAGTACTTCATGCGGCCAACCCACCGCCCAGTCCCAACCAAACCAAGTATCGACCGTCGCCACTGTAGTCACACGGATCACATTCCCCGTGACGGCCAAGATCAACGCGATCACCAAATAGAATGGTACCAACCACAATCGCCGCCCCTTAATGGCCACTATCAGAGTCGCTAGGAACGCCAACGTGAACACCGATTGAATTCCACTACAGGCCTCTGCCACGAATAATTCACGATCGACTAATTCGATCGTATTGCGTGCGATCGAATGCGAGATGCCGAGTACATCGAGCATCAAGCTCGATAGCACCGTGGTGATGCGTTGCAGTTCAATCACCAGTAACAGGTCGTATCCCAGCGGCAGACGCACCAATAACGCCAGCGGCAAGGCCAGCGATAGCAGCGACGAACGACGCCGACCCTGCATGCAACTCAAACAACCTGCAGCAAACAACACAAATGCAATCGCCACCAGCCACGGCGATCGCAAAACCAAGCCACCCGTCATTGCCGCAGCCCCGGCCAGCAATCCAATCCAACTCGCAATGGTCGCTGGCGGATGGAACTTGCGGTCGCTCCGCGTCCATACCAGCCAGAGCACCGCGACAATCGCAAATGGAAAATACTGGTAATGCGGCAACCGCCACATTCGCGAGAAATAAATCACCAGGAACGGCACGCAGGCCGCCAGTAATCCTCCCCAAAACCAAGTCCAAACGGACCGATTCCAAGGCACCTCGGGAAAGGAAGTCGGGCCGACCGGCTCGCTCGCAGTCTGGTTGGTGCGACCCGCAGTGGCAGAGGATGTGGATGTCATCAGGGTTTCAGTCGTGTGAATCGAAGGAGCAAAGCACGTCTGTTGAAATCTATCCGTAGAAATAATTGAGCCGTTTGGGCGCTAACGGGCTGCTGAGTTAATCATAACTCGACGCGTCAGTTTTGAAGTTGCGCTTTTTGCTCACTTCAGTAGCCCGGAGGGCGACATAGGAACTGCCGTCGGCGTAAGCCGACGGATAGGTAGAATTATGCCCCAAAGCCCAGAGGGCGACACAAATTTTGCGATCGTGTGCCGCCCTCCAGGCTTCCACTTCATTTCCTTTATTTTCCGGGGACTAACGCCCCCGGCAATTCATCTGTCGCCCTCCGGGCTATCAAAAATCGCAACTTCAAAATGCGTTAGCGAGGGATTTCAGCTATTTCCCTCGCTCACGCAGCGGGTTACCAAGCAAGGTTACTTCGTTCTCGCGGCACTAGTAAGTCACCAGAAACAACTCAATCGATGTGGTCGGTATTCTAACACATCTTCGCAACCCCAGAAGATTAAGTTTTGGTGTTTGAATGTAGCGGAAGTCGTCACGACATTCATTTTCCGTGAAGACCGAAACTCTTGACGAGTTCCGCTACGGTAAAACAATTTCTGCCGCTCGCCTAAGAGTGATCGTAAGGGCCATGACCATTGATGGTGGAGGCCGTTTTACTAGTGGCGTCCAAGACAGCCACTGGCTTAGCTTCTACCTTCATCGGTCGCGCCATCCCGCCGCGTCCTGAAACCACTACTGGAGTACGCAGACGACCGCTCTTGTCGCCGTTCTCTGCTGATTTCCGATAGTACCGACTGGTGTGACGACCGTAGCGGTAATATCCGTATCCCTTATAGCCATCACTGCTGCTGGCTTCGTCTGAGTTGTTGATCACGGTACCCAAGATACGGGCACCCACATTCCGCAAGATCCCAGCAGCCTCTTTCGTATTCGGTTTGCTCTTACGACGGATTTTGAGCGCCAGCACTACGCCATCGACCATACTCGCCAGAATGCTGGGGTCGGTTACGACCAGCAATGGTGGCGAATCGATGACGATGTAATCGAACTCGTCTCGCAGCAACTCCAGCAACTCGCTCATCTCGGGAAGCGACAATGCTTCCGCCGGGTTGGCTGGAATTGGCCCCGACGGCATCAGCTTCAACGGCCCCAGCGGTGTGTCGTGGATCGCGTCAACGTGTTCGCACTTACCATCGAGTACATCCGTCAAACCAAGTTTCTCACTGCCGGAGAAGTTGTCCGTGATCTGCGGTCGACGCAAATCGCAATCGATCAACAAGGTGCGTTTGCCACTTTGCGCGATACTGCATGCCAGGTTACCGGCGATCGTGGACTTACCGTCCCCTGGCAATGGGCTAGAGATCTGGATGATCTTACCCCCTGAAATCCCCGCCATTTCAAAGAAAATCGAGGTCCGACAAGAGCGAATCGCTTCGGCTGGTACTGAGGATGGCGTGTGCACCACTGCCAAGTACGGATCGAGCGACTCAAATGGATTGGGATTGTTCGGTTTGGCTTTGCGTACTTTACCCTTGAAGAACGGCACATGGGTCAGAATCGGAGCACCGACTGCCAAGGCAACTTCCTCTGGATCACGGAACGTGTTGGCATTCTTCTCCAGTAGTAACGCCAGCCCACAGCCCAAAGCTAAGCCGAGAAACATACCCATCGCCAACATTCTCGACATATTGGGTCCGACGCGGGACGCGCTTGAGGGAGCGCTCAGCTCGGTCACTCGCACGCCCCCCTCCTCTTCCGTCAATTCAACCCGAGCCATCTGTTCCTCTAGCTGATTGATCAGCTCACGATTTCGGTCGATCTCACGTAAGATCGAGTTGTTTTCCTGTTCAAACTTAGCCAGTTTGACTGCCTCGGATCTTTCAACGGCAATCTGTAAATCCAGTTCCGCGATCTGTTCCTGCAGCAATTCCACTTCGGCCTGGGAAGCAAACAGAATCACCTCAACGGCTTCTCTCGCTCTCGCCACCGGGTCGATGCCCTCCACCTTGTTCTCTTCCATGATTTGAACGATTCGTTCAGCCTGTTCGGTGACCAGACGTTTCAGCTCACTCTTCATCATCTTCAACTCGACATCAAGTTGTTTGACCGTCGGGTGAGAGTCACCGAACTCATTGGCGTATTTATTTCGCTCGATCATCAGCGGAATAAGTTGCTGGTCGAGTTCTAACTGTTTGAGCTGCGTGTCACCTTCCCGCATGTCCTCGCGAGATTGATTGACTTCTGGAATCTTAAACGTCTTACCCACCAACTGACCAATGATCGACAAGCTCACTAAAGGATCCTTGCCTTCTTTCGCAATGCTTTTCAGGGCCGCCAACTCGATCGACTTCTGTCGAGTTTGCTCAAACAGTTCACTCCGCCGGGACGTCAAATACAATTGCCGTTCCCGGTGCGGGTTGACCGCCTTCCCTTCTTCGTTCCAAACCAGAGGGGCGTCGGTGCGAAACTCCCGATATCGTTCTTCCAATTCAGACATTTTCGGCTGCAACTGTTCAGTCGCAACAGAAATCAATCGCATCAACTCGCTACGAGAACTCTTGTGTTTTTCGGCAAAAAGTTGCTGCAGTGCCGCACTGTAGGATTTGACCGCGCCAACACAAAGTTCCGGATCGGTCGATTCAAATGACAACGAAGCTACCATCGACGAGGCAGATGGCACACTTTGCAGATCCGAGTTGAACACGAGAGATTTTGAAGATAGCCCCGCAAAGGCCCCCGGTTGGTTGCCGAATTGATTGCGGAAAACCTCAAAATCTTGGTTTTCGAATGCGTTCTGGACGACAGTGTCGCTGAACAACTGCGACCTCAGAATATCAATCGACGGCACGCCACCAACCACGTCCCCCGTCATACTATCAAAAACCACCGGTCGATCGGATTCAAACATCAGCAGTGTGGCCGACCTAAACGTTTCAGGTGTTTTGAGGAATACGATGAAGCCACCGATCGCACCCAAGATTGCCGGAACCAACACCGCCCAACGATACCGCCAAATGGCGCCCAGTAGGTCGGCGGAGTCACCGCCGGAGGAGGCACCCGAAGAATCGCCCTGCCACCCTGGATTCTGCGCGGGATATTTTCCCATAACCACAGGTCGTTCAAAATCGGAATCTGGGATGGTTTGCATGCGATAGTCGTGAGGCGAAGAAGACGAGATCGAACAGAAAACAGGTGGGCGGGGTAACCATGGTGCGGAGGGGCTAAGACGTCACCGACCCACTGGCCGTTCCGTCGAAACCCATGGGGCGTCGTCGGGGAAGAAACAGCGAGCCCCGCCAAAACATCAAAAAACGAGGCAACCCGGGCGTGGAACGCTCAAGTGTACGAATTTGATCGCGATTGGGCTAGGAAAAGAGAGTCAAGAATCTCAAATTCGCTCACCCCCGCCCCGATAATCCGCTCAACGAGTACGCGGAGTTGCTAGTTGCTAGTTAAAAGTGGCTAGTGGCTAGTTTTTGGGGGGGTGTGTACCAGTAGCACTAGTTTGACCCGCACCCGATAGCGGTGTTTCGTTCCCGCCACGCCTGCGGCAAAACGCCACGTCGTCAACTCATTTGTCGTTGTGCTGAAGGTGCAGGCCTATTCCCCTATCTCGCTTGTGCCTGCGTCGTACGGGGCAAACTCACCTCTCGCGGTGCTTTTGGTTTGCCCGACTTTCTGTCGCCTCGTCCAGCTAAAAATGCGGCAGGTCGGCTCTCGTAATGCTGAGCATGACCACGAAAGACACGAAGCACACAAAATAAAGAGTTGGTAGCGGGTTAGCTTTCGTGTCGTTGGTATTTTTCGTGGTTAAAAATAGACGATCAGCGTCCCACAGCCGCGACCGTCTTCTGGCGTCGGCGATAAGTGACAACCGCAAGTGTCCCGACTCCAAGCAAAGCCAGGGAAGACGGTTCGGGAACTGCGGTGACGGATCCATTCAGAATCACATTTGGGTTAACACCAGAAGTCGCGCGATCAAACCCAGCATTGCCAGCCGAGTTGGTAGCACCAAACGCATAGAGTCTGAACGTTGTCTGCACGGCAACGTCAGAAATACCAGAAATGGACATCGAAAAATCTGTCAGCGCGGTATTTGTCGTCGTCAGGCTTGCTAAGTTGGCCCCAAAATTGTCAAGAGAGGAACGCAGTGCGAGTTGATCAGGCCCTGTGGCGGAGCGATCCCAAGTAAAATCAAGTGAGCTTAAGCTAAAAAGGGAGTTTGCATCTGGGGTTACTGCAAATTCAAAATACTCATTTTCTGCTATGGCTTCGGCGAGAGTCGAAGGATTGCTGTTACCCGAATCAAGCCAACTCCGGCCTCCGAAGCGATCTGCTGATGCAACGCGGTCACACCAGTGCCCAACTTGAGTTGTGACGTGCCAATACCTGTAGCATTGAACGTGCTATTTTCGGTCGTTTCCGTTCCCAAGTTTCCGCTTGTATTCCAAGTCAGAATTAATGCCGCCGAACTTGGTTGCACCGAAAACACAACTACAACCCATAACAGTCCACCAAAAAGTCGAGTACGCATATATCTAGCTCCTGAGACCCTACGCGGTCCGAATTTCACACCAATATGTGGAAGATCCTAACCGATCCCACGCCCCAAAAATGCCCAAAGCATGCAGATTCATACAACCTTCACGACTTTTTTCGATAGCGGTAAATCTATTGCCGTTAGCGTGACAACAAGGGTGCGTCCGCGCATGGGCGACGAACTTAGCCACCGATCTCCACTCTCCGCAGAGTCAGGGAACGCTAACGAGACAGCGCTGCTTTGGATTTGCCAAACGGCGTTAGCCGCGGTTGATCGAAGAAGAACCGTGGCTATCGCCAAACCGGCTAATGGGTTCGAAACGCTGCGAATTGCGATCGATCCAATCCGAACCGTGGGCCCACAGTTCCAGCCGAAAATCAAACCACACTGGATGACGCGGATCAACATGGCGGTTGCACGGGCTGGATTTTTGCAGGCATGAACTTCGACCAATGAAATTCAGTTAGAATGCAGTGCTTGTCAATTTGAATTTCAAGTGAGGATTGAAACAGGAATACTCATGACGGCATTGATGGTCAACGACCCACAACTCGCCCGCGAACTGATCGCGGATCGCCAGGCGAGGCAGATTGATCGCTACGACGAGGTCTGGGATGATGTTTACATGATGTCGCCACTGGCCAACAACGAACACCAATCGCTCGCCACGGAGTTAGCTGCGGCAATCAGTACGGTCGTCGATTGGAACAATCTAGGCCGCACCCTCGCGGGTGCCAACGTTAGCAACCGCCGCGATGATTGGACACGCAACTATCGCATTCCCGACGTCTTGGTCTTCACCAACAACACGACCGCCCAAGACTGCGATACCCATTGGCTGGGCGGCCCCGATCTGGCCATCGAAATCGTTAGCCCAGGCGACCGCACGCTGGAAAAACTCGACTTCTATGCCAGCGTCGGCACCGAAGAGCTGCTCGTGATCGACCGTCATCCCTGGCAGCTCACGCTGTATCGAATCAACCAACAACGAAAGCTGACTCCCATCGCCGTTAGCAGTCCGAGTCAACCGATCACCATTGAACTGAAAACGTTCCCATTGGCGATGCAAATCGATGTGAAGCGATCCAGCCTAAATGTCATCCATCGCAACGAACAAAGAATGATTCGCGAGATTCCAATCCGGCTCAGGTGAGCACACATGTGATTGGGTGAAATGAATCCTTCCAGAAATTCGACGCAGTCGCTCCATCTGAGTGTGCGATTAGCGTAGATTAGCGTCCTACCTAACACAAATGCAGCCACAGATCGCACTGATTTTCACGGATCGAAACCTGACTCCACAATCAGTGAAAATCTGTGTTCATCGGTGGCTTAAAAGATCATATGCCGCGCCGAGAAAGAGACGCTCCTAAAAGGTTAGGAACACTGCCACAGTCTACGCCGGAGAACACGATAGCGTTCTTGCTCCCTGGCCGACTCTAAGTCAGACAATTCTTGCGTATTTAAAAACGGATAGGCATACTTGCTTTCGACAATTTGCCACGCACCCCCCCTTGGACTAGAATGCCTCCGCCCCAACTCTACAAAATCGAGGAATTTGCGTGATGCTTCTTAATGCACCGAGTGACCGTTCCAGTAAATGGTGCTTTCGTTGGGACCGACTTGCGATTGGTTTTAGCTTGTTGCTGATTGGTCCCGGCCTGTCTGCATTGGCTGCCGAGCGGCCCAATATCTTGTGGCTGACCAGCGAGGACAACAACGTCAACTGGGTTGGCTGCTACGGCAATCCGCACGCTGACACTCCGAATATCGATGCCTTGGCCGCCGAGGGCATTCAGTACATGCACTGTTATGCCAACGCTCCGGTATGCGCCCCCATGCGGAGCACCTGGATCACGGGCGTGTATTCGCTGTCGATGGGAACGCACCCGATGCGAAGCCGTTACCCAATTCCCCACGATACGATTCAGTACTATCCAGACCTGCTCAAGCAAGCGGGTTATTTCGTCGGCAACGTGACCAAGACGGATTACAACATCGGCGGTCGCGACGACAACAGCGTTTGGGATACCAACAAAGCGGATTGGAAACAAATGAAGCAACGCCAACCGTTCTTTATGGTGATCAACAGCACGAAGTCTCACGAATCCCAAGCGTTCGGCAACGTCGACCACACAACGCATAGTCCTGACGATGTGCGGTTGGCTAAATACCATCCCGACATTCCCGAGATCCGCAAAAACTACGCGCACTATCACGATCAAATTAAAAAAATGGACGCTGACATCGGTGATGCCTTAGCGAAACTCGAAGCAGCCGGGCTGGCTGAAAACACGATCGTGATTCACAACTCCGATCATGGTGGCGTGATCGCGCGGAGCAAACGTTTTCTTTTCGATAGTGGTACACATTGCCCTTTGATTATTCGTATCCCTGAGAAATTCAAACACCTCCGCCCCGCCGAACCTGGCTCGAAAGTCGACGATCTTGTCAGTTTCATCGACATGCCGAAAACATGGTTGGATATTTGTGGTGCCAAGACGCCCGACTATTTACAAGGCAAAGTGTTCTTGGGGCCGAACAAGCAATCACGCGATTATCACGTTAGCTTTCGCAGTCGCATGGACGAACGTTGCGATAACGTCCGTGCGATTCGCGACAAACGATTCTTGTACATTCGCAACTACATGTCCTACGCACCCTGGGGGCAACACTTGAACTACTTGTGGACGATGAAGGCGACGCAGGCTTGGGAGCAATATCATCAGGCTGGCAAGACCGACGCGATCACTGGACGATTTTTTGGTACCAAACCAATGCACGAACTGTACGACACGGCGGTGGATCCAGACAACGTGCACAACCTCGTCGATGATCCCGCCTTTGCTAATGAGGTCAACCGTTTGGGAACGGCACTCGATCAGTGGCAGTTGGAGTATTTCGATGCGGGACTTTTACCTGAGACGGAGATCGTCAAACGAGCAGAAGCAGCAGGCAAGACGATCTATGAATTGGTTCGTGATCCAAAGGCCTATGATTTGCCTCGCTACCTTGAAGTCTCGTCGCGGGCGTTGTCGCAAAAGCACGAACCTGCCGACGTTTCCTATTTGTATGACTGCTTGAGTGACGAAGATGCGGGTGTTCGCTATTGGGGCGTGGAAGGATTGTTCCATATTCAAGACCGCACAGATCTCGATCTCTATCTGATCGCAAAATCCATGAATGACGAATCCCATCATGTTGGCGCGATGGCCGCCTGGATTCTGTATCGCGGAGGTAAGAAAACGCTCGCGCAGGATTGCTGGAACGGGTTACTCGCGGACAGTTCTTACGCTTCCCTCAAAATCCTCAACATCATTGACTGGATCGGCGATGGGATTGATCCCTACCGAGATGCGATCGCCGCTTGTCGGTTCAACCACGATGGTTACGTTGACCGCATGAAGGAGTATATGGGCGTGCCGTTAACAACGAAAAAAACGAAAGTGAAGAGGAATAAGTAACGGTCGGTTTTCAACAACGCTGCTCAGCAAAATCTAAGCCTTGAGGTTGGATTTCGGCGAGTTGTGGAGCGTTTAAGTTTAAGTTTAAGGTTAAGTTTGGGTGGGGAGGGATTGGGCAGACGGGGCTATTCATTTGCCTTGTCCAGCGTGCAGGGCTGAGCTAAGAAAAAACCGAGTCGTTGGCACGAGTGGTCTCACGAAGTCAGGGGAAGTGGCCCAAAGGGTGATTCTGCCTTGTGGCGGACTATTGGGGACCATTTCCGATTCTCGTCAAACTCCTCGCCACCAAAACGTGAGGCTTGATAGAAAGTCACGAAATCGCGTGCTGCTTCGGAAAATTCGGCTGCCTCGCTATTGGCAATCCGAGCAATGATCTCTTCATCAGTTTCCCATGGTTGAGGCGTGATCCCTGCTTGCTGGAGCGAGCGAACATACAGATCGTAATGTCGACGAAGAGCGGGATCGACTTTGATTGTCTCAACGTTCGAGAAACAAGAATTTCGTTTCCGGAGACGTCTAAAATAGATCATGACTGCTATCGCAATCACCATCACCATCCATGACCAGCGTGACGCGATCAACACGCCCAGTAATTGCAGAGGTGCTTTGGTGGCGGCCAAGTAGACGCGTTGAATCCAGGAACGAACCGCAGCAATGATGGATGCGACGATGCCGCGTTCTTCGGGATGATCGATCACTTGCAAACGAGATGCGGTGGGCGTGGGGTCCAGTGCGACGTAGCGTCTTTGTTCGGGTGACCACGCTTCAACCCAGGCGTGTGCGTCGCGATCGCGAACGATCACGCGGCCAGTCAAGCGGTTGATCTCGGATGGTGCATAACCCGATACAACTCGTGCCGGAATTCCTTGGCTTCGGAGCATCACCGTCATCGCGCTGGCAAAATAGACGCAATACGCTGGCCGATGCTCCTGGACCATGATCACCAAGGGATGAGCATCGCCATCGAGATTCGTTTGCAGTGAATACTCGAAATTCTGATGGAAGAACGTCTCGATGGCACTCGCCTTGGCAAGATTCGTTTTCGCAGCTGCCGTCAATTCGGCAGCGATCGGCCCGAGGCTGCTCTGCAATTCCTCTGGGATTAAAACATCGTCGTTAGATGGTTCGGTTTCCGTGGGCAACTGTCCAACAGCGTTGCTGAAGATCGCGACGGAGTGAGAGTTTGGAGCACCGCGCAAGATCCAGCCGCCGGTAATTCGCGACTTGGCGTGTTCGATTCGCCGTGTGCCAGCGGGTGCGGGCAAAGCATCCCCCAAGTCATCTAAGAACACGATCTCAAGTCGTTGTTGTGGCAGCGTATCAGTCAATGAATTGTCGGCATCAAGCGTTTCAAACGAATGCGTCTGGGCCATGAGTCTCGCCGAGGTGGACCATTGTCGACCGTTAAACTCGTCGAGCACATGAGTGCGTAGGTAACCTGATTGAGTCGATAGATCGAGCACAGGGCGTTTTGACAAACGGATTGAATTTTGAGAACTGACCGTAATATTTTTGCTCAATCCAGTGGCGTTCTGCATCGCATTGTTAATCGTCATCGCGTGTGCCGACATTAACATCACCGTATCGACCCTTCGCGCTGCTGCAGCGATTGCGAGAGTTGATAAGGCAACGACAGCCAGCAAACCAGCAAGCTGCATGATCGCCGCGGTGCGGAATCGCAGCAGCCCGATTTGCCAAGCGGCGACCAAGAACGTGACCAGCAAGAACACGGTTAACGACGCTGAAACCACACGCGTCATCGGCACGCTGGCTGACAAGGCGACGAGCGTCCAAGCGGATATCCAAGTGATCGGAAGTTTTTCCGCAGCAACGTTCAGCACCGCAATGCAAATCAAAACGCTCGTCGAAACACCGATCAAAATGTCAGGCAATACACCGGATGTCACGTTCGAGACCGGGATGATTAGTCCCGCAATCAATCCGATTGCCCCAGCCACGTATGTACGTCGCGAAGTCATCGTCAGGTTCCGTTCGCGTGCGACTAAGGCTGCGATCATCACGATCGCTGGTATCGACATCGCCCAACGATTCAGTGCGACGGCATGAAAGATGATCGCCGCGATCAATGGCAGCGCGAAGAGCACTCGATTCAAGATCTTTGTCGCAGGATTCATGTCGGTACCTCGATTAGCTCGGAAGCCTCGAGTCCATCGGGACGTACACCCGCTTTCATGCAGATCACGCGCACGGCCACACCGTGCGATTTGAGCGACTGCACCAAATCGCACCGCTGCTGGTCCCAATCCATCATCACCAAGATGACTGCGGACAATCGCGGCGTCTCGGGAAGTAGCACTGACTGCAAGGCGAGCATATCGAGCCGACCGCCTGATTCGAGAGCGGCGAGAAGTTCCAGAATGTTTTCTAAATGTGCGATCGCCCGTCCCGCTTGGAAGTGATAGACGTCGTCACCGGCAGCAAGGATATCGACAATGTATTCTTTGCGAGACAATGAATCAGTGATCCCAGCGGTCAATGAAATCGCACGCTCGAGCCGAGCTTCGTCACGTGCTCGCGGTGCTTCAATATCCAGCACGACAGCCAATCGCACGAAGTACTCTTCCTGATACTCCTTCGCGATGAGACGACCGACACGAGCACTTGATGGCCAATGAATGTCACGCACACGGTCACCCTGTCGCCAATCTCGAGTGCCGAGAAATTCGGTGGATTCACCCACATGGGAGGCCACGGCGATACCGCCAGGTTGATGGTTGCGTGCATGCGGCACGTCGAACTCATTTAACTGTGTGACTCGCGGATAGACCACAAGCCGATCGCTGCGGCGAGATTTGCGGCCTGATTTTGTCAATCCGGCGGGATAAGTCGTCGCAGCTTGCAAACGGTTTAGTTCATAACAATCGCGGCTGATACACTTCAGTTGCAATGTTACTGTCGTGCACTCACCAGGCGCGAGGGACGCGATCACGGGTGACTCGCCAGCGGGACGTAGATCCGGAGGCAGTTGCCGTTCTTCGACGACGACGTCTCTCGCAACGCGCGTGCCTACGTTCTCAACGTCCACGCGATACTGAAACACTTCGCCAGCCGAAGGAAACGCACCGATGTGACGAGTTAGCCGCAATCGGGGCCGATACGCCAAGCCAAAGATTCCCGAGAAGGCGAGCGCGGAGGTGCAGAAGCCGAAACAGATCAGCAGTGGCTCTTGCAAGCCGCCCATCAGCATCAAGCCGGAGACGTTCATGCCCCAGAACATCGCCCGGCCGCTGCTGGTCAATTCACCACGATAGAAATCGTCAAACCAACGCACCCCTCGATTCTCGAGTGGGCCTAAGAAAAACGACCAGCGTTTGCGTCGTGTCACGTCATCACCCCGGCGACTTCAATGGCGAAAACGGACGACTGCTATGATAAGCTTAGAGACTTGGACGACACCCAGGTCTGCTGCGTTGAATGTCCGTTCCTACATTGTACGGAGATTTCCCGTGCTGAGTACATCATTTTGATTAACCGTCAGCCAACGGCGTACTCTGACGTCGGATAGTACGCCTGCGGCTAACTGTTAAACGACTAAATCAGCCGCCCGCTAGCGCACTGCGGCTGATGCAATATCCGGGCTAGCGGCAGCCTGAACCGCACGTGTTGCAGCCCGGTTCGATCAGTCCGCCATGGTCGCCAGAATTCCAGGTCCCATTGAGATCGGGGCTGGTGTTCCGCAGCCGAGTACGCGTTTCTTCCTGGTAACCCGCCCACACGGTGGAGTAAGAGTTCTTGCTTCGGAACATTTGCAAGATCGTGCTGGGCGGTGGCAGTAGTGGGCGACGGTGAGGGCGGCATTCACTCTCGCCTTCGCAATGACAAGGTCGGTTCGTCACAATCAATTCGCCACAACCATTGTCACATCCGCACTTTCCCGCAGGCTGATTGCAATCGCAATTGCGAGACGTTGGCGTGTAGTACGGATTCATCGTTGGCGCGGCAGGGGCGTAAAAGTCCGCTGATGGTTGTTCGATGACTGAAACGCTCGGCTGGTGCCCCTGATGCGATGCCAGAGTTTTGCCAGCTGGTGCTGGCGGTTTAGCGATGGCCTGAGGACTTGCAGACATTGACTGAGCCGGACTGAATTCTTCGCCGACTTCCGCAATCGCATCACCAGCGGGCGATAATGACAGATCCTCGTCATTGGATGCGCTGGCATCTTGAGTAGCAGCTGCAGCCCAATCACCGAGCAGTGAATCCAAGTCAGCGTGAGCAACCGATGGTACGCACACGGCGGCGACGATTGTGAGAACGGCAGACAGCGAGCGTTTCATCATTCATCCTTGGTGATGGGCGATCAGAGCACCGTCCAAAATTGACGTCCGATCGTGTGCGGAGTGGTGGCGGCGTAGAAACCGATGCTTACAAAAACCCATGCCCGCTGCTGGAGGGTATCGGATCGTCGATCCCATTGTCTGCCCTGCAAATTCCGGGGCTGGCAGGCCTTGGTTAATCCTTCCAAAGCGGCAATCGGTGTAATCGGTAGAAACTGAAAAAACGTCAACAGATCGAAACCCAGGGGGTAGTGAATTTTCCGTCAATGGTTAAACTCGCGGCCAGCCAGAGCGTTTTTCTGGTGATTGATCTTTTTCATCTCGAACGTCCCCATCTCATCGCTGGCATTTTCGCCAGTGGCGAGTGAATCACTGCGCCCACGAATCCGCCAATGACGAATTCATCCGCCCCCGCATCTGCTCAGCCCTCGGCGACGGACGTTCTTGCTCACACACCGCTGGACCATTGGCACCGCCAAGCCGGAGCCAAGATGGTGCCATTTGCCGGCTATGACATGCCGATTCAGTACGGCAGCGGCATTGTTTCGGAGCATCAAACCTGTCGCAACAAAGCGGCCTTGTTCGATGTTTCACATATGGGTCGATTACGCTTCGATGGTGATGAAGCAGCTGAGTTTCTCGATCATGTGTTGACGCGCCGCGTCACGGATTTGCCGGTAGGTGGTGTTCGCTATTCGATGGTTTGCAATGAAGCCGGAGGCGTGCTCGATGATGTGCTCGTGTCGCATCTGGAAACACCGTCAGAGCGTCGGTTTCACTTGCTGGTTGTCAATGCGTCCAACCGCGTCAAGATCCTGCAGTGGCTGACACCGAGGCTCGCGGATTTCCCCTCCGTGACCATGTCCGATCGTACGGAGTTGACAGCGATGATCGCGGTACAAGGTCCGCTGGCGATGAATGTTTGCAAAAAGCTATTCCATTTTGATCCTACACGATTGAAAAACTACCAAGCTCGCATCACCAATCAATTTGCGAAACCTGTGATCGTCAGCCGTACGGGATACACCGGTGAAGATGGTTTGGAGTTGATCGTGCGTGCTGAAGAAGCCAATCGTGTGTGGGAGAACATTTTGCTAGCGGGACGCGAGGCCGGGTTCGCTGCCGCTGGGCTTGGTGCTCGCGATACACTTCGTATGGAAGCCGCAATGCCGCTTTACGGTCATGAACTCGACGAAACAATTGATCCGCTGACCGCTGGCCTGGGGTTTGCAGTAAATTTGGCCGATCGTTCGTTCATCGGCAAAGACGCATTGCAGAAAATCAAAAATGAATCTGCTCCGCGAACTCGGATTGGGCTATTGCCTGAAGGCAAACGTCCGGCACGCGAAGGTTGCGATGTACTGAACAGTGATGGCAATAAAATCGGTATCGTCACCAGCGGTGGCCCATCGCCAACCCTCGGTGTGCCGATCGCGATGGCGCTCGTGGAGACGGCTCATGCCAATGACGCCGAGTTTCAAATTGATATTCGAGGCCGCACGACGAGTGCCCAGCGAACCAAGCTACCGTTCTATCGGCACGCGTGAAACGTTCCATCTTCAACACTTTCATTCTTCAATCACACTTTCATTTTTCAATCCTTTAGGAAGTTGTCATGTCCCGTGACGTCAAACAATTGCGATACGCTCCGTCCCATGAGTGGGTAGATGTTGCCGAAGAAAACGGCGAGAAAATTGCCACGATCGGCATTTCAAAATTTGCGATCGAACAACTCAACGACCTCGTCTACATGGACCTTCCCGAAGTCGGTCGTCAGCTCATTGCGGGAGATGAATTCGGTGAAGTTGAATCGGTAAAAGCGGTTAGTCCTTTGTTCAGTCCCGTGGCTGGCGAAGTGATCGCGGTGCATACCGCATTGCCCGACAACCTCGAAGGACTTAACGAAGATCCTTACGATTTCGGTTGGATCATCAAAGTCAAACTCGATGGCGAAGTGCCGGCCTCATTGCTGGACTATGCCGCTTACGAACAACAATGTGGTGAAGCAGGTTAAACACAATGGCATATCTATTTCATACTGACGATGATCGACGTGAGATGCTCCAATCCATTGGCGCGGCGAGCATCGACGAAATCATTGACGCGCAAGTTCCCCAGTCGGTGCAGTTCCAACGGCAACTCGATTTGCCGCCTGCGATGAATGAGATGGAACTCACCGCTGAACTCACTCGCTTGGCCGCTCGCAACGCGAACGCCAACACGCATGTGTGTTTCCTCGGTGGCGGAGCGTATGATCATTTCATTCCAGCCGCTGTTGATGAGATCGCTTCGCGGGGCGAATACTATACGTCGTACACGCCTTACCAAGCCGAAGTCAGTCAAGGCAATTTGCAGGTAATGTTCGAGTATGAAACACTCGTCACCCAGCTAACGGGACTCGGGGTTTCCAATGCGAGTTTGTACGATGGTGGCTCGGCCGCTACCGAAGCGGTACTGATGGCGTTGGCGACCCAGCGTGGTCGCATGCGAGTCGTCACGAGCGACGTCGTGCATCCGCAATATCGTGAGATTTTGGCGTCTTACCTGCGAAATATCGATGCCGAATTGGTCGTGATCGCCTCCGATGAAAACGGTCGCTCGGGCGGTCTGATCGACGCATTGGATGATAAGACGGCATGCGTATTGATCCAACATCCGAATTTTGTTGGTGGTCTGGAAGACGTTGCCGCGATCAGCGCCGCTGCGAAAGCGGTGGGCGCGCTGACGATCCAGTCTTTCGATCCCCTGAGCCTGGGACGGCTTCGCCGGCCCGGTGACATGGGCGTGGATATCGCAATCGCCGAAGGCCAGTGTCTCGGCAATCCGTTGGCCTTCGGCGGTCCGTATTTGGGCATCATGGCGTGTCGCGATGAACTCGTTCGCCGACTGCCTGGACGGATCGCCGGACAAACAACCGACCGTCGTGGCAAACGTTGCTGGGTGCTGACGTTGCAAACGCGTGAACAGCATATTCGTCGCGATAAGGCGACCAGCAACATTTGCAGCAACCAAACATTGTTGGCTCTGCGCGCGACTGTTTATCTCAGCTTGCTTGGACCTCACGGCTTGCGCGAGACAACTGATCACTGCATCGCTAAGACAGCATATGCGAAACAAACAATCATTGCGATCGAACGCCTTGAGGTCGTCAGTGATGGACCGTCGTTGAAAGAATTTGTGGTGCGTGATCGGGCGGGCGACGTGGCCGACTTGTTGGAGCACGCTCGCAATCACGGTGTGTTGGCGGGGATTGATTTGAATCCCCTGCTCGGCAGGTACACCGAAGGCAGCTTTACAGGATTGCCGGAAAGGTATCGCGATTGTTTCCTCGTGGCGGTAACTGAAAAACGTTCGCGTGCCGAGATCGAACAATGGGCACGCACACTCAGCCAAGCTCCGCAAACGGCCGCTTGTTGATTTTGAAAATGGGATAGGCTGCTCGCCTGTCATCCACGCATCCGACAGGCTGGAAGCCAATCCCACATCCATTCACCGCCATTCCTTCACACACTCATGCGCAACCAACAATCTACTCAACTGCTGTTTGAACTCAGTCGCCCCGGACGTCGAGCCCATCGGCTCGGACGCCTCGATGTCCCCACGATCGAGGCGCTCGATGATTTTGGCGACGAGTTGCTCGCGGCTGATCCGCCGCCGTTGCCGGAGCTCGCCGAAGGCGATGTCGTGCGACATTTCGTAGGTCTGTCGACGCTGAACATGAGCGTTGACACGCACTTCTATCCGCTCGGGTCGTGTACGATGAAGTATAACCCGAAACGCAATGAACGGATCGCCTCACTGCCTGGTTTCGCGGACGTGCATCCAATGCAAGACCCGTCGCATCTGCAAGGGCTGTTAGAACTTCTCTATGATTTGCAAGGCATGTTTGCCGAGATCAGCGGCCTGCCAGGCGTCTCGCTGCAGCCGGCCGCCGGTGCTCACGGGGAACTCACGGCGCTGCTCGTCGCGGCTGCCTATTTCCGCAGCATCGGTAGCGATCGAAAAGTTGTGTTGACAGCCGATTCAGCGCACGGCACGAACCCCGCGAGCGCGCAAATGGCAGGTTTTGAAACCAAGACGGTCAAGAGTAACTCCGATGGATTGGTCGATCTCGACGACCTCGCTGCAAAACTTGACGAGAACACTGCTGTGTTCATGCTAACGAACCCCAACACGCTCGGATTGTTTGATCGTCAGATTGAACAGATGAACCAAATGGTTCACGACGCGGGTGCATTGATATATCTTGACGGCGCGAACATGAACGCGATTCTCGGGATCACTCGCCCCGGCGATTTTGGTGCTGACCTGATGCACTACAACCCACACAAAACGTTCTCCGGTCCACACGGTGGCGGTGGACCGGGCGCGGGGCCGATCTGCGTGCGTGATTTCTTGGCTAAGTTCTTGCCTGCTCCGATTGTCACGCGTCATCAAACCGAAACCGATGATGGGCAAACCAAATGGGTGTATGGACTCTCCGAACCAACGGCTGATAGCATCGGCCGCGTTCGCAGCTTTTTCGGTAACACCGGTGTATTGGTGCGTGCCTACATTTACTTGCGGACGTACGGTGGTGACGGACTGCGACGGGTCAGCGAAGACGCGGTGCTCAGCGCGAATTATTTGCTCAGCAAGGTCAAGCATTTCCTCGACGTGCCGCATGGTGATCGCTGCATGCACGAGTTCGTCGCATCGGCGTCACGGTTGAAAAAAGACAAGAAAATGTCGGCGATGGATCTCGCCAAACGCATCTTGGACTACGGGTTCCACGCGCCGACGGTCTATTTCCCTCTCGTCGTGGAGGAAGCTGTGATGGTGGAGCCAACGGAAACCGAGAGCAAGCAAACGCTCGATGCGTTTGCCGAAGCGTTATTCCGAATCACCGATGAGGCGGGCGACTTTGTTCACGACGCACCGCACACGACACGAATCAGCCGCCCGGATGATGTCGGCGCGGCCCGTCGTCCTATCCTTCGATGGACTGATTCATCATCGAATGACGCAGCTTCGTGAACCAGCCGGGACGGGTAATCGCTTACTCGCGGTACGACGCCGCGAGCAACATGTCTATCGACGAAGCAATTGTCGCTGCCGTGGCCGCTGGCCAGGTTCCGGCGACGCTACGGTTTTACGGTTGGAGTCGGCCCACTTTGTCGCTAGGGTATTTTCAATCCGTAGCCGACGCATCGGCTTGGTTGGATTTACCGATTGATCTTGTTCGCCGTCATTCCGGCGGCGGAGCGATCATGCACGATCACGAACTGACCTATTCGTTGTCGCTGCCACTGTCCGAAACCGAGCCAGGAGCACGTGAAAGTGTGTACCGAACCGTTCATCAATGCATCATTGCGGCGTTGCACGAACGGGGTGTGATCGCGACATCGTATCGTGATGTCAAACCGACTCACGAAATACTGCCGGTCAAACCAGCAGAATTGCGAGGGAGCAAGAGCGAGCCGTTCTTGTGCTTTCAACGTCGCACCGACGAAGACTTGATTTGTGGCGGATATAAAATCCTTGGCAGTGCTCAACGTCGTGTCCGAGGTGGCGTATTGCAACACGGCAGTTTGTTGTTGCGGACGTCATCATACGCCGATGTGGTACCAGGTATCGCCGAACTTTCTACGCTCGATATCTCCGCATGCGAGGTCTCCGATTTGATCGCCAAACAAATCAGCCTGGCGATGCCGTATGATTGGCAATGTGGTTCACTCAACGATGAAGAGTTGAAGGCGAGCGATCATATCCGAGCCGAGCGTTATGCGAACGCGCATTGGACGGAACGTCGCTGACGTGCGGTTTCGATACTGCTTCTTACAGCGTCTTGAGATACTCCAGCACCGCCGTTTTCTCCAGCTCGCTGAGTTCATTCGGAAAATCATGACCGGCAGCCGATTTGCCGAATCGACGGGTGTCGAAATAACTGCGACGGATCGCGACATCGGGTGTTTCAAGCGGTACTCGGTCGACGGTTTCGATCGACAAGCCAACCTTGGCTTCATCCATCGACTCGTCGATTCGCCACCATGCCGTAGGACGTTCCCCAGGATGCAGCACATGCCATAGCGTTGGCACACTGCCGTTATGAAAATAGGGTGCACTGGCCCACACACCATCGAGTGGCGGAGCAACATAACCGGTCGGGTTAGTCAGCGTGTTTTGCTCATCAGCTTCGCCAGCATGGGCGAACCAACTTCGCGAATAATGTTCACGTCCAGTTACTGTTAACGCTTGATAGCGAACTGGATCGGTACCAATCTCATCGATCGCGACCATCTCATTAGGGTACGCGGCGATTGCCTCGGCATCCGTGGTATGACCGTAAGTGCCATGACAACTTGCACAAGTCTGTGCGAACAACAATCTGCCTTTCGCTGCCAAAGCATCGTCGATGTCTGCGGGGTACTTCGGAGGTCGGAGTGATGACAGGTAAGCATAAATATCGCGAAATTCATCTTCGTGCTCGCGATAGAACGCGGCATCGTTCTCAGGCACGAGGGTGAACTGCATCAATCCCCGATGTCCCTTTTCGGCAAATCCATCGATGTAGATATAAGGTCGTTTATAGAAATGCCACCATGGCGGCGCGTCCATATCATGATGCGTGAAAGTTACTGGTGCTCGCTGGATAAGGTTGAGTTGATCGTCACGATAGTGCATCAAGCCCATTCCAAAAACTACTGCGTTGGTCGTACCGTGAGTCGTACCCAAGGGGATCACGAGCGAACCGAGTTCCATGCGGCCCAGTGGCTTGCCTAATCGAAATTTCGTGCTGCGAACTTCCTCGGTCAACGTTTGCAAGGCGAATCGACTGTTCGGTGCTCCTGGAATGGACTCGCCGTACACCGTTCCACCATGACAAGAAAAACAGTTCATTGTCCATTCGCCTTTGGCATCGACGACATATTGCAGTGGTTTGTCGGCATCTGCGGTGGCAATCCTCGCCGTTGTCTTCGCAGTCGACCGAGCGGTCAGGCCGTAGCGATCCATCGCCATCGCCCGCCGCTCGGCAAGAGACGAGTCAGTCGCTTGGTCACGCAGCGGTCGCGGCCAAGTTTGCCAGAGATTGTCAAACACCTCTTGGTCAAAATCGCTGGGCAGAAACGCCGTCCCTGAGAGCAGATCAAAGCCACGTGCAATCGCCTCAGCAGGCTCGCTGACATTTGCTGGACTCGTCGCCGTTTTCTGAAAATCGCCTGCGACACAAATACCTCCGATTGCCGCAGCGAAACACAAAACGAAGCCAAGTTGGTGAAAACAGCGGGAATTTCGCACGAGAGTTCTACTCAAAAATTCACTGGAAAAAGATCGGTCGCTACACTGCAGTCTATCCCCGCAGGCAAGCGATGTGCTTAACCGATCCTTACGATATTCATTGGAATGCGGTATGCTGGGAGCTTCTCACATCGCTCTGACGCGTGTGACGCGAATTCCGTTTCCGACTCTGACCTGGAAGGCTGGCTCATGACCACTCCATTGCAATCACTGATCGACACCGGCACCAAACTGTATCTAGATTCGGTCGACCCTGTCGAAATTGACAAGAATCTCGCTTATGGAGCCGTGGGTGCCACCAGTAACCCTGCGATTATTTCTTCCATTGTCGCTGATGGTGATCTCGACGGACGAATTGAAACCTTGTTGGCCGAGGGGAAATCCGATGAAGACATCGCTTGGATCCTGACGGACGAATTGGTGACGCAAGCTGAAAAGAAATTTTCAGACATCCATGTGCAAACTAAAGGCAACGCGGGCTGGGTCAGTTTTGAACTCGATCCGCTGCTTGAAGATCCTTCGCTGAATCTGAAGGAAGACGATGTTGTGCGGAAATACATCGAGTTGGGCAAACATTGGGCGACCGGCCACCCCAATCGGATGATTAAGGTGCCCGCCACGCCAGCGGGTTTGCGAGCCCTTAAACCACTCGCCGCTGCGGGCGTCACCCTGAACGTGACCTTGATCTTCACGGACGATCAATATCGGATTGCCCGCGAAGCGATCTGGCGCGGGGCGAACGGCAAGGTCGATCCCGCCAAGTTTAAGTCAGTTTACAGTATTTTTATCTCGCGAATCGATGTTTACACGAGTAAGAAACTGCAGCTTTCCGATGCCGCTCAAGGCATGGTCGGGATCGTCAACGCCAAACGCGTTTGGAAAGAGAACCAGGCTTTCTGGGCGGACAAAGGATTGCCTCTTGAGCAAGAATTGATCTTTGCCAGCACGGGAACAAAAGACCCTGACGACCCGGCTTGGAAGTACGTGCAAGCGTTGGCGGGTAGCGACATTCAAACCAATCCGCCGGAAACCAACGCGGCGGTGGCGGAAAGTGGATTGACGTTCTCGCGAACGGTGGATCAGATGCCCGACAAAGAAGTGCTCGAAGAAATTGACCGTACGGTCGACTCAATCAAATTGCACGAGTACCTGATGGCTGAAGGTGTCGACAAATTCGTGAAACCGCAACGAGCGTTAATTGCGTTGATTGCTAAAAAACGAGAGCAGCTCCTGCCCAGTGCGTGAGTGATTCTAGGTGAATCGTTTTGGCTGTAGTGGATGTCGTTAATTCCCTCGGAGCCCATGGCTTCCACTTACAGCCAAACGTCTTATTATTTTCACTACGTTTTTAAGCAGCGATACGCTAGAGCGGGCAACAATGTCAGATTCGTGATCGCCGAAAGTCCGAGTGTTGCAGCGACGAGCAATCCGAATGTTGCCGTTGGCACAAAGGGGCTGCTGACGAGGACTGCGAAGCCAATCACGAGCGCACCACTGGCTAGTAAAATCGGTGTCCCTAAATCGGCTGCCGCTGACGTGGCGGCATCAGTAGCAGCTTCTCCACCTAACAAGCGACGTTGGTAGCTGCTCAGAAAGTGGATCGAACCATCAATCGACAATCCAATCGAAACCGCTCCGATCATTGCCGAGCCTAGATCAAGCTGACCGCCCAGCAGCCCCATCAACGATAAGACAACCAAAATGGGAAGCGTGTTGACCAACAGCGCAGCCAATGTCAACAGTAGATTTCGCGTCAACGCCCAGAGCAGCAATCCGACAGCGACCAACGCCACCATCAGTGCCGTCCATTGATCTCGCACCAAACTCGCGACCAGACTCGACATCAAGACCGAATAGCCGGTGACGAAGCCGCCGTGTGCAGGTTCGCGAGATTGATCATCGTTCATCACGCCGAGCGACACCGACGCAACGGTCTGTTGCACCGCAGACATCAATGCTTCTTTTTCGCGTCCACTCAGTGTTTCGTCGCTGCGAAGCATGATTCGCAACTGTCGGGGTTGCGACTGTGTGTTGGCATCGTCAAAAGTCAACAACGCGTCGGCAAACGCTGGGATTGCGGCCCGCATGCCCGCTAATCTCACTTCGGGCGAAACGAATGACAACAGTGTCACTTGGCGGGCCACGGCATCTGCATCTGCGAGGCTGAGCACTCGGCGCAAACTCACCGTCTGCATCTGTGCTCGATCGCTCGACGGCACGCTGATTTTCAAATCACGTAGTTGGGTCTCTAATAGACGCACGCGATGCAAATACTCCTCGCTGATCACGTCCGGCGCGGGTAAAACAACATCCCATACGCCAGCGCCACCCAAACGTGACTCGACCCGCTCATACGATCGCACGATCGGGCTGTAGCTGCGAAAGTTGTCGAGAAAACTAGCATTCGTTTGGAGTTGGCTGACATACAACGCAGACACCAACAGTATTAGCACGGACGCGACCAGCAGTCCACGATGATAACGGACGCTGGTGCTGGCGATTCGATGCAACAGTCGTTGTACTGCGGACGGGGGCGTGTGGCTGGACGGTTCACGCCGTGTCAGGTGGTTTTTATCGAATCGGAACCAATCAGGCAGATTCATGACCCACGGCGAAAACAACATCAGCGAGACCAGCACACTGAGGGCAGCGGTCGCGGTCATCAAGCCGAACTCAGCCACCGGACGTACGTCTGAAACCATCAACGATGCAAATCCAGCGGCATCGGTCAAACAGGTACCGAGAATTGGAATCGACAAGAATCCAATAGCACCCACAAGCGTCGTTTCACGCTGCCGTACGCGGACCGCAATGTGCATGATCGCTGCGACGGCAACCACCGAAATGATCGCTAATAGAATCGTCGAGACCAGTGACAGTTCCATGCCCACAAGCACCATCAAGGCGCGCGTGGTGACCGTCGACCAGACAATACAAAGGGTTGATAGCAACACAACTCGCAGATCACGCAACGTCAGCAAGATCACAAAGCAGAGCAATCCGATCGTACCAATCGCTAAACGTCTGCCATCGGATTCAATCAAGTCAAAAGCATCTTCTAGCAGCACGGGTTCGCCGACGAGCATTGGGTGCAGTTCAAGCGGCATCTCGCTAGCAACCTGACGAAGCTCGGCAATCGTTTCACCAATTTTTCCGTTTGAGTTATCGCCATCTGGCTTCAGCATCACCACAATGGCGGCAGTTTGATTATCGGGGCTGTGCGTGTAACCGATGAATAGATCGCGGAATTGCTTGGCGATACGTTCATCGCGACAAAACGCAGGGATGTCCGCCGGTTCAACGCGAGGCTTCGAGAACGAGAGACTAGGTCGCAAGTATTGAAACGCAGTCGCTAGTTTTGATACCGACAAAACACCTTCTACGCCCGCGATCTGTTCCACGCGTGTGGACCACATTTCGCTTCGTGCCAAGCCCTCAGACGTCATCAGTTGATCGTCGTCGTAGACTAACATCACAACGAGGTTGCCACCGAATCGCGATTGCAACCGCTGATAGTTCAAGAGCGCCGGATCATCGGCAGAGAACATCGCCGCGAGCGACCGGTTCATCGTCAAACCAGATTGCAGGTACAGCAGCGGAAGCAAACTCAAGCAACCAATCAGCATCCACCACCTGTTTCCACGTACTGCAAAGGCGGCCCACGGAGTTGTCGAGCGAGCTAACAAGGAAGATTGTGTTGACTGTTTCAATGACGCTGGCTGTTTCTATGCAACCGCGCCTCCAATGTTCTGTCAGCTTGGTTGGCGGGTGTGCGGTAATGAATTTTGTTACAGATCCTCATGCGACCAGTTGTATAAAAAGATCCACTATCAATTCGGCTCGGTTTCCGATTCGGGCTTCTCAATCGCCGACATCATGCTCGCTGGGGGGAAAAAAATCGACTGCACCACCAACATGATCGCTCCGGTAACAAGTAGCGAGTCAGCGATATTAAAATTGGGCCATTTCCACTCATCCGACGCTTGCCACAGAATCCAATCTCGCACACCGCTCTTCCATTCTTCTGGGTATCCCGGTTTCCACCACATTCCCAACCGGTCATAGAGATTGCCAAAGATGCCGCCCGTGATGGACCCCAGAGCGAAAGTCAACCATTTCGATTCTGCGGCACCAAAGTAAAACAACCACACCCCGATTCCAATGAGCGCGACTACCGAAATTCCAGCAAACAGCATCCCTTTGCCGGCTCCAATGCCAAACACGGCTCCGATGTTCACGGCTGTTTCGATCCCAAAATAACCTTCGATGATCCAGTACACGTCTTTCTGACCGGGCAACCCACGCCAAGCGAAGACGACCTGTTTCGACCACAAATCCAAGCCGGCCCCGATGATGGTCAAACAACTGAACAGCAAATAACGCGACGCCGGGAAAGCTTGCGTGGGTGCTGATTCAATGGACGCATGTTCGGGAGAGTTCGCAACCATGGGAAGATACAGAGTTTAGGCTGAAATAAAGTTCGTGGCGGTTTAACGCAATTGTTCTCTTCTACCTAAACTTCCAGTTTCACGCGTCCAACGCAAGCCCAAGTCGTATTTACTAGGCAACTCTGGAGCGGATTTCGTTCAGCCGAGCCGCCCAAACCAGAGTTGCTCCGCTACAATCGCTGGTCGCCACATCAATTATCAACCGGTGTGCTATTAAACAGGTTCCAGACGCGCCCGCTGCATCATTCCTCGCTTCAATACGATTCACATGAGCCAAACGAAATTCCGTCAATCATTGCGTGTCACTCTTTGTTTCGCCTGTGTGGTGAGCCTATCGCTTCGTGTGATTCACGGCGAGACATCAGTACCGCAACCGCCTCGACCCAACATTTTGTGGATCATGTCGGAGGACAATTCCAAACACTATTTGAAGCATTTTGATGAGCACGGTGTGGCGACGCCAGCGATCGAGTCGATGGCTGCGCACGGCATCACGTTTGATCGTGCATTCTCCAACGCACCGGTTTGTTCAGTGGCCCGCACGACTTTAATCACGGGCTGTTACGCGCCACGAATCGGTACCCAGTACCACCGTGCGTCGTACCGCGTGCCGCTGCCCGAGGGACTCGAGATGTTCCCCGTCTACCTGCGTGACATCGGTTACTACACGACAAACAATTCCAAAGAAGATTACAACGCCGTTGCTCGCGAAAAGCCTTGGGACGAATCTAGCAAAAAGGCGTCGTGGAAAAACCGACCGACTCCCGAGACACCGTTCTTTCATGTGCAGACGTTTACTGATTCACATGAAAGTAGTCTGCATTTCGGTGCCGAGGCAACCGAGAAACCAACAGCATTCTCGCAGAAGTCCGTGCATCTGCCAGCATACTTGCCCGATACCGAATTGACTCGTTTCACTGCCGCGTTCTATCGCGACCGAATCAGCAAAATTGATACGCATGTCGCAGACATCCTGGCGGAATTGAAAGCGGAAGGCCAGCTCGAGAACACGTTTGTGTTTTATTTTGGCGATCACGGTGGCGTGCTACCGCGTTCTAAAGGATATGTGTTTGAAAGTGGTTTGCATGTGCCGCTCGTCGTACGTGTTCCAGAAAAATATCGACAAATGTGTGATCGCGAGCTAGGTTCACGAACCAGAGGCTTTGTTTCGTTTGTTGACTTTGCGCCCACCGTGTTACGCCTTGCCAGTGTCGAACCCTCTGAAGTGATGGATGGTCAAGCGTTCTTAGGCGAAGGGGTTTCAGCGGATGAAGTCGATGTTCGTCAAACGACGTTTGGATACGGCGACCGGATGGATGAAAAATACGATCTCGTGCGTAGCGTGCGGATTGGTCAGTGGAAATACATCCGTTACTTTGAAGCTCAATATCCGAACGCTCTGGAAAACGAATACCGCTATAAGATGCTTGCGTATCAGCAGTGGCGAAATCTTGCTCAAGAGCACCATGGTCAAGAATCATCGTTAAGTGACGAGCAACTCGCTTTTTTTCGTCCTCGCCCGATCGAAGCATTGTTTGATCTTTCCAACGATCCTGACGAGATCCACAACTTGGCTCAGGTTGACGAGCATGGCGGTCAGTTGATGGAATTGCGGCGGACGTTGATGGAACATCTCAAGTCGACACACGATTTGAGTTTTGTGACGGAGACGATGTTGCTGCGCGAGGGCAGTAAAGATCCAGTCAGATACGGCAACGAACATGCCAATGAAATCGCCAAGTACATCGATACCGTGAACATCGCGTTGTTGCCATGGGAGCAAGCCACGACGAAGCTCATTGCTAGTATGAATTCAGGTGATGCGTTGGTGCGATACTGGTCGTTTGTTGCCGCCAGTTCGATGGTCGCCAGGGATGCGGAGTTGCGAACGACGGCAGCAGCGGATGAATCACTGATCCAATTGGCCCAGCGATCGTTGCTCGATAGCGAACCGCTTGTGGCTGCGCGTGCTGCCGAGTTTCTGGCCGTGATCAGAGTGGCAGATCCACGCGATGCGTTCGTCCGTTCGGTCAATCGCAGCCGTGATGAGATTGAAGCGATGCAGATCCTGAACATGGCCGCCGCCGTGCATGCCAACGGCCAGAGTGATTACCCGATCGACGCGAACGCGCTGAAGTTTTCGTTCCGTGTTCCACCCAAAGGCGAAATCGGGCGGCGGCTGCGGCATTTTGCCGAAACCCATCCGGAGCAGCAGGAAGCGACAGAAAACGACTCTCTGTCGGGAAATAATTAGCCAGACAGCAGGATGGTTCATCTCGGGAGCGTGAGGCTCCCGCCGAACGCCTGTTTTGGGAGCCGAACGCCTGTTCTCAGCAGGAGCTTCGTTCTCCCACCGGTGAATGCGTTTTGCATCGCTGATTCAACGTCGCAGCGGTCGGCGATTGTCCTACTCTCCCGCATGGCGTTTGATTCCTCTACGATGCTGGCGGGTAAAATTGTTTTTTCGCCAATCTTTTGCCGACGACTCCTCCATGCTTTCGATCTCTCCGACTTATTTACTGTACTACTTGCCGCTGATTGTGGCCATTTCGCTGGTCTTTGGAGCCACACGGCACGAGGACCTGAAGCTGGTTTTCAAACACGCGTGGCATACCGCTCGCTGGATCACCGGTTTCATGGCCATCGTGTTTTTTGCGATGTTAGTCATGGACTGGATGGCGTAGCTCGATGCGAATTCTAACGCTCGGCGGAGGAACCGTAGGCCGCTGGATCGCCGACATGTTGTGTCGTCGTCGGCACAGCGTCACGTTGATCGATAGTGATCCCGAAATCGTTCGCTCGATCAATAGCGAACTCGACGTCCGCGCGATTGAAGGTAACGCGTCACAAAGCACAGTTTTGTTTTCAGCGGACGTGCTCAGTGCCGATTTGTGCTTGGCGGTGACCGGTAACGACGAAGTCAACATCGTAGCGGCAAGCATGGCCAAGGCGCTCGGGGCACGCCGCGCGATCGCGCGGGTGTACGCGCCAGCCTTTCGTGATCTCGCGACCTTTGATTATCAAAAGCATTTCGGGATCGACAGTTTGCTGTCGCTCGAACAACTCTCCGCTTCTGAACTCGCCCGCGCGATTCGGAACCCCGACGCGATTCCATTAGAGCACTTCGCCCGTGGACAATTGCAAGTCTATGAGATGGAAGTCACTTCGGGATCGACGGCTGCTGGCAAGAAACTGATGGAACTTGATCTTCCGTCGGGTGTGCGTGTCGGCTCGCTGGCGCGGGAAGGCCGGATGTGGATCGCCAGCGGTGCGGACGAAACGCACGTAGGCGACCGCGTCAGTTTAGTGGGGATGCCTAATGCCATCAGCACTGCGCGGAGAACGTTCGGTAGTGAAAAACGCAAACGCAACAAAGCCAAAGTCATGATTGCAGGCGGTGGCGAAACCGGTTACCACCTCGCCAATCTGTTGGGCAGCGAAGATTTTCGCGTCGTCTTATTGGAAGTCGATGCTCATCGCTGTGAGCGATTGGCCAAACTATTGCCGCATGCCACGATTGTGCAAGCCAATGCAAATCGCCGTAGCGTGCTCGAAGATGAAGGTGGCGGTACGGTTGATTACTTCGTTGGTTGTACGGGCAACGATGAGAACAACATTATGGCAGGAGTCGAGGCGCGTGAACTTGGAGCGTCGCGAGTGATGTGCGTGGTCGGTCGACCAGACTACGCAAACGTCGTCGGTAAACTTGGTATTGATTTGGCCGTCAGTGAACGGGATGTTATCGCGCGTCAAGTGCTCGGGTTCCTTAACGAGGGAGCCGTGATCAGCCAAGCCAAATTGCCTAACGGATCGATTGGCGTGTTTGAGCTTGAAGTGCTGCCGGGTAGCCCGATCACGGAAGCCTCGTTGGCAAATTTGCCGTTGGCAGGGCGTTGTTTGATTGCCGCAATCCAACGTGATGGATTCGTGCAAGTGCCCACGGCCAAAGACGTGCTTCGCGTCGGTGACATCATCGTAGCGCTGATTGATCTCGATGACACCGATGCCATCATGAGCCTTTTTAACCCGAGTTGAATGTGCGATGACAATCGAAGTCTGGGCCGATATCGGTGGCACATTTACAGACTGTTTGGTCACGCAACACGCGGGCGGAGTGATGACTCAGTCGACCCTGAAAGTGCTCAGCAGCGGATTGGTCACTGCGGACTTGCAAAGCGTAGTCTCGGCCGATCAGATACTCGTGCGAATACCCGCTACTCTGGTCCGCGATGGTTTTTGGCGCGGTGCCCATCTGATCGCTGCCGATGGTCGAACCGTTGGTGAAATCGTGAGCTGTCAATGCAGCGAGAAAGCGCCAAAATCGGCGGTTGTTTTGCTGACGCTCGATCAACCGCATTGGCTTTCAAGTTCGCATGAAAAAAAGATGCAACTTACTCTCGATGCTGGCATCGAAGCTCCCGTTCTCGCCACGCGGTTGCTGCTGGGCATCCCGCTGTCGGACCCCTTGCCACGTTTGCAAGTTCGCTTAGGAACCACTCGCGGCACGAACGCATTGCTCACTCGCAGCGGTGCAGCGACGGTGTTGTTGATCACCGAAGGTTTTGGCGATCTGTTGTCGATCGGCACGCAAGATCGCCCAGAGTTATTCGCACTCGATATTGTCAAACCGCAACCGCTGCCCAAAAGCGTGATTGAAATTCCAGGTCGACTGTCAGCCGATGGCGATGAGCTAACACCGATTGACGAAGCGAAAGTGCGTGACCGATTGCGATCGTTATATGAGTCGTCGCGCGGTAATGTGGTGTTGGCGATATGTTTACTGCATTCTTATTGCAACGACGCGCATGAACGGATCGTGGAACAGATTGCACGCGAGATTGGTTTTCAACGCATTGTTCGCTCCACGCTGGTTGCTGCGTTACCACGGATCGTGCCCCGGGCCGAAACGACAACGCTCGATGCGTACTTACAACCGGTGCTGGACGATTATGTGCAGCGTGTCGAGCAGCAATTCGGCGGCGCGGCGACTTGTCATCTGCGTTGGATGACCAGCGGCGGAAACTTAGTAGCCTCACATGGGTTTCGGGGACGTGAAAGTGTGTTGTCGGGACCAGCGGGCGGTGTGGTGGCGTTGGCAAAGATCGCCAAAGAGCTGAACTTGCGCGGTGCCGTTGGGCTGGACATGGGCGGCACGAGCACCGACGTCAGCCGCTACGACGGCGAGATTGGACGACGGCAAGAAAGCTCGATCGGGGGCATTCGCGTCCTTGCTCCGATGATGGATATTCACACCGTTGCTGCGGGAGGCGGTTCGATCTGCGGTGTCCGCGATGGTCGTTTATTTGTCGGTCCCGACAGTGCGGGGGCCGATCCTGGGCCAGCCTGTTATGGGCGTGGTGGTCCGTTGACGATCACGGATGTGAACGTGATTTTAAATCGGTTGCCGCTGGAGCGATTCCCGTTTCGATTGCATCCCGACGCAGCTTGGCAGGCGCTAAGAGTCGTTCATCAATCACTGCCATCAGAGATGGTAATCTCGCTGGAAGAACTCGCCGAGGGTTTTCTGCAAATTGCGGTCACTGAAATGGCCGAGGCCGTGCGAGTGGTCACAACCGCTGCCGGCAACGACGTCCGCAAAATGGCCTTGGTAGGCTATGGTGGCGCTGCAGGTGGCCATCTCTGTCGTGTGGCCGAAGCACTCGGCATGACACACGTCATTGACCATCCGCAAGCGGGGATTCTATCGGCCGTCGGGATCGGTAACGCCTCGGTCGGACGTATCGTCACTCGCGCGTGGCAACGCACCATTTCGCTTGGTCTCAACACGGACGATCAGAACGCTGTCGGGCCAACTGCACGAACATGCTCGTCGCAGTGTAAGCAAGAACTGAGTGAATTAGTGGTTGATTTGCAACGAGATTGCTTGCAGTTGTTGTGCGACGAGGAGTCGCTGTCAATGTCCGCGATCGATAGTGATACATTGCAGACTTCCACGTGGGCGGATCTGCGATACGTGGGCACGCAATCGACACTCGAATTGCCGCTCGAACCAATCGAAACAGTTGCTGCGAGAATGGACGAACGACATGCCTCAACGTTCGGATACGATCGACCCACCATGCCGATTGAGATCGTATCACTGCGTTGTGAAACGATCATTCTGAAAAGATCGGAGCAACAGCACAATTCGAACGCGAACTCAACCTCATTCAACACCAGAGATCTCTTAAGTTCAGATTGCTTTATCGACCGCGAACAATTATGTGAGGGCGATTGTTTCTATGGACCCGTGATCGTTGCCTCGGATCATTCCATCCTCGTCATTGAACCTGGCTGGAAGGCTGCGGTCGGTGCGGGCGGTGTGATTCAGATTCATTACGAAGGCGATGCGACGAGTGCAACCAACGTCAACGTAGCGGACGATGTCATCGACATGGAAATCGTCAGTAGGCGTGTGCAAGGCATTGCCGAAGCGATGGGTGAAGTCATTCGGCGAACGAGTGTGAGCGTGAACGTTAAAGAGCGGCGTGACTACAGTTGCGCCGTCTTCTTGGGAGATGGTTCGTTGGTCGCCAATGCGGCTCACGTGCCAGTTCACCTTGGTGCGATGGGACATACCGTTCGTAGCCTGATTGCGGCGTTTCCAATCATGTACGCGGGTGATTGCTACATCAGCAACGACCCATTTGCAGGCGGTTCGCACTTGCCCGATGTGACCGTTGTCACGCCAATCTTTGTGGATTCTGGTTCAAGTCATCGTCCATCCGGTTGGACGTGCGATTACTTTGTCGCTTCACGCTGTCATCATGCCGAGATCGGTGGCTTGGTGCCTGGTTCGATGGCTCCCGCTGCAACCTGTTTGGCTGAAGAGGGTGTGTTGATCCACAACATGCCCCTGACACGTAACGGTGTCTCGCAACACACGGCTTTGCGAGCACTCTTTTTGTCGGCACCGTATCCTTCCCGCAGCGTGGATGAGAACATGGCCGACATCGCCGCTGCCGAAGCCGCCGGTCGTGAAGGTGCTCGCGTGATCCGCGAACTTGCGGATTCTCTACCGCCACTGCGTTTAACTTGTCTTCTGCAACGATTGATGAGTGTCGCGGGCGAAGCCGCAGCGACCTGGATCGAATCTCTAGGAACCAATGTACGATCGTTTGCCGATCAACTCGACGATGGAACGCCAGTGTGCGTCACGTTGCGACCAGATGTGCAATCCCGACGGTTGACGATTGATTTCTCTGGCACGGGCGGCGTTCATCCACACGGGTTCAATGCAACGCGTTCGATCGTGACCGCAGCGGTTCTTTACGTTCTCCGCTGTGTGACGCCCAATGAACTGCCGTTATGTGATGGCGTGCTCGACCGAATTGATTTGGTGATCCCAGCGGGTTTGCTCGATCCTCCAGGCCATGTCGATCCACGTCAATGCCCAGCGGTGGTGGCGGGCAATGTAGAAACGTCCAATCGCGTTGTTGACGTCTTGCTCGGTGCGCTTGGTGTGGCCGCTGCATCACAGGGCACGATGAACAACCTGCTGATTGGAGACGACACATTTGGTTATTACGAAACCATTGGCGGTGGTGCTGGAGCGACCGCCAGGGCCGCTGGTGCTGACGCTGTGCATACCCACATGACGAACACGCGAATCACCGATCCCGAGGTACTCGAATCCAGGTTACCGCTACGTCTATGGCGATTCGGAATCCGTCGGGGAAGTGGTGGGCCGGGACAACATCGCGGCGGCGATGGCATGATTCGCGAAATAGAGTTTTTACGTCCATTAACGCTCTCGCTCATCACCTCGCGTCGCACCACAGCGGCCTATGGTCTACACGGAGGTCAGCCAGGGCAGCCAGGCTGTCAAACATTACAACATCAAAATCAAGAAACTCTGCTACTAGGCTGCGTATCGATCTCCGTCGCCGTAGGCGACCGACTCCGAATCGAAACTCCTGGCGGTGGCGGGTATGGCCATAGCAAGCTAACAACTTCAGACGATACTGCGCGTGCTTGATCGTAGCAGGCACAGTCCTCTGTGCCCTTGGTCCCCACAGCCTAAATACTCATGCCTTCCGCAACAAAGATTCGGTTCGGGCGTTGGTAACAGAAAATGAATGTGGCTAGGCATCCAACAGAAAATAGCCACAGATGAACGCAGATGAACACGGATTGTTTCAGCAGTGTTGCTGCCATCTGTGCTAATTCGTGTTCATTTGTGGCAAATCAGTGCTTCGGTCAACGTCTGGTTTCAGAAAATACGCCCTTCCCATGGTATATCCCTAGATCATCAAAATCTACAGAAGGACTATTCGAGTGATTGAATTGGAAGAACTTTACCTCCCTTCCAATCCGGAGACACTCGAATGGCCGCTTTTCTTCAATCAAGCATGTTGCTTACCGAGATCGACGAATGCGTAGACTCTCGGAAACATCCTTCACCTCTTTCTGAATCGCAGGGTTGGTTTCGATCCCGGCGAAGCCGTTGTTGCTGCCATAGTGCCCCAAAATTAAACGGGAAGGCCGCATATTCTTCGCAATCGCGGCACATTCTTGCGCCGTACCGGGGAGTGTTTGAGCCATGATGCCCGGTGGTTCGCCTGCTGCGGTCAGCCAGTGCAAGATGACGGGACGACCGCCTGCTTTCTGTACCCAACTACGTAAGCATGAATTTGCTTTAAGCTGCACGGCTTGGGGCGTACGATCATAATAAAAATTGACAACTAACACATCAATCTCAGGAGGTACAGGAAACGTCTGATCCTTCCCTCGCGGTTTTTCAACAAATGCTGCCCAAGCACTAATGCCGGGAGCGGACTTTTTAATTCTTCGCGCATACTCCGCAACCGCGTCTGGAGTGTATCCGGAAAAGTATGGTGTGTACAAGCAAATGCCAGCTACCACATCTGGATTGGCTTTTGCTAGAGCAACGGCCATCGCTTCATTTGCTCCAGCGTTTTCGGAAAGCAGTTTCAATACGACTAGGACATTGTGCTCGCGCGCGAGTTTAATAACGGCATCGCCGTGAGATACCCAGCCACTGTCCAATACAAAATTTGCATGCGTGGCTAGGTTCTTTATTTGCATTGGGCTCGCATCAATCTGATGCCCAAACCAGAAACTCGGCTTGCGCGCATTCGTTGTCCGGACGCTGCGCACGGCGGACGCTGTAGCCGTAGGAAGGAAACGTGTCGCCTGTTCCACACTTTCTAACCGCGATTTTGCCTTTACTTTGGATAGCCCCGTGAGGTTTGGAAGCGACAGCCGGTAAAACGACACCGCATGACTAGAGATGTTTCTCCTCGCGAGAGCCTCTTGAGCATCCGCTATCTCCCACCATGCATCAGCTAGGCTGAGAAGATCTTCTGACGACAACGGAGTCTTACGTTCTTGCTTAGCAAGCTCCGCTAGCGGGTCAGCCCCACCCCGGACGAGGAAGTTCAAACCTTCTTCCCAGTTGTTTTTAAAGAAGCAAAGATATTTTCCCCAGATTACGTTTGCAGATGTATCCTCCGGAGTATCTTTCAGCGTCTCGGCCGCGGGACGAGCAAGATGCCAATTGCTTTTCAGCAACGGCAAGTCGGAGTCAAGGTTCGATACCTGCTTCTGCAACAATGTCTCACGGCTGCGAGCTCCGGCATTTTGTGCAACATGATGTAGTGCCTCTGCCAGTTCGTAATCGTCATTTTCAATCGCTGCATCAATATAACTAAGCGTTGCTTCCGTTAGAGCCTTCGACTGTTCAGATGTTTTTGACGATTCATCTAAACGACTCAATGCTTTGAGACGCAAGTCCCAGACATCAACCATAAATCGATTGGCAATCGCATCAATTGCTGTTAACGCTGTCGCCGTCTCCCCAGCTTGGATCGCTAGCCGGGCTGATTCGCGAAATATGACCCAGCGCTCGGCATCATCTTCAGAGGTCTGCCCCAGTTCTAGAAAAGTCTTGGCTAATGCGGCTTGCGCGGCTGCCGTTGTGGCTTTGGAATAGCGATCTTCATAGACCTCTTTCATTACCGCTAACGCTTTATCGAGTGCAACTGAATCGGGCGGTTTCTGCTGGCCAGTATCTTGGGCATTTGATTCGGCATGCAACAGAATCAAGCCAGCAACGACGAAGATACGAGCGACTTTACCCAGAAATAAAAACGCCATAATTACTTCGAAAGAGTAGAAGGAACGGCAGTAAGAGAGACGTTGACCATGCTAGAGTTCTAATGTGACAGGGGTGTCAATTCCACTCTTTAGGCGCTCGAGGTGCATGATTTTTGCTTGTTCAGCGACACAGGCTCCCGTAATGTTAGCGTTTCCTAAGAGTTCTTGGAACGTTGGTTTTGGCCCAGCGAAGTCTGCGGCTTCAAAGGGGAAGCTCGGGGATATAGTTTTTCGTCAGCCTACCGGGTGACCGCATGCTCAGGTTACATATCAAATCAAATCGCGGTTGTTGTGTTGCCAATGGCCTTTCGACACAAAAGATCACTGGAGGACGGCCAAATTTAGCACGGATCAGGACGCCAGCACGCAGAGAATCTGAACAATGCCAGAAAACTGGCTTGTCAAAAATCCAGCTTCGCTTCACGCAGACTGGTTAGCCACAATCGGCGAACAACTCACGCGCCCGGCGACGCAGTAAAAAACGGCGAGCAGTGCAATGGCCCCGTATACCAGGGGCGACCTGGCGGGCTGTCCAGTCCAGCCGTTCAATATCATTTTTCAGTGGCAGCGGCATCGCCAGAATACCTTGGTCTCTATACCGCGTCTCTAGGTCGCTCGCCCAGGAGCCAGTCGGCTCAATAAGCTCGTCAATCGGCAAAGGGGCTAACAACGAGTCGCGTTCATGCCGCAGTTTTGCAATCGGCTGTTTGTCTGCTGGAGCCCTGTTCTGAGACGTCGATTCATGCAGGTTCACGGGTTCGTCTGTTGCTAGGAGTCTCCCCAACAGGTTTGGCTATATCGAGTTCGCACGACTTGGAGAGTCGTACTGCGTTGCTAAGTGGCGTAAAATCAGTTGAAATGCGAATCACGGCGAATCCTCTGACTGGAGCAATCTCTTTCAGTGGTTACAATTCTGGCTTGACCAAGTCGCTCTTACCTACACCTATTGGCTAACTCAGCGGTGGCCCTCAACGGATATCGTCGAGGTTGATCAAATTTGGCCGATATGACACGGAACAACCGAGAATGGGCTTTTTCGATGACCAATGAATTTGTATGGGTTTGCAACAAAGCGTTTGCGATAACCTTTATTTGTGCGTTACCGCTGATCGGCTGTTCGCAACGGTCCAACGAATACGTCGCGCCGCCGTCTCCTAGCGTGACGGTGATGCTGCCAATCAAACAGACGATCACTCGCTATGTCGAGCAAAACGGCGAAACCGAAGCCGTCGGAAGAGCCCAAGTGCGGGCTCGCGTTCGCGGTTTTATCGAAGCGATCGAATTTGAACCGGGACAAACGGTAGGTGTTGATACGTTGCTTTACCAAATCGAGGATGACGAGTACCAAGCAACCGTCAACTCGATGACGGCTGAGGTCACCGCAGCCGAAGCTTCGATCAGCGTCGCGGAGTCCCAAGTGTTGACCGCTCAAGCCGAAGCCGATCGCGCGTCACGCGATTTCGATCGCCAAAAAACGTTGCGTGAAAAACAAGCCTCGTCGCAAGCCGAATATGACCAAGCCTTCGCCGCCGACGCTGCGGCCAAGGCCTCTCTTGCCGCATCGCGATCAGCCGTCGATTCCGCCAAAGCGCTGCTGAAACAAGCCCGTGCGAATCTGGAGAAGGCAAATCTCAATCTCGCGTACACTCGCGTCACCGCACCGATTGCGGGGTGGGTGACCAAGACGGACCTCACGCTCGGCAATCTGGTTGAAAACGGGGCCGAATTGGCTACGGTTGTCGATGACAGCCGCATCTATGCGAACTTTAGCATAAGCGACCGGCAATTGCTCGAATTGAGAAAGGCCCGTGGCTTGAAGGGTGAAAGTCGCGCCACCCAAGAAGAATGGTCTAAAGTTCCCGTGTTCCTTCACCGCGAAACCGATGACGGGTTTCCATTCGAAGGTCGCTTGAATTACGTCGACCAGGAGGGCGTCAAAGCAACCACAGGTACGCTCAGCCTGCGAGCGATTTTCGAGAATCCCAGCGGCCAATTGTTTCCCGGGTTATTCGTCCGCGTCCGCATGCCCATCGCCGAACAGCCCGACGCGTTGATAGTCCCCGCCCGCGCCGTGTTGCAAGACCGCGTCGGTGCGTTCGTTTTCGTAGTGGGTTCAGACGAAAAGGTACAGCGACGCGACGTAAAGGTGGGTGAGCAAGACGGCGCTTGGACGGCCATTGAAAACGGGTTGGCTGGTGACGATCGTGTGATCATCGAAGGTTTGCAACGCGCAAGACCAGGTGCTCCGGTGCAACCGATGGTGATGAATGGAGATGTTTCCGAACTGCCCGCGTCGTTCCGCACGCCGACGACTGCCGCGATCGAAGCAGACGCAAAGGATGTGACTGAATAATGTCACGATTCTTTATTCATCGCCCGATCTTTGCGACCGTCATTTCGATCGTCATTGTGATCGCAGGATTGGTTTCGTTTGGCGGTTTGCCGGTCGCTAAGTTTCCCGAGATCGCGCCACCGACAGTCAAGGTCACTGCGTACTATCCGGGCGCGAATGCGTCGACGATCGCCGAAACGGTTGCGACGCCGCTTGAGCAGGAGATCAACGGTGCTGAAGGCATGCTGTACATGTCATCGAACAGCTCGAACGATGGCAGTTACTCCCTGACGATCACGTTCGCTTTGGGAACGGATTTGGACATGGCTGCGGTGTTGGTGCAAAACCGCGTCGCGATCGCGGAATCGAGGTTGCCTCAGGAGGTTCGCCAACAAGGGGTGACCACTCGCAAACAATCGACCCAGATTTTGCAGTTCATCTCGCTCTATTCGCCCGACGGCAAGCTGAGCGATCTGTTCCTGAGCAACTACGGATTAACGATCAAGGATCAACTCAGCCGCATCGATGGCGTGGGCGAAGTCCAGGTTTTCGGCGCGGGCGATTACAGCATGCGGGTGTGGCTTGATCCGCGATTGCTCAAGCTTCGCGGTTTGACCACGGCCGAAGTCGTCGCGGCGATTCGCGAACAAAACGTGCAGGTCGCGGCCGGTCAGATCGGTGCGTCGCCGGCACCCGAGGGAACCCCTTTTCAACTTTCCATTAATACCGCCGGACGTCTGGTTACCGTAGAACAGTTCGGCAACATCATCCTGCGAACTGGCAGCGGCGGCAGTGCGCTCTATGTTCGCGACGTCGCGCGAGTTGAATTGGGCGCGAAAGATTACAATTACCGTTCGACCTTCAACGGCCAACCATCGGCGGCGGTGGCGGTTTATCAATTGCCGGGTGCCAACGCGTTGACCACCGCATCTCTCGTTCAAGCCAAACTCACGGAACTGGCCGCGTCGAACGATTGGCCCGAAGGAATGCGGTTCGCGGTTCCGTTCGACACGACGAAGTTCGTGGAGGCCTCGATCAGCGAGGTCTACTCGACGCTGTTTGTGGCCGTCGTCTTGGTGGTGCTGGTGATTTATGTCTTCTTGCAAGATTGGCGTGCGACGATCGTGCCCGTCTTGGCGATCCCTGTGTCGTTGATCGGAACGTTTGCGGCGATGAGTGCGATCGGATTCTCGCTAAACATGCTATCGCTATTCGGCGTCGTGCTGGCGATCGGCATCGTCGTCGATGACGCGATCGTGGTCGTTGAAAACGCATCGCGACACCTGGCCGATGGGCTGAGTCCCAAAGAGGCGGCGGTCAAAGCGATGAGCGAGATCACGGGTCCGGTGATCGCGACGACGCTCGTGCTGCTGGCGGTCTTCGTGCCCACCGCGTTCATGCCTGGAATCACAGGGCAATTGTTCCAGCAGTTCGCACTGACGATTTCGGCCGCAGTGATCATCAGCACGATCAATGCAATAACGCTCAGCCCCGCGCTGTGCGGCATCGCGCTTCGTGCTCCGAAGGAGGCGTCCTTCATCGGCTTTCGTTGGTTCAACGCGGTGTTCGACAAGGTGTCGGAAATTTATGGAAGCGTCGTCGCCCGATTGGTTCGGATGCTGTCGCAGGTGATGATCGCTTATGTGGTATTGGTGGCATTTACGGGATGGTCGCTGCTGCGTCTTCCGACAGGTTTCGTGCCCGAGGAAGACCAAGGTTACTTGTTCGTCAATGTGCAATTACCTGATGCTGCGTCGCAGCAACGCACCGCAGCTGTGATGGAGCGACTTGATCAGTTCTACAAGACCGTGCCCGGTGTCGCGGATACCGTCACGATTTCCGGCTTTTCGCTGCTCGGTGGATTTGCGGGATCGAACCAGGGCATGACAGTGTTGGTGCTCGAACCTTGGGACCAACGTCAAACGCCGGAGAAAAGTTTGCAAGGGATCCAGCAGAATCTGCAAGCCGAGTATGCGAAGCTGCAAGAAGCCGTTGCGTTCGCGTTCACACCGCCAGCGATCGATGGACTCGGTGCGGCGGGCGGTTTTCAATTGGAAGTGCTGGACCGAGGTGCCAACGGTTACGCCGAGTTGCAACGAACGGCCGAAAGCCTTGCCGAATCCGCCCGTGGACAAACGGGATTGGCATCCGTCAGCAGCACGTTCCGAGCGAACGTTCCGCAGCTGTTCGCCGACGTGGACCGCGACAAAGTGAAGTCGATGGACATTCCGCTGGCGTCTGTCTTCGAGACCCTGAGTGCCTATTTGGGATCGGCTTACATCAATGATTTCACTTTCCAAAATCGCTCGTATCAAGTTCGTGCCCAAGCGGAGCCAGAGTTTCGCAGTCGCGTCGACGATATCCGCCAACTTGATGTGCGTGGACCTGACGGAACGATGATTCCTCTTTCATCGATTGTGGATGTTCGCGATACCGTCGGCCCCACCGTGGTCAGACGATACAACCTCTCTCCCGCCGCCGCGATCAATGGATCGGCGGCCGCCGGTTTCAGCTCCGGCGAGGCACTCAGCTTGATGGAGCAGACAGCAAGAGAAGAGTTACCAGCGGGATTCGGTTTTGAGTGGACGGGGATGTCCTACCAAGAAAAGCTCGCTTCGGGTGGACAAGCCATGATTTTGGCGTTGGCGGTGTTGTTCGTGTTCTTGGTGCTCGCGGCGCAGTACGAGAGCTGGACCAGTCCCGCATCGGTGATTGCGGTCGTACCGCTTGCGGCATTGGGCGTGGTGCTCGCAGTATCGCTGCGTGGCGCGGACAACAACACGTACACGCAAATCGGCATCGTGCTATTGGTGGCTCTGGCCAGCAAAAATGCGATCTTGATCGTGGAGTTCGCAATTGAGCAGCGACGTTCAGGAATGAGCGTTATCGAAGCCGCAGTGTCTGCTGCGAAACTGCGTTTTCGTGCGATCTTGATGACCGCGTTCTCGTCGATTCTGGGATTCTTGCCGTTGTTGTTTGCCAGCGGCGCGGGTGCGGCGAGTCGTCAAGCCGTCGGCAACGCAGTCGTCGGCGGGATGATCGCGGCTACCGTTTTTGCATTGTTATTCGTGCCGCCGTGCTTCGTCCTATTTCGCACGATCGCGGAACGAAGGGCTCGGTATTAGCTTCCGCGTTCGTCGATCCGCGAGCGTTATTGCCTAGACCTACTTAGCGTGTGCACTTTGAACAGACTTGCTGACTTGATCGAGTGAAAATCCAGTTGGTCACGACGATTCATGTCGAACCTCCCCAGAACCCTAGCGATTATCAGTTGCCTTGTTCGTCGTTAAACTCCAAGCAGTCGATATTCATCAAGCCACCGCGGTTCGCTTCGTTCTTGAAGACCACGTAGAGCGTGGTGGTACCGCCGATTGGCGTTAGTTCGATTTCTTTTTCATAGAACGCATCCCAGCTTCCGTTGACCTCGACTGGGGTGCTGCCGAGCAACTCGCCATCGACGCTGCCGCTATGAAGCTCAATGACACCGCCTGCACCCGCGCTCGTCACCCGTACCGTGACGCTGGAAACGTCAGCAAGATTGATGTGATCGAATCTTAAAAATCCATTGTGTTCAATCCCACCCATGAACTGTTTCCCTTCGGCCTCGCCCGAGCCTAACGACTGGGTGCCTCGATACTCATTGGCCGCTTCTGCTTGGACGCGTTGATTGCGGAGCGTCACGCTGCCGACACCCGTCAGTTTAGGAATGTCTGAAAGGTCATCGCGGCCCAAGTCGGTGTAACTTGCTTCCAATCGGATTGCCCCGCTGGCGTCAGCAGCAAGCAATTCATTATTGAATCCTTGCGCGGTTGGATTGCCGACGCCTGCTTTGACTGAAAAAACATACTCCACCATCTGACGAATTTCCGCCGCCGAATGCTGCACGTGCGGCAGCATCCCGATCTTGCCCCAGACCCCTGTTGAGCCTTCACGGACTCGGGTCACGGACTGTTCAATCTGATGCGGTTGGTCGCGATACTTTTTGGCGATATCAAGAAACGCCGGCCCCACCAGTTGACGATCGACTGCATGGCAGTTCAAGCAATCTGATTGACGAATCAAAGCCAATCCAGGCGGTACCTCCGTGCTTAATTCACCGCTCGCCGAAACGGCAATGGCTTCAGTAAACAACCGACTCGGTGCGGTGCCTTCGATCAAATGCCAGCCATCCTCTTCGGCTTGATCCAGATCACTCGTGCCATCTTCAGTATCCCGTACGACCAAGCGATAGGGGACCGGTTTTCCAGGCGTGAAGAAGTCACCATCGCGTGGCTCTACGAATGCTACTTCGGGGCGGGCATTGCCGACGACGACGGGTAGCGACGTCATCTGCTGGGCACCTGCCGAGTCCGTCACCAGCAGTTCGATCGTGAACACACCTGGCTCGGAAAATACGGTACTTGCGGTCTCGGTGTCAGCGATGAGTTGACGTTGTTGTTCGTCCCCCAGGGTACGAATCGCAGTCCACTGATACGTTAGCTTGTCGCCGTCTTTGTCGCTCGAACCGGCAGCCGACAACTGCACAGTCAACGGCTCGCGTCCGACGCTGTTTTTCGCTTCTGCAACTGCCATTGGCGAGCGGTTGCCTCGTACGTAATCAATCCGAACAAGACGCGCGTCTGGATTAACTCCCCAGGTCTCGCCATATTCGATCATGACCAGCGAACCGTTGTGATCGAACTGCATGTCGATCGGACGAGTGAACGACATCTCTGGCAAGAATCGCTCAAGCTGTTTTAGATTGGAGTCGTGGTCCAATCGGCAGGCCATGAGCATACTGCGAGACCACTCGAACGCGAACAGCGTCCGATCGTAATCTCGGGGGAATTTGGTCGTCGACGAGGAGTCTTCATCGAAGTAATAAACAGGGCCAGCACATGCGGTCCGACCGCCACTGCCCATCGCCGGAAATTCAGATGACGAGGCCGACGGGTAATAGATCATGGCGGGCAAGGCGGGAGGTAATGTTTTCGCGCCTGTGTTATTGACCGAGTGATTCTGTGGCTGAGCGGGATTTTGTTTTTCGTGAATGGTGCCGGTTGCAAAATCGATCATCGAATAAGCGAAATTGTTGCCAATGAAATACGGCCATCCGAAGTTCCCGGCCACCTTCGCTTGGTTGATCTCGTCATAGCCACGCGAACCCCGTTCGTTATCGTTGCCGGCATCCGGTCCCACATCACCCCAGTACAAAAACCCTGACTTCGGATCGACATTGATTCGCCATGGGTTACGACACCCCATCACATAGATTTCCGGGTGTCCAATCGAACCATCTTTGGGGAACAAATTACCATCGGGTATGGAATACGTTCCATCGGATTCAGGATGAATGCGAAGAACTTTGCCGTTGTAGCTTTTCGTGTTCCCGGCGGATCGCTGCGCATCCCACGGTTGGCGATCACTTCGCTCGTCAATCGGCGCGTAACCTTGCGAGTCATTAAACGGATTCGTGTTATCACCGGTCCCGATATACAGATGGCCTTCGGGACCAAACTCAAGTGAGCCGGCGTGATGACAACACTCACGACGCTGTTCTTCATAGGAAAACAAAATCTTCTCGCTATCCATATCCAATTTGTCATCGCGAAAGGTAAAGCGACTGACATACTGTCCAGAAAAACTCGGTGGCGAATATTGCAAGTACAACCAACCGTTGTCAGCGAAATCAGGATCGAGAGCTAAACCGATCAATCCGTTTTCCTGGGCCGTGGTCACTTCCAATTTTCCGACCTCGGTCACATCGCCCAAATGAGGCTCAATCAGAAGCAGGCGTCCGCCCAACTCGATCAGGAAAATGCGTCCATCCGGTGCGATGTCTAGTTCCATGGGCTGGACCAATCCGCCGAGGATTGTAGTACGTTCAAAACGAGAGAGATTCAGCTCTTCGGCGTGGGCAGTGAACGACAGGGAACAGAAACAAACAACGAGAAATCGAGTCAGCATGGATCACTCAAACAACAGGCGGGGTGTGGAAGCGGTGGGCAAGGTCGGTGGGATGCTCCGCAAGATGGTCGCAGTAGCACGATGCCCAGTTTACTTCAAATTGAAAGTTCGGGCGGAGCTGTCCGGTGAAGATCCCGAGTGTTTACAATGCGGACTTGAAAATCACTCACCGACCTTTGACGATCACGGGCGAAACGATGCTGCGAGTAGCGTATTTCTTTTTTTTCGTTTGCAGTTCGTTAATCAGTTTAGCGATGCCAGCCCAGGCGACTTGGTACAACGAGAATATCGAAGACGGATCGGACATCGTGATGATGGACCTGCGTTGGCCGTGGTGGGCTTCGGGTACGTACTATGCGAATTGGAACTCTCAATTCAAGACTGAGACGGGTGCCGTCAGTTTTTATGCTGGGTTTGTTTCGTCATTGGCTGACGGACCGAATCACTCGCCGAATCCCGATCCGCAATTGCAAACGACCTTTCGGCCTGACAACGTGTGGAGTTTTTGGGGCGGCAATGATGACGGGCGTCCGGTTCGTTTTGTCGACGTCGCCCCCAATTTGTTTATCAAGAATGAGTACGGCGGCGAGGGGTTGAGCGGAACGGTCGGTTCAAAGCCTTGGCCGTTCGTCCACAGTCAACGCTGGTACACGATGCTTGCTCGCGTTTGGCAACCGATCGGCGGCTCGTCCACGCATGCCCACGTCGGACGCTGGATCAAGGATCATCATGATGGAACTTGGCACCTCATCGGTGTCGCTCGACTGCCAATTCCCGCGACCTCGTTTACTGGCAACAGTGGTTTCATCGAAACACTCTCGGACGGTCCCGTCGTTCGACCTCTCGATCGTCGTCTGGGCTACTTTCGCAACACGGGCAAATGGAAAAAATCCGATACGATCACACTTGGCGAAACACCGTTCGTGGTCGTCAACGTGGTTAAGGAACAAGACCACGAATACCATGCCATTGAATACTCCTCATCACCGAAACTACTGCCACTGAAGCTGAGCGGCGAGCCGCTCTCCGGTCGAGAGAAGCGAGACTTTACTGTTCGGCAACCAGACTTGCCGGAGTTGGATGCTCCCGCAGTTGATCAGATCAACGCTCAATTTCTCGGCCAGCAACTGGCTGTTTCTTGGCGAGTTCCCGCGACCTCGTGTCCGCCATTGGGCTACCAAATCGATGTTTTTGAGAACGCCCACTGTGAAGGTCCGCCCATCGCCTCAATTGAGCAGCGTGATCCATCGGCCCGGCATGTGTTGATCTCGCTTAATCGTGATCGTGCCTTTGAATCTATATTCGTTCGATTAACGATCATGGACGTGTTTGATCAATCAACGCTGCCTCAGTTGGTCGCCGCCACCAAAGTTGCCGCCCCCGCTCCGGCAACACTGCAACCTGAATCGATCCCAGGTTTACAGTACGAGCTCTATCATCAAGACACACAGCGGACATCCACATACGTTGCTGATTCGCAACACGAACCCAATGAAAAACATCACTGGTTATACTTACGTGAGCTTGCATCCGGCACACTGGTTCGAAGGGGGCTCTCACGCGGGTTCGATCGCAGCGTGCGTGAACAACGTCGGTCAGGATATGCAATGGTTTTTCGCGGACTGCTGCGCGTCCCCGAGGACGGTTTGTATTTATTGGATGCACAAATTGATGGTGGCTACTGTATCGATGTGGGCGATCAACCGGTGCTTCAGTGGGATGGCCAGCATGGTACAACGCGTCGCACCACGCTGCTAGCGTTCACCGCAGGCGATCATCCACTGACAGTCACCTACCTCTACGATTCGTTGCCAGCAGAAAATTTGAGTGTTCACTGGCAAGGCCCCTCATTCGCGAGACAACCGATCCCACTTGAAGCGTTGCGATCCGTGCCACAGGATCAACCCCCAGATTGCCGAATCGAAGCGGAAGCAGTGGGCGACGGAACAGGGTGCATCACAGTTGCGGTTGAACCCAATGGGCACGAGATCGAGCGCACGGAGTTATATCTCGGCAACATGTTGCTCGCCGATAGCGATCATTCATCGGTGCAGTATAAGGGTCCGCTGGCGCGAGGTGAGAACACGTTTTGGAGCCGAATTTGCTTCGACACAAATCAGACGATCGACTCGGATCGTGTCGTGCTCAACAACAATGGCAAACTCGTGGATTCCAATTGGACGGTTCGAAACGTTAGCGACTCGCAATCGTCCGCAGGCGTGTGGCAAACAGGACCGCAGAGTTTCCAATTTTTTGGCAGTGGCATGCACACCGTGATGCGGCGGATCGAAGGAGACTTCACGGCGACGTGCTGCGTCGATGCATACAACGGAGCGGGTGGCGAGCCTGTCAATCGCAACGCCTGGGTCGGTCTCTCGGCGCGTCAATTCGGCGATCGGCTGGATTGGAATTGGGGCAAAGATTTTCATCTCGTACAAACCGCAGCGAATGGATTGCGAACGTCACCCGACTCGCAGGATTTGGGTGGTAGCCGCGTCAGTTCTTATACTTTGCCAGCGGATCATTCATGGTTGCGAATTGCCCGTGTCGGCGATACGTGGACCGCGTGGAGCAGTCGCGACGGTCGTGATTGGGAACTCGGGATGTACAAGTATCTGGACGCTCCTGAAGCCATGGATGTGGGGCTGTTCTTCAGCGCTCAACCCCAAGACGCCAGGGCACATTATCACGTCTCGGTATCGCAGTTCTCGATTAACGCTGGACTCAGTGACGATCTTGTACTTCCTGAGATACCGATCCCTAAGCACACCTCGGGTGATCGATTCACGGGCGCGGCCATGGCGCCCTCGAACAATCAAATCGTTGTCTTGCGTTCCAGTTCGGCGGGTTTGTCGAAAACAACTGACGGTGGGAAAACATGGAATGCGATTAATGGTGATCTGCAAGGCGACGACTTGGCCGTTCGCAGCGTCGCGATCCATCCCACGGATCCGCAGATCATGTTGAGAGCGTGCGGCAGCGGGGCAACGGGACGTTTGTGGAAATCAGTCGATGGCGGTGCATCGTGGCAACCACTCGCACTCGACGCAAACTTCGATGGAGTCGGCCCCTCATGTCTATGTGGAGAAGTGATCGCCTTCGACCTTCGCACACCATCGACGATCTATGTCGGCAGCGAATCCAAAGGCTTGATTAAGAGCATTGATCAGGGAGAATCGTGGATCCACATGGGGATGGCTGGAGAACGCATCACGTCGGTAATGGTATGGCCGTGGGAGCAGCATTACCCCGCGACGGCTCGTAACAACACTCACCTGTGCGTGACGACCTGCGGCGATCATTGGATGCCGTTCTTGGGACGCGGCCCGTCCTCAGTTCGAACCGAATCGGAGGTTTCGCGCGCGTACCTATCCCACGACAGTGTGGCGACGCTAGAGCGTGTTGACGAGCGTGATGACACGGGTTTCTACAATGCTATTTTTGACAAGGCCAGCCAAAGCACTCAAGAAATGCGGTATGCAACGACGCACGGTATTCACGCACAAATTTATTTGCGAGAGGAGACCGTGTTATATCCCGAAGCGAAACAACTAGAGTGGTTTCGGCCAACGACTGCGATTGGCGCCACCGCTAAGGGCACTCAGAAATTTGGTCGCGTCATCACGCATCCGCTGGAACCCGCCATGCCAGGAAGACTATCACGCAGTCATACTTGGGCTTACCACTGGTCATGGCTGAACCCACAAGGTGACCGACCGTTCGGTGGGCTGATCGCCACCGGCGGTGACCTCAATCAGGGCGAACATTGGTGGTTCGTATTCACTGACGGTATCTACTTTTCAACCGACGGAGCTGAAACGCTACAACGAGTGAGGCCGAAAAACTAGCTCTGATCTGCCGAGACAACCTGCGACGAACATCAGAAGTGTCGAAATTTCTGGCTTGACTCAAACGACACTCGATCACTCTGCATTAATCGGGTCGTCATTCAAAACGCACAATAACGCTCGTCGCACCTAACTAAAAGTAGTACACAAGAAGCGACGCGGCTAGTAGCACGGAGGCCCAGAACGTCATGGTGTTGGTGGACCAGGTTCGACCTAGTAGCCCTTTTTCATTAAAGCCATCGTCAACTTTCGCTAGAAACTCATTCAGGCCAGTGACAAAAATGCTGCGGATTGCGCCGTCAGTTTTGACGACGGCAGTACGTGCTAGCGATACGACATTCGGGATCGCCACGCGATAGAACCAGTCGGTGTCCAAGACGGTGGCTCGCTTTTCTTCAGGATACAGCCCGGTTTTGATCAACACGACGAACGCCAAGCATGCAAACATCAGCAACTGCAATTGCGTGACGACGTGCGTGACGGTGTAAGGATGGTAGTCGACTTCGTGCGGTAGCAACGCGTACAACAACGGATAAGCGATCCCCAAGACAATGCAGCCGGCTGCGGCGATCCCCATGGCGATCAACATGTTCAGAGGCGCTTCCTTCGGTCGTTTGCCGCTATCGTGGGCAAAGAACGCGAAGAAAGGAATTTTGATCCCTGAGTGTTCCATCACCCCAGCCGATGCAATCAGCAAGACGATCCAGACACCAAGCATGTGCTGTTCTGCTGCCGCTGAGATAATCATTGATTTGCTCACGAAACCGCTGAGCAGAGGGAACCCCGAAATCGCACCGGCACCGATCATGCAAAACGTGGTCGTCCATGGCATCGATTTGTGCAACCCACCGAGTTCGGTCGCCTTCGTCGTGCCCACACGGTACAACACCGCTCCCATCGACATGAATAAGAGTGATTTGTAAATGATGTGGCAAAACGCATGCGCGACAGTTCCATTAATCGCCAACTCCGTGCCGATCCCCACGCCCACAACCATGAACCCGAGTTGGTTGTTGAGACTGTACGCCAGCACTCGTCGCAAATCGTTTTCGATCACCGCAAACACGATCGGGAACAACGTCATCGTGCAGCCAACCAAAATCAACGGTTCAAAACCAGCAAAGCCTCGGATCAATGAGTAAACCGCGAGTTTGGTTGTGAACGCGCTGAGAAAAACCGTGCCCGTCACCGTGGCTTTCGGATAGGAATCCTGCAACCAATTGTGCAACAGTGGGAACGCACACTTGATCCCAAAGGCGCATAGAACGAGTCGACCGGCCAATCCTAAACCGCCACTCTCGTCAACGAACGACGTAAATGTAAGCGATCCTGTTTCGACGAATTGCACGATCGCGCCTGAAAGCAACAAAACGCCTGAGGTGACTTGGATAATCAGATATCGCATGCCAGCTTGGTAGGAACGTTCACTATCGCTGGCCCAGATCAAGAACACGCTCGAAATCGCGGTCAATTCCCAGAACACGAACAGCGTGAGGAGATCGCCAGCACACACCGCGCCGATCGCCGCACCCGCATACATCACACCCGAAACATGCTGTCGAGTATCTTGAACATGTAGCGCGTAGATCGCTGAGACGATCGCCGCGAGATGGAACACGATCCCGAACGGACGCGAAAAATGGTCGATGCGAACAAGGTTTAGTTCTCCACCGAACAGGCCGATGTTGCCATACTCTCCCGCCGGAGTAAGCACGAATAAAATCAGACTGGCCACCGACAGTGCGAGCACCAACCATGGCTGGGCACGCCGCGCGAACAGCGGCAGTAGCAGCGCCCCGAAAATCATGATCAACCCAGGCGGCAGGTTAGCAATCGTTGTCATGATAATAATCTTCAGGGCGTGAAACGATCATGCGGAGCAGGCGACCTAGGAAAACAATCACAACGAACGTGACAAACCCGAACCAGGCTTGAAAGGCAAAGCTGGATTCAATGTCAAAGTGCGGATGCGGGTTGTCGTAGAACAAATCTGCCAGTGCTAAAGCGGCGCAGACGACCACCAAGGCAATGATGATATTGCGCACGTTTTGCGGTTTTTCAAACCAGCTCGGATCGGTAGGAGGCTTGTGCTGAGTCATGGGTGATTATGGCCGTGGTGGCTCGGTGATCGGTAGCAAGGCTTGGTAAATCCATTCAGCGGCGAAGAACAACGCGACGCTGCCGATCGCGGTGATGCACAACGGCACCACACACATCAGCGGTGCCTCGTGAATCTGCGAGTACCAACTGCCGCCTTCGCTAGTGTGCTCGTCGGATGCTTTTAATAGTTGTTTTGTTTTCGGTTTCATGAAGGCCCGCATGGGAATCGGCACCAGGTACGCGATATTCAGTAGCGAGCTGATCATCAACGCCGCCGTCAAGAGATACTGATGCGTCTCCACCGTGCCCACGGCCAAAAACCATTTGCTCCATGCACCACCTCCGGGCGGCAACCCGATGATACTGACCGAAGCGAGCAGAAAAGCGGCAAACGTAAAAGGCATTTTTCGACCAAGTCCGTCAAGCTCGCTGATGTTTTTCTTGTGTGCGGCGACATAGATCGCACCGGCGCAAAAGAACAAGGTGATTTTGCCGACAGCGTGCATCGCGATGTGCATCCCACCGCCGATCACACTGCTCGGCGTTGCGAGCATCGCGCCAAGCGTGATGTAGGCAAGCTGCCCGATCGTGGAATACGCTAACCGTGCCTTCAAATTGTCTTTCGTCATCGCCACCAGCGAGGCCACGATCAGCGTGAAACCAGCCACATAAGCGAGATACAAACTCACGCCGCTCTCGCGAAGTAGTTCCAATCCGAAAATGTAGACACAAACTTTCATCACCGAAAACACGCCAACTTTTACAACCGCAACGGCATGCAACAACGCGCTGACCGGCGTCGGGGCCACCATCGCGGCGGGCAACCAACGGTGAAACGGCATCAACGCCGCTTTGCCGATACCGAATGTGAACAGACCAATCAAAACTCCCAAGCCCGTTTGCGAGATTCGATTATTAGCGTAAGCCTCGCTCAAGATTCCGCCGAGTTTGAAATCCAGTGTGCCTGCGAGCGACCAAGTCCAGACGATCGCCAGCATGAAAAATGCGATCGATGTCGACAACAAGATGCCCAAGTAAATCCGACCGCCCCGCCGGGCTTCTTCAGTGCCATGATGCGTTACTAACGGATAGGTTGAAATGGTCATCAATTCATAGGCGACAAACAACGTGAACAAGTTGGCTGAGAACGCTGCAGCGAGGGCTGCGAAAATGGCGATGGCGAAACAGGCGAAGAAGCGTGTTTGATGTTGCTCGTGATGCCCACGCATATAACCAATCGCGTAGGCCGTGGTAAGCATCCACAAGCCCGAGGCGACGAGCGCGAACAGCATTCCCAACGGCTCGACTCGAAACGCGATCTCAAACCCTGGCAGCATCTCGCCACACGACCATGCTGGTCGCTCTCCGGCGAACACTCCCACAGCTAATGATGCTACGACTATGAACAGCAGTCCAGAAATCGCACCTGACGAACCATCGCGGACGTCGGGCGTCTTGCCGAACAACACGATCAATCCCACCGCGATCAACGGCAGAAGTAAAGAAATCCAAATCATATTCTCGGGAGCCATTTAAGGGTTACCTCCCAGTAATGCGAGTGCGGCGGCGCGAGCGATGCCAGCCGAGAACGGCGTCCAAACCCCGAAAACAAGTGTTGCACCGATCAAAATGTAGGTGGGAATCAGCATCCGCAGCGGAGCTTCGGTGGCGGTCGCGGCTGCCTCATTGGGTACGGAGAAAAACAACGTTTCAACCACACGCCACACATAGGCAACGGCCAACAATGAACTGAGTAACATCAACACCGCGACCGACCAACGGCCTGTTTCAAACGCACTTGTCAACAACAACCATTTGCTAATGAAACCTGCTGTTAGCGGAACTCCGATTAAACCTAACCCGCCGATCACCCAGGCAGTTGCGGTCCAAGGCATCGTACGTCCAGCACCTTTCCAGTCCGATAGCTGCACACTGCCTAATCGTAATGCGAAACAACCGACGACCATGAACAAGCCGCCTTTGATCAACGCGTGATTGAACATGTGAACAATCCCGCCCGATAAACCCGTCGGAGTCGCCATCGCGATGCCCAATAGCATGTAGCCGATCTGAGCGACGCTCGAATAAGCCAACATTCTCTTCACGTTGTCTTGGTAAATCGCTGCAATCGAAGCGATAAAAATCCCGACCAACGAAAAGAACATCAGTTCGGTGTCCAGCGGCAGCACGTCGAACGCGAATCCGGGGGTGATGATGCCATAGATCAATCGCACAAATGCATACACCGATACCTTGGTCGCCGTTGCGGCGATGAAACACGTGACGACTGTCGGTGCGTAGGTGTATGCGTTAGGCAACCAAGTATGCAGCGGGAACACCGCCATCTTCACACACAGCCCGGTCGTCAGAAAAGCAAACGCGACCAAGACCGTCCGGGGACCATCTTCATGAGGCAGTCGCGCAGCGATATCGGCCATATTGAGCGTGCCGGTCATTTGATACAACAGTCCGATGCCGATCAAAATGAACGTGGCACCGATACTGCCGAGGATCAAATACTGAAAGGCTGCCAGCGGTGCTCGTCGGGTTTGCCCCAGACTGATCAGCGCGTAGGCCGACAGTGAAGAGATTTCCAAGAACACGAACACGTTGAACAAGTCACCCGTCACGCACATGCCCAGCAAACCGGTCAGGCAGAGCAAGTATGTGGCGTAGAAAAGGTAATGTTTCGACGCTGGAATCTCTGCTTGAACACTCAGCGGAGCGTACAACAGCACGATCGCACCGATGCCCGAAACGAACGCCATCACAAAACCTGAGAACACGTCGACGCGATACTCGATCCCGTAAGGCGGTGCCCAATTGCCGATCTCGTAACTGATCACGCCATGCTGCAACGTTTCCGACAGCAACGCGGCGCTGCACAAAAACGTCAGTATCGACACGATGAGTGCAAGCAGATACGCGGCGCGTCCGTTGCCGACCAGCACACAACACGGTGCGGTCAACAGCGGCAGCACGATCAACAGAACAGGTAGATGGGCAAAGATCGCGTCGATCACGTGATCTCTCCCTGCGCAGACATTCTCATTCGCCCCGATCCAATTCTAAAATGCGTTCTTCATCAATCGTGCCATAGTCTTCGCGAATACGAACAACGAGAGCCAACGCCAAGGCCGTAGTGGCAATGCCGACGACGATCGCGGTCAGCATCAAAACGCTCGGCAAAGGGTTGGAATAGATAATTTGGCTGGCTGCATTCACTACGGCTTCGCCATGTGCTGCGACGTCGCCAGCAATCTCGTGGGCGACTTCTCCGTGTTCTGCGGCATGTTCGACTGCATGCCCAGTGTCATGGGCACTATGAGCTAGTCCTGCGGCGATTTCCGGTGGCACGATTGGAGCCGTCCCGCCGGTGACTTTGCCCATCGTCACATACAGCAAGAACACCGACGTCTGAAAAATATTCAGACCGATTACGGATTTGATCAGGTTCTTTCGCGCCAAGACGATGTAGAAACCGGTCATCATCAAGAAGATCACGATCCAGTAGTTATACAGTCCAGCGGCAGATTCAAATGTCACGGATTTGTACCCTTCCTGCGAACGTGTAAAAGATCATCGTCATCACAGCGGTGACCGTGATGCCGACTCCGAGTTCGACGAGAAAAATCCCCAAGTGTTGACCACTGGGGACGTGCCATTGCGGCATGAAGTGATGTTCGAGCACGTCGTAGTCGAGGAATTTGCCGCCCAAGCACATCGTTAAAACGCCCGTACCACCGTACACCAACACACCCAGGGCCATACACTTTTCCACGACGCTTGGTGGCGCGACGCGTTTGACGGCATCCAGCCCGAAGACCAACCCATAGAGGATGAATGCTGAGGCCAAGATCACGCCCGCTTGGAAACCGCCACCGGGTCCGAAGTCACCGTGAAATTGAACATAAAATGCAAACAGTAAAATGTACGGAATCAACAGCTTTGTGATGATTCGGATAATCGGGAAAACCTTCATACGGTTTCCTTTTTTGCGGAGCCATCGGTGGCGACTTCATTGTCGTCGCTTCGTCGCAAGATCAACAACACGGCGATTCCGGCGGTTAACACCACGGTGGTCTCGCCGAGTGTGTCGTAGCCTCGATAGCTCGCCAACAACGCGGTCACCACGTTGGGCAAACCGTGCATGTCTTGAGCGGTTCGCTCGACGAACGTTGGTGATGGATAAACCTGAACGGGAGCGTTCGCATCACCGAAGTGCGGCATGTCGAGAGTGCCGTAGATCAACGTCGCCCCTGTCACAGCCACAACAAAAAACGGTACAACGGATGTCCTGCGAGGAATCTCTAAACCTTGGCCGGTTAGTGCCATCGTGCTCAACATCAATACGGTCGCGATCCCCGCCCCGACGGCGGCCTCGGTGAACGCCACATCGGGAGCGTCCAACATCATCATCCAACTCGCGCTGAGGAAGCTGTAGATACCAGTGAACATGATCGCCGCCCACAGTTCGCGAATTTTGGCGATCACGACAGCGGTGATAGCGAGTAAACCGAGGATTACGAAGATGATAAAATTCATTTCGATTCTCCTCCGCCGATCGTCGGCAGTTGAATATCGCTGGGAACATCGAGCTCTGGTCGCAGGCCTTTCAAAATTGCCGATTTGGCTAACGCGTGACAGGAACTCGGGCTAGTCACGGCCAAAAAGAACAGAATCACGAACAGTTTGAACGACACCAGCGTTGGTCCCGCCAGTAGCATTAAACCAACAATCACTAAACCAGCACCCATCGTGTCAGTGATACCACCACCGTGCATGCGTGAAAAGAATTCGGGCAATCGAATCAAACCAATTCCGCCGATCACCGAAAACACGGATCCGCCGAATAAGAAGAAATAGCCAGCGATTTCGAGCACGATCATATCTTGGTCGACTCCCCAGGACTGGGTACGTTGTCGCTGAAACTGTTGTACTGAGTGAAACGCAACAGCGCCACCATGCCGATGAAGTTCATCAGGCTATACAGCAAAGCGAGATCGAGGAAATCGCTGCGCCCGGTCAGAAAACTCACCACACAGATTAACAGCACAGTTTTCGTACCGAACATGTTCAGCGCGAGCACACGATCAAACACAGTCGGGCCGAGTGAAGCGCGGATCAATGCCAGTGTCATCGTGACGAGCACCGCGACGGACGTGCATAGCAACACAGTCCAAGTCAGCGGTGAGGGCAACATGTCGGGCGTCATCGTGACTCTCCAATAGGATGCGTGTCAGCTGGATCGCATTCATTTAAGGCAGAGGGATCACAGCGTTCTAAACGACACACTCGTTCGCCCATGTTATCGGACATGTCATCGGGATTCTCGCCCATCGATAGACCATGCACGAGGATCTGTTTACCTTCCATGCGCACCGAAACCGTGCCCGGTGTGAGTGTGATCGAATTGGCGAAAATCACCCGTCCCAGTTCGCTTTTTTGCCGAGCGGAGACCATCACGAGGAAACGCCGCAGCGGCATCACGGGCGAAAGAATGATTTTCGCGACATTGATGTTTGACGTAACAATTTCTTTGACCAACCACGGTGCGAAGTACAGAAACGGTCGTATGCCGAGATGGGCTGGGGCACCCTCTTCGTCGACAATCTTCATCCGTTTCGCGATCCACAAGCACAGTACGCACGAACCAACACCCATTCCGATTAGGAAGTGATTGTTAAAATGCCCTGACCAAAGCAGCCAATTGGCGAGCAGAGCAGCAAACAAAGCGATGGCGTATTTCACGTGCGGGTATTCAATCCATTGAGACGTGTGCGGCAAGTTTCAGAGGAAGTTCGCTGCTAAGGTGCCGTTTCATAGCGTATAGCCCGGGTGCAACGCAAGTCAATTTGGGTAAAGCCCAGGTGCCCGATTGTTGCCATTTCCCAAGTCGAGATTGTGCTAGGGGGCAGATTTTGCGATTGTTTGTTGTATTGAACGCATTGACGCTGCATTCGCTTTTGACGCTATTCCTCGCCGCCGAAACTCTCGCCATGTCTAGCACGTTTGATTCCGCCACGCTGCCAGGTTCCGCTCACGAAGAATACACCGAGCGGGAGCCGATTCTGGAAGCCATCGGTCTGCAAAAAACCTATGGACGTCGCCGGGTCGTTGATGGCGTCAACTTGACTGTGGACGAAGCAGAGATTGTCGGTTTGCTCGGTCCCAATGGGGCGGGGAAATCTACAAGTTTTCGGATGATCTGCGGTTTGGTCCAACCCGACCGTGGACGTGTGTACTTGGCCGGCCAAGATGTTACCGACTGGCCGATGTTTCGTCGTGCACGCGATGGGAACATGGGCTATCTAGCACAAGAACCGAGCGTTTTCAAAAAACTAACGGTCGAGCAAAACATTTCGGCACTGCTCGAATTGCTGGGCTTTGACCGCAAACGTCGCAAAGAACGCACCGACGAATTGCTTGAAGAATTCAACATCACGCACATCCGCAAAAGCCTCGCGGCGGGTTTGAGCGGCGGTGAACGTCGCCGTTTGGAGATCGCTCGCTGCCTCGTTTCGAACCCCAAGATTGTGATGCTCGACGAACCGTTCGCTGGGATTGACCCGGTCACGGTGCAATCGATTCAAGGCGTGATCAAGCAGCTGCGTGATTCGGGGATCAGCGTGTTGATTACCGACCACGCGGCCCGTGAGATTTTGAGCACGGTCGATCGTTGTTATGTGATCTATCAAGGCCAAGTGTTGATCGATGGCACCCCGGACGAAGTCAAACGGCATCCGAAGGTCCGGGAAGAATACCTCGGTGACCTCGACGCCGCCGCAGGTACGACGCGCCGTGTGGTCGAGTCAGACGAACAACTTCGCGTGGACGCCGCCCATGAACCGATCCGCGTCAAACCGGCCGCATCCAAACGACCTCGTCGCGTGACAGATGTATAAAGGCTCGTTCCAAAGTGTCTCGTGTCGGTAGAGTTCAATCCACCAACCGTCGCGTTAGGTCGCCGTACGCATCGATTCGCCGATCACGCAAAAACGGCCAATGAGTCCGCACCACATCCATCTCGCACAATCGACAATCTGCTGTAACGAGTGAGTCGCTATGGTCATCACCTCGGCTGATGATTTCGCCACGTGGTGAAACGATGAACGAGTTCCCCCAAAACTCAACGCGACCTTGATGGCCCACACGATTGGGTGCCCCTAAAAAGATGCCGTTAGCGATCGCGTGCGCCCGCATACTCGTCATCCAAGCATCCAGTTGCCCAGCACCAAACTCCGCCTTCTCTTCGTCCATCCAACCGATCGCCGTTGGATACAACAAGATGTCGGCACCGGCCAGTGCAAACAGTCGAGCTGCTTCTGGGTACCACTGGTCCCAACAAATTCCGACTCCGAGTTTTGCGTAACGCGTCGCAATCACATTGAACCCATTGGCACGATCGAGCGGCATGTTCGCATCACGAATCGCCGCATCGCCCGGTGTGAAATAAAATTTTTCGTAGTAAAACGGGTCATCGGGGATGTGCATTTTGCGGTACATTCCTGCGATCGAACCATCTGCATCGAGCACGACGACCGAGTTGTGATAAACCCCCGCCGCTCGTCGTTCAAACAACGGACACACGATGACCACGGAAAACCGACGAGCGACTTCGGCGAGCGTTTGTGTCGTCGGTCCAGGAATTGATTCTGCCAGATCGAACATCGCATGATCTTCGGCTTGACATGGGTAGCAAGTCGCAAAGAGTTCTTGCAAACAGACGATTTGACTGCCCTCCGCAGCAGCTTTTTCAATCCAGTCGATAGCAGCGGCGATCGTGGCGGACTTTGAACCCAGGTAGTGCATCTGCACGAGCGACAACTGAACAGTGGATGAATTCATAGCGATGGAAGTTTTTTTTGTAACAGGAACGGGTACCGATGTCGGCAAAACATACTGCGCCTCGCAGTTTGCGAAAACGTGCCACGAGGCTGGCCAACAAGTCGGCGTTTACAAACCGGTCGCCAGCGGTTGCCTCGTCGATGATGCTGGCGAGCTGTTCGCGGACGACGCCCATCAACTATGGCAGGCCGCAGGTCAGCCGCTCAACCTGCACGCCGTGTGCCCACAACGTTTTGCCGCGCCTTTGTCGCCGCCCGCTGCCGCTGAATTAGTCGGTGAAACGGTCGGCGAGAAATTGCTTTTCAGCGGACTGGATGTCTACGCCAATTTGCCACTGGATGTTCTGATCATCGAAGGAGCGGGCGGTTTGTTCAGTCCGCTATCGGCCTCGCTATTGAACATCGACTTTGCAATTCAACTGAGAACACGTTGGCCCGACCTTCGCATCGTTCTGGTTGCTCCGAACCGGTTGGGCGCGATTCATGATTGCATCGCCACTGTGCGCGCGAGTGAAACAGCAGGGTTTCCGATCGACCAGATTGTACTCAACCAATTCGCGATGCCCGACGCCTCGGTGGCAACCAACGCCGACGAGATCCGCCGCTGGACGGGACGGATGGTTCATTCGCAGATCCAGTGATTAGTATTCGAAACGGAGCGGAAGCCGTTAAGATCTTAGGCCAACAGAAAAGCTAACGAAACTCTCGACATGCAATCGTTCATCCATCACTTCATCGGCAATTCGGAACGGAACGTAAATGCCTACCGATGGCAAGCCTAGGCGGCTCGATTCCAATCCTGAAGTGGCACACCTAGTTTTAGTTGATGACAAATTGAGTTTTAAACACGACCAGCCTGCATCCAATTTTCATTGAGTCAATACACTCTTGGAGTCGATGACACACCAACTAAATTAATATTCAAAAAATTTGCTGATTTGTGAGTGCTTGCGCATCTGCAAATATTGTTTTTCGGTATTTTCGACCTTCATTCGATTTCTTTCGCTGATGCCGGAACACGTTGCAAACGCTACTCATCCTCCGCTCAGATTGAATTCTTAATCTTTTTTGTGTGAGCCTGAAATGCCAAATACCCCCCCATTCCACTCATAAGAGTGGCTTTCGGTTTCTTGTCTCACGCTTAGCGAAACGTCATCGCTTCACCGACTGGCTGCGACGTCAGTTTGCCAAGCGACTCATTTCAATTCCCATCACGAGGCCGACATGTCCGAGCGAGACTTCGGCCAGGAGACGTTGAAATCCGGTGCGTCCTTCGATGCTCTTGCCGCTAACGCCTCAATCATCGTTGATGAGGTCGATTCGCGATTGAGGCCAACCATAGGCTTCAGCGCGATCCGCCAAACGATATTGCAGCTGAGTCGATTCAATGTCCTGCTCGACTTGCTTTTGGCTTGACTGACGGACGTAGACCAGCGCCAATTTGTTCAAATGCTGCTGATATTTTCGTACTGGAAAGCAAGACCTTGGCCACTAATGCAGGACGCGATGTGGCGGCGAGTTCATTTATCTCTGACGTCCTCGCATTGAGTCGGTGCTTGCTGAATGATCCGCGTCAAAGATTGAATGATCCTCTGCTGCTGATCGCTGGGAAACCGTTCCCAGAGACACGTCAGTTTGAGCGTCGTGGAGTCGCTGCGTAGCTGAGCGGGCGGGGGGGGATGATAATGTTTGGCTTGGACATTTTTTTCCTCCAGTTTGTTGTTTTGCTAGCTGACACCAGTCCACCAGCTTCAATAAACACGTAATTTCCAAGATAATCGCATTTTGCGAACTGGCACAATCCGAATAAGTTGTATCAGTTTGACGGTGTCGTGCTAGCCTGATACACCAACCAGAGATTACCAGTCTAATGAATGGTTGATTGCCTGATCGGCGTCATTCACATCGGCTTAATCTGAATCGGTTACTCCCGAAAGTGGATTGTTGACAACCGCTTGCCAAGCGATTTGGCGGAAAACTTGATCAAGTTCATCACTCGGAAACTCAGACGCGTCTCCGAATTCGATCGGACCTTCGATGAGTTCGGGCGAGCGACCGTACAGAGTCGCGTAAAAAACATAGCCTTCGAGTCGATCAAAGCCGGGGCCAAGATGCCCGAGTTCGTCTCGCCACAGTGATCGTTCCTTGCTACCCACGGCTCGATGAATACCCTCCACTCCTGGCAGTTCGCCACGATGATAACGTTCGGCGGCCAAGACCATGGCATCGCTTGTCGGTAACACATGAACCTTGCCGGGGTACTCTTGATTGAGCGTTTTGATCAACGAGGCGTAAGTCGCGTGCCGTTCCTTTCCCATCCGAGCGATCGTGGCGGCAGACAGTTCAGCTTCCGAAGCGGGGAATTTTTCAAGTTGATACAGCTGCGGCCAAGCGTCCGACAGATAGAACTTGATGTCGGGGTTGTACTTCAAACAAAAGTCGATCCAGCATCGGTAGTATTCGGGTTGATCATTGAAGTAAGGCCCCCACATCATTGCATCCCAACGGGTGTTGGAGATTGAGGCCAGTAGTTTCGGGACCGGGCGTCCGGCAAACTCAAAGATTCCGTTCTCTTGTTCCCACTTGTAGCGGGCGCTGCCAGTGATGCCGCCGCCGGTATGTGTCAGAAGAGTCTGCTTGGCGAACCCGGCGGCTTGGGCGATTTTTGGGAGACAACTGTAGCCCGGTGCCATGAAGCTGTGTCCCGTGCCGACGATTCGCAGTGACCCATCATCGGGTTTCGGCCGAGAGATTACCCTCCCATACGCCTGCGCGATCTCTGTAGGCGATCGATAGCACATCGCGTCGGAGGGAAAGGTCTCGTCATTCCATCGCGGATCAACCGAAAACTCTCGCGGTGCCCCGCTTTGCTTCCCATTCGTCCGCGACTGCTTCGTCAGCTTGGCTCGGTACGCATTGGCCTCTTCGACTGTTAACCGCCCATCGCGATCGATATCCGCCTCAGGAAACTGCTTCAGCCATCGGGCGAGTTGTTGTTCGGAATACTGCGCGGTCGCCGCAGTCGACATGAGTACTGCGACGGAGAAAGCCAGCAGCAGCCATGCTCGTACGTCGTAACGAATTTGAATACGCATGTGGAGAGATCACCCGAGAAAACGAATTGGAACCAGCATGAATTGTAGCCGCTCGTGACGATTCCATGGTAAGCCGCCATCTTTTTATAGATCTGCTACAGAGTGCAGTTCTGTCGTCACGATGACACCGGGTTTGATGATACGACAAGGCCAAAATGGGGCCAGTCAAAAACCCGCCGGTGTTATCACGGTGGCCTGTTTGACTTGTTTTTTCGTTGGATGGAGCAGGACCTCCAGTTCATCGGAATCGCGAGCATATCGAATCAATCCAAGGTCGGCGAACGCGTCGAGCCAACGTTGCATGGGCCAGCTATTCCATCGTCGCCGAAATCGAATTGCGTTTCGCACGATTGCATCAAAATGATTCAGTGGAGGTTTGCGAACAGCGTGATGTTGATGATAGGCCACTGCGCCCACAAAACCGAAAGGGACATCGGCATGGCGGGCGGCAAACGCGAAGTCGGTGTCTTCGCCACCGTAACCGGCAAATGATTCATCGAATCCACCGATCTGCTGGTAGGTTTCCTGGGAGACGCTGAAGCACAAGGACAAGAACTTCTCGTACTCGTCGGACGACCGAAGCTCGCCCGGTACCAAACTTGGCTGAATCGGATGCCGAACCCCAGACCGGTCCAAACTTTCCATCGTCCAGCTTCCATCGGTTGCACCTCAGCAAATGTAGCGCGGGCTGCCCATCCATAGTCGGCACTCATGTTGCATCGCGTTAACAAAATGCGTCAACATACTTGGCGATGGGATGCAGTCGACATCAAGAAACACCATCGCATCGGTTTCGCATAATTTCGCAGCACAGTTGCGTGCATGTGCGAGCGGCAGTGATTCGCCAGGTGTGATGACTTGGTCGGCAATGATCTCGATCGACGAGTCATCGCCTGAAACGATGACCTCTTGGTTCATCCCCACGATAATCCATTGATAGGGTTTGATGTCCGATTGCAACCAACCTCGCCATTGGTTTTCAAGATGATGTTGACGTCCCCGAACAATCGTCAGCGCACTGATTTTCATAACGAAACCTTCTCGGACTGATGGCGTTGATAGTGTGACCAACTCGCGACTTGATCGATATGTTCGGCGGCTTGGATGGCTCCGTCATGACGAAAAACTGCGTCCCACTGAGACGGATCGAGTTGCCGTGCTTGATCGATCAGGTCCGGCCATTGCTGCGACATTGGCCAATCGTTTAAACCGATCGCAAGCCGCTCGCGATTTAAGACAGCGACCTTGCGAAGCTGTTCGGAAAACGGTCGAGGCTCAGCGATGGCGATGACCTTCTTACGCAACCATCCGAGTTCCATACTGGTTGTTTGCTGCGAAGAAGAAGATCACGATTGTGAAATCAGTCTACGTAGATTGTCTTCTCTCGCACCCAATTCGGTGTCATCTCGTCTTCCATCACCTGCGGAAACGGAAACATCAACGACCATCACATCGGGCTTGGTTCGATTGAGCCAGTCTGTGTAGCGAGCCACACGATCAGATATGTTATCGGACCACAACGGAGCGAAATGCACGTTATCACACGCGAGTTTTAGGAAATCGGTCGATGCTGAACCGTTCCATTTCATCTCCTCCATCCGGCTAGCAACCACAGAGACTTTGCTATGGAGGTATTCAATGATCACTGCGGTTCGCTGTTTGTGGCCGATGCCGTGGTAGTGAACATAGAAACCAACATGGGGACGTTGGATCAAATCTTCCATCATGCAGCGATCTCGGCGGCTTCACCATAAACGACAGCGTGTTGATAGCATGTCATGTATTGATCGATCATTCGGTCGAAACTAAACCGTTTTTCGGCGACCATCCGACATCGTTTACCCGAGAGGGTGAGACAATGCCGAATGGAATTGGCAAGCCCCGAGATATCGTTCGGTGCGGCAAGAGTGCCGATGGAAGAATCAAAAAAGATCTCGGGCAAGGCACCACGAACAAAACCGGCAACCGGCGTCCCGCATGCGAGCGCTTCAGCAACGACCAATCCGAAAGGCTCATCCCAGCATGGCGTGACCAATGCGACCGATCAGTCGACTCAGTTCGTCGTGATTGCGATGCCCCAAGTATCGAATTCGTTGATTCAACCGCGGACGTTATTTTCGTACCCTATTGCTTGTTGCTCCGGCGTCGATGTTGGAAGCCGGGTTGACCGCGTTATTTGTCGGACGACGGATCACCAAACCCATTTTGCGAGCGAACATCGCGTCGGCGATTTTGAACGTCGTCTTCGACTATTGGCTGATCTTCGGCGGTTTTGGAATTCCTGCCTTGGGTGTGTTGGGCGCGGCGTTGGCGACTGCTTTGGCGATGTGGTTCAAGGTCGTGGTGTTCATCGCGTTGCTCGTTCGCATCCGATCGTTCCAGCGTCACGTCGGTGCGGCACAACCTCAACCTTTTGACAAGTCCTCTATTTGCTTAGAAAACGAAACAACGGAACGTGGCTATCCACCTCTCAACCCGCCCCAAGTTCGACATCTATCTTGGCTTCACGGGCTGCTTCGCGGAGTTTGCTCAGCGCGCGGGCTTCGAGTTGACGGACGCGTTCTTTCGTGACACCCATCTCCGCTCCGACTTCTTTGAGCGTCAACGGTTCGACACCGCGTTGCAATCCGAAGCGGGCGGAGATGATCTTTTGTTCGCGTTCGTCGAGGCTATCGAGAATCCGAGCGAGTTCGCGTTGACGTTGCCGCTGGACGGTTTCCTCGGTATAGGGATCGAGGCGTTCGTCTTGATGAGTGTCGAACATTTCTTCGCCAGTCGTACGGAAACGATCGCGATGTCTGAACTCTTTCGGAATCGTCCGTGCAAAGTTCTTCATGATTGCCCACGTCGCGTAGGTACTAAACTTGTTGCCACGTGAGTAGTCAAATTTTTCAACGGCGCGGATCAACGACATGTTTCCGTCACTGATCAACGAGAAGAAATCGTCGCTGCTGGCCACGTGCCGTTTGGCAATTGAAACCACCAAACGCAAGTTTGCTTGCACGATCTTGTTCTTCACCCGGACCGCTTCCTCGTACAACTTTTGAATCGCGTCTATTGTCTCAGCATGGCAGTGACCGCTGGCGATCAAATCGTCACGCAACACACCCGCTCGATGCTTGAGATAATTCATCTTGCGGAACAGATGTCCCTCCTGCTCACGATTGAGCAGAGCGACGTCATAGAGTGCTGCCAAGTAGCTGGGTAAATCGGCTGGCGGGCGGACTTTGCGAGACGCGAGTGCCTCGGGCATCTCGGCCAAATATTCGGCTTCGCGGCTGGTGTCTTCAAAATCTTCGTTGTAGATGTGATCCAGCGGTAATTCGGTCAATTGCTGCATGCGGACGTCGTCGAGAATCCGACGGATACTCGAACGAGTGCGTTTGAACCGCTTGCACAATTGCGGGATAGTCGCACCGTGAGCGTGCAGTTGCGCGACGACCTGTTTGTCTTCCTCTGTCAACGATTCACGATGATGTGGGAAGATCGCAACCCTCTGGTTCTTGGCATCGAAATTCTTCAGCGTGTAGCGAATCGTCTCTGGCGAACGTCCCATTTGCTGGGCCAATTGCAACGTGACTTCCGACAAACTCGCCCCGCCCTCAGCCAATTGGCGAGCGCGCTCAATCATTTCGGTCTTCTCGTCGCTGGTCAATTGGCTAAACCGCTCGCCTCGGCGAACCTTGTCCCCATTGCCCGCGATGAACCGCTCCACGCTGCTGTGCAGAAACCCGACGCGTTTGCGTTTGCCGAACAAAAACTTGCGGCTGACCAATCCTGCATCGCGCCAGCGGCTGATCGTTTTCGTGGAAACGCGAAACCGTTTGGCCAACTCGTTGACCGTGTGGACGCGTTCGCCCGCAGCCTGCGAATCAATATCAGCAGAATCCGCCAAATCTTCTATGAGCAGCCGCAAATCGTGTTGCAAATCTTCCGAACGAATCGTTTGTCGTAGCTTCGATTCGGGACGGTAGTTCGTAATGCGAAAGCAAACATAGTCGATCACGTAGTCGCGACCCTCAACCAACTCACTAAGCAATTTCTCGGCGAGCAGGCCTTGTTCGATTTTCTTTTGACGGGGAGCGAACCGTGTAAGTTGGTCGCGAAGCTCGATCAATCCGACGTGACGATAAGTAGTGTGCATTGTCTCAGTTTCCCAGTGCTTGATCGTTTGTGTCCAATTTTCCTTGCAACCCCGGCGGGTCGCCGACACCTCAATCTGATTTGCCCGGGGATCGCCAAATCCATATGGCGATTAAGGGGTCTGACTCGGGCTAACAAACCAGTTCAACCAACGGCTGAAAGTCTACCAGACGAGTCAAGTGCTTTGCATAGCTCCGTGCCATTTTAAAGCCAACTCAACATCCTTTGAAACTGGCTCAAGCCGCACAGGTTTCGAGCGAAATTCGCCACAACCTACACACCAAGAGATTTTTCCTCAGGATGATAAATTCATTGTTTTAATGAGACCGTTGCGGTGGCTTGGGAGTTCATGGAAATCCTAAAATTTCCCTAAAATCCTGGGCTAGGAACACTCTCACTTGTCCAAACTGCCGGGCTGGTGAAATCGCTCTCACTCAACCCAATCAACTCTCAATCTAGTCTGCAAGCTGAACTTCCCGACCCCAGAGCGCACCGCTGCTGGCAATCCTCATTAGAACGAACCTACTCACTGAAACTTTCACGCCAAACGTTTCAAAAAGTCATGACCGAACAGGCTTGACTTCATAAGTGTCCCGCAAATCACGTGGTTTTCGTGCGATTATTTTTTTTCCAACCAACCCCAAGTGTCCGGTAGCTGCTGACAAAATTGTCATTTTTACAATCAGATTGCAACTTTAACCGTCTCAAATCGAGAATGTGCGTGATTCTCGGACAAGCACTCAATCAGTTGGGCCAATTGTGCCGATTGTGCGGAGGGACGACTGATCAAGTTCGTTCATTTCCTAATTTGCCACCGCCTTCTCCAGTCACCTGAGGCTGCCACCATGAGCCAACGCTGCACTAACGAAATTAAATCACTTCCCTCGAATTCGCTGGAATTGCTACTCGATAAAATCGCAATGAATGAACCACGTCCGTCAACAGCCGGATCGCGACGCGAGTTTTTGACGTCGCTCTCGACTGGGGTGGCTTGCATGGTTGCCGGTGTGGCGAGCATGGGTGTTGGCAAGCACTCTCATGGGGCAGATTCGGCGAGCGAATTCAAACTCGAAATTGCCCGTGACCTGGATCTGTTCCGAGTGCGGATGGAGATGGACGTTCAAGGCAACGTGAATTTGGTCAAAGATCCGATGGTGCCGGACAGCAAAAAGCAATTGCTTCCGGTCACCGGCAAACTGACTTTGGACTACGAAGAGCGGTTTTTACGACCGGTCGGTGCGACGCAAAATTCGGAAATCATTGCCGTTGAGAGACATTTTAACGAGGCCATCGGCACAAGTCGCCTCAACCGCACAGATAAAGAGGTCCAGCTACGCGAGATGATCGACGAGGTCATCGCCCGCCGAGAAAACCTGCCTGAGACGCTGTATTCACCAGACGACTACCTCACGCATGAGGAGATTGACTTGCTCCGCGCGCCCGTGGCCAGCACTGCCGTGGATCGTCTGATACCTGAGCAGATGATGAGGATTGGCGAGAAGGTGCCTTTGTTACCGCGGGATTTGGCTTCGTTTTTCAACCTTTCGGCGATCGTCGCTAGCGACGTGGAGATTGAGTTGGTGTCAGCGGACGCAGGCGAAGCGAAATTGCAGATGCGGGGCAAGATCGACGGCTCGGTTTCGGGCGTGCCCACGAGAATGCAAATACTGGGGAAACTAACTCTTGATCGACGCGCCGGTGCGGTTTCATGGGCGGCAGTCGCGATTCACGAAACCCGAGAGATCGGCAAAGCGGAACCAGGCTTTGATGTTACGGCGACGATTCGGATGGTTCGCAAGCCGTTGTCAGCCGTCCAAACCCTGCCAGCGAAACCGACCGAAGTCGCGTTTGATGCCCCACCCCCTGCTGATCGCTTGTTAGTGGCAATGAAGAGCAATCATGTCGGCGTGGAAGGATTGATGGACCGGCGATGGCGGGTGATGAAAGACGCTGCTGGTGAGGCCGTGCTGCGGATGATCGACAACGATCAATCCATCGCTCAGCTTAATCTGCGACCGTTGCCACGACTGGCTGAGGGCGAGCAGTGGACGCTGGCGGCATTCCAGCAAGACATCCGAAAAACGCTGGGAAATCGCTTTGGTGAATTCATCGAGAGTCACGAGGGCGTCACCGAAAGCGGGTTGCGGATGCTCCGTGTGGTTGTCGGCGGTCAGGTTGACCAAGTGCCGATTCAGTGGATCATGATCCACGTCAGTGACGATTCGCGCCGCCGCGTGATGGCCACGTGGACGATGGACGGGGACAGTGTGCCGAAATTGGCAGGATCGGATATCCAGTTGGCGGCCACGATGCGGCTGATCGACGGGCGTAGTCAGACCCTAGAAACGGACTCAAAAACGCCGAAAACCAAGGAAAATGCTGAAATCACGGCGGTCGATGCGGTGGACGAAGTAGAATCTGTAGCGGAAGCGGCTTCTCCGAGCGACTCGATCGTGCGTTAGACCTATCCGAAACCCGAAAAAACATCTGCGGCTAGCGCCGTCGGCTCATGGTTTTCGGATTGGTGCGAAATGTGCGATCCGTATGGGAAAAAGCTGCGTCCTACAAGATATCCGTTTTTCAGTCTTCCGACAGAAGCTTTTTCCATTTTGGCGAATTTGATGCTCTCCTCATGCAACGAGCTGGCGAGTAACCGCAACTCTCTCACATCGGCCTTGCGATTGCGAAATGCTCGCGTGTTTTGCGGTGTTTTGCTGATTATTTTGTGCAGCACATTATCAACCCAACAAATCGCCGCCCAAGACGCTGTCGCCCCGGCACCTAAAGCCGACCCGTCGACAGAGTCGCAATCGGAATTCGCCCCGGGTGTGGTCACCGTCATTCCGCCAGCCCCAGATCCGAAAGAAACCTACGACGGTCCAATGACGCTGAAGTCGATCATCGACGCGCACCCCGAAATCGCTTGGGAAGGCACCGGCGACCACCCGGAAGGCAAGCCGCACTTCGAGCCGCGATCGCGAACACTTCAGGAAATGCTGAAGCAAGTGATCCTGCGCCGTGAAATTTTCTGTTTCGAGTTTTCGTTCAAACCGCTGCGTCAAATGTATCTGGACATTCCACGTCCTGATGGCCGGATGCAGCGAAAACTCGTGCATTACATGGTTTACCGGGTTCGTTATCAGGGCGGCGATCTTCGGCCAGCGGCTGATGATTTGAATAAGCCGATTTTCCGCCGGATTGAAGCGGTCAGCTACAACTCTCGTCGCCTGTTCCCGATGTTGGTCCTCGAAGATCACGAATCGAATCAACAGTACACGGATCAGATTTTGCCGACCGCCATCGATCGGATCGCGATTCGCGAACAAATCACCGCGCCACTGTACAATAGCGTCGACATTTCCACGGTGAAAATCCCTCGAACTCGTGACGAAGACGCTCCTGGCGTGTGGGGGGTGGCGACTTGGGTTGATCTGGACCCAAATTTGGACTTCTTTTCCGTTAACGTGTTCGGCCTAACTAATGCGTTTGAGCAGGTGGGCGAAGGTCCCGATGCTCCCTACACCCGGAAAGCATTGTCATTGAATTTCTTTCGTCCAGGCGATGCAGTGAACCAAACGGCGGATCGGACGCGGTTCGGCGTGCCCGCTTACGATGACGAAAAAGAACAGAAGTACGTGCTGGAAAAATACGGACTGGATAAACGGCTTGATTACCGCTGGATCTTCCGGTAACTTTCCCCGCTTGCACACCAAAACATGAAAGGTCTCGTCAGCCGACGGGGCACTCCTTCCATCCAGTTCCAATTCAAATTCCGGCCTGAAATCGGTCAGGAAGAAAACAGTAAGTGAAGAAACAATGGCACATAAAAAGGGTCAGGGCAGTAGCCGCAACGGTCGTGATAGTAACGCCCAACGCCGTGGCGTGAAGCGATTCGGCGGCGAAGCGGTCAATGCTGGCAACATTCTCGTCCGCCAAGTCGGCACAAAATTCCACCCCGGCAAGGGTGTCGGAATGGGCAACGATTACACGCTCTACGCGTTGGTCGACGGCAAAGTCCGGTTCGACCGTGAAGGCCGCCGCATCAATATCGACGTTGCCTGAGCATATCCCTGTTGAATGGATTCAGCGTTGAGGGGCTTAACCCTCCGCAAGCCGAAGCGGTCACGACCTTATCTGGGCCGCTGTTGGTCTTAGCTGGAGCTGGCACGGGAAAAACTCGTGTCGTTACGTTTCGCATCGCCAACTTGATCCGGCACGGTATCGCCCCCGAGCGAATTTTAGCGGTGACATTCACCAACAAAGCCGCTGGCGAGATGCAGGACCGCGTCGCCAAGCTGTTGGGCCACAAAAACATCCGCCGAAAAAAAGGCGAAAAAGCTCCGCCCAAACCGGTGATCAGTACGTTCCACTCGCAGTGCGTGAGAATCCTCCGCGAACACGCCAACGTGCTCGGCTTCCCCAAGAAATTCTCAATCTATGATCGCAGCGATCAGGAATCGCTGGCCCGTGAAATCTTGCGTGAACTGCGGCTGCCTAACACCGCGCTGAAACCATCGGACATGTTGTCGATCATTGGCTCGTGGAAGAACGAGTCAATCATGCCCGAGCAAGCTGCGGGGCATGCGAGCACGGACAAAGAGCACTTCGCGGCCTCCGGTTATCGTCGATACCAGAATGGGCTGAAGGCCCGGGGGGCGATGGATTTCGATGACTTGCTGTTGCACACCGAAACATTACTGACCGAGCACGAAGAGGTTCGGCAAGCGGAGGCGGCCAAGTACGATCATGTGCTCGTCGACGAATACCAAGACACCAACGGCAGTCAGTACCGCATCACGCAAGCATTGACTAAAGACCATCGGAATTTCTGCGTCGTCGGTGATGATGATCAGTCGATTTATGCGTGGCGTGGTGCGGATGTCTCGCACATCTTGAGTTTTTCAGACGACTGGCCTGATGCGAAAATCGTTTGGCTCGAAGATAACTATCGCTCTACCGGTGCGATCTTGGAAATGGCCAATACTTTGATCGCGTTCAATACGCATCGTCACGACAAAATCCTCAAACCGGACCGTCCGACTGGCAAGCGACCTCGCATCGTCCAGCACAAAGATGAAACCACCGAAGCCGAAGTCGTCGTGCGCGAAATCCGGCACTTGATCGACAACGAACATATCCAGCCCAAGCATATCGCGATCTTGTTCCGCACCAACGAGCAGCCGAGATTGTTTGAAACCGAATTGCGAAAGAACGATGTGCCATATGTGATGTTGGGCAGTCAATCGTTTTTTGATCGTCGTGAGGTGCGTGACTTGATCGCGTATCTAAAGTGGATTGATCAACCCGACGATGAGATTTCATTGTTGCGAGTAATCAACACGCCCGCCCGAGGGCTGAGCAACAAGACCACTCGGTTGCTGCTTGACCGGGCTGTGCAGCGCGGAGTTCCGGTATGGCAGGTGATGCAAAATTCAGCCGCGACCGAGGACTTACCGCCCGCTGCGAAACGCGGCATCGAACAACTGCGTCAACTCTGTGCCGACGTGCAACAGCGCGCCGAGAATGAATCGCTTGTCGCCGCTATGGAAACTTTGATGGCCCGCACAGCGTACGCCGACGAGATTGCGAAACTCTACGATCAACCGGAGGAACGCGAGATGCGGATGGCGTCGATCGGTGAGTTCGCCAACGCGATCGGGGCGTATGAGGACAAGAGTGAAAAGCCGGAACTCTCTGGTTTTCTTAGTGACATCGCGTTGTCGGGCCGCGAGATGGGCAGCGAGAAAGACAAACTCGCCATGAAGAACGCCGTATGGTTATTGACGATGCACGCTGCGAAGGGTTTGGAGTTCCCAGTCGTTTACATGGTCGGGATGGAAGACGGTTTTTTACCGCACAGCCGCAGCGTGAAGAGCGGTCGAGAAGAAGACATCGCCGAAGAACGGCGACTGTGTTACGTCGGTATCACCCGCGCTCAGGAATCACTGACGATGTCGTTGGCCCTCACGCGGCGGAAATGGGGTAAACCACGTCCGACCCAACCGAGTCGTTTTCTTTACGAGATCACCGGCAAAGCTGACAACCCAAACAAATACCGTCAGCAAGGCAAACGGGGTGCCGGTCGTCACCGGTGATTCGCTGGTCGTGAACGAAGTAACGAGTCCCTGCACACAAAACGGTGTAGGACGGGAATGTGTGCCCGTCCTACTCAAAATGGTTCATGCACTACGACGCAATCGCCCGTCGCCGCAGTTCCTGCTTCGCGACATCACGAACAGGCCGGAGGTCATGGGCAATGATCGCTTGTTGAATGCCCAATCGCGACTTCGGTTTCGGCTGGCCCTCAACCTCTTCAATTTCTTCACCACCGAGACCGGAGAGTTGTTGCAACAATGCCGGTTGCAACTCACCGCGAGCGTGCTCGATCACCGAGAGCAGATTCTCGATGATCACACTCGGTTCCACTTCGCGTTCTTCGACCGGTTTGCCGTAGGCGGCTACCAAGCGATTGACCAACACGGGAATGACATGCCGATCGTGCAGATTGACTGAAATTGCGACCGCTGCATCATTAATCGCGTGCGATTTTTCATGATCACCTTTGGCCTTAACGTCGTGCGAGATTTCGACCAATGCCGCCCGCGCTTCTGTCGTGCCAACTTTCACGACCGCTTCGATCGCCAACGAGAAACCCAATCGTGTTTTCGCGAGTGCGATTAAGTCCACGAGCGACCGGTTGTCCACGTGCATCTTACGAAACGCCTTCGCCATATCCGAGTAGATACAGCACTCCTCCAGGTCTAACACGCATAAGATGCGGTGGAAAGTTTTCTCCGAGCGCCACTCGTCAGGCAGCAGCTCTAGTTTGCTTTTGAGCTTACTCTCAGCCCGTCTCAGTTGATCTTGTGTCCGCCTCAATCGAGCCAAACACTCACCGCTCGTATCGAGAATCCGCAGTTGTTGCATCAGGCATCCGATGCCGTCTGCTTCTGAGATTCCGTACTTCTTCATCGGCCCTTCGTGAGCCTCAACAAAGCTCCGCGCGGCACGTTCGTAATCATCCCACAGGTCTGGCCACTCGAGTTCTTCAAGCATCCCATAGGAAGTTTCAGAGGTCTGCCAATTCATCTAACACTCTCTCTAAATCGAACAGCAAGTTTGTTTGAACTCAATGTGAATTCAAACGAAAAAAATAATGGCTAGCGATCGCAATCTGCGCCGCTTGGAACCCGCTGAAAACTAATTCAAGAGATGGAATGAAGATTTGATGAATCTGGACCGTTCGGAGCGATTGTGGCAGAACAAGATGCCGTTGTCAAATTCGCGGCGATATATTCTTGTTGTAGACGCAACCCGCTGTACTTATAACCCGACGCCAATGGCTCAGTTCCGCTGGGAACGATGGAAACTGCAATGAAACCCTACCTTCCCCCCTTATGGTGGATAAGACGACATATTTGATTGACGCGAACCTCACCGGAGTCTGCTCCGCGATCAGTTTTAGTCGTTTAACAGTAAGCAGCAGGCGTACGCTCCGACGTAAGAGCACGCCTCTGGCTGACTGTTAAACAAAAGCAAATAAAAGAGAACCAACAGTCCGCCAGCGGCGTGCCGTTACACTAAATACCTTCTGCAACCATGCTTATTACCAAAAATATCCAGACGAAGACAACCTACAAATTGATGCCTATTTCGATGATTCGATGATCACATCCCAATGATGTCGCGCGTGATATCTAGTATGTCTTGCCAGATCGCTCGTCGCGGTAAATGAACGACTGCTTGGCAGGTCGCACCTTCCCAGCGCGAGAGGTTCTCTAACGTGATCTGAATCTCGGCTGGCACATCGCAAACCGCTTGATAGAAATGGCTATCGCTATCGACGGAATCGTTCGACCCACGCGCGACCAGTGGTGAGACGGAGTTGACGGTGGTGCGATAAAGCTGTGTGTCGTAGCCTGGGATTGTAAACCGAACAGGGCAACCCGTTCGCACATCTCGATGGTCCGTCGACTGCATACGAAGCGACAACTGCACGCGATTCGTGACTGCCACTCGGCACCATGCCGTGCGATCATGGCTAAGCTCACCGACCATGGGAACCAGTTGCAAGGGATCGCTTTGTTCGTCTTGTTCATTGATCGGATGATCGTGAGGGAGGAGCACGATACCATCGGCGGGCGCGACGACGAGAAGTTTCTGTTGGCGGGTGAGCAGCTCGGCTTGCGTGATCGCCACTGCGCGGGTCGCGGCATCGAGCACATCCCATTCACTCTCCGGTGCATCGGTTGTCGATCGGTATGTTTGGCCAGAGTTTTGTCGTGGTGATTGCAAGGATGCCAATCTCGCCGCGCGACTGCGGTGCTCCAGTACCCGACTGCGGCCGCGTGTTGCTGCAATCTCGATTGCCAATTCAGAGTCACTGATGCGAGCGAGCGGTTGATCCACCAGCACATGATCGCCGACCCGAATGGTGACTTCGTTGATCGTTCCAGCAGCAGGCAAATAGATTGTGTGGACATCGATCGCCCGCAGAATGCCATCGACATGTCGATATCGTGGCAAAGGCACGCACAAGACCGTGAACAGCAACAGCAAACTGATGATCACGAGTGTCCGTCGACGAACTGTGCGGACCGCCGACCATGGCCCGCGGCCACTCCACATCGACCAAACCGCTGTGATCTTTTTAACGACTGCCACACCTGCCATCGCCATGAACATCGTCGCGACCAATCGCCAAGCACCCCAGTGATCAGCAATACCTAGCAGCATCGCGGCAATCGCGATAACCAGCGTAACGCGGTAGATTGCCGCAGCGGCGTGATAGATTAACAACGCCCAAGCCCGAGTGCCGAGTCGAATCCAACGACGCATCGGTTCGATGAGAAATTGTCGCCACGCGCGGCGAGCCTCCTCTCTCAAGTTTGTACTGTCTACCAAATCGCTGAGGATGAAATAGCCGTCATAACGCATCAATGGATTGGCATTGAACAGAATCGTGCTCACCCCACAGATCAAGATCACGTTCATCGCGGCCAGTTGCACAGGTGCAGATTCGGTTAACAACCAAACCCAGATTGCGAGCACGCAGAGCACGCCTTCGGCAACCATGCCAGCGGCCATGACTGCGGCACGGCGGTGCGGTGAGGGTTGTCGCCATACTTCGGTCACATCCACGTACGGGCACGGCATGAAGCACAAAAACCATACGCCTGCGATACCAGGACGCGAACCGAGTCGGCGACAGGCAGTGGCGTGTCCGAGTTCATGTACCGTTTTAGTGACCACGAAAATCATCGCGGTGGTCAGCGGATTGAGCGATTGCAAATAGGTCGACAGCGATGGAATCGCACCACTCCACTGATCCCAACGGATGATCAATAACATCACGCCCACCATCGCAGCAGTCAACCAACATAAGATCGCACGTGGTGTGTAGACGAGGTCACTCAGACGCACGAGTCGGCGAGCGATCGGATCAATCGAAGCGATTGGAATACGAATCGACAGTGGTGAGAAACTCGCTTGCTTTACCGCTGGTGCTCGTTGCTGCGTCCAACCAGCGATGACGGCCTGTTGCCACAGTGCAGTATCGGATGGCTCGCTTGACGCTGTCGTCGTGCCTGCTCGAAGCGCCTCCCACACAGTGCGTTTGATCCTCGCGAACTGACCTCCGATATCATCGACGATCACACAGTCGCGGTCGCCCGCCAACGGCAAGACATGCAGATCGCGGCGGAGTGGTGACGAGTTCATCGGAAGCGACTTCCCGCAGCGGCTCGGTTTTTCCGCCAGGCAAGCTGTGCGTCTGAGCAATGTATTTTCATAGTCACACTCATGCCGGGAGTGAGTTGCCAACCGTCCGCGAGCGTTTCGGAAGTTTGTTGCAGCGAAGTGCCGGGCGGCGATGAGGAGGCGACCGTGTGACGGCGGTTTTCGACTTCGGCATGCAGGCGAAACCGGTTGCCGGGCAAACGTGTAGGGTCCACCGAAATGATTTTGCCACGCAGTGATGCTTCTTTGGTGTCGCCGCCCGTTAGCCAATGCACACTGACGGGCAGGCCCACGCAACGCGACGGATCGAGCATGTCGGCGTCGACTAAGGCGTGCAAATGCAAGACTGCTGCATTAGCGATCGTCACCAACGATTCACCCGCATGAGTCCATTCACCAGCATCGCGGTTAACGTTTAACACAATCCCATCAATGGGGCTGAGACATTCGAGTTGCTTCAGTTCGTGGTCGATCATGGCGAGATCGGCAGCCCGCAACTGGAGATCGATCTGAGATTGCTCGCGCTGTTTCTCGGCACGCTTCAGTTCGAGCTGAGCTCGCTCGGTAGCGAGCTTCAACCGCCGCAGTTGATTGCGGGCGACGGAACCGCTCATCCGATCACTGGCCGCTTGGCCGTCATCAAGTTCGGCTTGGGTTTCGGCCAACGCTGTTTCGGCATATTGGATTTCGACATTATCTTGCAAAACGAGGCGTGATGATTCATATCGCAACGATGCGGAACGGCGCTGAATCGTGAGCGCGGTCGCGTCGAGTTTTGCAATCACATTGTCGCGCTTCACCCATTGATTTTGACGGACGGCGAACTCGCTGATCAGGCCGCTCTGTCGCGAAGGCACGTCGACTTTACTGGCAAACTCCACCACGACCTCTTGCACGGTGATGGTTTTTTCGTCATCGGCGGCGAACAAAGGGCCAGCGAGCATGGCGAAGATTAACCCAGCGGTTAGCGCTGCAGGCTCACATAAAAAACAGTGTTTAACACGATTCATCATTTAACACTTTTCATAAATAGGCCCCGATTCGAGTTTGTAACCAACCGGCAACATCTTCCAACAAGAACCAGCCGATCGAGATGCGACCACAGTGAACCGACACGCGAGCTGGCGTTTCGCTTAGCGGTTGGTCGCCCAAACGGGGCGCGTCCGATAGCGTCAAACGCAAAATCACGCTGGGTGTGCCATCGACTGGATCGGCCACAACAGGACCGAAACGATGAGCCATGGCGGAATGCGATTGGCCTGGGTTCCAACGTGTCGTCACTTCGGCGGTGAGTTGTTGCGATCGGATCGCCCGATCCACGCGTGACACACGCCGCTGTGGAATCGTGGCATCGACTACCCAAGTGGTGTCGTCGGCAATCACGCTCAACACCGCATCGCCACGGCGTAGCGGTCGGCCAGCGAGTCGTTCTTGCAATCGCCAAGCATCGACTCGTCCATCGCGATGAGCACGCAACACCAAATCTGCTTCACTGTCGGCGATGATTTCCAGTTGCCGATCAATCGCGTCGATCTCTTCATCGATTTCTTGGTCGCTTTGCAGGTCGACCATGCCACCACTGGTTTGGTTAGATGCCGTTAAAGCATGATTGAGTTGAATGCGGCGTTGCATCAACACGGCGCGACGACCCAATAACGTAGTTTTTCGCTCACTCAAGTCACGCGAAACAAGTGTTGCCAAAACATCGCCCCGCCTCACACTTTGTCCGTGATGCACTTGCAAGGTTTGCACGGTCGCGTCACTGATCGCATGAAATATGTCAATTTCAAGTGGCCGAATCAATCCGGTCGCCGGTATGATTGCGGGGATTGGCATGCACATCAGGAGCACCGTGGTGATCGCGACCGCTGAGATCAACCCAACTCGGCGACGTATCGAAGAAACGAGATGGGTGTCCAGTAAGAACCCAGCATGTTCGCGTTGCTCGGTGCCGGAGTGTTCATCGTTAGCGACTGTCCATTGGCTCCACCACCGACCTCCGGGAATCGCTTCGACACGCTGCGCCGCCGACCAGGCCAGTTGGCTGCCGATCAGCAGCCGGGGAAGCGCCATCTGCATGTCAGGTGGCGGGACGTCGAGTGCTCGTTTGGCCTCGCAGGGTTCTAACAACACGAGTCGCCACGGCGATTCGTGACTGGTGGCGATTACCCATCGCGGTAGCACGGGCGGTGGATTCGTGGACGCACTGTTAGGCTGCTCAGCGCGTCGGTCTGCTCCGCTGCGACGATCCATTTGCAACGCTGCAAAACAAAGCGACGATCCCGATAACAGCGACGACGCGGCAGCGGTGCGAATCTCGCTAGCTGCATCACTGTGTTGGTCAATCCGATCAACATGGCTGACGGCGACGATTTGCGGGTGCCCACGATCGACACGGCACAATGCTACTCGCGGACAATTCAACAACCGAGCGACAGTATCAACCAGCGCCGCTTCAATTTTTCGTGTCGAGTTAAGTTTGCCGATCTGTTCCGTCGCTAGTGCACACTGATGCATCAGCGCGACACGCCGCGTCAGTTCTCGGAGTTGATCGGCACGCAAAAATTCAGCGGCAAGGTCGCCCATTTGAGCGAGGAAACGCAAGGCACCTCGTTGGCTCGTGGGACTTCCGCCGGGTTCTAAAAAAACTTCTAACAACCACGTTGGCAGAGCAACGCTGGGGTCGACCAAGATCGGGACGATGGCGGCAGGATGCTCGGTCGGGTTGGCGGGCACGTCCACGTCGCTGGCTCTGGGTGTCGGTGGGACGACAACCGGTGCGTTCTGGCCCGCGACTTCGAGTAGCAAGCGATCATGCACGGCGGACGTGGTTTCATCGAAGCCACGATGCGTGACTGTGCCAAGGCAATGCGCGGCTTGGTATCGGTACAAACCTTCGGCGGCATCATCGGCATGCCAAATCACAACCCCATGTGCCGCCATCGCACGCAAGATTCGATCGGAGAGAAAACGCAGATAGTTTTCACGCGTCTCATCACTCCGCGCCGCCGCCGCGACTTCGCGAACGATTTGTGAGATCTCCTGGCGAGCTTGATCGACGCTCGCCGTCGACGATGTGGACTGTCTGGACGCGGTGCGATCCGAACCGGTCGCTGCTGGCGACGATACCGGAGTAAAGAGAAACGGTTCGCTGGCAACGCTGGTTGTCACGACACGACCACTAGAAACAAGAGGAGAGTTATCGCCAGATTCCGCCGTTAGGGCCGAGCATCTCCGCGCTGCTGTTTCGCGAATCAAGCACCCCGTCATTCTTGCGCATCGAACGCATCGTTTCGCCTTGCGGTGTCGCAGCGGAGTAGCGACCACTCGATAAAACTGACGGTGGTGCCCACGTAGGTATCGATGAATTGCGTTGCTGCTGCAATGCTGGGACGACCGCAATGCGTTCTCTTGGCGGAATCGTTTCAGCTCGCTTCGGTGATGGATCGGTTGCCGTGTCCGCACCTGTTGCCCGGCGATGGTACCAACCGCTCGTGCCACTTGATTCGGCAATCCGACCACGATCATTTGCGGCAACGAGGTTTTGGTTCAACTCGTCTTCTTGTTGACGCGCTGACATGCTCGATGCTGCGAGTGCTGACGCAGGCGCTATGGCGGATACTTGTGCCACATCACCACGTGATGCCAATGCTGAGTTTGCCGGTGTCGATGGTGTAGCTTGTTCACGCCGACCGCCTTTAGCGTACTGAGCAACTGGGCCACTGCCAGCTTCCACCCACGCCAGCCAATACTGCTGTAGCTCAGCGAGCGAGTCGTATTGATAGTGCTTTTGCACGTTGGCCGTCCACGATGGACGCTGCATGTAATCTTTGAGAAACGCGATAAATGTCGTCGGTCCTTCCTGTTCAATCAAGAATCGACAAACCGAGTAACCTTGGGCATACATCGGCAAGACGTCAGCGGGGTATTCGGTCAACCGAAAGAGATCATTCATGGCGATGCCGCGACGCGTTGATAAAAACTCGCGAAGCTTGGCTTCATGTTTGGCACGTTCGGACACATGCTCAACGGTTGTGCAAATTCCTTCATCGGCCCAGCGCGGCAGTGGGCGGCCAAAGTAAGTAGCGAGCACCGTATGTGTAACTTCGTGAGGCAGCACACTATCGAGAATCCGTTCCGGTGTGCCGATGACTTCCATTTGAAAATCGCGCACGGGAGCGGGGTTGTAAGTGGTGACGCCTTGGGCGGCCAAGTTGGAACCAGCAATCACGCGGATCGGACAAGGCCGAGGCCATGGTGGAAGCGTCGATCCGGTCCAGTACGTTGCCAACTCGTCACGAAAATGCTCGGCAGCGTCACCGACGGCTTTGGCAAGCTGTGGATTGGGTGCGTCGACCAAGAAATTCTGTGTGCGAAAACTGGCCGCATCGACAGGCATGGCGACGATGGAGAACAGCACCAGCAGGGCACTGAACCGCAAAAAACACGTGCTCAATTGCTTGAAACAGAAGCGATGAGCGCGGAGTGAGAGCGTGCGATCGGGGGTGGCATCCATGCCAGGTGACTCCATCGAAGCGATTTTTTGCCCAGCACGTGAATCGTTCACGCCAGGCCAGGAGCGGCAGTCTAGGCAAACATGCCGCTCCGCCGATACCCAGAAAATGCCACAAAAATGGCTAAAGTGCGCTCAATACTCGTGCGATGTTTCGCTGGTTTCGGTCATCGAGACTGCCGTTGACCGCACGGCTTGACGCACTTTCCGCGTGTTGACTTCCTCGGTTAAACGCGCGATCACTTCGGCAATCGGCATCGAACCCAAGTCGCCGTCGATGCGGTCTCGCAAGGCGATGTGCCCCATCTCAGCCTCCTTCGGTCCCACCACGGCCATGTAATTGACAAGGTCCAATTGCGCATTGCGAATCTTCGCTTGGACTTTGCCATCGTTGGAATCCACCGTGACCTTCAGTCCAGCTTCGTCGAGTTGTTTGGCAACCGCGACGGCATACTCCATCGATTTATCGCTGAGCGGTAACACGCGAACTTGCTCAGGCGCGAGCCACATCGGGAACGCACCGGCAAAGTGTTCGATCAACATGCCGGTAAAACGCTCCAGCGAGCCAAACGGTGCGCGGTGAATCATCACGGGTTGATGCGTGGCGTTATCATTGCCTTTGTATTCCAGCTTAAAACGTTGCGGCAGGTTGTAATCCAATTGCACAGTGCCGAGTTGCCACGAGCGACCGATGCAATCACGCACCATGAAGTCCGCTTTCGGTCCGTAGAACGCTGCTTCGCCGGGTTCCTCGTTAAAATCCAAATCAGATTGTTGCAACACGCCACGCAGCGCACTTTCTGCATGATCCCAGTTCTCTTCGCTGCCAACGTATTTGCTGCTGTCGGGATCACGCAACGACAACTGTACGCGGTAATCATCGAGTCCCACGGATTGCAGCACGAATTTGGTCAATTCGATCGTAGCGCGGAATTCCTCTTCGACTTGGTCCGCAGTGCAGAAAATGTGCGCGTCGTCTTGAGTTAAACCACGCACCCGCATCATGCCGTTGAGTTCACCGGTCTGCTCATGGCGATAAACGGTTCCAAACTCGAACAATCGAATCGGCAATTGGCGATATGAACGCGGTTGAGCTGCAAAGATTTGACAGTGATGCGGGCAATTCATTGGCTTGAGCAGATAGCGCTCGTTGACGCGTTGCCAATCATGCAGCACCTTCTGTTTCGATTCAACAGAGGCCGATGATTTGTATTGCGGTAGTTTGACACCGAAAACTTCGGCAGCGGCCATCAGTTTGTCTTCATCATCGCTGCTGAGTTTGCCTTCGGATAAACGGGTATTCCAGGCATCGAGCATGCCACCGACTTCTGTGCCGAACAGTGGTGCGAATTGACTGTCACGATAGTATGGAAAGTGACCGCTGGTTTCGTACAGTTCGACACGTCCAATATGCGGGCTGTAGACAGGATCATAGCCACGCGAGAGCAACTCACGCCGGAGAAAATCCTCCAGCGCGACTCGCACGCGAGCACCCTTGGGGAGCCACAGGCACAGCCCCTGGCCGACGTCGGGGTTGATCGCGAACAAGCCGTGTTGCTTGCCGAGCACGCGGTGATCGCGGCGGCGAGCCTCTTCGAGTTGTTCGAGGTGCGCGGCGAGTTCCGCTTTGTCAAAGAACGCGGTCCCGTAAACTCGCTGCAATTGCCGGTTTGACGCGTCGCCTTTCCAATAGGCACCAGCGACGGAGGTCAATTTGATGGCTTTGATGATGCCCGCGTTGGGAATGTGTGGGCCGCGGCACAGGTCAACAAATTCGCCTTGCCGATAAAAACTGACCGTGGCTTGGTCGCTCAGGCCGGTGTCGATGTGTTCGACCTTGAGGTCTTGGCCCAGGTCGTTACAGAGTTTTCGAGCTTCGGCGCGGTCGAGCACGGAGCGTTCAAACGGCTCTTTGTCTTTGATGATCTTCTTAATTTCCGCTTCAATTTTGGGGAAATCGTCTTCGCTGATTTTCTCTGGCAAATCAAAATCGTAATAAAATCCGCCCGAAGTGGTCGGTCCAAACGCCAGCGAGACGCCTTTGTAAAGACGCATGATCGCGCGAGCCATCACGTGCGCAGACGAATGTCGCAACACATCGAGTGCCTCGGGGTCGCGCGAGGTCAGCAGTTTCAGCGATACCGAACCATCATCGGCAGCGACTTCGCCGAGCGGGCGGAACGAGTCGATGATCTTTCCGTTCACCTCGGCGGCGACCACGGCCCGGGCCAGCCCGTCGCTGATGCCGCGAGCGACATCCATGGCAGTGGCCTCAGCGGGATGACTTTGAGAGGTGCCGTCAGGCAAACGAACGTCAACGTTTTGAACCGATGCGGTAGACATGTTTGGCAAAGGAGGAGGTTGGAGGTCGAGAAAAAAACGAATTGGCCGCAGGATAGCGGGTTTGACCGAAAAAGAGAAACCTCGGTTCATCGGTAAATTCGCCGTAGTCGTCGTTTTAGCAAAGAAGGTAGAATAGGTATTAAGATGAAACCCGTGGCTCCCGATCAAGACCGTGTTTCTGGATCAAGCTCAGGTTTTCTAACCGTCAGACGGCCTACACCGCGAAACTTTGCCGCCGCTTCGGGTGTTTCAACCGCGATTCTTTCCTCATATAAAAAAGTGTGTTTCTGTGTTTGCTCCTGCTCGAATCACCCTGCTCTCGCTTACCTTTGCCGTTATTGGTTTTTCCAGCCAAACAGCGGTTGCCCAGCGTGGTGGCTTTGATCCCAAGGAGTTTCTGTCGCGGCTGGACCGCAACGGTAACGGGCAAATTGACCCCGATGAGCAAGAAGGCCCGGCGGGTTTTATGATTCAGCGGATGCAGTCGTCGGACCCGAGCATCAAAGCGGGCCAGCCGATTCCGCTAACTAAAGTGTCCGAGGCGTTTGAAAAAATGCGACAAGAACGTGAAAGCGGAGGTGGCGATTTTGGTGGTCGAGGCGGCCGAGATGACCGAGGGCGAGACGATCGCGGCCGGGACGATCGGGGTGGCGATGACCGCGGTCGAGACGACCGGGGCCGTTCCAATGACGACGTTGATCCGATGGAAGTGCCGCCACTCGTGCCCGGTTTTGGCATGGAAGAACCGATTTTCCCGCTTTTGGGTTTTGGCCCTTCGGCCGAAATCATGGCCGTCGTTCCAATTGAGGCTGATTTCGTCACGGCCCGCGAAGCGTTGGGACGGTATGATCGCAATAAAGACGGCCAAATTGACCAAGAAGAGCTACGGCGAGGCCCGTTCTGGGGAACACCCATGGATTTCGATCGCAACGGTGACGGAAAACTGTCCGAAACCGAACTAGCCACCCGCCAGGCCGTCCGGCGGGGTAGCGAAGAAAGTCGTCGAGGCGATGAAAAAGATGACCGACGACGCAACGATGCGCAAAAAGCAGAACCAAAACTCGAAGATTTCCAGGGTCGAAAATCGTATCGAGTTTATGCCGCCACCACGTCTGAAGGCACGCCTCGCTTTTTTGCTGATCGCGACCTGAATCGCGACGGCCAGATTTCGATGAGCGAATACACCTCAGATTGGAGCGATGCCATTGTGGCCGAATTTTATAACTGGGACAGCAATCGCGATGGCGTGATCACGGCCCAAGAAGTCCAAGCTGGAGTGAACCAAGGTTACACGGCCAGCGATGCACGTGCTGGAGTATCGCCGCAGGATGAAGGTCGACGCGAAATGGTGTCCGTTGGATCCACGACCAGCGCTTCCGCGACCACATCGAACGCTCCCCCTGCCGAAATCGAAAAGTTGCAAATACCGACCGAGCCGCCAAGCGAAAAAACGATCAGCTTAGCCAATAAAATCATCAGCAAATATGACAAAAACGGGGATCTGGCTTTATCTGCAACCGAGTGGGGCACGATGATGATCAGTCCCGCTGGTGCCGATTTCAACGGTGACGGTCGGATCACGGTGCTGGAGTATGCCCAATTTTTGACGGCAAAGTCTGGTAAATAGAAATGATCTTACTTTTTAGGTGAGCGGCAGGATGTTTCATATCGGGAGCGTGAGGCTCCTGCCGAACGTTTGCTCGACTCAACAGGAGCTTCGTGCTCCCGTCGATCGCGTGTGAGGGTAAGTATCTGCCGCTCGCCTTACAGCATTTGACGGACGTCGGACGCGAATGTTGGGAAGGCGAAGAGCGTTGATTTCATCTCTTTTGCAGTCAGCCCATGTTTCATCGCCAAAGCAAATAAGTTGATCGTTTCTTCGGCGGCCGGTCCGAGCAAATGCGCTCCGAGAATTTGATCGGTGTCTTTGTCGATGAGCACCTTGTACCCAGAAACCGTCGCCCCCGTCTTACGATTGCTTCCCCACGACGATGTGTCCTCCATACGAACGTCGACGCGGGCGGACTTCTCTTGGGCGTCTTGCTGGGAAAGTCCAATCGAAGCAATCGCGGGTGTGGTGAACACGACCTTCGGAACCACGCCGTAATCGGGCATCGACTCGTGGGTATTTGTAAACAGATTCTTGGCAACGATTCTGGCTTCCTCGTTCGCCACGGGTGTCAATTGAGGCATGCCGCTGGCGGCGCAGTCACCTGTGGCAAAGACGTTGCGGTTGGACGTGCTGCGTAAATACGAGTCCACCGCGATCCCTTCGTCGCCGTACTCGATACCAGCGGCATCCAGCTCCAGGTCTTTGATGTTCGGGACACGTCCTGCTCCGTGGACGACCAGACCTACGTCAATGGTGTCGCCATTGTCCAATGTCACCTGCAACGATCCATCGGATTGCGGATGAATCGACAATAGCTCCCTATTCAGTCGAAAGTCGATGCCTTGACGCTTGGAATAATCAACGAGCAGTTCCACGAGGCTAGCATCAAAGCCTGCCAGCACCATAGAGTCGCGTTCCACGATTGTGGTTTCGATGTTGCAGCGTGCGACCACGTGAGCAAACTCCATGGAGATGTACCCGCCGCCAATGAATAAGACTTTTTTGGGGATCGTTTTTAACTCAAAGAAATCGTCACTATACGTGACGTGTTCACTGCCCGCAAAAGCGAGCGCACCAGGTGTTGCACCTGTGGAGATCAAGATGCGATTTGCGCTGAGCTTCATATCGCCGACGATTAATTGTGATGGACCAATAAACTTTGCCGTTCCGTGAAATGTAGCAATTCCATCGTCTTGGAACGGGCTTTCACTTTTCTGACCAACAGGCCGCGTGAACGTTTCTTTGAAAGATTGAAGTTGCGTCCAACTAATTTCAACGTGTGTGTTGGCGAGCAAAGTTCCAGTCGCCCGCCGCACTTGATCGACGAGCGATCCAGCATTGGTATAAACTTTTTTCGGGTTGCAACCTCGCAGCGCGCAGGTCCCACCAAACTCTCGCGATTCAATGATTGCAACGTGTCGGTCCTGCCTGGCGATCTTCGTGGCAACGGTGCCACCAGATGGCCCAGTGCCCAAAACAACGAGCTCGAAATGTAACTCGTTCATGGCAACTCGATATCAGATCAGCCGAGGATGTGGAGAACTTAATTACTTGCTCTTGTACGAATCTCGTAGGTCACGGACTTTGTCGTGGCCCGCTTTGACGATGGCATACTGATCCGTTAGCAAATCGTTGACAGCGCTGCCAGCGGTCTCTTTCAAAACATCTTCATAAGCAGCCTTGATGTGATCCTCGCCGCGTTCGGCTTCGATCAAAATCACGTAAGGGTCGCCACTGTTGATCTTGCTGCGAATATTGACCCAAATGCGGTGCGTCTTGGCTGCCACACTGCCATCGTCTTCTGCTTCCTCACAGTTATACTCCACGACCTTCTGCAGTTCGCTCGCCATGGCACTACGTTGGTCACCGATCTCCTTAAACAACACCGCTAGTTTTGCGTCATCAATTTCTTCAGCGGACTCATGGAACCCGTTATATGAGTCAATGTTCGCTTGGATTAACTTTTGAAGTTTAGAAACGGTTGTTTTGTTGAGGTCGGTTTTGGTTTCGAGACTCATCGCATTGTCCTGGATGGGGATAGTACTGATCATTGACGCATTGATAGCCGATGCAAACATCATGCCATCCCCACTTGATCGCACGTGATCGCGTCCAATCTTAGACGGGCTCTTGGTACTCCGCTCGCAGTGCTTTGAACTGCTGAAGTTGCAAATCGTCAACTTGCAATCCAACTTCACCGACCATTCGAGCGATGTCAGCAATGGAGGAAATTCCCAGTTTTCTCCCGATTGATGCTTTATGCTGCTCGATCGTTCGCGGACTGCGATGAAGCATCTTGGCGGTTTCGGGGACAGTGTGTCCGTGCCCGATCAGGACTAGGACTTCGAGTTCGCGAGCGCTGAGCACCGACAGTGGGCCGAGGTCAACAAATCGTGAGAACGTCTTGGAAGTGGGATGCTTGATCTCTCGTCGCTCGCGACGAGTCAAAATAGTGGTATAGGGAGGTTCGCTATGGCGATTCAGCGGCATAATCGTGGAGACCATTCGATCGCCTTGATACACATGCGACACTCGCATTGTCTTTCCATCGTCCAGCACGTGTTGAATCCAGTCCAATCGCTCGCTGGCAAATTCGTGATGAAAGAGCTCGCTAACTGTCTTTCCGATATAGTTGTGGCCTGGATTGGCTCCAAAAATATTGGGCACATTTTTGCTGTACCAGATGACCTCACCATCTCTGGAGACGATCATCAACCCCACGTTCGGGTCAGCATCAACGAGTCCCACAAAATCGACGTCTTCAATCGGCTTAGCCATGGTTTTTTTGCTTCCTAGGTCGTTGCGTTAGGCTCGTTGAATAAGGAGCCGACGGTGCTAACCACGGGCAATCGACTTCCTCAACCGGCCATTATGGCTGGAAGTGAGCGTTTTCGGCTCAGCCAAAAAACTTTCATTGAACGAAATGGGGTTTAAGAACAGTGCATAATGGTATTTACCAAGGAGGGACTCAGATGCCGCTGACGTGATGCAAACGCTGGGCCGATCGAAAAGCAGTGTTGAAACTGGTGTCACAACAAAACGAGGCGAACGGAGTCCAGCGTTTAGCGGGTACCGATTTGTTTTCAACCCTGGCTGTGCTGCGAATTGGTTCCCTATCGACCACCATGCGCTCTCGCTGAACAGGCGCCGACTGTTGTGACAAAGTGTCTCGTTTCTCAGTCGTTGAGATTGACCGGCTGGATATCATCAATTTCAATGACACACCGTTGGTGCGGTTTGTAAGGTTGCCAAGCCTCACCAAATAAAATTTTTTTTGAGGAGCCTTAGATGAGGAGCCATAGATATGTCTGAGACGTCAAAAACGATGTTGGCAACTCGATCGACAGCATTTCGGTGTGAGGGCCTGCTGCAGGTCGGCGAAGCGGCTGAGTTTCTCGGTGTCTGTCGTGAGACACTTCGCAATTGGGATCGGTCGGGGCGGCTTGTTGCCCAACGAAATCCTGTCACAGGCTATCGGTACTACCAGCAGCGAGAGCTCGAAAAATTTCTGTCAAAGATTATGAAGGAGCGAAGCAATGTTGAGTGATGCGTTAATCGCGACGAGCCGGGTGATGATCGCGTGGGTGAGAGGTAATATTTAACGTGGGCGAGTATTTCACCAAGTTTTTTGATACTGCGGACTTTCCGCCTCGTTGGTACTGCGGCAACTGGTCGGAGTTCCTCGGTTGGTTGCACATCATCAGTGACTTCGCAACGTTCGGTGCGTACTTTGCTATCCCAGTCGTGCTGATCTACTTCGCTCGCAAACGCGACGATTTTCCGTTTACGAAACTGTTCTGGTTATTCGGAAGCTTCATTTTTGCATGCGGAACCGTTCATCTGATCGAAGCAATCATTTTTTGGAGTCCGATCTACCGCGTTTCGGGGATGTTGAAGTTCATCACGGCCGTCGTTTCTTGGACGACCGTGATCGCGTTGGTCCGCTGCGCACCAGACATTTTGCGTTTGCCGTCACTGGCGATGACGAATGAACGGTTGCGGATAGAAATTGAACAACGCAAGGCGGACGAAACCGAGTTGATCGCTGCGAAAGACGACTTGATCAAACAGAAACGAGAATTGGAGCTGATCTATGAGTCTGCGCCGGTGGGGATGTCGTTGATCGGACCCGACCTGCGGTATATTCGTATCAACAATCAGCTTGCCAGCATCAACGGCTTGCCGCAGGAGGAACATGTTGGCAAGCATCTCCGAGACGTATTGCCTGAACTCAGTGTGGAAGTGGAAGCGATGTATCGAGAAGTGTTCGAAACGGGCGATGCGAAGTTGCATTTCGAAATCACTGGCCGGACACCATCGACGAGACAACAACGCACCTGGCTAGCGAGCTTCTATCCGCTTTTTGCGGAGGACCAATCCGTCAGCTCGGTCAGCTCGATTGTCCAGGATATCACGGACCGCAAACGCATCGAGCTGCGTTTGAAAAACAGCGAGGCGGTGGCATTGGCGGCAAGCCAATCCAAGAGCGAGTTTTTAGCGAACATGTCGCACGAAATTCGTACGCCAATGGCAGCGATCTTGGGTTACGCCGACGTGTTGCTGGGGCACTTAAAAGACCCCGACAATCGTAACTGTGTTCTGATCATGAAACGCAACGGTGAGCACTTGCTGTCGTTGATCAATGACATTCTCGATTTGTCGCGGATCGAGGCAGGGAAACTGGACATTGAACTGGAAAAGTGTCCGCTACCTCGATTGGTAGGGGACATTGAATCGTTGATGCAAGTTCGAGCGGAGGAAAAAAAAGTTCGGTTTTCGGTGGAATTTGAAGGGCTGGTTCCGTGCATGATTCAAACCGACCCGACTCGTTTGCGACAAGTCTTGATCAACTTAATTGGCAATGCGATCAAATTCACCGACGCAGGCGAAGTGCGCCTGCGAATCAAGTTTGTCGAGGCGGCGAATCCGCCACTGATCGAGTTTGCGATTGTCGACACGGGGATAGGGATTAGCGAAGAGCAGCAGAAGCGTTTGTTTCAACCGTTTTCACAGGCCGATTCATCCGTCACGCGGAGGTATGGCGGCAGCGGATTGGGGTTAGTAATCAGCCAGCGTTTAGTCGAAATGCTTTCAGGAGAAATGAATATGCAGAGTACGTTTGGCGAAGGCTCCACCTTCATTGTCCGGATTCCGATGCGATCGATCGAGGGGATCGAGCTAATCGAGCCAGACTTGATGATCCGCAACTTGGCACCCGAGGCGTTTTTAGCCACGGCGCCCTGGCTTGATTGCCGCGTGTTGGTTGTCGATGATCGTCGTGACGTACGGCACATCAGTCAGCACTTCTTGGAGAAGGCGGGTGCGAACGTGTCGACCGCCGAAGATGGTCAGCAGGGCATCGACGCAGCGATCCGGGCTCGTGACAGTGACTGGCCGTTTGATTTGATCGTGATGGATATGCAGATGCCCAATGTCGATGGATTGCAAGCGGTCGCGGCTCTGCGTTCGGCGGGCATCGAGTGGCCGATCATCGCGTTAACAGCCGATGCGATGAAGGGCGACCGTGACAAATGTCTCAACGGGGGCTGTGATGATTATCTGTCGAAACCAATCGATCAAGCAAAACTGATTCGAATGGTGGCCAAGTACACACAAACGACTCCGCTGGAGGAACTGCGGCTCGCTCGAACAGAACGAGTCCAGGCATTGAAAGCAACCCTAATCGAACCGCCCACAGGCGTCTGATTATTGAGATTTGACCTCGCCGCATGATAGATTTCGGGTGGGCAGTCGTGGATTTTGGAAAGATCCTCGAACGCCCGAATCTTTGACACGATTCACTGCCCGAAAGGAATTTTGAAAAACGCAGAATGAATGAAAATGTCCTATACCGAAAAACAAGTCAGCACCGGCATCGACACGCTCGATAATATCATGCTCGGCGGCTTCACCGCTGATCGTCTGTATCTCATCGAAGGCTACCCCGGCACCGGAAAAACCACGTTGGCGATGCAGTTCCTGCTTGACGGGGCTGCCAAGGGCGAGCGTGGACTGTATGTCAGCCTGTCGGAAACTCGTGTCGAGCTCGAAGGCGTCGCCGCCTCTCATGGCTGGTCGCTCGATGGCATTGATATTCACGAACTCGTCGATCAAGAAAAACTTTCTCAGCAGCAAGCTCAATACACGATGTTCGAGCCTGCAGAAATCGAACTGGGCGAGACCATCGAGCGAGTACTGAGAACCGTCGAAGCGATCCAGCCTAAACGGATCGCGTTCGATTCGCTTTCAGAAATGCGGTTGCTCTCACAGGGACCGCTACGATACCGTCGGCAAATCTTGGCATTGAAACAGTTCTTCGTTGGTCGTGACTGCACCACACTGATGCTCGACGACAAATCAGGGGGCGATTTGGCGATAGACACGAACGACCAACAACTACACAGCATTGCTCACGGTGTGATCCGTTTGGAACAATCGCTGAATCACTACGGTGCCGAACGACGACACCTGCGTATCATCAAACACCGTGGACGAGCTTTTATCGGCGGCACGCACGACGTGGTGCTCAAACGCGGCGGAATGCACGTCTACCCTCGGAAAACGACGGAGAACGTGCTGTGGAATTCCAATGGAACAAACATCAGTAGCGGCAATACAGAACTCGACAATCTGCTAGGCGGCGGTTTGATGGAAGGCACCAGCACGTTGCTGCTCGGTCCGGCGGGTGTCGGCAAATCGACAATGGCAACGCAGTTCGCGGTCGCTGCGGCCGAACGCGGCGAGCGGGCAGTGTTCTTTGAATTCGAGGAAAGCGAGCATGCATTCTTGCAACGCAGTCGGGGTCTCGGTTTCGACGTTGACCGATATCTTCAAGATGGACGGATCGAGCTTCGAAAATTCTCAGCCGGTGAAATGAGTCCCGCTGAGTTTGCATCTCAAGTCCGTGATGCGATTAAACCGGATGCACAAGGTCGCCTTGTTTCGGTCGTCACGATCGATAGCCTCAACGGGTATCTGAATTCCATGCCTCACGAGCAGTTCTTGATGATTCAGCTCAACGACATTCTGCAAATGCTCGGTCGCTCAGGCATCGTTTCATTCTTGGTCACAGCCCAGCACGGGATGCTCGGAACTGCGATGAAAACTCCGATCGATGCAAGTTACATGGCGGACAACGTGTTGCTCTTTCGATACTTTGAAACCAACGGCGAAATCCGCCAAGCGATCTCGATGGTCAAGAAGCGAACTGGAAAACACGAGCGGACGATTCGTGAATTCAGCTTAAGCGAGCACGGCATCACCATCGGAAAGCCGTTAGTTGAATTTCACGGAGTGCTCAGCGGGACGCCAACCTTTCAGGGCAATCGCGATGACCTGATCAGCCGCAGCGGAAGACAAGTATGAGCGATCAAGTCAAAACGCAGCGGAAGTCGTATGATAAAAACAGTCGCATCGTCACCGTACTGGCACCGACACCGCAAGACGCGAAATACTGCGAAGATATTTTGTGCGAACACAGTATGCCAGCCGAATTCGTAACATCTGGTTACGAAGTGACCCTGCGAATTCGTCGCGGTGCAGGCGTCGTGTTGATCGCGCAAGAGTTTCTAACCACTGACGCCATGGCACGCCTGCGTCAGTGCATCAACGATCAACCGTCTTGGTCTGACGTGCCGATCCTGGTGTTGCTGGCTCAACGCGAAACTTCGACGCGAATTATCACCGATCTGCTGTCGCTCGGCCACGTGACGCTGATCGAACGTCCGCTGCGGATCGCGTTATTGGTCAGCACGTTGAAAGCAAAACTACGTGATCGCGCCCGACAATACGAAGTTCGTGACTTGCTGCTCGCGGCTCAGCAAGCAAGTGCCTCGAAGAGCGAATTTGTCGCGAACATGTCACACGAAATTCGCACTCCGATGACGTCGATCCTCGGGTACGCAGAGTTGATGTCGAGCCTGGTCGAGAACGAGGAGGCGCTCAAGTACCTAACCACGATTCGACGCAACGGTGATTTCTTGCTAGGGATCATCAACGACATTCTGGATTTGTCAAAAATCGAAGCGGGGAAACTGGACATTGACATCGCGCGTTTCGATCCAGTTCGAGTGATTGAGGATGTGCGCAGTATCATGGAGATTCGAGCGAGTGAAAAAGGCTTGCAGTTAGACGTTGAATTCGTGAGCGAAATGCCGCTGTTCATTGAAAGCGACGCCAAACGGCTGAAACAGATACTGATCAACCTCGTCGGCAACGCGATCAAGTTCACGCGTGCAGGGCGTGTGCAAATTCGCGTTTCATACCGTACTTTGGACGTTCGCCAAAATCGCAACGAATTTCGGCCCTTAATTGCGAGGAATCCAAAAGTCCTGGCGGCCCTCCCGACGGGCCTCTTGCGCTTTGATATCACCGATTCTGGCATCGGCATGACGCCGCAACAGCAAGAACGACTGTTCAAACCGTTCTCGCAAGGCGACTCGTTGATCACGCAGCAATTCGGCGGAACGGGATTAGGACTTGCTATCAGCGGCCGCCTCGCAACGATGCTCGGTGGGGAGATCTTCGTTGAAAGCACGGTCGACGCGGGGAGTACGTTCACACTCACGATCGAAACCGGGGATGTTTGCGGCACACGATTGATTCAGTCGTCTGACGAAGAGCAGCGGCAGGCTGATGAGAGCATTGTTGAGCAGATTCAGCTCGATGCAAACGTATTGATTGTCGACGACCGTCGCGACATTCGTTTTCTTAGCAAGCATATCGTCACGAAGGCGGGGGGCCGCGTTGCCGAGGCCGAGGATGGCTTATTGGCGATCGAGACAGTCATACAATCGGCGGCCAAAGGCATCATCTTCGATTTGATTCTACTCGACATGCAGATGCCGAACTTGAATGGTTACGAAACCGCACGCCAGCTACGGCAACTCGGCTACGTTGGCCCGATCATCGCCTTAACGGCCGATGCGATGCAGGGCGACATGAACAAATGCCTCGAAGCAGGCTGCAACGATTACCTCTCAAAACCAATCGACAAATTTGCCATGCTGCAAAAAATCTCTGAAATGATCTCAACACCAACCGCCAGTTCGTCGCCTTTGGTGGGATGATTTATCGTGATGCTGAGGTTTCCTAATCCGACGCTCAGCTTCCGTTGGTGTACTCACAGCTTTTTTGACGATTGCCTGAACGGATGGTTCCCTGTCCGCCGACCAGATCCGTACTAAAGATGCTTCACTCTGCGGGCCAATCGAGTCTCCTGCTTAACTTCGTGAAGCAACTGTCCACAAAACATGGGAAGCCTGGCACGCGAATCTTTGGAAAGACTACGATACGGGCAAAAACCATTTGATATTGCGCAACGGTTACGGACAATGAAACTCTCGCCACCCCCATTAGAACCAACGACAGGTCTTTATGAGTTCCAAACCCCCGCGTCGTCGACTGCAGTTGCAATTGTTGGAAGGCCGTCGCTTACTCGCTGGTTGGCAGAACCCGATCATTCCGTGCGACGTCGACGGCGATGGCAACGTGACCACCTTGGATGCGTTGGTTGTTATCAACAGCCTTAATGTCGGTGAGCCTGGAGGCGCTGGAGTTCCGTTGGGTATTCGTGAACCCGACTCCGTTGAACCTTGGGGCGATGTGAACGGAGATGGATGGATGACTGCTGTTGACGCGTTACAGGTCATCAACGCATTGGCTCGCAATACAGCCGAACCTTTGATCGTTGCCTCATTAACACCCGACAGCGATCCCAATGGCAACGGAACTGTTCAGCAGTCGATAGTGACACTACGCGGCCAGACCTCACCATATGCCATAGTATCGCTAATGGTTGAAAAGATTGGTCTTCAAGACAATGTCTTGGCAACGTTGTCCGACCCGCTGATCGTGCCTGCCAGCAGCCGAGGTGAGTTCCAAGTACCTGTACAACTTTTCCCTGGACGAAATCGACTATCGTTTGTCGCTGTCGATGAATTGGGACGGCCAACCAGTACTCAACGTGAAGTCCTTCAAGGCGACTTGGCTGCAGATTGGAACGCGGCAATTTTAAACGTCGTTCGCGATTGGACAACAACTTCCAATGATCCATTTCCCGGTCGCATTGTCACATCCGCACCACCGATTGTCGCCTATAACTTGGCGCTCATTCAAACCGCCATGTTTGATGCCATTGCAAGTATCGAAGGCGGTTACACAACGTACCTGACTCATGAACCTGCACCTACCAACACATCATCGATAGCTGCGGCTGCGGCTGCTGCCTTTGAAGTCGCGGCGGCTTTGTATCCAAACGCTCGCGAGATGTCGGTATGGCAGGCCACGCTGTATGAATCTTTACAGTTCGAATCAGATTCCCCCGCACGTCAACGAGGGATCGACTATGGAGCTTTGGTAGCCGCTCGTGTCCTACAATCGCGGCAAGGGGATGGTAGCGCCCAAGTTGTTGACTATACGCCGCAATTGACCCCCGGCACTTGGAATCGAACAGTTCCTGGTTCATTACCTCCTTTGTTACCGCATTGGGGTCAAGTCCGCCCTTTGGCTGTTCCCGATATCACGGAATTTCGCCCTGGGCCACCACCGTCTCTTGATAGTGTCGACTACGCTCGCGATGTCGATGAAGTCATGCGTTTGGGTAGAATTGATAGTCAATTTCGGTCATCCGAACAGACCGCAATTGCAAAATTCTGGAGCGACGGCGGCGGAACAGCGACGCCGCCTGGGCATTGGAATCACATTGCAGTGGAAGTAGGGCTAAGTCAACAACAATCACTCATCAAGAACGCACGCATGCTAGCGATTCTTAATTTAACATTGGCTGACGCTGGGATCGCTTCATGGGATGCGAAATATCATTACGACTTGTGGCGTCCGATTGATGCGATTCGGCAAGCCGACCAGGATGGAAATGTGGCCACGCAAGCCGATGCTAACTGGTTGTCGTTGATCGTCACACCACCGTTCCCTACTTACACATCCGGTCACAGCACATTCAGTGGTGCGGCAGCGACCATCTTGACCAATCTGTTTGGTGACCAGGTCGCATTTGCAAGTCGAAGTGATGGACACAGCGGTTTAACACAAAAACCACTTTCGACGATCGAGGTCCGCCACTTCACTAATTTTCACCAAGCCGCGATGGAAGCGGGTGAGAGTCGTATCCTTGGTGGGATTCATTATCGTTTCGACTCAACCGCTGGTCTTTCTGCCGGAAACGCTCTAGCACAATCCATCGTTGATGGCTGGCTTGAAAAGACCGCTCCCCCCGTTGATTGACAACGGTTTTGGTAGCATTTACTCTTACAGTGAGCTTTTGTCCCGCACCTGCAGCAGGTTATTAGCCGCTGTTCCGCCCCATCGACTCCGGTCGTCTCATGAAACGCCGTCACCCCGTCTCTCGGCAACGAATCCTTCGGTTGGAGTCATTAGAAAAACGACAGCTTCTCGCGGCGGATTGGCGCAATCCCATTGATGCCTTGGATGTCAATCGAGATCGCAACGTCACGGCGTTGGATGCGTTGGTCGTTATCAATGCAATGAATCGCCGCGATGATG
>JBGSMN010000193.1:0-2346 GCA_041740155.1 Rhodopirellula sp.
CTCCCGCCGGATCTTGGCGTGGAAGGTCTCCTCGACCTTCAATCCCATAGCCACGGTGGAGATCTTGCTCAGGGCCGCGAAAGGGGTCGGTAGCGACAAGCTCCAGTTGTTGGTCGACGGCGGAGTCGAGAAGTTTAACGGAGCCGTCGATGAGTTGATTACCTCGGGCCTGCTGAGCCGTGTGCTGGCCCAAACCGAGGTTACGTTCTCCAATTCCCTGATCGAGTCCTGGTGGCGCGTGCTCAAGCACCATTGGCTGTATCTGAATACGCTGGACTCGGCTAAGACCGTCATGAAGCTGGTGGCGTTCTATGTGCAGGAGCACAGCGCGCGACTGCCGCATGGGGCGTTCCGTGGGCAGACGCCGGATGAGATGTACTGGAACACGGGGGTGACTGTTCCCACGGAGTTGGAAGCCGCTCGGCTCCAGGCCCGTCTGTCGCGAGCGGAAGCGAATCGGCAACGGACCTGCAGCGTGTGTGAACCGGTGACCGTGAATCTCAACTGAGATGGGAGGTCGCGAAGAGATGGACCGAGTGCGGACGGCTAGCGCACCGTTGGCCGCGAAAACGTGAAAACGCGAGGTCAGAACACGATTCCAGGCATATATCGTCCAGCCAACCTTACCGGCAGGGAACCGGCTGGGCTAAGATGGCGAGAACTCGCGCATGAAAGTGCTGAATGTCGTGACACTCAGCTGTGACAAAGATGAAGCCGTCTCACAGCACGGAATAGTGGGACGTGACTTTGTCTACAACCGATCAAATAAAGACTCGCCCAATGACCAGGCGTTTCTATATCGTCAGCGAGTCCTCTACGACGGAAAGCGTCTTTTTATCGCAACGCATATTGGATCACCGAATGCCACCATAGCGAAGTCGGGCAAGCTGTTTATGGATTCATTGCAGCCACTCAACGCACAATCAAAGTCCGCAAACAAGGACAAATAGGTGGAAATGTAGACGGCAAAGATCAAATCCGACGTCATCGTGCGGAGTTCAGCAACTCCCGCGACTCGAGCAACCATTTTGGCGGCAAATGGCCAACCGGGCGAAGACGTTCAAATCGAGTACAATCACTCTAATCTCATCCATCGAACAGGAAATGCAAAATGCCAGATAAAAGTACTTTTACCAGTCATAGAGCGTTTCTGACCTTACTGGTTCTGATGCCGCTTGTAATTTCAAACGGCTGTGAAGCACAATCTGACAAGAAGCCAACGTCAGCGGAGGAATTCGCCACAAGTGTGCTGAACATCTATCGATCCAAAGATGTTTCCAAGCTGCTGGCGTTGTCGCCCGACGGTCCGCCACCCGTAAGCGAGCTAAGTCGGTATGCACCGGGGACGCCTCGGCACAACAGTTTGTTCGGGGATAAATCGTGGCGATGGAAGGCTGTCCAGAACTGGAACGGGAAATTCGCTGAGGCGCGATTCAAGCGTAATGTCCTTGTCCAGTTTTCCCCAACGAAGACTTCAGGTGATGGCAACTTTGTTAGCCTGAAAATGGAGGACGGCAAATGGAAGTTCAGCTATATGTCTTTGGATAATGCCGCTCATCCGGGGACGAATGAATACCGTAAGCTGACGACTCAAGGTGCCGACAACGCGATACTGAAAGACGCTCAGGCTGCCGCTGTTACGGTCCTCAATGCCTTTCAGAAAGAAGACTTCGATGCAGTCCTGAAGTTGTCTGGGGCCGAAGGCCCTTCCGAACTGATGGAACTTTCGGACGAAGATAGCAAGAAACCCAAGTCCCATCTGCTATTTTCGGCAAAGCAGATGGCCGGTGTCGCCAACTGGAACGGCAAGGTGGGAGCTGCGTATATTCGTGAGGCGGCTAGAGTGGAATTCGGACGTTCAGGTTCCTCGGTCTACGTGGTTACGATGATTAGGATGGGCGAGGAATGGAAATTCGAAGATATTCATAGCCCGGACATCGAAGATTTTGAAGCTTGGAACAAGGAGTGATCGAGTAGTCCATGATAAAGCCCCGTATAGATTCACTTAACTAGATTCACTCAACACGGTTGAAACCGAAACCTTACGAAATGCCGACAAAGCCCTATCCGTTTGGCGATCTGTCCAGCGATCAATTCGCGAATTTGCGAGCAAAATGACATGAGTCTCATTCTTGTTCTGGGCGGAACCGGTACCTTCGGCCGTCTCGCGGTGGGCGACTTGCTAATGCGTTCTGCCCATGACGTAGCGGCTGCTAGTCGACGTGGAATTCCGGATGACAGTTGGCCGGCAGGTGCTGAAGGACGGTTGTCGTCACACAAAGTGGATGTCACCAATAGGCAGGCATTGCTGGCGTTAGTCACCGAATTGCGTCCCTCTGCCATCCT
>JBGSMN010000197.1:0-108907 GCA_041740155.1 Rhodopirellula sp.
AGATCATCGCTTTTATTGACTACTATAACGAAAACCTAGCGCATCCATATAACTGGACGTATTCAGGCAAGATCCTGGCCACTTGATGACTGAGAAGACATGTGGCTTCAAGCTGGGTTAATTCATTCCGCGACCACTAGGGAACGTCCAAAAACCAATCGTCATGGGCCGAGAAAAATCCCTATCCGCGTGCGAGCCTTTTGTGCATGGCGATTGTCGTGATAGATTCATGCTTGGCATTTCTTTGTATACGTCATCTCTAACTCCGCAGATTTCTCTCACTCAAGTGCTCATCAATGAAAGCTCGCGAACTCAGTAATCTGGGAATACCCAAAGGGATTGCCATGCAAACTTCGCTCTTGGCAGTTAAGAAGGCTGCCGCATCAGGACAACGGCAAGCCGCGCTGCGAGAGTCCATCTCTGCGATTGTTGCGTCTCCAGAGCATTTCAAAGAGGATCCGATTTGGGGAGAACTTGCTCAAGTTTTGGCTTCGGTTTTTGACTCGCAATCACGATACATTGGTCGCGAAGATTCGGCACCTTGGAAACAATGGGGTGATGGGCTTGAAGCGGGGGCGGTTGAGCAAATGGCAAATGCGTGCAAGTTGCCAGTAACAGTTTCTGGCGCGCTGATGCCCGACGCCCATCAAGGTTACGGGCTTCCGATCGGGGGCGTGTTGGCGACAAGGAATTGTGTGATTCCTTACGCCGTCGGTGTGGACATCGCTTGTCGCATGAAGCTAACCGTGCTTGATTTGCCAGTGTCCGCACTGGAGAACAAACAGGACTCGTTGCGTAACGCGATCGATCGGGAGACTCGGTTTGGAGTGGGGGCAACTTTTCGTAATCCTCGTGACCATGAAGTGATGGATGCCGATTGGAGCGTTTCTGAAGTGACGCTCGCGAATCGCGATCGCGCTTGGAAACAACTTGGAACGAGTGGCAGCGGGAATCATTTCGTCGAGTTCGGTACATTAACTTTTGATAAGCCCCAGATGGGCCTTGAAGCGGGAGTTTACTTATCTCTACTTAGTCACAGCGGATCCCGTGGAACCGGTGCGGCTGTGTGTGAGCACTACAGTCGTTTGGCAAAGAACGCACACCCAGAATTGCCGCGTGAGTTGATCAATTTAGCTTGGCTGGATCTCGACAGTGACGAAGGAGCCGAGTATTGGGCGGCGATGAATTTGATGGGTGAGTATGCTGCCGCGAATCACGCTTGTATTCATGCATCGATTGCTAAGAACCTCGGGGCAGAGGTGCTTTTGGATGTCGAGAACCACCATAATTTTGCATGGAAAGAAACGCACAAAGGTGAAGATCTGATCGTTCACCGCAAAGGAGCGACGCCTGCGGGGCAGGGGGTGATGGGGATCATTCCCGGATCGATGGGGACTCCGGGTTATCTCGTTCGCGGCAAAGGTGCCGAAGAGTCTTTGCTGAGTGCGTCACATGGAGCCGGGCGGAAGATGAGCCGTACGGCTGCGAAGAGCAAGTTCCGATGGAAAGAGGTAAAACGGTTTCTCGATGACCGTGGTGTGACACTGATGTCGGCGGGGCTTGACGAAGTTCCGATGGCGTACAAAGACATTGACGAGGTGATGGCATCCCAGCGAGATCTTGTCGATACGGTGGCACGCTTTGACCCAAAGCTTGTCAAGATGGCGGAAGCTGGAGAGCGACCCGAAGATTAGCAGCTCAAAATTCTTAGGTAGGCCGAATGCAACTTTTTTTGTTTGACGGGTCGTCAACGAGAAACAGAGCTTCGGAACCCCAAATGGAAGCGGGGGCAGTTGGCTGCCTGCATTCCTTTCCGACTTCTAAGATTACTCCTTGATGCTCGCTACCATAAACCCGCCGCAGATCGCATCGCCGCGATGGAATCAACTCGTCAATTGGCCAAACTCGAGGGATTCATGTGTGGCATTAGCTGCGGAGCTGCGGCATGGGCGGCCTTGCAGCTTGCAAGGCGTCCTGAAAACAAAGGGAAGTCCATTGTGGTGATCTTGCCAGATTTGGGTGAGCGATACCTAACGACGCCATTGTTTCCAGAATAGCAAATCCATCAACACGGACGTTGAAACCGCCTTCCTTGAACCCGCAAATCTTCATTTACCTGTCGCGTTCGTAAACATCATAAGAGGTCAACATGCCAGACGAGAACGTGCTTCAACGCAGTGTGACGACATCCGTAGCGAGGAATCTCACGCACACCAAAACGAATCGTCCGCGAGTCACAACCGTTCAGACGAGAAGTTGTCGGCACGCGCGCACACTGCCGAAGTCATACCTCAATCTCCCAATGTCGAAAGTGTCGCGAAGGTGTCAGGCGTGACAACTCGTACTGGTAAAGATGATTGTATCCTGGCCCGTCCGTTCGACTCCCGCGAGGCGGATTCGTATGTGCCAAGAGCTGGAACGATGAATTCGAGCCGTCTGCAACAACAGACGCCCAATGTCCTTGGTTCCTTTCCAGCAGATGTCGGACTTGAGCGAATCAATCAGGCACTGATCAGGGCTGGGAATCCTTCAACGCGACAACCGCAAGGCCTTGTGCCGAAGCATACCAGGTCGCAGGGCACGCAAGTGCATACCCACGCCGAGCCGCCGCTCTCACAGTCATTCTCGACGCATGCGCCGCTGGCTTCACTCCCGTTGGTTCGTGATAAGCGAACCCGACCTGATCGAAGCGCACAGGGTGAGCACGAAACCAATCATGTCTCCGATGCGGGATTGCAAGGCTTTGTTCATGAGGTCCGCAAAGGATACCAGCGGCCGACACGATCAAACAAGAATCGAGATCGACAGCTATCTGATTCTGCCTTTGAAAATTCAATCACAAAACTCTCGCTACCTAGCGACGCGACACGCCCTTACGATGTGAACGCCATACGTCGGGATTTTCCGATCTTGCACCAACAGGTTCGTGGGCATCAACTCGTTTGGTTCGATAATGCGGCGACAACCCAAAAACCACAGTCGGTCATCGACGCGGTCTCCAGCTTTTACGCTCACGATAATTCCAACATTCACCGAGCAGCACACTCGCTCGCCGCTCGTTCCACCGATGCCTTCGAGTCAGCACGTCGTAAAGTCCAACACTTCATCGGTGCGGGTAGCGCGAAAGAAATCGTATGGGTACGAGGCACGACGGAAGGGATCAATTTCGTCTCGCAAACATTCGGTCGGAAGTTTCTGCAACCTCACGACGAAATCGTCCTTTCCACGCTCGAACATCATGCGAACATTGTTCCGTGGCAGCTGATCTCGCGCGAAATGGGTGCAAGACTTCGCGTGATTCCGGTTAACGACGCCGGTGAAGTCATGCTTGCTCAATACGAAGCGCTGCTCGGACCTCGCACCAAAATCGTTGCTTTAACTCAGGCTTCCAATAGCCTAGGAACTATTCTTCCAGTAGCAGAAATGACACGCATGGCACATCGACACGGTGCTCGCGTGCTCGTCGATGGCGCGCAATCGATCGCTCATTTTCCGGTGAATGTTCGCGAACTCGAGTGTGATTTCTTCGTATTCTCGGGGCATAAGATTTTTGCTCCGATGGGCGTCGGTGTTGTGTATATGCAAGAGGAGCTATTGGACTTGCTGCCACCATGGCAAGGCGGTGGTAACATGATTCGCGATGTCAGTTTCGAGGAAACGATGTTTGCTGATCCTCCGGCCCGCTTCGAAGCTGGCACACCAACCGTTGCCGACGCTGTCGGCCTGGGCGCAGCATTGGACTATGTTAGCCGACTTGGCATGGAAAACGTGGCGCGACATGAACATGAACTACTGACCTATGCAACTGACCGACTATCTCGAATTGCCGGCTTGAAGATGATCGGAAACGCACGCGAGAAAGTCAGCGTGATCTCTTTTGTTCTCAAGGGCCGAAGCACCGAGGAAGTTGGCAAAGCGCTGGATCAACACGGAATCGCCGTCCGCGCCGGACATCATTGCGCTCAACCCTCCTTGCGACGTTTTGGAGTCGAAACGACCGTTCGTCCATCGTTCTCGATCTACAACACGTTTGAAGAAATTGATCGACTCGAGGACGCTATTCGGCGAATCCGTCAGCGTTGAGCAGCCCTGCTGAAGTCAGAACCCGCCCTCGCAGTCAACCTGACTATGTTCGTCGAGATTGATTGGCTTTTCACGGGAATTGCCGCACTTGCGCGATGGGGCAACGCGTTTTTTGGATACCGTGGAATGGGTGATCCTGACGTCGACCCGCACTCCATTAGTAGTCCTAGCGGGCGAAGCGATTCTCGCGATTGACGGCTTTTCTTCGGATATTTGCTAATTTCCCGCATTTCTGATTATTTGAGTTAGACGATCTCGCCGATCTAAAGAACGCGTGCGGTTTGATTACGAGTCTGGCTGGTAAATGCCGTCATTTTCGTAAGGAACGAGGGCAGTTCCATTCGCCAGGAGAATTGCATTGCAGTTCGCACACTACAAAACGGGTTCCGAAATTTGAGTTGACTGACCGGTGGACCGGAGGTCGCATAAACGATTCATTGAGGTTTTTATGCAACCGGTTCTAATCATTTGTTGGGTGTTCCAAGCCTGGTCTACATTCCGTGCGACCACGCGTTGTTGGGGCATCTTGATCTTGACCTTTGCGATGGCAACAGGGTCCATCGAGCGAGAACTTTCGGCACAAGAGATTCCAATGGAATCCTATTCCGATTTTGCCAGCCAACTGGCCGCTCAATTCGACGACACACAAGACCCCAACGGTTTGCCGATTCCTGTGACGTACACGCTGGCGTCTGAAGATGACACAGTCACCGAGAATGTCGGCGACAAGGATCTTGCCAAACGTGTGGTAGCGTTAGAAGCTGCGCTCGAGGAAGCGAACCAAGACAAGAAAGCGAGAGCAAAGAAGGAAGCTGAGGACAAGGAGAAAGCCGCTAAGGAAAAAGCGGAAGCAGAACGGAAAAAATCAGACTGGGTCGACGTCTCCGATGAAAAATGGACCGTCAAGCTCGGAGGCCACATTCAACTCGATTACATCACCTGGGCCAACGCCGATCCCGCCATTCCTGATACACAGAACTATTTCAACTACCGTCGCCTGCGTTTAGTGGCGGACGGGACTGGATACGGACAGTTTGATTTTCGCTTGCAGATGACTCTCGAACCTGGGCAGGGATCAGACGACAACCAGTTTGCCTCTCCTGATCTGAAGGACGCTTACGTTTCGATGAACGAGATTCCCCTGATTGGCCGTATTCGCATCGGTAATTTCTTTGTTCCCTTTAGTTTGGAACAAGTCACCAATGATACCAACAATATTTTCAACGAGCGTTCGATCCCTACGCAAGGAATCTTTGCTGCGGACCGGGAAGTGGGAATCGCGTTTTACAACTGCACCGACAATCAACGCGTCACGTGGGCAGGCGGGCTATTTTTTGATGACATCAATGACACCATCAAAACCCGTTTCGACGACAACCAGGGATCTCGCTTGAGTGGTCGACTCACATGGCTGCCCTTTTATGATGAGCCATCGAATGGCCGATACCTGATCCACACCGGACTCGGAATCTTGCACACGGAGGACCAAGATGACAGCGTTCGCTTTCGCGCCCGACCGCAGGTACAGCGTGGGCCTGTACTGATTGACAGCGGCAATCTCGCTGCCGATTCGTACACAACCGGAAACGTCGAACTCGCCATTGTTTGGGGACGGGTCACGCTGCAAAACGAAGCGTTTCTCTCCACTGTTGATCTGCTATCGGGAGAATCACGACAGGTGGGAGGAGCCTATTCGCACTTGAGCTACTTCCTAACCGGTGAGAATCGAATCTTTGAACGGTTCGGACAACACGGTGCTCAGTTTGGGCGAAACAAACCGTTCACTAACTTCTTTGCTACTCCAGGCGGCGGTGGCTGGGGAGCATGGGAAGCCAAGGCCCGCTGGTCGCACCTCGATCTGTCTGATGTGGATGAAGGCCGATACAACGATCTGACTGCTGGCTTCAACTGGTATTGGTCAGACCGCACACGAGTGATGTTTGACTGGATACATCCTATCACCAGCAACGAAACAGTGGTTGGCGAGACGAATTCCGACTTGCTCGCGATGAGATTTGATGTGAACTGGTAAAGACTGCGCCCACCCGCAATTGGCAATCACAGATTCGACGGTTTGACTTATCAAGGAAGATTTTCATGCTACGTTTATTCAAAATCGCTCCACTTCTCGTGTTTCTTTTTCTAGCTCTCTCGACGCAGAGAACCGCCGCGCAATGCTGTGAACGGTGCGGGCTTGGAAAACCTTGCAAGAAAGTATGTCGATTGATCTGCGAAGAAAAGAAGGACGAGATCACCTGCTGGGGCTGCGGATGTGAAGAGTTCTGCATCCCTGGCCCAAGCACTGCGAAGTGTTCCAAGTGCAGTTGTATAGATTGCAGTTGCTTGGAAGGGGTGGACAACAAAGTGAGTTCAAAGCCGAAGAAGTTCGTTTGGAACGAGTGGATCCCAGGCACCGCCAAAGTGCTCACCAAAAAGAAGCTCATGAAGCGAACAACGACGAAAACGATCCCATCTTACAAGTGGGTCGTCGAAGAGGTCTGTACTGATTGCGAGGTCAGCTTCGAGCCGCTGGAGATTGACCCAAACCCACATGTGCCTATTTTGGTTCAGTGTGAACTGGAGCGTTGAATGATTTTAGTTAATCCAAAAAGAGATAGTGAAGTAAAAGAAAACGTCTTCTTCGGTACTCCCGCGAAACACCATACATGCCTAACCGGTCCGTCACCTTCCAGGTTATCAACTGACAGCGTCGTAGCGGAACTTATCGAGAGCTTCGTTCGGCACGGCGGTGCGGTCCGAAAAATCTTGACGAGTTCCGCTACATTTCGCGGCGCGACCGCCTTAAGCGTTGAGTGGCACGGTGGGGGTATCGGCGATGTTTACCCACACATGCACGTGTGGAGCACCGCGATAATGCCAAACGAAACTTGGGCCTTCGAGACGCCAGTTGTCCCACACGCCATCGTCGCCAATGTCGGGTTCGGTAAAGTACATCAATCGACAAGCATCCAAACCGCCTTGCGTCTTCAAACAAGCGATCACTTCATCACGGTCGCTTTGCCGATACGGCTCGATCAATTTTTGCAGCACGTTCTGCAAATTTTCACGTTGATCCGCAGACATGTCGCTGACCGGTAAACCAGGCAGTTCCGCTTGGCTGCGGAACCCGACCGCTTGCTCACGCGGGGTGCTTTTGATGCTGGCGTCGGTTTGTTGGCGTCCGTTGAGCATTTTGTAGAGATCGTTGGCAGCGACCGCTTGCGGCCAGAAGACATTGCCGGTGTGTTTGGCGTCTTCATTGAAATCAGGTGCATGGCCGTAGAAGATCGGGCCGCCGAAGGCGACGTGGTCGGTGGAGTTGCCGTCGCACCGCAGCGTCATGTGTCGGCCGGTCATCACCAATTCAAACTTGCCATCGCCGGGAGTGCCAAAGATGGCGATGGATTGTTCATTGCCAAAACCACCGGCATCGTCTTCGAGCTGTTGGTCGTATCGCTCGTGCCAATCGGGGTTGATGATCGCTTCAAAGATCTCGCGGATCAATCTCTGTTGATCGGCGGTGTAAAAATCATCGTTGATGCTCGGACCGGTGATGTTCCAATTATTGGCGACAAAGGTTCGCAGCAAACCGCGTTTAGGATCTTGGTGATCCCAGTCGAAACAGATTTCTTTGCGTTGTTTCGGCTGCAGCGATTCGTGCAGTAACTGAGTCAACGATTCCGCCGTCGTTTCGGCGGGGGATACAACCGCTTCGGCTAGCAATTGCGGTGCTATGGTTGCGGCTCCAATGAGCGAGCCTGTTTGGAGCAGTTGACGACGGCTGAGGGGGAGCATGGTTGGCCTCGGAGCGTGAGAGGGATTCGTGACGGTTCATCGAATCGTTGATTCTATCAGCTCGCGAGAGTGCAGGACAATTGTTTTCATTATCCTGCGTTTTTCCTTGCGATGCTCCACTCATAGGGCAATTGTCCTACTTCAGCCACTCCGACTCTTCGTCGTCGCTGTCGGTGCTGTCTTGTAGCTCGTCATCTTCGAGTCCGAGCTGGGTGTATTGTTCGTCGGTGAGCTGGACATAGCCCAAATCGCGGATGACTTCGAGGACTTCGCTGCAGGTTGGGAACATCCGGCCTGAGCTTTGCTTGTAGTCGTCCATGGCTTTCATGAATTCGACTTCGCGTTCCGAGTAATCACGCTCGCAAGTTGTGGGGTCGATGTGCCGGCGACGTTGCTGTTTTCGACGAGGCGAGGCGTCGGTGGTTGCTTCGACCTTGCTTTCCAAATCGCGACGATCTTGGCGGCGACGGTCCAGCGTTAAAATGGCGTCGCCCGATGCGGCTTTCTTGGAGTTTGTTTTGGCGTCAACGGTTGAAACAGACATCTCGAGTCCTCGTGCGATAAGATGGAGCTTTGAACGATTGGGAATCCAAGTTCAGAAAAGAGCGATCCGACGGATCGAAACTCCTGGGGCAACAATAGGTAGCACAGCGATCGTGCGCGTGACGAGAGATAGGTAAGATTTAACGGCACCGGACTGCTGCCCGTCCAGTGACCTTGCGGCTTGTAACGATTTTCATGATTCTGTCCACGCTATTGCGAAGATTTCCGAGTTTATTGCTCATGCAAAAACTGCGTGCATTGACTTGGCGTCAACCACTCAGCCTGCTGGCCGCGTTCGCTTGGGTCGGTGTGGCGCTGGATCGTTTCACGGAAATCTCTCAGACAATGTGGGTGGTGATGGTGCTTGCCGCTGTTGCCGGTCTTACCATCTGCATGCGAACACTGCGGTTACAGCAAGGCGTCGTCCGCATCATCCTGTTGTGTTTGGTCGTGTTATGCCTGTTCGGCCTGCGGCATCACCTTGGTGAGTCGGAATATCACGCCAGTCCGATGCTGGAGATTCTTGGCGAGCAAACCGAACCGATGATCATGCTCGCATGCGTCGATCGCCCTGCCCGTTTACAACGAGATCCGTTAGATGCGGCCACCGAATGGTCAGGCGACGGTCTGGGCGGCACGGAATATCAAACAATGTTGCAGGTTTCGATTGAGACACTCCGCATCGGGTTAGAATACGTTCCGTATTCGGGGCGGGCGCTCGTTCGCGTCGGTGGTGATTGCTCGGATCGGTTGCCAGGCGATCGAGTCAAACTATTAGGGCAAATTTCGCGGATTGGCGAACCGACGAATCCAGGCCAGCGTGATTTACGAGATTGGGCGGCCCGCAACGATCTGCATTGTATTCTGCAAGTGGATCGAGCCGAAGATGTGATCTTGCAAACTGATTCCGGCGCATCGACTGGTTACTCGATTTGGCGATGGGGACAACGCAGGATCGCTGCGTTGGCGGCATCGGCGCGTGAGGCGATCTTGCAACAGGTTTCATCCGATCAGCAGGGATTGGCGTTGGCGCTCGTGCTCGGTCAACGTGACTTGCTGGACAATGAAACATCGGAGTCACTGTTGGTCACCGGTACTGCCCACTTGCTCTCGGTGAGTGGGTTACATCTAGGAATCTTATTGGTGTTGGCCCGGATTGTCAGCGGTCTGATGCGATTGCCGCTCGGTGGCCAGTGGGTTTTCCTGGTCGCTGTGACCGTATTTTACGTGGCGATCACAGGTGGTCGCCCACCGGTGCTACGGGCCGCGATTCTGTTGGCGATGGTGGTGTTATCAACCGCCATGGCGAGGCCCAATCATCCGCTGAATTCACTCTCGCTCGCAGCGATTTTGTTGGCATGGTGGATGCCCGCAGAGGTGTTCGGTGTAGGCATGCAGTTGTCGTTTTTGGCCGTCGCGACGCTGCTGTGCTGTGGTCGACCAGGTGTGCGTGGGCAAACGGCGGCCAGCCAAGCGGTGGACTTGGAAAACCAATTTGATGAGCTAGCGCGACAATCGCAAGGACGCTTGGCACGAGGAGTGCGGACGACGCTCAGTATCGTGATAACGGCACTGTGGTATAGCGGTTGTGTGTCGGTGATCACACTGCCAATCGTGTGGCACGAATTTCACGTGGTCTCGCCGATTAGTGTGTTCGTCAATGTAGTACTCTCACCGCTGATGGTCGTGGCTCTCAGCGCCGGGGTCACCACGGTGATCTGCGGATGGCTATGGTTGCCGCTGGCGGCGCTACCGGGATCAGTTTGTTCGTTGGTATTGAGTGTGATGCGCTGGGTGATCGAGTTTTCGAGCAGTATTCCGGGCGGTCATGTCTGGTTGCCCAGTCCAGCGTTGTCGTGGATCGTCACCTATTACTTCATCGTGTTAGGGATTCTTACTTTTCGTGATCGTGGCGGTCGCAGCAAGCCGATCGCCGTTTGGTCGATCTCATGGTTTGTGATCGCCTGGTGGACCGCGACCACACCGAGTCCACTGCCACCGGGAACCTTGGAGGCCACGTTCGTGGACGTCGGTCATGGGACAGCCACGATTGTGCGTGATCGTGAGGGTGAGGCGTGGCTCTACGATTGCGGATGGATGGGCAATTTGAATCAGAGCAGTCGCAAGATCGATGATGTGCTGTGGTCGATGGGAATCACCCAACTCGATGGAATTGTATTATCGCATGCCGATGCGGATCATTTCAATGCGCTGCCAGGACTGGCCCGTCGATACTCGATCGGATGCATCGTCGTGCCGCCAAAGATGCTCGAAGGCCGAGGTGAGATGCTTTCCCAAACTCGCCGCGTGATTCAGGAATATGGGATCGAAGTGATTGAAATAGATCGCGACCGATCACTCTCAGGTGCTTTCGATATCGAAGGTGAACATGCTTGGCTACGTCACGTTCGCGTACTGCATCCGCCATCGATCCGCATTGAGGCGAGCGACAATGCCAATTCGTTGGTGCTACAGTTGGATCATGCCGGCCGATACTTGTTGCTGCCTGGAGACCTGGAACCGCCAGGCACTTCGGTTTTGATTTCAACGCCCCGTCCGAAACCGGGCGGAGTGATGATGGCACCGCACCATGGCAGCATGCACATGGACGCAGACGTGGTTCTGCAATGGGCGCGGCCTCGTGAAACCATCGTTAGTGGTGGCAAACGGGCAGCCGAACCGGCCGTTACAGAGATGTTGTCCGCTGCGGGAGGTGGCGTTCATGTGACTGCCAAAGAAGGTGCGATTCGTGTACGCATCAACGCTGGCGGTGAGATCGAGATCCGCTCCTGGTCACAACAGCCGTGGTAGCACGCTAATGAAATAACGTGACTGTCTTAGCCGCTATCCAAACCGCAGCACACTGTAGGTCTCGATCGCTTGTTCGAGCATTGTCATAGAAATCATGGCCGGGTGTTTGCAGAGCACGAGTGGGAGCATGGGGAGTTGCGAGGTAAAGAGTCGCGAAAGCAACTGGGCTGGCGGCTCTTTATTCGTCAGATCGGTGCGACGAATCTGCAGAATGGCGGTATTGATTGTCGGCCCGAACGGTCCGTACGGCATGGCGAGCAGGCGTTGCTCGCGAGCGGCGTAGTAGGTCGAAGTGTTCTCGGCGGGGCTCCATGACAACTCGGGATCCATTTTGGCGGCATCAGCCAAGTTGCCGGATTGCTCGTAGATGTCGATGAGCAAACCGCGAGGGAACACGTGCTCCTCCGTCGTACTTGGATTCCCATGCAGCAAACTGATTGCGGACTGGATCGCGCGGTCGGCATTTCCTCGAAACCATTCCGCCCGAGCGAGTTCCGTTTTCAAAAACCGCGAGGCAGGATGCAGCCCGGTTGCACGGCGCATGAACTGCATGCCCTGAGATTCTTCAAACTGAATGATCTTTAGCCAGCCGGCTTGATGATGAATCTGCCAGTGGTTGGGGCTATTGCGTGTTAGTTCGCGGAGCACGGCATCGGCAGAATCGAAATCCGCGAGAATCTGGTAGTCCAACATCGCACGGGCTAACAGCCCATCACGATTCTGCGGCGAGAGAGCCAATGCCCGCGAGCAAGCTTCTTGGCTGATCGCGATCAATTCGCTGGCACGCTCATCGTTTTCGCGGGCTGCCAAGCTAATCGCCGTCAGTGCTCTTCCTGCATGCGCGTCGGCGTAGTTGGAATCGACTGAGATGGCGTGTTCAAAACAATCTAGTGCGTTTTTCATCCCCGCCACGGTGTCTGGGTCTGATATCGTTCGACCTTTGACCAGACACGTGAAGGCATCGTGATTGTCGAGTTTGGATTCGGCATCATTCTGTTTGAGTTCACGCCCGATCGTTTCGGCAATTTCTTGCGCGAGTGCGGCTTGTTCGATCAGGTTGTCACCTGCGGTTGTCGTGATCGCCAAACCTTTGAGCAGTTTTCCGGTGGTTCCCGAGATAATGTCGATATTGACAGTCATCGTCCGACTGGGCGGGGATTCGTTGGCATCATTGACTGAACCTACAATCACGGGTGCTGCGTCAATGAGAGTGAATGTACCGGTAACCAGTGCATCGACTTCGAGTAGATCTGCGGCGTTGCGAAACTGGATTGGTTGAGTCGCGGTCAATGGCACATACTTTGGTACGGTGATGCCGTCGATACGTGACAATTCATTGACGAGTAGCCCCGACAACAACTCGCCCCTGTCGAGAATACGATCACCCGCCGGAGGTTGCGAGTTGGGATCGGCGACGACACCAGCATTTTGAAATCGCAGCACCGCGAGCGAGCGGATGGAGCGCAGATCGCTCGTTGAACCAGGCAACAAGGTGGCACCGATCGCACCGCCCACGACGGCACCGCCGATCATCTCGACTAGTCTGCGGCGGCTGATCACGACCGCATCACCCGCGATCGCTTTGGCGGCTTCGCTCCCGACTCGCGAAGTTGTGCTGGCGGCAGCATTTGCTTGAAAACGTGTTAAGACCTCCGCCGCCGTCGGTCGGGCCGCGGGGTCTTTGCTTAACATGGACATGATTAAATTCGACAGATCCACGTTCTCTCGCCGCCGCACTGGATCGGCAAGAGGTTGTTTTTCAAGTACCGCAGTGAATCGTTTGGTTGCTGTTTCACCGGAGAATGCAGGTCGACCGTACATCGCTTCGAACAACACGCAACCCAATGAAAACATATCGGCGGCAGGCGTAATTAAACCACCACGGGCTTGCTCGGGTGCCATGTAGCCGGGCGTTCCTAAGATCGCACCGACGCGAGTCGACGAATCGGTATCTGAGATTTTCCTGCCTTTACTATCGCTCGGATGTTCGATCAACAGTGTTTCGGTTAGCTCTGGATCGGTTTGTCCACTGGCCGATCCCATTCGCGAGAGTCCGAAGTCGAACAACTTCAAGCTCGATCCATTCGCTGTTGAAATAGTGGCTTCTGCTTGACCGCCACTGGATGGAGAATTTGACGCACGAGAGCGAGCCATCACCATTACGTTCTCAGGTTTGATATCGCGATGGATCACGCCGTGTGCGTGAGCGGTCACGAGCGCATCGGCCAATTGCATGCCCCAATTTCGGACTTGATCCGTTGAAATCGGTTCTTTAGCCAGACGTGTTGACTTGATGCGTTCCAGCAACGTTTCGCCGGACAGATGTTCCATCACGACGTACGGCATGTTTTGATAGACGCCGATATCGAACAGTTCGACAATGTGCGGGTGAGTCAAACCCGCGACGGCTTTGGCTTCACGTTGAAAACGTTCGACTAATGATTGTGATTGTCGCTCTCGGAGCGCCAGCATTTTGATCGCGACGCTACGTTCCAGCCGCGAATCTGTCGCACGATAGACAATCCCCATGCCGCCACGACCGAGCACATCGGTGATTGTGTAGGGGCCGATCGTATCGCCGAGGCTGGGTAATCCGTCAGGTGGGGCAGCAAGTGGCGTGGGCTGCTCGATCGCCCGCGTCGGTGCCGAGTGGACGTCTTCGGAACTCGCCGGTTCACGTTCCTGCTCCGTGCCGTTCTCCTGCGGAGAGGTTGCAATGACGCCGACGTTCGCAGCCTCAACATGAGGGTTACGTTTTAATTCTTGCGAGATGCCTTCGAGTTCCGCTCGTAGCAACGGAGCATGTTGGCCACCGTAACGTTCGACGAGTGTGTTGATTTCGCTTTCGACACGCGCGGTATCACCTCCCGATTGCAAGGCGGCACGCAAACGCGATTCGTACTCTAAACAAATCGCATCGAGTCGTGCTAATTCACGGGCGGGTAGATCACTGAGTTTCATCGTCGCCTTCCTCAGATTCACGTTGTTCAGCCCAGATTTTGCGAATCAATTGCAAGCGGCGTTCGACGGCCCGTTTGCTGACGTCGAGTCGTGTGGCGATTTCGTCGACTAAGTATCCGTCCATTCTCAACACTGCGATTTCTCTCAATTGGTCATCGCCCAGCTTGTCCAATAATTCTTCACATGCTTCGGCCAGTTCCGCTTGCAAATCGGGCCGCATGGCATCTTGGCCGGTGCCTGCGGACCGACCGCTGATTTGTTCCAAACCACCCACTCCCGCCTCGCCATCGGCGTCCAAGAACACGGACTCACCTCGCACATTACCGCCACCACGTTTTTGACGGGTTTGACGGCGCAGGTGAGCGTTCACCTTGCGACTTGTCAACGTGATGAGTAATCCCCATAAATTGTCTGGACCCGCCAAGTCGGGAAATTGATCCCGCCTGACTCCCGCGATGAAACTATGGAAAGCAGACAAGGCAATGTCTTCTTCGTCGCCGGTTCTGCGCAGATTTCTCGGTAGTCGCGTGCCAGCCAAACGAACGAGCGGTTGAAAGTAGCGTTCCCACAAAACGGTCGTCGCCTGCTCGTCGCCCTCACGAACTTGATCGAGTAATTCGGCAAATTGTTCGAGCGACAATTCCATTGACATCACGCTCTCTCAACTTTCGCAACAAACGGATGCTCAGCGACCATTCCTGTCGCTGTCGCACCAAGCTCGAAATGGCTGCGGCGAGCAAACCCTATAGCCAACGTGCGTCCGTTTTCCTGGTCAAGCAAAATCTCTTGAGCGATGCTGGTTAGCCGACCGACCAGTTTTTCGCCATCTGCAAACAACTTCGTATCGACCTCTGGCAGACAACCCTCCGGCAAATTTTCGATCGACCACTGTACCAACTTCTTTTGAACTTGGCCGAGGGCGTCCAGACGGGCGATGGTTTCTTGGCCGAGATAGCACCCTTTCTTGAATGAAATCGTCTCGGGTTCGCGGTTGACCTCTTGAGGCAGATGCGAGTCGTCGAAGTCGATTCCGAACCAAGGATAGGCTGCGGCAATGCGCAAAGCATGAAAATGTGTGTTCGCGGAGGTTCCGTCGAGTGCTGCGAACGCATCAGAAGCTTGCAAAACACCAGCGTGTGAAAGCGTTTCAGCAAGCGTGTCCCATGAGAGGTGATGGGCCTTTGTGGAGAGGATCAACATGCCTCCGCGAGCCTCGTCGGAACCGAACCAGGGCACGCCGTAAGCATGCAGTTGGACATCGCCAGCACCAATTTGCTGATACGATAAAACCTCACACCGATTTCCATTGACGACCAAACACGCATCGAATTGATCGTCGAGCACCTGTGGCGTGGCGTCTTCGCGAATCGTGTAGCGATCCATTTGCTGAGCGATCGCATCCGACTGGCCCGCTGCACCGATCAAGCGGTAACCTTCCTCCGTGCGAAACGCCAGCACATGCCCAATGCACTTGCCCTTCACGTTCGTGATGAACGTCTCCACGCCAGGGCCGCCAACGACCAGCGATTTGATTTCGTTAGACGTTAGGTTGTGCAAAATCGCAGCGGCATCTTTTCCGACGAGGTCGAGCACGCTGAACGAAGGTATTCGCAGTATCAATATAGCCACTTCGGTAGGTTGGTAATGGTGCGGGACCGAAAGTCTTGACGACTTCCGCTACATGTTGCGGCAAAGCCGCCCTAAATTAAATCATCGTGGTGAGATCAGCGGCATGCTAGTGACCGGATGTCCGTTGATCTGATTGATCAACATTCGCAATCGGCCCAGTGAACGACGATTGAAATGGAACACTAATCGTGGAAACTCCATCAATTCTTTTTCGCCAGATTCTTCCGGTAGTGGACCGCTCAATTGATACTTGCCTGAAACGAGAAGATCCGCAAAATCGGTTTGCAAAATTTCCATTTGTTCGTCGTCGAGCGAAGTTCGCAACCGCAACACCAAATTGTCACGAACGTATCGCATCGAGTGATAGACGTGGTAGAACTTCAGCAACTCCTCCACCGCTTGATCCACTGAGTTGGTGATCTTGTACAACGCGGCATCCTCGGGACTGATCATCCCATTGCCTAAAAGTTGTTTTTCAAAAAAGACACCGAGGTCTTGCCAATAGCTGCCTGCGGGGTGATCCAACAACACCAGCGGCAGCATGGTTTGTTTGCCAGTTTGCAACAGCGTTAATGTTTCGCAGGCTTCGTCGAGTGTTCCAAAACCGCCTGGCAAACAGACCACGCCACTGCACTCTTTGACGAACATCAATTTGCGAGTGAAGAAGTATTTCATCGTGACGAGTTTCGGATCGTTGTCGATGTACTCGTTTGCACCCTGTTCAAAGGGCAGCATGATGTTCAATCCCATGGAGGCATCACGTCCGGCACCTTTGTGGCCCGCTTCCATAATACCGCCGCCCGCACCCGTGATCACCATCCAACCGTGCGCTGCCATCCGCCGACCGAGATCGACGGCACTTTGATAATCCGGTTGATCTGATGCCGTACGTGCGGAGCCGAAAATCGTGACCTTGCGTCGCCGCCTGTAAGGACGAAACACTTGGAACGCATAGCGCAGTTCCCGCAGCGTCCGCGAGAGAATCTTGATATCGCCGCGAGCCGTATCGTCATGTTCGAGTCGGTCGATGGTGTGCCGCATCAACTCAAACAGATCCTGCGAACTGACCCGCGAGATGGGTTCGTCGGCTGGCTGCGGTCGCTCTAATTCATCTTCACCAATCGCTTCGCTAGGCAGTTTGTCGATCAACTCTTGAGGATCGTCATGCTTGCGGGTACCGGTGAACTCGTTTTTTTCGATCGAAACAGCGGATGGGTGCGAATTGATTTTCGGATGTGATTGTTTCGGCAGCCGCTCGTCATCGGCAGATGCGGAAGAAGGAGTTTTGTTCATGGGAGTTCCTGAGACGATTCTAGGGCAAGTCCGTGCATAAGGGCTGAAGATCAGCCTTGTTCTCAATGGCGACGATTTTCCCGGAGATTCTACAGGTTTTGTCGCTCGTGCTGTAGCCGCTCAATCTGAGTTTAACGATCACGTCACCCGGATCGAATATCCAACTAACGACGTCCCGACGCAATATAAAACCCATCTTTTCAGGCTTTCAATCGACCTCGTAAAACTCGAATCAGCACCTCAAGTCCAGCGGAAACCGGTGCCGATGTGGGTGAAGTGTTCGTTAAGAAGGAACTGCGCGGATACAAATTGCTGGCCGAGAAACTTCTCACTGGCAAACCATTCAGATGAGGAAGGAACCTCGTCTGGACACCTCCACCCCCCGGCCACCACCGGGTTTGATCCGGTCAACGACCGGGAAACCATGGAGCAGACATCTAAGTATGGGATCGAGCAAGGAAGCTGCCACAGCCATGACGATTGGCTATTTCACGACCGTTCAATCCGATCGCACCGGCTGGACGGGCGGATTGCTCGTGCTCAATGCGGCTGGACGACCGCTGGAGTTTCAATGCACGCTCCCGATTCGCCCCACCCGTGCTCACGAGATTCTGTTCGGGCGGACATTGTCAGCACACTTGATCAGTGAGGTGATCGGTCCCACGTTGCTGCAAAAATGTCGCACGCCGATCTCGTTGCTGTGTTGTGCTCAGCGCGAAGCGATCAACTTGCAAGAAAACTTGCCCAACGTCACAGCTTCCCCAGGCCAAACAAGCGGTGCCACCGTCGTCGCGATTTTGCAAAGCGATGACGACGATACGGCAAGCCGTGCCGATCAGCGCGACCTGGCTGGACATTGCTGCTTAACCCTCGCAAACGCCACGCTGCTGGTCCCGATGGAACGACTCGACGAAGCGGAACGTGTGATCGCAGGACTTAAAGAAATCGTCGACGCCTTTGAACCGTTTGAACGAATTATCGAAGCGATCCGCGAAGCCCAAAGTCAGATGGCGAGGGCCGCGTGAATGTGGTTCACAAAAAAACCGACACCCGTCGTCCCTGCCGAGTTGAGCAAGGCCGATATCGCTTCGATTGAACACAGTGCCGCACCCGAGCGGCCCGCGCTGACGTGTGATATCGATGAATCACTGAGCTGGTGTTTCTCAAATCACATGGACACCGATCTCGAAAACGAAACCATCCGATGCGGAGGGTTCGCTGTTCAAACGCAATCGCTGAATTGGGCACCACTGCAAACAACGCGGGTGCCAATCAAATTGCCTGCTCTAAGCGTCAAAACCAATGGTTTCTTGTTCCCCGAAGCTGCTTCGTGGATCCCGAAAACATCGGCCGTATCGACGCCTGCGATCGCCGGTCGTATCGGTGGCGAAGATGGCACAAGCAGTCGCGTTCACAAACCACCCAAACGCAAGTTCGGCAAGCACGCGCGAATCAAACCACCCAACGACATCGTCAAGCTGCAAGACCGGTTGTACTACCTGCTGCAACCGCCGCTCGATTTACTCGTCGGCAGTGGGCAACTAAACTTCCCGTTTGAACCGTTTCCTTATCAGCTTGATGGGATTGCGTTTTTGTTTCCTCGTTACGCCTGCGTGCTGGCTGATGAAATGGGGTTAGGCAAAACGATGCAGGCCATCAGCACGATGCGGATGTTGCTGTGCAGCGGTGAATTACGCAGCATCCTGCTGGTATGTCCGAAACCTCTCGTTAGCAATTGGTTGCGCGAGTTCAGTGTGTGGGCACCCGAGATCCCAGCGATGGCGATTGAAGGCAACGCTGCCAAACGCGAGTTCCAGTGGAAAGCGACCAACGCACCGGTCAAGATCGCGAACTACGAACTGTTGATGCGTGATAAAGAAATCGTGCTCGACAGTGGTTTGCACTTTGATCTCGTTGTCCTCGACGAAGCCCAGCGGATCAAGAACAGCAACAACACCACCAGCGAGATCGTACGGGCGATCCCTCGCACGCGTTCTTGGGCGCTCACCGGAACACCGGTGGAAAACTCTCCCGATGACTTGGTCGGCATCTTCGATTTCCTCTCACCGGGCTATTTGACCGCAGGCATGCCACTGCCGCAGATGGCCAAAGCGGCAGGTGATTACATTCTCCGACGCACCAAAGACATGGTGCTCGAAGACATGCCACCGAAACTGTTTCGCGATGCCGACGTCGACCTCACGCCCGAGCAATGGGCACGTTATGAGGAAGCTGAGTCCGATGGCATCGTGCATTTGGAGGAACTCGAAGAATCGCTCACCATCCAACATGTGTTTGAACTCGTTCTACGGCTCAAACAAATCTGCAACTTCGATCCCGTTACGGGTGCCAGCGCCAAATTACAACGGCTCGAAGCCGACATGGAAGAGGTCGCCGCCAGTGGCCATAAAGCGATCTTGTTCAGCCAATGGACCAAGACGATCGACAAGATGAAGCCAGCTTTGGCGAGATTCAATCCGCTGGAGTATCACGGCAAGATTCCGCATAAGAAACGCGAACTTGTGATCGACCAATTCAAAAACGACCCTGATTCACAAATCATCTTGATGAGTTACGGAGCGGGTAGCGTGGGATTGAATTTGCAGTTCTGCCGGTACGTGTTTTTGTTTGATCGTTGGTGGAACCCTGCGATTGAAGACCAAGCGATCAACCGCGCGCATCGCATCGGTGTGGCAGGCAGTGTGACAGTCACACGGATGATGGCGGCCAATACGATTGAACAGCGCATCGCGGCGGTGCTGGAACAGAAACGCGAAATGTTTGATGCCTTGTTTGCAAACCCGTCCGATAGCAACGAACCACCATCGGCGACCGCGATGCAGGCTGCCAAGAACAGCCCGTTGTCTCGTACAGGCGGACTGACGCGAGATGAAATCTTCGGTCTCTTCGACCTTCGGGCACCGAGTGGAAAAAAAGTCGGATAGTGACGAGTGAATCAACCATGGACACGCAGCCTAACAAAGAATGCGCGCCGTACCGCTGAGGGACTTCATCGTCATCGACTGCTGCTCCACGGCTGCCGCGATGGTCGTCATTCGCTGTGTGACCTCGGCGATGCCTGAGTTGATCGAAGTTGAGCTATTAACGGCTTCCTCAATGCACGCTTGAATTTCAATAACGGAGGACTCAATACTCCTCGTCGCATCACCAGTTTGGCGTGCGAGTTCTTTCACCTCATTGGCGACGACCGCGAATCCTCTGCCAGCATCACCGGCACGGGCCGCTTCAATCGTTGCGTTGAGTGATAGTAGATTGGTCTGATCCGCTAGATCTTGTATGAGTCCCACCACCTTCTCAATCGCTTGGCTGCTTTTACTCAGTCGGTCGACGGCATCGCGTGTTGCGATGGATTTGGATTCAGTGGTCGAGGCTAAATTGGCTGTTTCTTGAACGTTAGCTGAAATCTCGGCGATGGTCGCCACCATTTGCTCAACGCTCGAAGCAACTTCCTGCCCTGTCGAGTCCATTTGACGCTTCATCTCAAACTGAGCAGAGATGTCCGTGGCGAATTTGACGACTTGATAAGATCCATCGGGTTGAGCGATAGGGTTGTAAGACGCCTGCAACCAAACTTCTTGACCAGTTTTGTCAACGCGGCGGAACTGTCCGTTGAAACTCTCTCCACGTGCTAGTCGTTTCCAAAACGATTTGTAGTCATCGGAATGAGCATCGCTTGGATGCATAAAAATACTATGGTGAGTACCAACGATCTCTTCAAGACGATAGCCCGTTGCGGCTAGGAAATTTTTGTTGGCACTCAAGATTGTGCCATCACTTTTAAATTCGATCACTGCTTGTGAATGATCTATCGCGGTCAAGCGTGCCTGGTTTGACAAACTTGCCAGTTTCGCAGCGGTAGTGTCCGAGGCGTACTTGACCACCTTGATGACGCGGCCATTCTCATCACGCAAAGGGATATAAGCCGCTTGAATCCATAGCTCAGAACCATCCTTGCGGCGTCTGCGAAATTGACCATTGGAAAATGCACCGCTTCCCAGTGCAGTCCAAAAGGAACGATATGCTTCGGTTGCCGCGTCTTCGGCAAACATGAATTGACGGTGATGCTTTCCAACGATGTCATCGAGCGAAAAGCCCGTGGCGGACTGAAAGTTCTCATTCGCAGTGATCACCGTGCCATCGGCATGAAACTCGATGACTGCCATTGCCTTACGAACAGCGTCGAATTCCAACTGATGACTTGCATGCGCGTTATCGATATCGATCCCGTGAAAGTCGACGACGGACGGTTTGACAGTGAATTGACTGAGTAAACTGAACATACATTGGCCCGGGGGATGTTTTTCATACGGAGATAAAAGTGACAGGGTTTGCACAAGCCTGCTATATAAAAAACGCTTTGAACGCCTTACCTTATTTTGATTCTGAACCTTATAATTTCACTCAGCATCCTAATCATGCAAATCGTTGCCACCGTACTCCAGGTTGGCTCAAAACTTCTGGGCTCGCCCAATGTCAAACATGCACGCCTGTCCGGTCCCTAGTAAGGTGGCATCAAAATCGACTTTTTGCCAGTCGCGATGGGTTGCACAAATGCCCAGACGGTGAGTTCTGATTGATTATTCAAAGTGAGCGGGCGTTCCGAACTCAGCGAATGAATTCGCTGGACGGGATGCCGGGCAGTCTTTTCAACAAACGAAGGCAAAGCCCCCCACACGCATTTCACTAAGGATGCTAAACTGGGCGATTGTTTCGACGCCCATTTCTTTCCTCCCCAATCGTTTGCCGATGTCCTCTACCCCCGCTGATGCTGCCAAAAGTGGTTCCATTGACCACGTTCTGACTGAAGACCGATTGTTCCCACCGCCCGCGGAATTCACAGAAAAATCCGTTATTTCGACGCAGCAACAATACGAAAAACTGTATGCCGCCGCCCGCGACACGCCCGACGAATTCTGGCGTGCCGAAGCACTCTCGCACCTGCATTGGTTCGAGCCGTTCAGCGAAGTCTGCCAGTGGCAGGCACCCGATGCAAAGTGGTTTGTCGGTGGAAAAACCAATGCGTCCTATAATTGTGTCGATGCCCATGTCGCGGCCGGTCGTGGTGACAAGGTCGCCATTATTTGGGAAGGGGAACCAGGCGATGGTCGAACGTTGACCTACCGCGAATTGCAACGGGAAGTCGCGAAGTGTGCCGAGGCCTACCAACAACTTGGGGTCGATAAGGGCGACGTCGTCAGTATCTACATGCCAATGACGCCGGAACTCGCCATCGCGATGCTCGCCTGTGCTCGCATCGGTGCGATTCACTCGGTGATCTTTGCAGGCTTCAGTGCAGAGTCGATTGCCGACCGCAACAACGATGCCTCAGCGAAACTGATGATCACGTCCGATGGGCTGCATCGCCGTGGCAAAGTCTTACCGCTCAAACAAACGGTCGATGAAGCGCTGGCGAAATCAACGAGCGTGAAAAAATGTTTGGTTCTGCGCCGCACCGGAGGCGACGACACTCCAATGACCGAGGGCCGCGATGTGTGGTGGCATGATATTGTTGATAAACAACCAGGAACGCTGGCGGCCACACCGCTGGACAGCGAAACTCCACTGTTCATCTTGTATACGTCAGGCAGTACAGGCAAACCCAAAGGCATCTTGCATACCACGGCTGGTTACAACTTATGGGCGCGGCGTACGTTTGAATGGGTGTTCGATCATCGTGACGATGACATTTACTGGTGTACGGCGGATTGCGGCTGGATCACGGGTCACTCCTACATTGTGTATGGCCCCTTGTCGGCAGGTGCAACGTGTTTGATGTACGAAGGTGCCCCGAACCATCCTGCCGAAGATCGTTTTTGGGATTTGGTCGAGCGTCACAAGGTCACAATCTTGTATACTGCCCCGACGGCCGTGCGCGCGTTTATCAAGTGGGGCGATGAGCATGTTGAGAAACATGATCTCTCCAGCCTGCGGTTGCTCGGCAGCGTCGGCGAAGGCATCAACCCCGACGCTTGGATGTGGTACCACGAAAAGATCGGCGGCGGTCGTTGCCCAATCGTCGATACGTGGTGGCAAACAGAAACCGGTGGCATCATGATGAGTCCACTGCCTGGCATCACGCCTACGAAACCTGGGTCATGTACCAAACCGTTGCCGGGCGTGATTCCAAAAATTGTCGATGAACTTGGGGAGGAAGTGGATAGCGAACACGGTGGCAAACTGTGTATTTCCAAACCGTGGCCAGGCATGTTGCGTGGCATTTGGGGTGACTCAAAACGATTTTATGAGCAATATTTCAGCGACGTGCCGGGACAGTATTTGACGGGCGATAATGCTCGTCGTGATCGCGATGGCTACTATTGGATCATGGGCCGCATCGACGACGTCATCAATGTCTCGGGACACCGCTTGAGCACGATCGAAGTCGAGAGTGCGTTAGTTTCGCATCCCAACGTGTGCGAAGCCGCAGTGGTCGGACGTCCAGACGATTTGAAAGGGCAAGCGATTGCAGCGTTCGTCACCACAACGGGACGCGAGAACAACGATGAGTTTTTACAGGAACTGAAAATGCACGTTCGTAAACAGATCGGTGCACTGGCGCAACCTGATGATATTCGTTTCACCTCGGCGTTACCGAAAACTCGAAGTGGCAAGATCATGCGTCGACTTCTACGTGACGTAGCGGCGGGGCGTGAATTAGCAGGCGATACGTCAACGCTAGAAGACCTCGCTTCGATCGCTCAATTGCAAGAGAAGGATTGATGGCGTTACGCCCGACGACGAATCGGTTAGAAGCAGTGGCCACAGTCGTTGGCGGCTACTCGCATTGTCGTTGGATACCGTGGTTGATGGTTTGTTTATTGATCGTGATGTTCGCATTGATGATGTGGGTGTCGCGATTGATCAACCATTCAACACATGAAATGTCTGGACTGGCGTTTCGTTCGATACTTGAAGGGAACATGGCGACCTTTCGGCTTCACATCGTCGAATTGCAGCGAGAGACGGAACGAGTGATCAACACACCTGAGATCTCGCCGGCCATCGCCGCAGTGCTGCAAAACGGTGATGATGAAGTGACGCTTGCCAGTTTGCGGGCGCTAATGCCCACTCATCCCACCGTCGACGCCTGGGTACTCACCGATTCCGAAGGGCGAGTGATTGCCTCGGATGATGATCGTCGCGTGGGTCAATTCTGTGGATGGTCGGACACCGATGCCGACTTGCTGCGGCGAGGCCTGCCGGCGCTCGCGTCACCTTCGGACGCTGACTTTAGCGAACAGCCTGCAAGTAAAAATGTCACTCCCGCCACGATTGTCGATGAAGGATTCTTGGTAGTACTTTCACCGCTCACCGAGTTGCATCAACTGCGGGGAGCAGTCGGCTGGGTGGCCAATCCACGTCGCTACATCAGCGAGTCGTTGCTCGTCAATCCACAGCACGCCACCTTCATTTTCGATCGTCATGCGCGGATTCTCACACGAAGTCGGTTTAAAGATGAACTGCTGGAATCTGCCGAGGTCAATCAAGGACACGAGACGCAAGTGTGGCAGCCAGTCATCGCACGAGCATCAGATTTCTATTTGGATTCTCGCACCCGAATTTCAGCGGACGCAAGTTCCAAATACCCTTTAACGAAAAGTGTTGACCTGGCGATTCGCGGCTCCTCCGGGGTTGATACCAGCGGATACCGAGACTATCGCGGTGCTTTGGTCGTCGGCGCATGGCAATGGTTGCCAGACTTTGAACTCGGGATGGCGATGGAGATGGATGTTGCCGAGGCTTATCGTGGAATACGGTTGTTCCAGTGGTTGATCATTGGTTTGCTGAGTTTGCTCTTCGTTTCAGGGGTGAGTGTGACTGCGCTTGCGGTTTGGGGTAATCGCATGAGTCAGCGTTTACTCGATCGAGATCGCGGTGTCCGTCGGTTGGGTCAGTATGAACTGACCGAGTTGTTGGGGGCAGGCGGCATGGGATCGGTATATCGTGGTCGGCATCAATACCTCCGCCGCGATGTCGCCATCAAGGTACTTGAAGGTGAAGATATCTCTCCGCAAGCGATCGAACGGTTTCGCCGCGAAGTCCAACTGACCTCAACTTTGCGGCATCCTAACACGATTGCGATTTACGATTATGGTCAAGCTCAGCGTTTGCTCAGTGAAGACACGGTTACGTCCGCTCAACAAGACGGTGTGTTTTACTACGTGATGGAGTATGTGGACGGGATCTCACTGCAACAACTGATCGATTTTTATGGTCCGCAAAATCCATCAAGGGTCGTCCATTTGTTGTTGCAGGTATGCGGCTCGATCGCCGAAGCCCACTCGGCTGGGTTGATTCACCGTGACATCAAACCCGCCAATATCCTCCTGAGTGCTCAATCGAACTCGTGGGATTTTATCAAAGTGCTCGATTTCGGATTGGTCAAAGAAATTGACAAAGTCGACGACACCGTCGCGTTGACGATGACACGGAGTGACTCGATAACGGGAACTCCGCTATACATGGCTCCCGAAACGATTCGCGATGCGACGCAAGCCTCGACAGCCAGTGACCTGTATTCGATCGGAGCGGTTGGCTACGCGTTGTTAACCGGCCAGACAACATACGAAGGAGATTCCGCGATTGATCTTTGCATGAAACAACTCGAACACCCACCCCTGCGACCGGATCGGCGATTGGGTCGTTCCCTGCCGGTGAAGTTACAAGATTTGATCATGAGCTGTTTATCACTTCGTCCGACGGATCGCCCAGCGAGTGTCCACGAACTACTGCAGCGACTCGATGACTTGCCTGAGTTAGAAAAATGGAACCAAGCGGATTCAATGTTATGGTGGGAAACGGTGTTTGAAGCCAACCGACAAAAGTCACCGGTGGAAACCAAGAATCCGACGGTGGCGAATCTGCCTGTCGGGATGATGTCGTAGACCGCTCATGTCCTGGACCATTCTTTCGCTGATCTCGGCGGTGTTGCTGGGGCTTTACGACGTCGCCAAAAAGGTGTCCGTGCGTGGCAACGCGGTACCGATTGTGTTGCTCTTGAACGTCAGTTTCGGTGCGTTGATTTGGACGGTGATGTTGCTCTGGCAGTCCCTGTTCGGCACGTCTGGCCTGCCATCCTGGTTGCATGTCGATTCGATTGACGCGATCGGGCATCTGGCGTTCGTGGGCAAGTCGGTGCTTGTCGGTGCTTCCTGGACACTGGCGTTTTATTCTCTCAAACAGCTTCCATTATCGATCGCCGTACCGATCCGAGCCACGGGGCCGGTTTGGACTCTGTTGCTTGCGGTGTTCTTGCTCAGCGAACGTCCGACGCTGCAGCAATGGTTGGGAATCCTCGTGGTGGTCGGTTCCTTTTGGGCATTGTCGGTGGTGGTGGGATCGCGGGAAGGCATCCGTTTTCGCAGCGACCGGGCGGTGTGGTGGATGCTGGCCGCGACACTCCTGGGTGCGTTCAGTTCCATCTTTGACAAATTGCTATTACAAGAACTGGGGTTTCGTCCCGCAACAGTGCAGGCTTGGTTCAGTCTGTACCTCGTTCCTGTGATGGTGCCGTTGGCATGGCGCTGGTGGCGTGAACAAAAGCGAGGTGATCGCAAGGCCGATACCAAGTTTGAATTTCGGTGGGCAATACTCCTGATCAGTCCACTGTTGTTGGCCGCCGACATGGCCTACTTCACAGCGCTAGCTGATCCCGACGCGTTGGTTTCGATTGTCTCACCGATCCGCCGCGTCAGTGTCGTCGTCGCGATCATCGCTGGCAGCCGGATGAGTGGCGAAGTGAACTTGTGGAGAAAGATCGCGTGCGTGATCGGAATTCTGGGCGGCGTGGTGCTGCTGATTCAATAACTTGCTGGTGGTTTGGATCAAGGCTTAATGCCGCAGGGCTTCGCTGGGGCTAAGCCGGGAGGCTGCGAACGCAGGCAACAGGCCGCCGAGGAAGCCGACGACGAGGGCAATGATCAAGCCTTGCATCACGACGGCGAATTGAATTCGTCCTTCAATCAATCCATTGACCGCTGGCATTTGGGTCAACAAACTCACCAGTGCAAACGCAACCGCGATGCCGATTGCGGCTCCGATCGCACTGAGCAAAACCGACTCCAACAAAATCATGGCGACGATGCGCACGCGCGTCCAACCGATCGCGCGAAGCAGACCGATCTCCAAAGTGCGTTCCTGAATCGACATGAACATCGTGTTGAGCACACCGATCGAACCGATCACGATCGCGACAGCGGAGGTTAACCACGCCATCGCGACGGCCATTTGAATTTCGGTCAATGACTCAACGTGTTCGCGCGTGGGACGTACTTTGACCTCGGGTTCCATGGCAGTCACCGCGACCGCGATTCGGTCGAGCAGTTCCTTGTCGCTGGCGTCTCGGGTGATGATGCTGAATCCAGAGACCTCACCTTCGCGTCCCATCAAACGTTGTAGCTCTGGAACCGAGATCACGAGCGAGCCGTTTTGCAGCACGTTGAAACTCTCGAAGATACCGACGACCGTGTATTCTTCTTCTTCGACAATCTCAAGTTTGTCGCCAACTTTTTTGCCCAAGCTGTCGGCCAGCGTGATCCCGACCATCACCGCTCGATCATCCGTTTTCAGCAGACGACGACCGCTGACGGGTTCCATCGCTTCAAAGACTTGGGTTTCGGGTACCAGTCCGCTGACGGGGACCACGTACAAGCCTTGATCGGGAAAGGAAACGACATCAGCCAAACCAGGAATGACGTCGACGACTCCATCGAGCGCCGCAATTCGGTCGCCAAGTGTTTCATCGAGTGTGCTGGTCAATCGGCGAGCACTGCCTGATCGCACGACCAATAGATCCACTCCCGCGCCTTGGTAAAAATCCATGAACGTGGACTTGAAACCGTTGGCGATGCCGACGAGTGAAACGACGGCGCATACCGCAAGCGCAACCGCCACGAGCGTTAAACCGCTGCGCAGTGGCCGGCGCATCACGTTGCGAAAAGTCATGGTGATGAAGTGCATGTTTTTACAGCCAAGCAGATTGTTGATAGTCGATTGCCGTTTCGACGAGACGGGTCGCCAAGTCAGCCGAAGGTGCAAACGATAACTCCTGGGCCGCTCGTGAACCATCACAGACCCACGAACCGCTGACACCTTCGCGAACTTTGTCGAAATTCAAAAAGACACGTTTACCGAAACCTCGCATCATGACCTCGCCGCAACCGCCCGCGAGCCAGCCAATCGTCGATGGGATGCGAATGTGACGTAACGGGCGTCGTCGGGCAATGCCAATCTCGTCCATCGAGGCCGCGATCATATCAGCTAATTCAACAAACGTGACCGCGTGAGGATCGGTGAGATAATAAATGCCTTGATCAGCAGGATGCTCGGTGAGCCGTTTGCCGGATTCAGCGGCAGCAATGATTCCTGGGACAAGATCAGTGACGCTGATGTACGAATACCGAAACGTTTTCGAGAGCATCGCGTTGACGCCGGATCTCACTGCGTAATACAGCGTGAGCAGGTTTCTGTCTCCGGGGCCGAACACACAGGGCGGTCGCACGATCGTGATCGGGACACGTCCGGCGAATTCATGAAGCACCGACTCGGCTTCGAGTTTGGTACGTCCGTACAGAGACACGGGATGGCATGGGTCGGATTCGCGGGCTGCTTCTGGGCTCGGAGGCTGCTGATTGATGGATTGCTGGGCGTCAGTAACCGGACCAGCGGCGGCCAATGATGAGACGTAGATGATTGTGGGCGGACGATTGGCTTGGGCAGCGGCAGCGGCCAGTGCACTCGTACCGCCCACGTTGATACTGGTCGACAACGAAGCCGATCGCGTCGAAACGCTGGCGGCAAGATGTATCACGCGATCGACCTGATTGATGATCCCAGTGAGTTTGTCGATGTCGCGCACGTCGGCAACGATGCGCTGTAAATCTCCACCGTGAGATTTTTCTGTAACGTCATCGGGAGGCAGCGTTCGGCTCAGCGACAGCACCTGATCTCCAGCGGCCAGCAACGTGCTGACAACGTGCCGTCCGATAAAGCCGTTCGCTCCGGTAATTAGCCAGCGACTCACGAGCGATTGTCTTGGCGGACGGTGAAAAAATTCATGCTCATTTTGTACAGAGAATTGTGAAAATGGGGGTGTTAAGACGAGATGAGCGTGCTGGAAAAATTGCGCAAAACGCGACGATCGTCATTGCTCCCCCAAGCAGGGTGTTTTATTTGCCCCTTTCCACCTAAATTGACGGCGAAAGCAGTTTAGCATATGACGTGCGCGGTAGCGTTTGGGATTATTCCCCATTCCCTCTGGCGGATCGACTATGTCACGCCTGGGGTTTGAGGCAAACTGGGAAGAAAACGACCAAAAACTTCGCGAATACGACATTCATGAATGAGCTAACTGCCCGACCTTCTGCATTGCCATCGAAAACCGTCAACACGGTTGTCGATCTATTGCGAGCGTGGGCGGATTGCCAGCCCGATGACATGTTGTACCGGTTCTTGCGTCCTGATGCCTCGGGTCACGCGACTTTTGCTGCGATCTCGGACGCACAATCGCTGCCTGAATCGGAGGGTTACACCTACGGCGGTATGGACCGGCAAGCTCGCCGGATCGCGGTTTGGTTGCGGCAACGTGTTGCGCCAGGCGAGTGCGTGATCTTGGCGTTCCCGCCGGGACCAGAGTACTTGGCAGCATATTTCGGTTGCCTCTACGCCGGTGTCATTGCGGTGCCCGCCTATCCGCCCCGACGAAATCAGCGCGACGCACGTTTGCGATCGATCATTGCCGACGCCGAAGTCAAGATTGGTTTAACGGCTGCGTCGTTAGTGGAATCCATCCGCGCTGCCGAGACAACTGACGCTCCGAGTTCAAAATCGGCGAATCCCTCCGTCGTTTCCTGGCACACCATCGACGCCGGCGATCGAGACGCCGCCGATGATTGGGTGCGTCCCGATATCAGTGACAAGACTCTCGCGTTTCTGCAATACACCTCGGGTTCGACCGGTTCGCCCAAGGGTGTGATGGTGACTCATGGCAACTTGTTGCACAACCAGCATTTGGTTCAGTCGAGTTTTCTCTCGGGCCATGACGATACGCTCGTCGGTTGGTTGCCGCTGCATCATGACATGGGTTTGATCGGTAATGCGTTGCATCCGTTGTACCTCGGTGGCGATTTGGTGTTCATGTCGCCGATTGATTTTTTGCAAAAGCCATCGCGTTGGCTGCAAGCAATCTCGATGTTCCGCGGCACCGTGGCTGGTGGACCGAACTTTGCCTATCGGCTATGTGCGGACGAGATTGATGACAGTGAATTAACAGGCGTTGATTTGTCGTGTTGGCAAGTCGCATTCAATGGCGCCGAACCGATCGATTCTCGAGTGCTGCGGCGGTTTGCAGAGCGGTTCGCGAGCTATGGTTTCGATCACAGTCAGTTCTGCCCGTGTTATGGCATGGCTGAGACAACATTACTGGTCAGCAGCAGTGTGCGTGGCGAAGCCGTTCGCGAGTTGCCGCCCGACATTGTCGATAACGAATCCGAAGCTTCACGATCGAGCTGGATCGGTTGTGGCGTTCCCGAGAAAAGCATGGACGTGCGGATCGTTGATCCTGATACGAAAACAGAAATGCCTGCTGGCGAGATCGGTGAAATTTGGATCGCTGGTCCATCCGTCGCGGCTGGTTACTGGAAGAACCCTGAGCAAACTCGCGACACGTTTGCGGCACAGATTGCGGGCTGCGAGAAAAAATACCTGCGCACCGGCGATCTCGGTTTGATGGATCAGGCAACGTTTCCAGGCGAGTTATTCGTGACGGGACGTTGCAAGGATTTGATTATTATCAACGGCGTCAATCATTACCCTCAAGACATCGAGAGGACTTCCGATGCGGCGCACCCTGCCAATGAACTGGGTGGCAGTGCAGCGTTTTCAATCAGTGGTGACGCAGGCGAGCGAGTGGTGATCGTGCAAGAGTTGCGCCGGTCCCAGCGACGCGAAGCAAATGCGGATGAAGTTCTTGACGCAATTCGCGATGCCGTCATGTCCGAGCATCAATTAGTGCCCGCTTCGATCGTGTTGATTCGACCCGGCGGTTTGCCCAAAACAACGAGTGGCAAGGTACAGCGATCCGAAGCTCGAAGGCAATTTGAAAACGACGGATACCGTGAGTTACATCGTTGGGATTTGCCGACGAACACGCAGCCGACGGTGCTCGCCACGGGTGTCGCAAACCATCAGCCGACGGCGCTAGCCGCAGGTTTCAAATGCCATGGTCGGGCGGAGATCACGAGGTGGCTGATCGACAATATCGCCACTCGTTTGAAACTGCCAAGCGACGCGATTGAAGTCAACGAACCCGTCTCACGTTACGGACTCGATTCCATTGGAGCGGTGCGAATGGCAGGGGCCTTGTCCGAATGGCTTGGTCGTGACATTCCGGCGACGCTCGCGTACGAATATCCGACGATCCGCTCACTTGCGAATTATCTCTCAGGCACGCCTAAGGATCTGACATCCGACGCTGATCACACGTTACAACCACCGCGCCGGTCGCGGCATGCAGCCCGGCATAGCGAACATCACTCCGGCTCCAGCGGTCCGGTGGCGATCGTGGGAATCGCCTGTCGATTCCCGTCAGCTGACTCACCCGCTGAATTCTGGGAACTGCTTGCTGACGGACTCGACGCAACAGGCGAGTGTGAGCATCGTCGCGATTGGTACACTCGCTCAGGGCTGGATTTGGCCACGCCACTGCGCGGCGGTTATCTGCGTGATGTTGATCAATTTGATGGATCGTTCTTCGGGATCAGTCCCCGCGAAGCCGATGCGATTGATCCACAACATCGTTTGCTATTGGAACTTACCGCCGAAGCGTTCGAGGATGCTGGCGTGCCGATCGCAACGTTGCCTGCTGTCGAATTAGACAATCATAGCGGAGCAAGAGTGGGCGTGTTCGTAGGTGTCGGCAACAACGATTACCTACAAGTCTGCTCGGCAGGAGGCGACGCGGACGCTGTGACAGCGTACACCGCAACGGGGAATTCGATGGCGATGGCGTCCAATCGGATCTCTTACACGTTTGATTTTCGTGGTCCGAGTTTGACCATCGACACAGCTTGTTCTTCTTCGCTCGTTGCTACGCACCAAGCCGTTCGCTCGCTCGGTGCAGGCGATTGTGATTACGCCGTCGCTGCGGGCGTGAATTTAATTTTGTCAACCGATGCGACTGAGTCGTTTAGCAAAGCGGGGATGTTGTCGCCCACGGGTGTATGCCGCACGTTCGATGAACATGCTGATGGATTCGTGCGCGGTGAAGGTGGCGGTGCGGTATTGCTGCGGCCCCTCAGTGACGCGTTAGCCGATGGCAATCGTATTTACGCCGTGATCCAAGGTTCGGCCGTCAACCAAGACGGGCGTAGCAACGGATTGACCGCTCCCAGCCGTGCGGCACAGGCTGCGTTGATTGCGGATGCACTCGATGACGCGGGGATTAGCAGCGATTCGATTGATTATGTCGAGGCCCATGGCACGGGCACACCGCTGGGTGATCCGATCGAGGTTCGTGCGATTCGCCAGGCGTTGCTTCCAAACGCTGAATCCGCCAGCGAGACTAATCGCGTCCTTAAGATTGGATCGGTCAAGGCGAACATCGGTCACCTCGAAGCGGCCGCTGGGATCGCGGGTTTGATCAAAGTCGCGTTGTCGATTGACAAACAAGTCTTGCCGGGCCAAATCAATTTTTCAAACCCCTCGCCACACGTCGACTGGAGCGCGGGCCTCGCCGTCGTCACGGACCCGACCCCCTGGCCAAGTAATGCCAAACGTATTCGTCGGGCGGGTGTGAGTTCGTTCGGATTCGGCGGCACCAACGCGCATGTGATCCTCGAAGAACCACCGGTGATGCCGTACATTGGCCCCGAACCCCCAACGTTCTCGCCAGGCTTGTTGACTTGTTCTGCAAAAACCCCCACATCGCTGGCGAAGATGATCCGTCAAATTGAATCTGTCGCGGATCAGCACGATTGGCCATCACTCGCCTACACCTTGGCCGCCGGTCGCAGTCACTTTCGACATCGAGCAGCCTGGGTGGGAACCGCCGCCCAGCGCACCACCGAAAGTGAATCGGCGTGGATGCAAGGCATCGCGGCTCGCGATGCGAAAGTGGATTGGTATTTTAGTGGTCAGGGTGGCTGCCATGTTGGTGCTGGTCGCGAACTGTATCAAACCAATGCCGCGTTCCGTCATGAATTCGATTTGGTGGCAGAATCGTATGCGAACGTGGCAGGGCATTCCTTGCAACATCGATTGTGGACTGACGAGCAACTCTGGCTAGACGTTTGGATTCAACCTGCCCTTTATTGTTTACAAGTCGCGATTGCGCGATACTGGATGTCAATCGGTGTGAAGCCGCGACGTCTCGTCGGTCATAGCTTGGGCGAGTATGCCGCCGCCTGCGTAGCCCGTGTGTTTGATTTTGAAGATGGTTTAACGCTGGTTGTTCGCCGCGCGGAGCTGATCGGACAAATTGAACAACGCGGTGGGATGCTTGCCGCATTCACTGACGAAGCCAGTCTGCGCGAGATATTGAAAAACTTCCCTGGACGTTGGGAGATCGCGGTCGTTAACGGTCCGCGCCAAACGGTCATCGCCTCATTGCCGGAAACGCTCGGTTCGCTAGCGGATTATTTGCAACAACGCCGTGTGACGACACGGATGATGTCGACCACGCACGGGTTCCATAGTTGGTTGATTGATCCGATTGTCGATGAGTTTGAACAGGCGGTAGCGATGACCGTGATGATGCCGCCACGATTGCCGTTCTTATCATCACAAACAGGTTCGCTGGTCGAGTATGAAGTTGCCACGCCAGCGTATTGGCGCGGGAATCTGCGAAACGCAGTCCGCTTTGATCGGGTGCTCCAGGAGATGGCGGGTTCCGATCCAGAGACGAGATCGCTCGGTTTGGAAATTGGTGCAGGCGGTACGCTGGCGGGATTGGCGCGTTCCGCCAAACTTGGATTGACCGTCCTGCCGGGAATCAGTGGCGACGCAAGTGCAGGGAAGAAGCCCGGTTCATACTGGGAAACGCTGGCCAAACTATACGTGCATGGCGTCGACTTCGATTGGCAAGCGGCTCTTGGTGGGACCGCACCGATCATCTCATTGCCGACGTATGCGTTTGAGCGTCAGCGTCACTGGGTGGATGTTCAACCGACTACTGCCGGTCAAGCAATGTCAACGTTGCGAGCTTCCGAGTCGTTGTTAGGCGAACGACTTGATTTCGCTAGCGATGATCTTGTTTTTGAAAATCATTTCTCTGCGAATTCGTATCTCGCCGATCATCGCGTTGGTGATGCGGTCGCCTTTCCTGCGGCCGGTTGGATGCAATGGGCGATAGAAGCCGGGCGATCGATTTTCGATGAACAGAATCTCGGCGAAATAGAACTCGTCGATTTTGAAATTGACCGATCGCTTGCACTTGAAGAACAACGATCACAACGCTGCCAATTAGTGTTGTCTCAAGCGGACGGCGACGAGCTAACATGGAAGGGACGCATCGCCAGTCGCAGCGATGCGAAATGGCGCGTGCATACCACGTTCAAACTCCGTGCGTCGGACAGCAGAAACATCAGCCGATTTGGCGGTAGCCAGAGTGGTTCATCACTCATCACCGAAACCAAAACGGACGACCAATCCGTCAACAACCTCTATCAACAACTTGCCGAAGCTGGCATGCAATACGGTCCAGCATTCCGGTGTATCGAACAACTCGCATCGCTCGGCAATCATGCCGAAGCCATTGTTGCTTGCTCACAGTCCAAGACTTCGCACCACATCGGTCCACTCGACGCTTGTCTACAAGTTGTCGCCGCATGCGGCGCTCGTTGGGGTAATCGGACGTGGGTGCCAGTCGGTGCCGATGCCATCGTCATTCGCGGCGACATGTTCGCTGATGCGACGGAAGTTCGTGTCCATGTATCGGCGGAATTGGTCGATCAAGACACTGATTCGGCCACGGCTGATCTGGTGATTCGCTCATTAGCAGTGGGCCATGCCTGCCCATCGAGTCTTACGATCCAGGGCTTGAAACTACGAGCAACGACTCCGCCGCAAACCGCTGGTTTACTACTACACAATCAATGGTTACCACAAATTCGCAAACGGGAACCCGTCACTGCTGATTTCAAGCCATCGGTGGCGAATTCTTTAACGAAATCCACCACGCCCGTGACACCAGAACACAAACCAGGCGTGCTACTCGATATCAGCGATTCGCTCGAACAGGCTGCTGGCGAGTGGACGATCAGAATCCTGAGTCAACTCGGCATGCAATTGACGATCGGTGACACGTTCACAACCCAGTCGCTCGCGAAACGCTGTGGCATTCAACCGAACCATCATCGGTTACTTGTTCGTCTACTGCGAATCGGTGAAGAGCTTGGCATGTTGCAATCACAACCTACCATCGACGAACAGCGTTGGAGCGTCATCTCGCTACCAACTGTTGGTGAACATCACCCGGCCCATCCGAACGCTGCCAATGAGTTTGCGTTACTGAATCGTTGTGCCGCAGCGACGGCCCAATTGATGCAACACAACGACGACCCTTTGCAGTTGTTGTTCCCAGGTGATGGGCAAGTTTCGGCGGCAGATGTTTACCGAGATTCCGTCGGTGGCCAGCGATTGAACCGATTGGCCGCGATCACGGTTTCCCGTCGCGTGCATGACCTCGCTCCTGGTCGTGGTTTGCGAATTTTAGAGATCGGCGGCGGGACTGGGGCAACCACAAATGCAGTGCTTGAGCAATTGCCCGCAGGACGCTGTGAATACGTCTTCACCGATATCGCACCTGGATTCTTGGCTGCCGCGAAGCGACAGTTCTCTGAATATGAGTTCATCGATTTCCGCGTCCTCAATATTGAACGTGATCCACGAGAGCAAGGTTTTGAAGAATCATTAGGCAACTTCGATATCGTGATCGCTGCCAACGTATTGCATGCGACAGCGGACTTAGCCGTGGCGATGCTTCACATTCGTCAGTTACTGCACGACAACGGTGAACTCGTTGTCCTTGAAGGCACTCAACCCGCACGTTGGCTCGATCTCACCTTCGGGCTAACGCCTGGTTGGTGGCGGTTCACGGATACGACGTTGCGACCTGAGTACCCGCTATTGTCGACGAGTGATTGGACACAATTATTGACGGACAGCGGTTTTCACTCACCCCTGTTCGTTGACCCAGATTCAATGGCAGTTGATATCAACAACGATCAAGCATCGTCACCGAGCAAGATGATCGTATCGACACCTCGAGCGATTGTTGAAAGCGATCCACGTCGTTGGCTGATCCTTGCCGAGCGGGATGCAAATTTAGCGTACGAACTGGCCACGCGATTGCAAACGCATGCTGCGTCGGTACACGTGATCGAGGCCGAATCAGATGACAACGATGGTGCCACACTCGGTCTCCGTGTTGCTGAACAATGTCGTTCGATGCTACCAACGGATCTCGTCGTGCTCTCGCATGCAGGTGCAAAGCCGGACGCATCGCCTGTCAAGGAATTAACCCATTCCAGTGAGAAGCTACTCGCGATTCTCAAATCGATCATTGATTGTCAAACAAGTGTTTCATCCAAGACAACCAACTTGCGATTGCGTTATGTAACCTGCGGTAGCCTCGCTGTAGCCAATGAAAAACTCGATTTGGTGGGTGGGTCGTTGTGGGGTTTGTGGCGAACGTTCACACTCGAACAACCGCAATTGACGTGCTCGGGAATCGACTTGGATGCCACAGCAGGCTTGCCACAAAATGCAGACGTGTTGTTTGATGAGTTATCGGATCCAATGCCCGCGAACGAAGAGATTGCGTTCCGCGACGGTCGCCGCTTGGTCCATCAATGGAGCCATGTTCAGAGCGACCACGATCGTGAGCAACAGAGTCGCGTGCTGTGCGTGAGTGAACGTGGCTCGCTAGATGGATTGAAGGCCGGATCGCGAACGCGAGCAGTGCCAACGTCTGGTGAAGTTGAAATCCGAATTGCGACGGCGGGTTTGAATTTCCGCGATGTGCTCAATGTGCTCGGTGCGTATCCCGGTAATCCTCCGCTCGGTGCCGAGTGTGCGGGAGAGATCGTGCGTGTCGCTGACGACGTGGAGAATTTTTCCGTAGGTGACGCTGTCGTGGCGATCGCTGCGGACTGCATCGGCGAGTACATCACGATTCCCGCGACATCGGTGTGTCACATTCCTAAAGATATGACGCTGAGTAGTGCAGTCACGTTACCGGTGGCGTTCCTCACGGCCGCTACGGCGCTCAATGATCTGGCAGACTTACGAGCAGGAGAGTCGATCTTGATTCACTCTGCGGCAGGCGGTGTCGGTTTAGCTGCCGTGCAAATTGCTAAACAAATCGGTGCGACCGTGTATGCGACAGCCAGCGAAAGCAAACACGAGATCCTTCGAAAGCTGGGTATCGAGCATGTGTTTGATTCCCGTAAACCCGGTTTCGCCAGTGCGATCGTCAATGCCACGGACGGTCGGGGCGTGGATGTTATATTGAATTCTCTGGGCGAAGAATTTATCGATGAAAACTTGAGTGTGATCGCTGCCGACGGTCGCTATGTCGATATCGCCTTAGCGAATTCCGCCGTCACCTCGCGGATTGTGGCAGCGGGCCGTGGTGTTCGTTATGCAGCTTTGGATTTGTCGCAGGATCTTGCAGATAATGCTGAAACGATCGGGATGCGAATCGAAAAGATCATGCTGCAGGTGCAGACGGGAGCGTATCAAACATTGCCACTGCGTGAGTTTGATTTCAATGATGTGGCCGAGGCGATGCAGTGGTTGCGTGGCGGAACGAACATCGGCAAAGCGGTGATACAGTGCTGCAGTGTACCGTCGGTGCTAGCCTCCGATGCCGACCGAAACTCGTCGCGAGCGTCGTCGGCTCGCGAGGATCGTGAAGCATTGCGACAACGATTATCGACGCAAATCATTACGGGCGGATTGGGTGGTCTGGGATTGTTGACGGCGGAGTATTTGCTGCAGCAAGGGGCCAGCGAGGTGGTGCTGTTAACTCGCCGCGTCGCCAGTGACAGTGAGAACGCATTACTCGCCCAGTGGCAGCAAAAATACTCTGCCCGCGTTACCGTTGAAGTTGTGCAGCTACACGATCCCGAATCGGTTATCCAGGTGTTGAACAATGTCCGTCGCCGGTGTGGCGAGATCACCGGCATTTACCATCTCGCGGGAACGCTCGACGACGCGTTATTGGATCAGCAAACCGGCGAGACGATGCAGCGCGTGTTCGCGGCCAAGGCTGCCGGTGCGTGGAATCTGCATCAGGCGACGCTGAACGATCCGATTCGTGACTTTGTCCTGTTCTCATCCTTCTCCGCATGGCTAGGTTCGCCAGGGCAAGCCAATCACGCGACCGCTAACGCGTTTTTGGATTCACTGGCCAGCGATCGTCGCTCGTCTGGTTTACCTGCGGTCTCGATCGCTTGGGGACCGTGGGCGCGGGTGGGTGCAGCAGCCAAGCGTGATCGGCTCGGTAAAGGCGACCTCGCTGGGATCGGGATGTTGATGCCAGACGAAGGTGTCCAATTGCTTGATCAAGTGCGACATTTTTGCAACGCCGGAACGTTGAGTATCGGTTTGGCATGTAGCGGAACTCGCCAAGACTTTCGTTTCGATAGGAGTTCGAAACTCTTGACGAGTTCCGCTACCCCAGTCATTGTTCCAGCGACGGTCGCTGCTGTGCGATTGCACCTCGATCGTCTGCCCGTGCACTTGCAATCGCACAGCATGTTCGCCGCTCTGTTAAACCAGCACGGACACGCCAACAACGCACAGGCAACGCACGCGGATTGGTTGACCGAATTGACGACTCTCACCGATCCGCAACGTCGCGAGCGGGTGGTCGAACATCTTCGGTCGGCAATCGCCTCCTCGCTCGCGTTGCCCGGCGGTGACTCTGTGCCGCTGGATCAACCGCTATTTGATTTAGGCATGGATTCGCTCACTTCTCTGGAGCTAGTGAACTCGCTGCAAACGACGATGGGTGTTCGGATGAGCACCATTGATTTGTTTAACTTCCCCGATGTGCGGTCGTTAGCGGCGCGGCTATTGGAATTGTTGTCCGATTCGCTGCCCAAAAACGACTCTACCGAAAAGGGAACACCTGAGCAGCCTGACATCAATTCTGAACTAGAATTGAATCGGTCGGACGCTGACCTACCGGTCACCGAAGTGACTGATTTACTGCGTGAGATTGGCGATTTGTCCGAACAATTTGAAAGCTGGGGAGCACACCAATGATTCAACTACCACATCCCGGTGACTCAGCCGACCCGAACCCGCCACGTCCAAATCATGGAAATCGCGGTACCTCGATCAGCGACGAGCCAGCCGCAGGTGGCTCTATGAACATGGCCAGCGTGCTCGAAGCACTGCGAAAAACCAAAGCCGGCATGCAGCGGTTGGGCGATCGGTTAAGTGAACCGTTGGCCATCGTCGGTATCGGCTGCCGTTTCCCAGGTGCGAATTCGCCCGATGAATTTTGGCAACTGCTCAATAACGGCCAAGCTGCTGAGACCCATGCGGGTGATCGTTGGACGAATGAACTGCAAGCCGACCAAGAAAAACAACCGGGCCGAATCACCGCGAATCGCGCCAGTTGGCTAGACCAAATTGATCAATTTGATGCCGCCTTCTTTGGCATTTCGGGACGCGAAGCGGCGACACTCGATCCCCAACAACGCTTGCTTTTAGAAATCGCCTGGGAAACGTTCGAGCACGCTGGTATCGCGCCACATTCCTGTCGCGGTCGACGCGTAGGCGCTTTCGTGGGCATGTGCAGCAACGATTACTTGCATCGGTTAACACGTCGTGAACCGGAGTCCATTGACACCTATATGAGCACCGGCAACGCACACGGTGCAGCGGCCGGTCGGCTCAGTTATGTGATGGATTGGCGTGGTCCAAGCCTAGCGATTGACACGGCTTGTTCTTCGTCGCTCACCGCCGTTCATTTGGCCACGCGCAGTTTGCGATACGGTGATTGTGATTTAGCGATTGCGATGGGCGTCAACGTGATCTTGGCACCGGAACTGAGCATCAGTCTCAGCCAAGCCGGAATGCTTTCTCCGACTGGCCGTTGTCATGCGTTCTCCGCCGCTGCCGATGGATTTGTACGTGGAGAAGGTTGCGGTGCAGTATTGTTGAAACGGCTCAGTGATGCGATTCGTGACAACGATACCATTCACTGTGTGATTCGCGGCAGTGCGACGAATCAGGACGGACGTAGCGTCGGGTTGACCGCACCTAACGGACACGCTCAACAAGCGGTAATTCGCGCCGCAATCGCTGACGCTCGGCTGTCGGCTGAACAGGTTGATTACTTAGAAACGCACGGCACCGGCACACCACTGGGCGATCCGATCGAAGTCGACGCGTTGCGGCAAGTGTTTGCCTCTTCACGCGAGCCATCGCGGCCACTGCGAATTGGGTCAGTGAAAACCAACGTCGGTCACTTGGAAGGTGCCGCTGGAATCGCTGGATTGATCAAAGTGGTCTTGGCGCTGAAACATCGTTGCCTGCCACCGCATTTGTATTGTGATCAATTAAGCGAGTCAATTGATTGGTCGTGGCCGGTCGAGGTCCTTCGTTCGCGCCAAAAGTGGGAGTCACCTCAACCACGCGTCGCGGGCGTCAGTTCGTTTGGGTTTGGTGGCAGCAACGCTCACGTCATCGTCGCCGACGCGCCAGCCGTGCATCCGCTCTCGCCCTCCGCATCGGGTGAAGGCACTGTGATGGCAGATCCGCTAACCAGCGATGTATCGATGTTGTGCGGTGAGATCTCAACATGTGTTGCACCGGCTCTATTTGTTTTGTCCGCGAAAACGCCATTGGCATTGCGTGCATACGCTCGCAAATTCATCATTGAATTGGCAGACCGACCTGAGCGTTTGCTTGATGTTTGCTTCTCCGCCGCGACAAGTCGCGATGTGTTTGAGCATCGCGTTGCCATTATCAGTGAATCGCTAGCAGATTTAATCGAAGAACTACGACTGTTCGCCGAAAGCGATCCCGCTTCCTTAGCACTCACCGATGCAGCAATTTCTGAAACACGATTGCTGGGTGACGACGAGAGATCACGTCTGCGTGTGCTTGCGATGTCGTTCTTGCGTGGCGAGACGATTGATTGGAAAGAACACTTCGCTCCCACTGCCCGTCGTGTCAAGTTACCCACGTATCCGTTTCAGCGCAGTCGGCGATGGCTCGACGACGCGCCATTGTGTTTGCCAATGGCAACTCAAACACCTGTCTTGGCCGAACCTGTGACAACAGCCTCAACTGTCGCTACCGCAGTTGATGCGGAACCTCACTCTCGACCAGGCCTGTTGCTTCGCAAGTTAAACCTAGCAGGCGATGAAACGATTTTTGAAACCGACCTGAGGTCGTTCGGCTATCTGCATGATCATGTTGTGCGTGGGATGTTGTTGTTTCCCGCCGCCGGATTCATTGAACTGGCACTCGCAGCGGCCTCCGACTTCGACTCGGGGCTGAGAGCGATCGAAGGATTACAAATCCATCGCCCATTGCCGGTCCGCCAAAACGACTCCACGTTGGTTCAGATCATCGTATCGCCCGGTGATAAACAGCGTCGACTACGCATCGCCACGCTCGAATCGGGAAACTGGAGAGTCGTCGCGGAGTGTTTGTTAACTGCCAAATCCAAGCGTCCGAGCGTCAACCGCACCGCGATGTTAAGTGAGTTCCAATACGATGAATTAGTACAAGGCAACGAAATCACTCGCGATGAGCATTATCAGGTAATGCGGGACGCCGGTTTGAATTACGGCGAAGCCTTCCGGGGTCTGCAATCTCGCTGCGATGGTTTAATCGACGATCGCTGTGTTTGTCTTGGTGAGACCCGTTTACCTGCATCGATCAACGCCATCGGCTACCAATTCCATCCGGCTTGGTTAGACGCCTGTTTTCAGGTTGCTGCCGGTTTAATTCCGCCATCGCAACACGCCTGGATTCCAATTGGTGTGGATCAAGTAAGTCTGCATGCTCAGCCCGATTCCCGGCAGGGATTGAGAGTGATGGCAACGTTGCCAACGGATGCCGACGTGGAATCCAGACGCGAAGATTTGATGTCGATCGACTTCACGATCATCGGCCCCGGTGGACGCCCTGTGATGACGGTGGAAGGACTGCGGCTCAAGCCGATCTCACTGCCCACGTCCACGTCCCCTGCGGATGATCGCAACGATGGATTGGATAATGAAGGGGACGGGATCTCGCGTGATCCAATTGCCCTGCGATGGCATCTCCGTGAGCGAATTGCCGAGATCATGGGCTTGGATATGCACGAAGTCCCGCTGAAACAATCGCTCGATGCGTTAGGTTTGGATTCGTTAATGGCTTTTGAATTGCGTGATGAGATGCAACAAGATTTTGGGATTGAAGTGCCATTGGAAATGTTTTTTGAAGCAAGCACCTTGGACACGTTTTTGAATCAAGTGATTGAGCGAATTTCACTCGCAGATCCTCACGTTGAAAATGAAGATGGATGGGTGGAGGGCGCATTATGAACAGCTCTGAGATGAACGCTCAAACGCTCTACGAAGAGCTACTGCGGCGACGTGTGGAATTGTGGTGTCAAGGTAAGATGCTACGGTTCCGTGCGCCCGACGATGCGCTCGACAATGAGATGATGACGTTACTGCGTCGCTTCAAAAAAGAATTGATCGCGATCCTGCAACGGGAACCCTCCTTCGAGGGCGACGCGAGCCGTGTCGAACCGACCACTGTGGGCCAACAAGCACTCTATTTTTTGCACCTCGCTGCGCCCTACAGTCCCGCCTACAACGTCGCCTCAACGTGCCGCGTCTGCACGCCAGTCGATGCAGCGACGGTACAAACTGCAATCGAACTATTGGTGCAACGCCATGAATCGCTGCGAACGACAATGGAGATGCAATCAGGTCGATTGTGTCGCCGGGTTCATCACTCGGCCAAATCTGATTTTGCCGCTATCGACATCGCTGGAAAGAGCGATGATTGTGTGGCAGAAATCATCCGTACGGAGTACGAGCGTCCGTTCGATTTAGAAACCGGACCGCTGCTGCGTGTCCGTTGGTTACAGCGTGGCCCCGATGATCAGATTCTCTTGTTGGCCTTGCATCACATCGTCTTTGACGCGTGTTCTTTGTGGATACTCCAAGAAGAATTGTTTCAGCTTCTGGCTCAAGTGTCTGGCGGAGAGATCGCGAAGTTGCAATCACCTCCAGCAACGTTCTCGGATTTTGTCAAGGAACAAATCCAATGGCTCGACAGTCCTGAGAGCGAGAAGGATTGGTTGTACTGGGAAGACGAACTCGGTGGTTCTTTGCCAACACTTGATCTCGCTACGGATCGGCGACGGCCCACACGTGCCGAATTCCGTGGCCGGACCCTGCGATTCTGCTTGCCAGAAGATCTTTCTACGGGACTGCGAGAACTTGCCAAGACACTGCGTTTGACGCCGTTTGCACTTACACTCTCGATCTTCAAAACGTTGCTACACCGCATCAGCGATCAAGATGATGTGATCGTCGGCACGACAACGTCAGGGCGTTCACGCAGCGAATTTAATAATGTGATTGGATACTTCGTTAACTCGTTGGCGATCCGTTCAGACTCCAGTTCCGATCCGGTGTTCGCTGATTTTGCCACCCAGATTAAGTCCAAGGTCCTCGGGGCGATCAAACATCAAGGCTATCCGTTTGCAGCGATCGTCGACCGCATTGGTCGACAACGCCATGTCAGTGGCAACCCCATTTTCAATGTGATGTTCGGTTTACAAAAACCACGTTTCTGCGAAGCGGCAATTTTGTTGGGCGATGAGTCTGCCGAAGTTGAAGTAGCGGGGATGCGAATTCGTCCCTATGAGATGAATCAACAAGAGGGCCAATGTGATTTGACGTTGGAATTGTTCGAGACCGCTCAGACATTTGTTGGAACATTAAAGTACGACACTGATTTGTTCACTGAAGTCACGGCACGACGACTGAGCGAGCAGTTCATTCATCTATGTCATGAAGTTGTCCAGAATCCAAACAAACGTTTGTCGCAGTACGAGTTGGTTTCAACGCGTGAGCGGGAAGAAATTTTGGCTTTGTCGACAGCCACACCAGCACCGACGTGGGATGGCTCACTTATTGATCAATGGGTCAGCCGACACGCCACTGAGCAGCCTGATGCGGTGGCGTGGGTTTGTGATGGTGAATCACAAACTTACGAACAACTCGCTCTTGCCAGTGACCGCATCGCCACTCATCTCATCGCCAATGGTGTGATGGCCGGTTCGCTGGTCGCGTGTTGCTACGCAAGATGCTTTGAAAACGCAGCCATTCTATTGGGTATCCTGAAATCCGGTGCCATCTATGTGCCGCTGGATAACGACAGCCCGTTACCGCGAATCGAGGCGCTGATCAACTCTTGTGGTGCCAATTGGATGATCACCGACCAAGCGGAATTGATGAATACTTGCGAGTCAATCAACGCCACGATCGTCCCCCTGAGCCACCTCGTTGATTTGGTTAGCGAGCAAGGTTCCGATTCTCAAAAGCGAACCGCGGCGTCGGTCGCCTCCAATCACGTAGCCCGTTCTGCGAGCAGTCCTGCGTACATCCTACACACCTCTGGATCAACCGGCAGTGCTAAAGGTGTTTATGTATCGCACGGCGCGTTGGCTCAACATATTGTGGCGATGTGCAGTGTGTATGAAATGACGTCGAGCGATCGGGTGTTGCAGTTCAGCAATCTGACTTTCGACCCATCGCTCGAACAGATGTTCACCGCGTGGTATGCGGGAGCGATGGTAGTCGCGCGAGGCAACGAACTCTGGTCACCTGAAGCTTTGTGGGATCATGTTCGGGAGCATGGTTTGACGGTGATCAATTTGCCGCCTGCGTATTTCCAACATTGTGGCGATGCGATACAAAGCGATGAAGAACTCTCGTGCTTGCGATTGATGATTCTCGGAGGCGACGTTTTCCCCAGCGAATCGGTTGCAGTTTGGCAATCACGAGGTGTCCGCATTCTCAACGCATACGGTCCCACCGAAGCCGTTGTGACAGCGACGACGCATGAGATCCAGTTCCAGACGCTTGCCCGCTCGGCGACACCGATTGGTCGCCCACGTCCCGGCAGCCAAGCCTATGTTTTGGACAATCAAGGCCGGCTCAGTCCACTGGGAACCCCAGGCCGCTTGTTCTTGGCCGGACCGATGCTTGCCAACGGTTATTGGCGTGATCTTGAATTGAGCAAAACCGTGTTCGTGAACAATCCGTTTTGTATCGACGGGCAACATCCGGTGATGTATGACACGGGTGACCGGGCACGCTGGAACCCCGACGGGCAACTCGAGTTTCTTGGGCGTGTTGATCAACAAATCAAAGTCGACGGCATTCGCGCCGATATTTCCGAGATTGAGGCGGCAATCAATGCCTTGCCGCAAGTCATGCGATGTTGCGTGCGATTGCATACCGACACGTCTAACCAACGACATGGCCAAGCCGAGTTAATCGCGTGGATCGAACCCGCAGCGGCATTCACTTGCGACGAAGATTCACCCGACGAGACGGCGATCGTGGCTGGCATTTTGACCCAATTGCGTGCCGAGTTGCCACGATACATGGTGCCTCGACGAATTGTCCTGGTCGGCTCGATGCCGTTGACTCCGTCCGGGAAAATCGCTCATCGCCAATTGCCGTTGCCCGCTAAAAACGAGCGTTTGGCAGTATCGCAATACGTCGCCCCACAAAATCCCTGGCAAACGACGTTAGTGAATATATGGTCGGAGGAACTCGGAGTCACACCGATCGGCATTGAGGACAATTTTTTCGATCTCGGTGGTGCTTCGTTAACAAGTCTGCGCATTATCACGCGGGCCAACGACGCAGGATTGAACCCGCGGGACGAACCGTTGACGCCTGAATTGCTGTTTGAGTTTCAAACCATCGCCGAAATCTACGAGCATCTTGGTGCTCCTCAACTGACTCCCTGTGGGCACTCATGAATACTTTCCACTCCCTCCTCGAAAGTGTAGGCACGTATTTGCCGCCGAACATCGTCACCACACGCGAGGTTCTCGATGGTTGTCGACGACAGGTACGTGTGCCCTTGGAAAGATTGACTGGGATTCGCTCGCGCCACTTTGCCGCAGAAAACGAATTCGCCATCGACCTGGCTACCAACGCGATCACGGATTGTTTGAAACACTCGCGAATCCGAGCGAACCAATTCGATCTGTTAATCAGCGCCAACATCTCCCGATGGGACGGACCCAGCAAAGTTGGATATGAACCATCGACGGCGCTCGCGTTGAAGTCGTTGCTAGGATTTGATAACGCCATTGCTTTCGATATTTCCAATGCCTGCGCCAGCATGTGGACGGCGGTGTATGTTGCCGACGCGTTTATCCAATCCGGTGCCGTTCGCAGTGCCATGGTGGTCAGCGGCGAGTACATCTCGCACTTAACTCGCACTGCTCAATTAGAAATGGAAGGCTATCTCGATCCACAACTCGCTTCGCTCACTCTCGGCGATGCAGGTGTAGCGGTCGCGATGTGCGGCGCCTCACGGCGTGGTGAAGGATTCACACAGTTTGACATGTACACACTCGGACACTACAGCCGACTGTGCATTGCCAAGCCAAGCAACCAACCACACGGTGGTGCGGTGATGCACACTGACGCCGTGAAAGTCACTGCCGCGATCGTACCCCATGCTGCCGCACATGCCGTCCACATGCTGCGAGAAGCGGGCAGTCACGTGAAAGACATCCAGCATATTATTCCGCATCAAACCTCACGATTGACGATCAAGGGCGCGATTGATGAAATCGCAAACCAGTTCCAAACAGACTGCACCGATCAAATGATCGACAATCTCGAACTACGTGGCAACACCGCCAGCACAACACATTTCTTAGCCTTTCGTGACAACATTGACAACGGTCGGATCCGTACCGGTGACAAAGTTCTGTTCGCAATCTCTGGATCCGGTCAAACCAGTGGCACAGCGGTCTACACGTGCAACGATCTACCCGACCGCATTCGACTTGCGCAGAAGAATGGTTCGCCTGCAACTAACGGACACACCGCCTCGCCGGAAACCAACATTGATGCTGCCGACTCGGCTAACGTAGCGATGTCGACACCGTTTCGATTGGAATCCATCGCGATCGCGATGCCCAAGCCTAGCGAGCGAGCCGACACAATGGAGATGCTCGGTCGTGCTGCCGAAAATTGTATCACCGAGGCCGGCATCGACCGCAGCACTATTGAGCTGCTGATCTCGACGGGCGTCTATCGCACGGAGTTCCTGACGGAACCCGCTCTTGCGGCCTTACTAGCTGGTGATCTGAAACTCAACGCCGACCAAGCTGCGATTGATCCGGTGAAGACGTTTGCGTTTGATTTGCTCAACGGTTCGATCGGATTCCTCAACGCCTGTCACTTGATCTGTGAGATGGGCCGGGCTGGCAAGATCGAACGTGCGATGGTGGTGGCTTCGGAAATCGAGAACAACGCTGACGTTCCTGGCCAAGACAATCTCGGGATAACCGAGATGGCATCGGCGGTGATCCTGAGTGAATCCGAAGACGGTGAGACCGGTTTTCACGCATTCCGATTCGATCATTATCCCGAGTTTGCTGAGTCATACAAAGTCGTTGCCAACATCGAAAACAAGATTGGCCAACCATTTTTGGAACATGACATTGCCAGTGACTGGAAAGAACGCCTGGTTCCTGCCATCAAGCAAAGTGTCAATCAATTCCTTATTGATCAATCATTAAGTGCCACCGACATCAACTGGTGGCTGCCACCGCAAACCAACGGCACGTTCACGGATATTTTGCTCAAGAGCCTCAATGTCACTCGCGAACAAGCCATCATCTCAGACGCCTGTGGCCCTGACGCCTTCACGTCAGCGATACCGCTTGCGATGTTAGCGGCCGCTGCCCATGCCCCCGCTGCTGGCGACATTGGTTTGATCATCAGCATCGGCTCTGGTTTGCAAGTCGCTTGTGCGCTGTATCGTTTCTAAACAGAGTCATTGCTCCTCTGAGGTGGCAGACACAGTTTACTGTGCCTGCTGCTTTTGTTGTTTCAAACAGGGATCGGCACTATCATGATCCAGTAATTCGTGCCGACCTTACCCTCCATCTTGCAGGCTGTTTTGATGCAACGTTCATACCTCGCGATTCTGTTAGTTGCCTGCTCAATGGCAAACATCACGCTCGCCCAAGAACCTGCCACCGACACCAATGTCTTTACGGTGATGCCGACCGGCCAGCAGCCGCCTGACGTCCGTCTCGGACCGCTCAAAACACTCGATGGGCATTTCCCGATGCGTGTGCCTAAGAGCGAGGCTGAGTGGACAGCGCGCAGCGAAGAACTGCGGAACTTGATACTCGTGTCGACTGGTCTCTCCCCGATGCCCGAACGAACTCCGCTTGATGCGGTGGTTCATGGCCGCATGGAGCGAGATGGATTCTCGATCGAGCGAGTCTATTTTCAGAGTTTGCCGGGGCACTACGTCACTGGCTTGCTTTTTCGCCCCACGGGAAAAAGCTTGCAGCACGGCAATCCTAAACACGACAAGCGGGCTGGTGTGCTGTGTCCGCATGGTCATGGTGGGCGAATGCAACGTTTCTCTGATAAAGAAATCCTCGATCAAATCGCCAGCGGCGCGGAACGTTTTGTCGCCTCTGGGCAAACACCGAAACTCGCTCGCTGTGCCACACTGGCGAGGATGGGATGCGTGACATTCATCTTCGACATGCTGGGATATGGTGACTCACAACAGATCTCGTACGAGACCGCGCATCGACACGCGGCGCTTCGCCCCGAAGATCGACGTCCTGAAAATGGTTCGCGACCCGATTCGTGGCCACTATTCAGCACCGATGCCGAACTGCGTTTGCAAACCGCGATGGGTCTGCAAACTTGGAACTCGATCCGAGCGTTGGATTTCCTCGCCTCACTACCCGACGTCGATACCGAGCGACTCGGCGTCACAGGTGGCAGTGGTGGAGGAACGCAAACGATCATCTTGGGAGCGATCGATCCGCGTGTGAAAGTCAGTTTTCCCAATGGGATGGTCTCAACGTCGATGCAAGGCGGTTGTTATTGTGAAAACGTTCCGTTGCTCCGCGTTAACACGGGCAACGTGGAACTTGCTGCACTCATGGCACCGCGACCGATGGCCTGCACGGCAGCCAACGATTGGACGAAAGACATGCTTACCGATGGCTATCCACAACTCCAACAACTATACCGCCTCGTTGGCGATATCAACGATGTGCAGTGTGCCGATCTGCTGAACTTCCCGCATAACTTTAACTACGTATCGCGCAGTGTCATGTATCCCTGGTTCAATCGATATCTAGGGCTCGGTATTGAAGAGCCGATTGTCGAAGAAGATTTTGCTGTGATCAGCGATCAAGATGGTGAGGTTTTCAGTGGCGAGCATCAAGCACCATCCCAAGTCGGAATCGAACATGAGCGTGCGGTGTGCCATTGGTTGGACAGTCAAGCGACTACCGCGATTGCAGATTGGTGGCCGAATGAACCAAACCAAGTTGCACAGTCCCAGACCCAGTTTCGACAGGCATGGCGGACGATCCTCTCGCTCAAAAATATCTCACCACCGTATCTAAAAACAACGAATTTTCGCGAATTCGAGCAGGTACCAGGGCTAAACGGAGCCACCATGGTATCCGCTCTCATCGGCAATTCGCAGCGTGAATCCACCACTCCGTTCGTCTTGATCCATTCGACCGAAGCGGAAAACGATGAACCGTCTAAGCATGATTTAGTTGTCTGGCTGCGTCCGGGCGGCAAACAGTCACTGAACGAACTCGCCGATGACGAACGAGCCTTGCTACAGAAACTGGTGGATGCGGGCGTAGCGATCATGGTCGCTGACGTGTTGGGTCAGGGTGAGTTGTCGCGAACAAGTGACACAGCCAACGCGCAGCGGTTGATCGCGGACAATCGCCCATTTGCGGCGTTTTCGTTCGGCTACAACCGCACGCTGATGGCTGAACGAGTGGCCGATGCGATCGACGCGATCAACTACGCTCACTCACTCAAAGTAAAATCACTGTTTGTATTGGGCACTGGTGACGTGGCCCCTGTCGCCTTGGCGGCTTCCGCACTAGGCGAAGCCTCCATCGCTCGAACCGCGATCATGTTAGATGGTTTTCGTTTCGCGGATGCCCCATCGTACGCATCGCCCGACTTCGTGCCTGGTTCAGTAAAATACGGAGATGTTGAGACGTTGCTGGCTTTGGTGGCACCGCGTCCACTGTTGGTCCGTGACAGCGGAGATTTCCCAATCAACGCTGCCCAGGCGTATGCGTTGCAAGATGCTCGTGAAGAACTGGTTACGCTGAAAACAACCAGCGAATCACTTCCCACGGACGAATTGATCGAGTTCTTTGGATACTAGAAAATGCTATTTCAATCGGGGAACTTTCCAGATGGGAACGTGCTTTTTCATTTCTCGGATAAACTCATCGATGAAACGAATCGCTTCTTCACGATGGGCTGAGGCGACCTGCAAAACGAATGAGCATTCACCGTTGGCGACAAAGCCAAAACTGTGCTGCACGTCGACTGCGAGCACTCCGTGTTTGATCGCGTGCTGGCGGGACAACAAGGTTAGCTCTTGCGAAGTCATCGGCTCGTAGACTTCGTACTCCAAACCGAGTATCGGCTGCGTGTGATTGTCTTCAGTTACTTCACTATCGCGGACGTGACCTGCAAACGTGAGCACCGCGCCTGCGGAGGCAGCGGCGATCACGTCAGCCACCCACGTGGGCGAGCGCAATTCAGAAATGGGGCCGTCGATCAAGCGAACGCGAACCTGAGTCTCCGGCGCATCGATTGGCATATCATCCGCCACTGATCAAGCCGATCAACGCGACTTCATCGCCTGTGTTTATCAAAGCGGTCGCATCGACAAACTCTTGATTGACTGCCAATCGACTGACGCTCAGCGACCCGGCTAATTCAGGATACGTACCTCCAATGCGACTGAGCACCTCGTTGGCTGCTGTTGGCAAGCGAAGTTCTTTAAGCGTTAAACGATCAGTACCCACCATCCGAGCTTGCGGGCCGAAGACGAGAACTTGTAATTCCATGTTTGATTGCTGGTTCACTGGCGATGTCGAAACCACGGTTATCCTCCGATGGCGTGCATGGGTCGGGACGGACGTAGGAAGGTCAGGTCATCGGAGCCGTGGCCACGCATTTTCGCGGCAACCGATTGATTGATCGCATCTACAATCGTCGCATCAGTTGCGCCACATCGCAGCAGCGCTCGCACATCGCCGGAGTCTTCTCCGAAGAGGCAGTTCCTCAACTGTCCGTCAGCGGTCAAGCGAAACCGATCGCAGGTATCACAGAACGGCTCCGTGACCGAAGCGATCACACCGATCGTGCCCATCCCATCATCGAATTGATAATCGCTAGCAGGTGCTGAACCGTTGCGGGCAATGGGCACGAGCGGGCGAACCAACGTGCTGAACAGGTCGATGATCTCGCGGCCCGACAAGACGGCGGCCCTGTCCCAGTTCCCGTCGCTGTCCAGCGGCATGAACTCGATGAAACGCACCGGGATGCTGGTTTCACGTGTGAATTTTCCAAAGGCGACGATGTGTTGGTCGGTGAAACCTCGCATTGCGATCGAGTTGACTTTGACCTGCATGCCGATCTTGACCGCTGCGTCAATGCCGTCGAGCACCTGTTGCAAGCCACCACGACGAGTTGCCGCCCGAAAGGAATCATCGTCGAGTGCATCGAGACTCACGTTGACGTGTCGCAAACCAGCGGTGAACAAATCGGGGAGTTGATCTTGCAGCAACACACCGTTGGTAGTCAACGAGACTTTTTTCAAACCTGCGAGTTGCCTCAGTTGATAAATCAAGTAATGCAGTTCGGAACGCACGAGCGGTTCACCACCCGTCAAACGGACATCGTCGACACCGAGTGAGACCGCGATACGGACGAAACGCACAATTTCTTCGTAGGTGAGAATCTCACTCCGCGGTTGGTACTGGGGGGTGTGCTCCGGCATGCAGTATGTGCAGCGTAAATTGCAGCGATCCGTGACACTGATGCGGAGACTGCGATGATTGCGGCCGAAGCGATCGGTCAACATGCGGTGCTCATTCCCTAATGCGGATACGACAGAGTTGTTTATCAGCAGTCAAGTACAACCACTTTTCATCGGCATCGAAAGCGCAATTGCTAACGCGTCCGCCCGTGATGATGCGTCCCAGCAGATCACCTTTCGGTGTCATCACGTAGATGCCTCCAGGGCCGCTGCCGAACAATGTTCCATCGGAATGCACCGCCATGCCATCGGGGGCACCAGGAAACTCACTCATGAACGGCTTCGCGTTAGCGATTTCGCGTACTGGTCCAAGCGTTCCGTCGTCGTTGATCGGAAAGGCCACCCACACTGGACGCTCGGAATCGCTTTGGGCAACGTACAGGGTTTTCTCGTCCGGCGACAAGCCGATCCCATTGGGGCGGCTCATTTCGGTGGTCAAAAGCGCAAGCTTGCCTGCGGACGACAAGCGGTACACACCAAAGAAGTCGAGTTCTCGGCGAGCATCATTTTCTCGATCGGGTAAGCCATAGGGCGGATCGGTGAAATACAGATTGCCCGATTTATCAAACACGAGATCATTGGGGCTGTTGAGTCGTTTGCCTTCAAAACGATCGGCCAATGTTTGTTTGCCACCAGCGACGGTCAACACCGAAACGCGCCGGTCCCCGTGTTCGCAAAGTGTGAGCCGTCCGGTGGAATCGAGCGTCAGTCCGTTACTGCCCGGTTCGAGCCCGTAGTAAGCGATGCCGGTATAACCGCTGGGGTTCAGGAAAGTGTCGACGCCGCTACCGGGCGTCCAGCGAAAAATGGTATTCCGAGGAATGTCCGAAAACAACAAACAGCCCGTCGCGGCGTTGCAACCATGTACCTTCGCTCCAGGTGGCACCCACAACGGGCCTTCGGTCCAAGTGAAACCGCTGGCGAGAATCTCAATTTTGGCATCGCGTTCAACGTATTTTTCTAACCGCTCATCGCGTGTGTCCACGCGTCCAAGCGTTTGCGGAGACTCCGCGTTGATTGGAGGAATACAGAAACCCAGGAGGGCGATCGCGACCGCACGCAGGATGAGAGGGAATCGAGGCATTTTGGTGGGGAGTTTCAAGGCGGATGGGAGGGAATCAACGATGCGAATTAGTGTAGTCCCAATCGCCTCAAACGGGTACATGAGCCAATTTCGGTAGGTCGTCAATCATCCCTCATTCCTTTCTAGTCGAGAAATCTGGTACTCTACCTACAGAGGGGGAGTCGTCAGCCTTTCTTACCATCCCAGCCTGCGTTTAAACTCGGAAGCCGATTTGCATGAGCAAAGATTTTCACAATCCGTATTTGTCTCCAACCACAACCGATACGTTTGCTCAAAACAATGCTCTGGGAATTCCACCAGCAGATCTGAAAAAGATCGAGGCCGTGATCAAAGACGCCCGACAATTTTGGCTGGCTATCCTACTGAGTTTCTTATGCAGTGTTATCGGGTTTCTGTTGATCGGCCCGTGGTACGTCATCCGCTTGGTACAGTGGAGCAGTCTTTCCGGTAAGTATCCTGCACTGATGACTCCAAATCCACCACACGGAACGCTGGAGCAACGATTTCAATCTTCACGGTGGAAGTTGATTGTTGGGCTTGTCGCTGGATTGATGTTCTTTATTCTCATCGGGCTAATCATGTTGGCCTCGATCGGTGCAAGCTTGCAAGTTGCACCGCCCCGTAGCTAGCTCCCCGTTGGTATGAGACTCGGATAGGATCATGATGTTCTGATGAGACTCAACCGCTGACTTGAAACTGTTCAACCAATCTGCCGAGAAAACGCCTTATGTCTGACGATGATTCGATCCTGATTGCCGTTCGTGACGTCAGTAAAGAGTATCCTGATGGGAACGTGCGTGCACTCGATCATGTGAGTTTTGAAATCGCGTCGGGAGAGTATGTAGCGATTATGGGCCCCAGTGGCAGTGGGAAATCCACGTTGCTGAGTATTATCGGCACGCTTGATCAGCCGACGACGGGTTCGCTGATGTTTGAAGGCAAAACAGTCGATCGTTCAACCGACCTGGATGAACTTCGCTCACGCGCCATTGGTTTTGTGTTTCAATCGTTTTATTTGCTGCCCACCCTAACAGCGCTTGAGAATATTCAAGTGCCCATGTTCGGTCGTGGGACGACGGGAGCTCAGCGGATTGAGAAGGCGAAGGAACTCCTCGAAGCGGTGGGGATGACCGACCGTGCGAAGCATTTGCCCAAACAGCTCTCCGTCGGCCAACGCCAACGAATCGCGATCGCCCGATCACTCGCCAACGATCCGCGTCTGTTGCTCGCCGATGAACCGACCGGCAACCTGGACACAGTCACCGCAGCAGGCATTTTGGAGTTGTTTGCTCAACTTCACACCGACCGCAAGATGACGCTCATCACGGTGACCCACAGCGAAGAGGTCGCCTTGGCAGCGCAGCGGGTGATTCATGTGCGGGATGGACGGATCGAATCCGACCAGCTTAATACGGTACATTCTTAGATCGCTTTTTCGCCCTTCGTCCTTAGAGAATTCGCTCCATGAGTGACTTATCCCCGAAACCGTGTCACCGCGGCGCATGTGGTTTGACTGACGTGGGTCGCCGGCGTGAAGAAAACCAAGATCAATTTCTAATTGCAGAACTTCGTAAGTCGATGTTGGTCAAATCGACCAGCCTGATGATCGACGAAGATGCACCACTGTTCGGGCTGGCCTGCGGACAATTATTGATTGTTGCTGACGGGATGGGCGGGCATGCGGCGGGCAAGCGAGCCAGTAGCGTGGCGTTGGACCAGTTGATTGTTCAACTGCTCAATCGCATGCACTGGTTTCTACAACTCGACCATGATCTTGAAGACGATTTCATTGATTCGCTGAAAGATCTGTTGCGACAAGCTCACGCACGGATCCTTTCCGAAGCGGCCAACGATGATGCCCAGCGTGGCATGGGGACTACGCTCACGATGGCCTATATCTTCTGGCCACGAATGTATGTTGTGCATGCGGGCGACAGCCGTTGTTATCTGATTCGCAACGGGCAATGCGAACAGTTAACAACCGATCACACACTTGCGCGACAACTTGTTGAATCTGGCGGATTAAAACCAGAGGACGAAGAGAAGAGCCGCTGGAGTAACGTGTTGTGGAACGTGCTCGGTGGTAGTGGCGAGCAAGAGTTCATCGCAGAGGTTCGGCGTGTGGATTTAATCGAAGGCGACGCGGTGCTGATGTGCAGTGATGGATTAAGCCGCTACTTGTCGACGAAGACCTTGGCCGAAGTGGTCAGCGAGGGCTGTGGTGACAACGACAGCATTTGCCATCGCTTGGTCGGTTTAGCCAATGCGGCGGGTGGGGAAGACAACATCACCGTGATCGTTTGCAAACCCACCAAGCCAGAACCTCAAGATCAGGTCTTCGGTTCTCTGGCGGCATCGGCAAACAATGGAAATCGCGATGCCGAATCGCTGCTCGATGATGACGATGACGAAACGGATCTCTCTCAACCAAGTACCGAAGACAACGCTTTGCCCGAGAGTTTCGACAACGAGGATACGCTGCCAGGGTGAGGGATCTGAGCGAGGGATTCGAGGGCACGATTTTGAGCCGCACGATTTCGCTGCTGCGATTGCCACACAATCGCTGCGTACGAATCGCTCTTAGGCTAGAATACGTGTTGGTGGCGGTGCCACTGATTTCCGCTAACCAACGCGGATTCCCTCCCCAGCAGCCTCAGTTTCCCTCCTGTGCAACCATGAACAACTACAGCAGACCTATCTCGTTTCCGTTTCCTTCCCATCTTCCCTTCGCCATAACTGCCCGCTTGGCAACATTTTACACGTTGACGTCCCTCAGCTTGGCGCTGTGCAGCCACCCGCTCCAAGCCGAGGACAATGCTGGTCCCGCGACCGCCGACATCAGTTTAGGCGACCCCTCGTTGACCGCAGGCATTCCCGGCGAAGGCCCATTGAAACTCGCGGAAGTCAACACGTGGTTAGCGAAGCCCGAGATCCATGCCATTTTGAATGTGCGATTGCCGCTCGGGCTGGATGCCGCTGCTGGGAATGTGTTTATTCCAGAAGACAATCCGATGACGCGTGCCAAAATCGAGCTCGGTCGTCAACTTTACTTTGATACTCGGTTGTCATCGGACAACACCATTTCGTGCGCGTCATGTCACGCGCCCGATCAAGGTTGGGGTGCCAATACACAGTTCGGTGAAGGCGTTCGTGGGCAAACCGGAAACCGAAATTCACCTGTCTCGTTCAATCGAATCCTGAGTAAGAATCAATTTCATGACGGGCGTGCCGCCTCGCTCGAAGAGCAAGCAGTCGGACCAATCGCCAATCCGATCGAAATGGGCAACACCCATGCCGTGTGCGTGCAAACACTCGGTGAGATTCCTGCCTACGTTACCCAATTCAAACGTATTTTTTCCGATGGTTTGACGATGGACAATGTCGGCAAAGCCCTCGCCACGTTTGAACGTGCGATCGTCACCGGCCCTGCTCCCTACGACTACTACGCTCCACTGGCAACATTTGAGAAAACCTTTGCCGACGATTTGGAGTATCTTGATGAAGAACCTGAATTGGCCGCCCAATACGCGAAATTGAAAGCCGAAGCTGCTAAAAATCCGATGACCGAATCATCCATTCGTGGCATGGAATTATCGTTCGGCAAAGCGAACTGCGCGGTCTGTCACGCCGGTGCCAATTTCACCGACGAGCAGTACCACAACCTGGGCGTGGGGATGTCCAGTGACAAACCTGATTTGGGCCGCTACGTCGTCACGAAGGAAGACAAAGATCGCGGGGCGTTCAAGACGCCGACGATGCGAAACGTCGCTGATTCGGGTCCATACATGCACGATGGCAGCCAGAAAACTCTCGAAGAAGTCATTGATTGGTACGACAAGGGCGGCCATCCGAATCAATGGCTCAGCGACAAGATGAAACCACTGAAGTTGACCGCTGCTGAGAAAGCGGATTTGGTGGAATTCATGGTTCAGGGGTTGACCAGCGATTTTCCTGTCATCGAAACTGGTCGTTTGCCCGCCGACGAATAATCGTCCAGTTCGCTTACTCGGTTTGTTTCCTATGCCTACCAACGCCACCACTCGTGCCCCGCTGAAAATCGGCGATCTCGTCATCGACCCGCCGATTTTGCAGGCACCGATGGCGGGATTCACGAACGCTGCGTTTCGGCAAATCGTGCGTGAGTTTGGTGGTGCCGGATTGTTGGCAACGGAAATGGTCAATGCCCGCGGTTTCGTTTGGATGGACGAAAACGATACCGAGCACCCAGATCGGTTGTGGGGTGTGGCGGACGAACCGCGTCCGCTCGCCGTGCAAATTTGGGACAACGATCCCGCCACCATGGCCAAGGTCGGTGCGAGGTTGGTCGAAGAGTACCGGGTCAGTGTGGTCGATATCAACTTCGGTTGCCCGGTGAAACAGGTCACCCAAAAAGCGCACAGTGGAAGTTACTTGCTGCGTGAGCCGCAGCGAATGCACGCGATCATCTCGCAACTCGTGCAGGTCTGTGCACCGACGCCCGTGACCGCCAAGATTCGGTTAGGTTGCCACCCCAACAATATCAATTGCAACGAAATTGCTCGCGTGGTGGAGGAAGCCGGTGCGGCCGCGCTAACGGTTCACGGACGCACAGCCGCCGACATGTTTCGAGGCAATGCGGATTGGGATCGGATCAGTGAAATCAAAGCACACCTAAAAAATATCCCCTTAATCGGCAACGGTGATCTCGACAGTGCTGAAAAAGTCGTCGCGGCGTTTGAACAGTACGACGTCGACGCGGTGATGATTGCCCGTGCCTGCCTGGGTCGACCCTGGTTGTTCTCGCAAGCCGCTGCGGCGCTCCGTGGCGAACCGATTCCGCCGGAGCCGACGATGGTTCAGCAGCGCGACGTGATGTTGCATCACTACCGGCTCGTCGTCGATCGGTTTGGCGAAGACAAGGCCACGGTTTTGATGCGAAAGTACGCCTGCTGTTACGCGCAAGGCAAATACGGAGCGAGACATTTCCGCACACATGTTGCCAAAGTTTCCACCGCGACCGAATTCTTCGCTGTGGTGGAAGAACACTTTCCACTGAATCTGGCAGATTGAAAATACGCTCAAGTGGTGAACGGATTAAACTGTCCACTCACCCTTGCACGCCCTATCCAGATCTGCACGAAGACTCCGATGAGAACGGTCGACGAGATACTCCACGACGCAGCGAACCAGCCCTCTCCAGCGGACGCTGAAAACAAGCGAGAACTGCCGCGTTTTTCTCGCACCCGCCATATCGAGTTGGTGCGTTCGCTGTCTCGCGTCAGCGGCTATCGAACGACGATGTATCTGTTGCTGCAATGGCTGATTCTGATCGGCTCGTTGGTAACGGCCGCCTACCTCAACCACTGGGCCGTGTATGTGCTAGCGATGATTGTGATTGGCAGCCGATTGCAAGCACTCGGGGTGATGATGCACGATGGCGCTCACTATTTGCTTTACAAAAATCGTGTTGTCAACGACACGGTCTGCGATCTATTCATTGCATTTCCATTGGGCATGAGTACGACGTTGTATCGAAAAACGCATTTCCGACATCATCGTTACGCCAATACGGAGGAAGACCAAGACCTGGCCGCCCAGCGTGAAGAACGTGAGTGGTTCGAGTGGCCAAAGACTCGCTTGGGGTTGGTGATCGTTTTCTTGCGGAGCGTCTTTGGTGCGAACTTTGTTCGGGGTTGGATTTTGTACAAGCATTGGGCACCATGGAACAATTTCCGCTCACCGGATTTCCCGATGCGCTGCCGCGTGTTGTATGTTAGCTCAACGGCTTGTGTGTACGCGTTGTTTGCTGTGGCGCTAAAGCTAGACATGCGAACGACGTTGATCTTGTTAGGGGTTTACATGGTTGCAGGAATGACGATTCTCAACTTGATCAATCGGCTCCGTGCGACCGCCGAACATCTGGGTACGCGTGGTGATCACGAATTGAACGATACCCGCACTGTCTTGCCAAACTGGATCGAACGCTTCTTGATTGCTCCTTATGGAGTCAACTATCATCTCGAACATCATCTGTTCCCTTCCGTGCCTGGATATCAGTTGGCACGATTGCATCGAGAATTGATGCGTGATCAAGAATATCGCGAGCGCGCTCATATCACCAAGGGTTACACAGGCGTGATCCGAGAGCTGATGAATTCATAAGGCGGCTTCGCCACAAAATGTAGCGGAAGTCGTGCCTGTTTTCGGACCACGCCGCCTTACCGAATGATGGTCGTGCCGATGTCCACCAACTTGCTTCAAACCGCTAGTGTCTGCCTTGCCTCGGGGACTACAATTCGTCGCAAAACCAACCTACTTCAATCACCACTGGCATGCGATGACCGCCAAATCCACTCCGAAACGAATCACGACCCGCGTGCTGCAGGCGATGCGAGATCGAGGCGAAAGGATCTCGATGTTGACCGCTTACGATTTTCCGACAGCGAAGTGTCTCGATGAAGCTGGGATTGACGTGCTATTGGTAGGCGATTCGGTGGCGATGGTTGTGCAAGGCCACGATACAACGCTGCCAGTGACAATGGATCAGATGATTTATCACGCCGAGATGGTCGGTCGTGCCGCCGAGCGTGCGATGGTAGTCGTCGACTTGCCGTTTCCCGAAGGCCAAATTCAGATCACGCGGAGCATCGAGGCGAGTGTGCGGGTGCTCAAAGAAACCCGATGCCACGCGATCAAACTCGAAGGCGGCGCGGAGCAAGCAGGTCGAATCGAAGCGATCGTCACCGCCGGTGTGCCAGTGATGGCACATGTTGGATTACGCCCTCAAAACATCCACGTTGACGGTGGCTATCGGTTACAACGCGATGCTGAAAAACTAGTCGCCGATGCCCAGGCCGCCGAAGCTGCGGGGGCCTTCGCGGTCTTGATCGAATGCGTTCCAGCCTCGGTCGCAGCAGCGATCACGGAGGCGGTTTCCGTGCCCACGATCGGCATCGGAGCCGGGCGGAGTGTGTCCGGACAAGTCCTCGTGACGCACGATATTGTGGGCCTAACAGCCGGCTACTCTCCCAAATTCACGCGGCAATTTGCCGACCTCGGTAACGGTCTTCGCCACGCCGCTGAGGAATATCGCGACCAAGTCCGCAGTGGTGGTTTTCCGAGCGATTCAGAGAGTTTTTAGCGACGTTTCGCCAACTCAATTTCGCTCATCGACCCAGCGACGGGATTTGCCTTCGCTGCGAGGCAGACTGCCGTGTGCCACGACTGCAACCGGTATCCGCAACGCCAAACGCTCGCGAAGCAATTCGGCGAGCGGTCCGGCAATGTCCGTTTTTTGGTCATCTTCGACCTCGATGCGAATTTGGTCCATAGCATCCAAACGCGTGGCGATAATCCGGAATTCGGCCAGTGGTGTGATCTCTCGCACGATCGCCTCAATGCTGCTGGGGAACACATTCACGCCGCGAACCACCAGCATGTCATCGGCACGCCCCAGCACACCGCCCGCCAAATGCATGAATCGGCAGGGCAAGTCATGCTTCCAGAAAGGGCGAACGATATCGCCCGTGCGATATCGAATCGCCGGTCCGCCATAGCGTCCCAAGTTCGTCAACACGAGTTCACTTAATTCGCCTTCACGGGCCGGACGTGGGTGTTCGGTTGCTTCATCAAACACCAAACACTCTGCAATAAACTCCGGTTCAGTCACGTGCAAACCTGAGTCATCCGCGCTGGCGAATCCCCATGCTCCCGTTTCGCTGGCCCCGGCATGATCGACGACACGTGCTTGCCATTGAGATTCAATTGCCTGCCGAATTGCCGGAACGCTACCGCCAGGTTCGCCTGCGACGATAATGCGAGAAATACGATTGGCAGTGAGGTCGATCGCATGCTCTGCGGCAACGCTGGCCAAGTGCAGTGCGTAGGTGGGAGTGCAGCACAACACGGTGCAGTTTTGTTGTTGAATCAGTTTCAACCTCGCGATACTGGATAAACCGCCACCGGGGATAACGAGCGATCCACGTTGCACCAAGGCGTCGTTGGCGGTCCAAAAACCAATGAATGGACCGAACGAAAATGCCATCATCGCGATGTCATCGCGAGTTACTTCTGCTGCGTCCAGCACGTATTGCCAACACTCAATCCACCACGCCCAATCTTCGGCGGTATCGAGCACGGGCATAGGCCAACCACGCGAACCGCTGGTTTGATGATAACGAACATATTGTTGCAACGGGCCAGCGAATATTCGTGCTGGCTCGCTAGGCCGCAGGGCCAGTAAATCGGATTTACTGATCAGCGGGAACGCCGCCAGTTCATCGACACTACGCAGCGGTAAGGAACAACGGCTCAACGCGGCGGCATAAAATGGATGCGTCTGCAATGAAGATAGGAGTCTGTTCAGTTTGCTCAACTGGAGACAGGTTAGTTGCTCGCGATCGAGGTGGCAGCATTCCGAGCGTGTCGTCAGTGTGAGCATCAGGCAAAGATCAGGCGGCAGCGGTGAACGAGATTGAACGGTAGACGACGCACTATCATAACCGCGATCAACCCCGCCAACACCGGCGACAATTCGTACGTCGCGGGGTAGGCGAAGGCCAATGACAGGTTTAGCATCGTGAATATTTCCTAATTGCTTGGTTGGTCCGCTTGGTTTGTCGATCGGCAATCACAATTCCTATTAGCTGAAACGAGTCTGAACATGGACGGGACGACTGAACCGATTCTCGCGATCATCGGCCACCCCATCGCTGGAAACCCGACGCAGTTTGCCCTGGAATCCGGCTTCGCCGCCGCCCAAATGGATTGTCGCGTGCTGTCGATTGATCTGGCTCAGGATCAAGTCGCGCCAGCGATCGCGGGGATGGATGCAATGGGTTTTCGGGGCGTGTGGGTCACCCCGACTTGCCAAACTGCTGTGGCCAATTCCCTCGACACCGCACCGATTGAGAGCCAAACTGAAGAACGCACGACTCCCATCCTGCTCGATTTCCTCACTCGCAACCCACTGCCTCAGTCCGGTTCGGCGTGGTTGCCACACGCAGTGAAAACGCAGGTCTGGGCGAAACTAGCCAGCAACGCCTTACAGAAACGAGGCCGAGGGTGTGCGAAAATTTGGTGGGTCGATGCGGAAGCCTCCTTATTGCAGACGAATCGACTCCTCGAAAAAAATGTGTTGCTACACCAAATGCAGCAGGCGAAACAAGCAGCATGGGCAGATTGGACAGTCGACCAAATTGAAATCGTCGAAGCCCCATCCCAGATCGAGCAAGGAGACGATGATGAAGACCAAGTGATTGTTTTCGCGCGGACGGGGGAACTGCCTGCAAAGTGGCAAATGCCTGATCAAAGTGTTACGATTGACCTCAACGAAAACTGGGACGTATCTCACCTCGCCCGGTGGGATCAAATCAAATCGTCATCAACGGGCGTTTGCATCCGCAGTGCCGACGTGCATGCGGCATGCTTATCGCAACTGACAACACTACTGTTTGGACTGCACGTTGATAACGAAGTGTTTCTGGAAGCGATCGACGAGTACCTCGCGGTTTAACAACAACTGAGAAATATGCTGGATTTTCTTCAACCTTGGACATCACCGCGTCAACGAAAGTTACCCACCCCAGGACTCACGTTGCGTGACGACTTCATTGTCGAAACGGTCGCGAAACTACAACGCAGGATCAGCGAGCGGTTTCCTGACAGCGGGCTGTGCAAGCTCTGCGGTGAGTTGCTCGAGGTCGCCCGACGAGCCTCAGAAAAATCAAACGAAATTGCCCGACCGATCGTCTGGATTCGGATTGTGGGTTATGCCATAACCATGGCCATGTTGACTCTGACGATTTCCTTCTTAATCGTATGGATGGGCGATCATGATGTCGAAAAAGAAGTTAAAAAATTTGATTTTTCGACTCTGGTAACGACCATCGAAGCGGGTGCCAATGCGATGGTATTGTTTGGCGCGAGTGTGTACTTCCTTGTATCATGGGAAACACGCACCAAACGCGAACGTGCGATCGATGCCATTCATGAGTTAAGGTCGATTTGTCATATCATTGACATGCACCAACTGACGAAGGATCCCGAGCGCGTGCTGAAGATTTGGACGAGCACGACCAACTCGCCGCGTCAACAAATGACCCCTTTGGAACTCAATCGTTACCTGGACTATTGCACTGAGATGCTATCTCTGACTGGCAAGATCGCAGCGTTATACATCCGCGATTTTAACGACGCCGCGTCCGTGGCCTCCGTCAGTGATCTCGAACAACTCAGCACGGGCCTCTCTCGAAAAATCTGGCAGAAAATCATGATTCTCGAGCAATCCATTCCACGAACCGTGTTGATCGACGAGCCGAAAACGCTCCAGGAACCGACGGCATGACTAAGAAACAAACGACCCGCCAAGCGGCCGATCGCACGCTTCACGACGCGTTGATTGCTGCCTCGGAGCAACTGTGCGAAAACGTAGATCAACTTACTTTTGCCGAACCGATTACGCATGTCTACAACCCGCTGCGTTATGCTCGGCAATTGCATCACCGCTACATCGCGCAGGCCTTTGCTTCCGCTCGCGTGTTGATGTTAGGCATGAACCCTGGACCTTGGGGCATGGCCCAAACCGGAGTGCCGTTCGGTGAAGTCGCCGCCGTTCGGGATTGGATGAGCCTGCGGGGTGAAGTTAGCAACGTCGAAGACGAGCACCCCAAACGTCCGATTGAAGGACTCTCCTGCGAGCGAAGTGAGGTCAGCGGACGTCGATTGTGGGGTTTGATGCAGGACCGCTTCCCAGACCCCAAGGATTTTTTCAAAGGACACTTTGTGATGAATTATTGTCCGTTGGTGTTCATGGAGAGCAGCGGACGCAACCGGACTCCTGATAAGTTGCCCATTGAAGAAATCATTGCTCTCCAAGCGCACTGCGATCAACATTTGCGTGAAGTTATCGCTGCGCTACCGTGGACGCACCTCGTTGGTGTAGGGGCTTACGCAGAGACTTGTTTTCGCCGGGCCGTTGAAGGAATACAGTCATCAGCGAGTATTTGTCGGATTCTGCATCCTAGTCCCGCATCACCGGCAGCCAATCGCGATTGGGCGGGCACAGCGACCCAACAACTTGAAAAGGCAGGCGTCTGGTGAATCGAAAGATCGCGAGGCGACGAGCGGTCGCCAACAGCATCGTTTTTTCTACCGTAGCAGCGTTGTTGCTGATCGCTCTGAATCTTCCCGTGATCTCGACACGAGTCCTCGAGACCCAAATCGGTCAAAGAGCGACAATGGCTGAACCCAAGTTATCTGGGCTACGCCCCGTTTATCGCCGGGCAGGTTTCCCGTTGCGCTATCACGTGCAATTTGTCACGCAAACCGAAACGCTGGAAGTAGTCCCATTGGTCGTCTCGCCCTGGTATGCGCTCGCCAACTCGCTGTTTGCAGCTGTCGTGGTCGCGGGTGTGGGTGTGTATAGTTGGCATCGCTATCGTCGTATCGAAGCATCGGCTCACCGGCATCGGACGCGATTGCAGTACGACCTCATGACGATCGTCATCGGTTTATCGATTCCATTGTTGGGCTATGCAAACTCACATCGTATTGCGAAGAACCACTTACGGGTCGCTGACAAGGTTGCTCCCTATGGGCAGGGCGTGCTGACGGCGGAATTGCCCGCCTGGTTAGCATCTCGTATGCCTAAAGTGATGCACACCGCTTTCCTCAGGCTCACTTCGGTCGAACTGTCGCATCCACCAGTGGATTTGATCGATCAAGTACTGCGGTTGCGGTCGCTACAAGGTGTCAGTGTCGTGGATGCCGAACTCGTACCACGAGAACTACAGCATTTGAGCGACTGCCGGGATCTGCTGGAGATTGCGATCGACAATTGCCAGTTTCCGGCTGACGCAATCAACGACATTTCAAACCAAGATCAACTGCGGACACTCTCGATTCGTGGTTGTACGTTAACCCAATCTGACCTTGCCCAACTCAATCGTTTGCGAAATTTGACTGACGTCGATCTCATCAAGACACGGTTCAAGTTTTCAGAATTCAACCAAACCGGTTGGGCGAGCTGTGTTCGCGTGCTCCATTTATCACATTCTCTCAATGACGGTGGCGATCAACTGCATCTGCACGACTGGATTCGTTTGGAGCAGTTAGGTGTGCGACGTGAATCCGATGATAACGACTCCGCCGTGGAACTGCATTTGGCAAGTTGCCCTGCTTTAAAATCCATCTATCTGGAACATAACTATAAATACTCGCTGTTCGCCCACGCACTGCCCTCTCTCCTGAACTTGGTGGAACCATTCGACACGATGCTGATGAGAGCGACGAATTATAGTCGTTCGAGTCTGCCGCGATGGCAGTGCCTTAGCCTTACCGATGTGCCACGACTAAAAAGGATGGAGTGTAACGTGAGCGATTTGGACAACATCGAACTGTCAGGCGTGCAGCGACTTCACGAAGTCGCAATCGGCACGGATTTCGTCAATCCGTTGCATGTTCCTGATCATGCACCGAACGCTTACGACCGATCAAAGCATTGGCTTACCGTAGTAGGGCAGCTCTCCGATCTCCGTTCCTTATACCTGGACGGAATCCGCATCGAGCCAGCAGAACTCGAGCGAATTGCGGCTATGAAATCCTTGCGACGACTCGAATTGACCAATTGTCAACTTACCACCGATGACTTGGACTCAATCGCACAGATGCAACACCTAGAGACAATGTATCTGCACCGCAGTCAACTCGACCAGAAACAACTGAATCAGCTCTTAGAATTCCCGCGACTCAGATCCCTTACGGCTGATCTATCACAAATCCGGAGATTTCACATTGCCAACGATTCTCGTCTGGAACAAATCGAGTCATTGCCGATGCGGAACTTGGAATCGCTAAGGCTAGAAAACTTGCCACGTTTTGCCGCGAACATCATCGTTCAAGACTCGATCCAGCAGATCTTTGTGTCGAAGGTTCCATGCTTGGTGGATCTCACGGTCGAATGCCCTTGGCCTAAAGACGTTCAATTGAGAGCCATCCACAAATTACAACGTTTTGCCGGCGGTGGCCCCAACCTAAATGATCATGAGATCCAATCCATACTCAAATGTACCAATCTCGATCAGTTGATTCTCGCTTATCCTTCACTTTCAAAGCAAACACTACGAAAACTTGGACGTTTAGAATCGCTCACCATTTTAGAAGTTCCGGGATGCCCTGTTGACGACGAGGTGACGTCGCATTGGCTACCCTTGAAGCGACTGCGGCGAGTCAATCTGGATGACACGCAAGTCTCTGCGGCGACCGCCGAATGGCTGCGATCAATCGAAAGTCTGCGTTCACTCAGCTTGAATCGCCTGACTCTCGATCGTGCCACGTGCGAGCGGCTCGTCTCACTCCGTCAACTGTCAGACATCTCGCTCGCGGACACTTCGATCGCAGGGAAATACGTCGTCCGCATGCTCGAATTTGGCAATCTGGACTTTCTCGACTTGTCTGGCACACAGCTAACCGATGACGTCCTCGAGGCCATCAAATTAGCTCGAAACTTAAAAACTATCTATCTGCTAGACGTTCCGCTGGAGGTCAATCAAGTTCAGCAGTTGTTAAGTAGAAATCACAAACTCAAGCTGGTAGGTGGTCTCGATGAAAATCAGTTTGTGACGTTGCCTGAAGATTTGCAGTCTCGTGTGTTCGTTAATTTAAATCAATACTACTTGAAAAATGGATACGAGCGCGCTCATCGCGTGATGCTTTATTCCGAAGAGCAGGTGAAAGGCGTTGAAGGACGTGTTTATGTCAATCGCCCATTCGCCTCCGAACAGTTTCGACAGTAAGACAAATGCCACAGATTTAGACGATTGCCCTACTCGTGTTTTTGCCGTCCTGCTAACCATCCAAACACGATTGATCCACTGAGCAGTCCCAGCAAACAGATGGTCGCCACGCCACCGACGAAGCCCAAACGATGTTGCAAACGTAGGTTCTGGATCATTTGATGGAGTGTCTGCTGATCGGCGCTGTCAATCCGGAGCAAGCACGCACTTTCATAACGAGTCGACTCGCTACCGCTGAGTGTTCCATCGTATCGACGAGAGATCAATTCGCTCCGCACCCAATCCATTTTGACTTCGATTTGATCCGTTTGGATCGCTTCGGGGAATGCTTCTGCTTGTTGATGTAGAAAATTCTCGACCGCCCCCCGAGCCATGACTTCCATCATTTCAGTGGCAATCTCAGGGGTCGCCGCTGGGCCAGAACTGACGGAGATCAAGATATCACTGCCATCGTCGCCACCCGTCGGTTGCTGATGCTCTTCGATCCAACTGGGGCGATCAGGAGGGTAGTCAACATGGTCCAGCGGCGGCACACTCAGGGGCACCGTGGTGTCGTTATCGACAACCACAACATCACTGGGTTGCTTTTCCGCAAAGCACCGTTCTGCTGGAGATGTCAGCATCAGCAACGCTAACACACCGATCATTGGGTTTGATAGTTTCATGATTGCGAGGCTGCTCAGCCGACTCCCAACGATGATACCGAACTCGATTTCACCCACGGTGCAGACATTTGCGTCATCACGATAATCCCACCGGTGATCAACATCCCGGCTGGTTGTGGAACGGGGATCACCTGATGCACCAGCCATTCACCGACCACGGCGACCGCCACCGCCCACAAACTCAACCGAGCGCGGCGCAGGGGGTCGACGGGTTTCCACATTCGTAATAACGAAAATAACACTGCAAAGTGAGCCATCATCGCGGCTGCCTTTGGCACCCCCGACCCTTGATAAAAGGAGACCGGTAGTGATGTCGCATCAATGTTTCGGTTCAGTCCTTGGTCCAATGGCACCATCAACACGTCCGCCAACAGATACGCGATCACACCGATCCCTGCACCAAGCAGTGAAGCCGTCAATCGACGCGATAATCCATCTCCATCGGTCGACTCCCAGGCTTTGCCGATGCCGAGCAATCCGAACGACCCGATCCACACCACGCACGCCATCCACACGTACGGCGACAGCGACAGGGGTGTGACGGACGAATTACGCAGCCCGATCACTGCCGATATCAACAGCAAGGTCGCTGCTACGATGAGCGAAATCATACCAGACGTGGTCCACTCGGCAGCTAACGAAAGTCGTGTTCGCTGTCCTAATGATTCACGCAACATCTGCCGAATCTGGGTTCGTGTTAAACGCCGGGGCACCGTGCGTGATGGTGGCGTTGTGATGGGTGCGAGTTCAGAGTGCGGTTGCCGGTGGTTGGCTAGCGCAGCGTGCGTTTGTGCGTAGGGGTCGGGTTCCACGATCTGTAGAATGATATGTCGCATCACATAATAGGGGATATAAACGAAACCGATCAGCGAGAGCACGGGGATCAACCAATGAGTGTTGAGCAGCAAAATGATCACCGTCGCCATCACAATCACAAACTTGGAGCCTGGTGAGTTCGAGAGATTTTGCCACCACAGTTTCAAATCTGAAAAACTATTCCGCACCGCGCGAGCGATCGGTTCCTCGGCCGCTGGATGACTCAAGACCACTCGTGGTGGCGTAGTTGTTGGCAGGGGAGTCGTCATTGGCTGTGGTGGTGCTACTGTCGCCTGTGGTGGTGCTACTGTCGCATTGACCAGCGTCGCCATCATCACCTGCTCATCATTGGCAGGGATGGCAGGATGAGCAGTCGTCGGTGGATTGGCTGAATAGGCCCCAGGGATCTGCGCGGACCATGTTAACGGTCCATTAGGTTCATCGGCCCATGGTGTCATGTTCATCATCGCGGCGATATCCGCAGGGCGTGCGGCCGGGTCTTTTTGCAAACACGCCTGGATCACACGGTGAAATTGGGGCGGAACGAGCGAAAGATCCGGTTGATCGGTCAGGTGTTTGACAATGATTTCTTGCGACGTTTCACCATCAAATGGCAACTCTCCCGTCAGCATCTCGAACAGGATGATGCCACACGCATATATGTCGATACCGCGACCGTAATGCCCGCGACCGATTTCGGGAGCCATGTAATGCAGCGTGCCCACGCTCTCGGTGTGTCCGCTACGGTGCGATACTGAAATGAACTTGCTCAATCCATAATCGCCGACTTTGATGATGCCGTTGTCATCGAATAAATTGCCCGGTTTCAAATCGCGGTGTACTAAGCCTGCGGAATGCAGGTGCGCCGTTCCAGCCGCCATGGAACAAAACCAATGGCGAACTTCATTGAGCGACAAACCACTCGGCAGCGCAGCCTCACCGTTGGCCGTCGCTCGACAAACACGCCCGTTCGGATTGGCTTCGTCAAGTACTTCTCGCAGATTCTTGCCGGCTACGTACTCCATCACTACCCAGGCCTGCTCGTCTCGGTCGCGACAGATATCGTGTAGCGAAACCAAGTTGGGGTGCTTTAGATTCAAGCAATGCGACACACCACGGAGCTCAACAGCCAGATTCCGCTGGATCCGTTTCAGTGCCACTTCTTTGCCCGCTTGGCTGTGGGCAAAATAAACTTCACCAAACCCGCCCATGCCGATGCCACGACGAATCGTGTACCGGTCTAGCACGGTTTCGTTAGGTGAATGGGTGAAGTTCATGAGAAATTGATTGGATGCAGACGTGGTTGAATCTTGTGGAAACCCAACGCGGTCGCGAAGGATGGATGATCGGCCATGAAACCCGTGCGAGCGCATCGGGTTACCATTTTAACAGGGAACCCACACTGGAACTTACAGCGACGAATCGCTCACGTCGATTGAAACAAGTGCATTGTCATTTGCTCCGTCGAGCTTATTCATGAACGCGGTGATGTCCTCCAGCAAATTTTCATCGGAAGGTTCTTCCAAGTCGATACCGCCGAAGTACTCGACGTCCACGTTCATGGTTTCCTCTTCAACATCAATCCGGGTGGCGATTTCGTCAAGCAATTCACGTGACCGTGACAATGCACTGTCGTCCAAATGGATCTGGCTGGTCGTTTGGGCGACGCGAAGTGCTCCCAAGCGAGCTTGCAGGTTCTCGACTTCGACTTCGAGTTGGCGACGTGCGTCTAACATCGCTTCCATGCGTTCGCTCGCAGCACGCAGCGAGGATTGGCGGGCAGTCAGCATTTTTTGCAGTTTCTCAGAAGTCTCTTGGCGAGTTTTGAATCGTTTAAAACGGTTGCCCAGATCCGCTTTGACTTGTACAGACGTGTAGGTTTGCCCGCCGTAGCTGTAGCTGCGATTGTTATCACGCAAGTCATTGCCGAGCCGCTCGATTTCGCTCTTCGCTTTGGCCAACTGAGCGTCGGTTTCGTCGAGCTGCCGCTCAATCTTAACGACTTCGATTTTCTCTTGCGCGATCCGGCGCGCGTTGGTTTGAATTTCCGGTTGCAGATCGGTGATCATTTGCCGGGCACGTTTGAGTTCCCATTCCAACGGCACCGCGTCGCTGGCCGAGGCAGTGATGTAGTTCCAGCCGCAACGAGCGTAGGAGCCAATTGGTGTGGCCAGCGTGATTCCTGACAGCAGAGTAAGTGCCGTACCGGCCATAAAAAGTTTGCGTAACATGGAGGTTTTTTTCCCAAGTTTGAAGTGATTGTGTTTCACTGCTGCACCGCACCCAATGCGACAAAGCAGCCCGAATCGCCCCCCCAACGGTCTTGGGTAGGTCTCGTATCTAACAGCTTTTCGTTCTGGGCAGCGGAATCTTGGCAATCTGGCGCAAAAATTCCGAGAATTCTTCCGTAACCGTTTATGTGCAAACTTCCGAAATCGGACATGGTCCGTGACGTTCTCGCACTGAATCTGCGATCTGACTGGCCCTTTGGCATTAAAATTGCCGAACTTTCTCGTGGCTCGGTGCATCTTACTAAGAGTCCGCCACCCGCAATCACTGGGAGTTTATTATGTCGCTCTCCTCAAAATCCAATACGGATGCCAAACCACCCTGCGATGGGAACGCGTGCGAATGTCACGCAACCGTTGCCCTGGATTGGCAAGCACTGTCGATTCGATTCGACGAAGAAGTTTTCGCCGCCGACTTTGCCGGTTGGATCGAAAACGATTTGGTTGCGTTGGAAGGTCGTCTGAGTCAATTCGCGAGCAGTTCCGACGCCCCCCGTAGCAACCGCTAACGAAAAATTTCAGTGAAACGAAACTCGTCAAGAGTTTCGTCATTGGTAACGTCTGAGTGTTGATCGGAAGTCTTGACGACTTCCGTTTCCGCACTATTCCGCGAACGTGTAATCGGGATTAGCGGGATCAAAATCCAGATCCGACAAGCCAACGTTCAATTTCAAATCGTGATATTCGTACGATTCAATCAAAGGCGGATCACCGCCATCGGTAGCTTCCTTACCCGGCCAGCCAAAACTACGGAAACTGACGATGAGGTTTCGCTCTCGATCGAGCACGAGCTCGGCGATTGAAAAATCTCCTTCGCGTCCACTCGGACTACTTCGTTGAATTCGCAGATGAGTCAATGAGCGATCATCAAAGCGATAGCCTTCCGTTTTGAACACACGCACATTGGGGTCGGCAATGTCGTGGCTGCCACGCTCAATTAGTTTTTCGAGTAGTCGAGTCAACCCGATCTCAGTGATTGGGTAGCGTTGGCCTCGCATCGCCAGAAAACTCTCGGGCATCAACGGTACCGTCATCATTGAACCGATCATGCCTGCTTCGCGAACGAGTAGTTTTCCTTCGTTCGCGTTCTCAACCCAGATCACTTCGCGGCCGCGAACGTCTGCGGGCGAATCAAACCGCATGTAGACTTTCAGCGGAGCACCTAACACACCGCCTGGATGTCGAGTGGCGACTTTCATGAACGCTTCGGAAGCTGGCTGTAACACGCCATTGCGATCTTGCTCTTGCTTGATCAGCCGAGCGGTGTAGTCATCGAGATGTGCGATCGTGGCATCAAGTGCGGTTTGTGCGAGGTCCAACATCGCGGACATCGTGACTTCGACAGTCGCACCAGCGACCGGTTCGTCGCCTGCCGATTTCGTCGCGAGATCGGGCGTCTGCAGCGACGTCGGTGCAATCACCGCGACATGAGTTGAACGACCCGGCATCACTAAAATCGTCAGTATCGACACGCATGATGGAACGACTATCAACCATCGCCAAAATCCACTGCGACGAAACGCTGGGACAGAGTCATCACGATAGGGCTCGGATGGCACGGCAGATTCCTTAGAGCGGGTGATACGACGTTAAAACGTCTCGGGGTAGATCACCAATTCAATCCGACGGTTAGCGACACGTCCAGCCGGTGTCGAATTGTCCCCACGAGGATTGTTGGCCCCATGCGATACTATAAACAGTTGTTCCCCCGGCATACCACTGCGACGGGTCAGGAGATCCAGAACCGCCGAGGTCTGCGCGGAGGTCAACTGATGAGGATTCCCCGCCGCACCACCGTACATCGGTGCATTGTCGGTGTAGCCCTCGATACCAATGCGTTGCTGCGGAAAAACAGACCGCAATTGAGCGGCGACCGGATCAAGGATCGCACTGGCTTGAGGCTGTAACTGAGCTGAACCAGCGGCGAACAATTGATCTGACGGCAACACGATGCGAATAACTTCACCATCCGGTTGGACTGGCACATTGCCGAGGTTCAATCGGCCCGCTAATTGGTTCAAGTTCGTATTTGCACGAATTGTTGCACCACCTCGGAGTTGCGCAGATGCTTGGAAACTGCGTGCGGAATTCTGTGCTTCACTGGCGGCAATCCGAGCGGCGTCGTACTGCTGCGCGGTATCGGCGAGCTGGCGACGAACGAGGCCTAACTCATCGCGATATACTTGAGCCTGTTGTTCACTCTGAGCTAACTGCGTCGTCAATTGTCGATTGTTGTCATCGAGTAACTGCACGCGACGATTCAGCTCGGCGACCTGAGCTTGAACCGCCGTTAAACCACCGCCTGCGTTGGGTGGTTGCCAAACCGAAGTGCCACCACCTGCTAAATACGGGTTCTGACTACAACCGGATGTCATCGCAAGAGTCAGCATCGCATACATCACGTAATGAATCGCCGAGCGACTCACCAAATGAGAGCGATTGATCGTAGGCTGAGAGCCATTGCGAGGTGGTTTTGAACGCATGACTGCGATCCGGTGGGAGTGCGAGTACTCAAACATCCACGAACTTTAGTCAAAACCAACATTTCATCACAATAGCGATCCGTCAGCTCACGAAAATCAAAGTTCAAGCCGCTCGAAACTGCACATGATTGCGTGGTGATTGTTGAAGCACGCTCTGGCAGTACGTCGACAACGTCGCATCAGCAACCTCAAACCCATGCCGAAACAGAACGCTGAATTCGCGATGGGTTAACCGCCGGAGCGTCGTTTCCATCCTCGCGGCCAATTCCACTTCGGCGGGAGCTAGTCGTGATTGTCCATCAACGAGGCTTCGGGCATGATCGGGCCGGGATCTCATCCCGAGCCGCAGATAGGCACCTTTGCTGGGATTCTGTTTGAAGTATTCCACTAACATCCGTGATCGCAGACATCGCACCTGATCGGTGGCCACATCGACCAATCGCATCGAGGCTTCTAAGTAGTCTGGCATGAACCTGGATTTCCGTTTGTTATGTGACAGCGGACGGGATGCGTCACAGACGATCAAAAAATCTGTACCGTCGCGCAATCCTTGACCAGGTTTGAACAAGGCTTCCACTCCGAGGTTGTCGTACACCCCACCGTCCCACAAATGCAGGCGGTTGTATTTGCTCGTGATCGGATGCCACTGCTCGTCTCGCATCTCCGCCCACTGATAGCGTTTCGATTGAATTATCAGCGGCCCGACTAATCCCGGCACGGCAGCCGACGCAGCGAGTGCATGCGATAATCGAAAATCCGGATCATTGACGTACTTGGCTTGATAATCGCCCATCTGATCGCGCTGAAATCGCCAGTTCTTACCTGTTTGATAACAGGTCGCGTTGATAACCCATTTCGGCTGAATCGGCAAATCTGCCAGATTGCCAACGATCCGCCACTGCCGCTCCAACGCATCACCGAGAACCGCTGCACGTCCGTGTGCAATCCTCCATGGAAACATCAGTGATCGCAGCACATACGATCGCTGTAGATTGCGCGATGTCAGCAACCAATGAATCTGTGGCACTACGTGATGCAAGTATTCAGGGCTACTCGGCCATTCATAGCCAGCCGTTGTGAAGACCAGCCCAGCGGCGAGACTGCCGCCCGAAACACTTGAAATGATCTGAACCCGGTCTAATAAATCCTCACGCGCCAGCCGCGCGAGTACCCCTAAATGAAACACCGTCGCGCGGACGCCGCCACCAGAAAATGCAAGTGCAATCTTCATAATCGTGCTGCAGCGTACGAGAGCGGATGAGAATGAAACGAAACGGGTGAGCCGTCACAGTAGCTTTCTGAACGCCACAGAATCCACCTCAAATCGGAACGAAATCTCGTCAGGGCTAGTTTCATGCGTGAAACGGAATTCCAATGCCCACAATCTGGTACGATATCGCGTGATTGCCGTCAGGTTGGTACTTTGCGAGAGTCGCCAAAACTTGGGGTTTTCAACAATTTAGTAAAGTCAAAATGTTGACCAGCTTCGCTACATCTCAAGCACAGAACTATGCGCGATCATCCCGTCGTACCAAATCCATTTTCCGCACCTCAGTCTGAGCTATCACCTCCAGAGGCCGACCTGGCCAACGCACCAACCAACTTGATCGGGTTCGTTCGTACTGGCCAAATGATTGCCAGTTCATTGGTATTCGGTCTGACGATCATTGCCAGCGTGTTCGTTTATTTAATACTAAGCCGTGACCAACCACGCGGTGATGATGAGCCGGTTTATCTGTTGATCGGAGGAGGTGCGCTCGGCATGTCATTGATTTCAACACTCTTCGTCCCCCGCATCCTGCGTGCGAAAGCTCGTGACCAACTTCGAGCGGTTGCCTCCGGAGCTGACATCCACGCTGAGTTTGGCGCCGCACCTCAACAACCGCCGAGCAACCTTCTGAATTGGGAACAACAAACAACGTTGCCACCACCACTGCGAAAGTTCATGGCCGATCAACAAACCGCCGGACTCATCGGTCACGCCTTGCTCGAAGGTGCCGGAATGATCAACGCTATTTTCTTTCTGATCTCCGAAAACTGGATATTGTTAGTATTCGTGGCGGTCGCCATCCTTGGCATCTTGTTGCAAATGCCGACAGTCAACAAACTGCGCAGCCGTATTCGCACCGCTCTCGATCCAACCGCGACTAGTTTTTAATAGCGGTGTCTCCTCTTACTACGAAGAACTTCATGACCAAACTGACATTCTGTGGTGCCGCTGGTACGGTTACCGGTTCATGCTCGTACATTGAATCGGACGTCGCAAATTTCATCGTTGATTGCGGGTTATTTCAAGGCAACAAAACCACGCAAGCTCTCAACTATGGTGAGTTCCTATTCGATCCTCGCAAAGCGGATTTTCTCATCCTCACGCATGCCCACATCGATCACTCAGGCTTGCTGCCGAAACTCGTCAAAGCTGGATTCCAAGGTAAAATTTATGCGACGGAGGCAACATCTGATCTGTTGCAGTTCATGCTGCTCGATTCAGCTTGGATTCAAGAATCCAACGCCGAACGGATCAATCGCAAACGAGCAAGGTTAGGCGAAGAACCAATCGAACCGATCTACACACGAGCTGATGCGGAGCAGACGGTTCAACGCACCAGCAGTGTCGATTACGAAACTTGGTTTGAGCCAAAGCCAGGCATTCGTGCCCGATTCTGGAACGCCGGCCACCTGCTCGGATCGGCCTCGGCAGAAATCCATATCGATGAAAAAGCATCGGGGAAAACGATCTCGATACTGTTTTCCGGCGACCTCGGCCCAGAAGAAAAAGCGTTCCATCCCGAACCCGATGCACCGACCGGGTATGACTATATCGTTTGCGAAAGTACCTATGGCAATCGCGATCGTGACGACTACACGCTTGAGAAACGACGCGCGGCGATGCGCGATGAACTGACACGCGGTTTGAGACGTGGCGGGAACGTCGTGATCCCGGCATTCGCGGTCGAACGAAGTCAAGAACTACTGCACGATATAGGCGTGTTGCTCAATAGCGGCGAGATTCCACCGTGCGAAGTTTACTTGGATTCGCCACTGGCACTCAAGGCGACTGAAGTGTTCATCAAACATTCTGATGACTTTCAAGATATCGCGATGTCCGAATCAGAATTGTTTCGGCACAAAAACTTTCACATTGTACAAACCGTGCAGGAAAGCAAAGCGATCAATAACGTGACGAAGGGAGCGATCATTATTTCGGCCAGCGGAATGTGCAACGCCGGTCGAATCAAGCATCACTTGAAAGCGAATATTGCGCGCAAGGAGAGCACGATCCTGTTTGTTGGTTATCAATCGCCGGGAACGTTAGGACAAATCATCACCAGTGGCGCCAAACGAGTCACCATCAATGGATCACAGTTCAAGGTCGCGGCTGAAATCCGTCGGCTCGGTAACTATTCCGCACATGCTGATCAAGGAGAACTAATCGACTGGGTGTTAGAACGAGGCCCTGTAAGCGGTGCATTATTCTTGAACCACGGTGACGACGACGCGCGGGTCATGCTAAGAGATTTATTGGCAGCAAAAGGGTTGGATCCGGCGAAGATTTTCATGCCGATGTTCGACGAAACCTTTGAACTCGTGCCCGGCAATCAACCCATCTCGCAGGGAATACCGCAACCGCGAATTGACACCAGCGAACTGTTAACAGATTGGCACAACGACTACGCCGCATTCTTGGTGTCACTCAGCAGCACGCTGGAGGCGACGCCCGATCATAGCCAGCGACGAGAGATTCTATCGCGATTGTCCAGTACGCTGGGCAAGTCTTGATGAGAAAGTCAGGATTGCTAAATATCTAGCGTATTTCTACTTGATCAGCATCCACTCGATAAATCGGCAAACCCACGACGAGAGCACGGGGTTGGTCGATCCTGATCCGCTGCGTCAAGCCGTCATTCGTCTGAGAATTCTTGATCGAGATTAGTTCACCGTCCGCTGACTCATCGTATCGGACCACGACCAAATCTTCTTTAGCATTCATAGAGTCAGGTGAATTCAGCATCCCGTACCACTGACCATCGACTTGGCTGACCCAGCCGACCCAACGCGGAGGTGTGTGGGCAGGGCGACGCACTGCCTTAAAGCTGAGACTCATCGCTTCGGTGCGTTGTTTCCAATCACTGATGTCGTCGAGTAACTCGCTGGCCGTCTTCCTCGCCGCGACCACGTTGGGATCACTATCACCGGGTGATAACCAATTGCTCGTTAGGTCCAGATCACTGCGAGTGATGTCGGCTAACATGGATTCAAAACCAACGCTCAGCGGATGGCTTGCCGGTAACATCGCCTCGAGCAATTTACGCAGCAACAGTACTTTGAAGATGGGATCAATCTTGGCATCGTCAATCCGGTGAAGTTCGTCCAAAATCCGATAGGACTTGACCGTGAAGTTGGTTTCGTTCAGTTCAGCCAGCATGTCACGTAACGTTTTTCCGAACACGCTGTATCCCGCCAAGAAAACGTGAGGGCGAACGTCGTCCTGATACCGCACTCCAAAATTTTGTGTGCGTTCGAGCAAGAGTGTGTCGGCGTAATAGTCGACCACGTGGGCCTTCGGATCGTCACGATCAGGCGGCAGTGGTGAATAGAAACGTGCGTTCGTTTCCGGTTGGGTGTACACGTACATCGGTAACAACAGATTTGATTCAGAGATGCTCGTGATTGTCGCGATCGCTTGTGGCCGCTGTACGATACTCTGCATGTGCGGCAACAACGCACGCGGTCGTGATGAGAAAGGATGCTGTGGAGCGATCTGTTCTGCTTGCTCGAATCGTGATAACCATCGTGTGCTCACAGCGGCATCGACGGCGGCGGGATTCTGCATTGCTGCATCCGCGATGACCGCGATCCAAGCCGCGGCTTTCTCGATCTCAAGGGCATCCTCGGGTAGGTCTTTCAGGCTCACGCTCATTGGATCATCGGGCTGCGTTTCCGCGAACCGTTTCAGCCCAGCGAGAAATCGCGAGCCGTCACCGACAGCATTGGTGATTTCACCAATCGCGGTATCACGCTGCAACGTTTGAGTGAGTCGCACGTGCTCGGCATCGAGCAGTTTTCCTAGCTGTGTGGCGACGCTCGCTAGTTCCGGTGACATCGTGTTCAGCCGTACCACAAGCGTGGCTGTCTCCGTTTGCAATTGACGCAAGCGCTGGAATCGCTGCTCGCCAATCAGTTCACTATCGAAAAAACGATCAATCGACTGTTGCAGTACTTCGAGTTCGGCGGAACTGGTCGCACCGCTGGCCTGTTTCTCCAACAATCGCCGATCTTCCGCGATGGCTTCTTGCAACGCGAGTTTCGTTTGCTCATCTTGCGTTTTCGCTAGATGTCGTAGCCGACTGAGCAGTGCATAATTCGGCTTCGTCGAGGTGTCGGCTTCGAGTTCCTCCAGCACTGCGGCAAACGCCTCAGCACGCTCGGTTTCGATGGCGAGCTGTTGGGTGATGGTTTGTTCGCCTGCCAAAAAAACGGCTCGCGCGCGGGTTGGTCCATCGAGCAAATCGAGAAACCGGTTTGCCTCCTCGAATCGCTGTTGATCAAGCAGCCCCGTGAATGTTGTTTCGAGATCAGCGATCCGGGCGGCCTCTTTCTGATGCATTAGGAACCATGCGACACTACCGCCGATTGCTGCCAAGGCGAGCGCCGCAGCAACGATCACCATCAAGGATTTGCGACGAGTGACCATTTCAAACGAATCCAATCGTTCGCGACTTCGCTGCAGCAACGTACGAGGCAACCGATCACCGAGACCCTCGGCAGACGCCAAGGCACGAGCGATCGTGTCGCGATCGGCACCACGATCGAGTGCCTCTTCGAGCCTGCCGATCAAACCGGCAGCACGTTGCTGCTCGGCCAACTCGGCGGCCTGTTCATCTACCCAGGCCAGAGCCGGAGCGGCCTTGATCGCAATCGGATCATCGGCTGGCAATTGCATCGACGCCAACGTGTTGCGAACAAGTTCAGCACACGTCGTTGCGCCGGGTATATCAAAGGCAGCGTAAGCATTTTGCAATTGATCGACTTGGGTTTGCAATTGCTGTCGTGCGGCACGATCATCGAGGTGTTTTTTTCCTTGGGCAAGTTGTGATTTTAACTTTGAGGGCAGTTCGACCCACCACTGCGTTTGCTTGACTTCGCTGACGAGCGCACGAAATGTTTCGTCATCATCAATGTCGATCGCTTGTTGCAGTTCCTCGCGAATCTGCTCGATTCTCAACAGTTGCAGCGTCGCTGCGTCCTCGATCCAGATCGGATTGTCAGGGTCGTTGGTATGCAGAGCTTGTAACGCGGCGATGCGTTTACGCACGGAGGCGCGAGCTAGGTTGAGCATCCGATGGCGTTTCATGAGCGGTGCGAGTTCCGCGACTTTAGCATGCGCCGCATTGAGCTTAGTTGCGGATTCGTAATCGAGGTCCGGAGGCGGCTGCAAGGCCAGCGATGCCACCCAAGTCACCCAATGTTCTCGCTGTGGAAAATCGAGCAGTTCAAACAACCGCAATAGATCACCATTGACTGCGGCAAGCTGCAACGCATCCTCTCGCAAACCGTTGTCAATTAATTCAGCGACTTCACTCAGCCGCGCATTGGTTTCGTGACAAAGGTCGTTGTAAGCAACCGATTCGTCTCGCACGAATTCAAAATCCGCCGACGAAGGCGACTGCAAATAGTCGCACATCGAACGGATCAGCTCTTGGACAGATTGATAGGATACGGCCACTTACGGAATCTCAATGTTGAAACGCGAGAGGGTCACGAAAAAACGCTTCGATTCAATCAATAAATCGTTGCCGATCACGAATTCCAAACGATGCACCGTGGCGCGCGTTTCATTCGTTCGATAGGTGACATGCAGAGGCAATGCGGTGCCAATGTCCAGGCGAATTTCGATCTCATTGTCCTCGGAATTAACAAGCAGTAATTTTCGCTCGCTCGCTCGAAGGGTCCAACCGTCAGGCGGAGGGGATGCCAATTGCAGTCGTGCGGTGGTTAGCAACGCGGGCGAGATCGCTCCGAGCGAACGCGCGATCGGTTTCGACGGAGTCAACTGAAGCTCCAGTGGTTGATCCATACCGTGTTTGGGAGTGACGGCTCCATGGAGCGTGAGCAAATGATACGTGTTACCGATTTTGGCGAGCAGGAAACGGTCCCCGATGCGCCGGGCAAAATTCGGTTGCAAAATTACTTGATTGGTTTGGAACGTGGCAATGGGAATGGAGCCGCCAGTGAGTGGATCGTCACCGGCATTGAGCTGAAGTTGTCCGCTATCGCGTTGATATACGATATTGCTCACTTTTTTCATTTGATTCTCAGCAATCAACTCCAATCCGACGACAGCCTCCGGTATCGGCAAACTGGCTTTAACAACCAATCGTTCTCGGTCGCCTGCCCAACCAGATTTTGGATTTGAAAAAACGGTCCAGGTCGCGGGTTCTAACAGGTAATGAATCTCGACAGGGGTTGCTTCGGCGGGTTCGGTTTTTGCGACTGATTGTGGTACAGGGGCAAGTGGGTCACGAGATATTGCCGTCGGTTTTTCGCTGGTCAGTGCGGGATCGCTTAATTGATCTGGCGATGCTTCTACCTCCGACATTTTCTCCGGTGCAGAAACAGGCTTTAGATCAGTGAGTGGCTCAGCCATGTTCTCTGATTCCGCATCGAACGGCTGGTGTGGTGTTGCTTCGGCATCCTCCACTGAGACTTCGACGCTATCAAAATCGTTCCGTTCAATAGCGTCGGCTGGCTCGATCGACGGTTCGTTCACTGGTTGAGCATCCGCAATACTGGATACACGCCCGGCTTGGTAAAGGAACCAACCTGCGGTGGCCAGCAGCATGCACACGATCATACCCATGGCGATCCATAGCGGCACACGATTGGGTGGATAGGTGTGGCCGGTTGGCTCGGGCACGATGAGGGGCGGCAAGGAAGCTTGCAGTTGCGGAGGTTGCTGCCAATTCTCCGGCGACTCCAGCGGGAGTACCGGTGGCACATGGGCAGCGGATAGTGATGCACTGCGAGATGTTCGCTGTGGATTGGCCTCGCTCGGTGCGAGCAAATTGATTCCGGTGCGAGCGAGGTGCACCAAGGTTCCTTCAGGGGCAGCACCGAGCGGCGACGTCAGGTCGATGCGCAGCACTCGATTGTGCGGTGGGACACTGGCGTGTTCCCGCGATCCAGCGAGCACGCATCGCCATTGACATGACATGCCGGGCGGCACGCCCATGAAAAGGGTGCTGAACGTAATCCGCCACCGCGTCTCAGGCGATAACAAGGCCATCGCTTCTTGGATCAACAGAAAGACGTTTTGTGAAGCTTCAAATATCAAGTAGGCGGTTGGCTTCGCGGGATCGGTCGCTGTTGCGGCCAGCACACCCGCCCAGCCCGCATCCCCCGATACGCTCTGCCACGCGCGTGCTGGCAGGCTCGGCACCGTGCCCTCGGCAAGTGATCGATTTGGAATTCGCATGGGTGCGTGATTCCACGTCTCCACCAGATTCCCTGCTGCTGCAGCCATGGCGGCGGGACCGGTCATCGCTCTTTGCGAACTCGACAAGAGCACGTGATGCGCGATCTTGTTGGAACGCCCCGAATAGTCCAACCCCGCATCCGCGATCCGGCTGAGCAACGAATCACCCGCTTCGGTATGCAGATGACTCCAGTTCACTGGGTTGCCAGGGTGCGGTTGCTGCGTCGGTGAATGGGTGTGTCGATAACCCGACAACGACTCCAGTAACGTGACGGTGCGCGGCGGCATGCCATCAGTTGCTCCGACGGTGCAGAAACCGCGACTGCCAGCTTTCAGGCCGCTTTCTGCGGACGTGTATATTAACTCTTGCGGCACGTGTCCCTAACCTACAAATGGAATGAGCCCAGCCCCGTGTCGTGCCACCACGGCCAACAACGGCACATCGCACCACACCGGGCAAATATCTCGCGGACGAACGCCAACCACTCCGCTCTGCGAATCTTTCTCCGGTGCACGACCGGTTGCGCTGACGGGAATGAAGAGCACATTGCGACTGAATGCTTCGGCGGCCGACACCAATTCCGGTGTGAAGCGAAACAGCAACTCGCGAACTTGAGCGCTGATCATTTCGATCATACCAAAATCGATCGCTGATAAACTTCCGTCTGGTTTCGTCTTGATCGGACGCGGCAATTTCAAACCCGGTGCCAATGCTCGCCAACAATCTGCCTTGGTAACGATCACGACAAGCGGTTTGTCAGTCACGTCGCTTTGTCCCAGTCCAGTTAAACGGCGGAATCGTTCGGTCATTTCATGAAAGACAAGTTCTTGACGCGATGTCACGGTTTGTTCGACGACCTGGACGTCCGTCGTTTTGCCGATAAGTTGCGAGCGCATTCGTGGGTCTTGCGATGGGTCAAAACAGAAAAACAAGGTCGAGGCTTGCCCTAAATGACGCGTCACTGGATTGGTAATCCCATCACGGCCTGGCAGATACGACTCGCCTGCGTTGTCATACAAGCACAATAGACGGGCCACTGAGCGAGCCTTCTCGACGTTCGGATGACCTGGCATCGGACGAATGCCAAACAGAAACGGACGCGGATACAAAATCACTTGATCGTCGATCCGCACTGCAGCATAGTGATCACCTTGCTCTTCGGTTTTTCGCAAACGGATCGGTGTATCACGATCCGCATTAAAAAACTGTTGTTCTTCGTAATCGTTGAGAATGCGATTGCATTGAGGATCGGCGTCACTGATGGCGACGCGAAACTCTGTAGGGAGGTTTTGTCGCAACTGCCAAGCCATCGATGCCAAAAAATAAGACTTGCCGCAGGACGGTGCACCAGCGATCGAAAGCATCAAAGGTGAGAGTTCCAGGAGCGGTCGCGGCAACGTAAGATGACAGCGCGGACAAGCGAGTTCTTGACAAACCGAACCCTTGCGATCAATCGCATTGGTGTACGAATCAAACCGCGTGGGCAGAAAACGAATCGCTTCGTTCTCGCCCAACCTGGCATCACCGATCAAGCTGGGATGGGTGGCCACCCACAAGGCTGATTCGGGTGCGAAGTGATGCCAGCACGATGGGCAGGTGACCTTGCGGCGCAAGTCCAATTGGGGCACATCACCGCCCGCAGGTTTGCGATTGGACTGAATCGTTTCAGACAGACTCATCGGCTGGTTCACTCGATCACCAAGTCTTGCGTCATCACACTGCCGGGCGCGTCGCCTGCACCTGCTTTTTCAAGTCGCTCTAATGCTGCGTCAAGTTTCGCTCGCATCGCTTCGATTTGTTTCGCGAGCGTTTCGCCGTTAGAACCACTCTCTGCACCGAGAGCTTTGATTTGCTCTGATGAGGGAAGTGTGCGACGGGCACGAATTGCTTCAGCCAAAGCGGCGTCAGCGTCACCACCCTTGAAGGCACGTCCCGCCCGGTCGATGGCCGACGCGAGCGATTTGGCGAGCATGTCTAACGAAACGTCACCATCACGATCCGTCGTCCCCTTCACGACCGCACGATCACGGCGGGGAGGACGCGAGGCGGGTGCGCGACCGGGCATCGGTTTCGTCGTCGATGTTGAGGCAGCCGGTTGACCTGCTGCCGCCGCATCCATTGGCGAGGCGAGCGTGGTTGACCCAGCCGCTACCGAGTCGTTGCCTGCGGAACTGGTGCCTGCCGGGCTGCTGCTCGTTGATGAACGAGGCGGCTGCGCGGGTGCTGACGGCAGTTCAGCCGGTGTTGACGGCTCCGCAGGTTTTGGATGCGGAGTTTCTTTCTTGACTGGAGGTTTCTCTTTCTCCTTGCATGCGGGCACGATGGTTAACAGAATCAGCAGTACGATTGGAGTTCGTCTCAATGAATTCAAAACCATGGCATCTACTTTTCAGGAAAAAACGATGTTTCTCACCATAGAGTCTAGCCGGGCAGGACGCTGTGTGCCAACGCGACGCGGCTTGCCCATCAGCGTTTTCTGGCTGTGTGGCTGGGTTCTCAGTGCTGGTTCGTTGATGGCCCAAGAGCTAAGGCTCAATCAAATCCCAACCATCGGGTAACACAATTCCTATCACATTGCACTGCCTCCCGGAATTCTTGCACTGATCTGACTCGCGAGGCCTGAGGCGGCCGAAGCACTGGACTATTCGCATCCCCCGATTGTCGAGCAACTCAGCAGGCAACGGTTGCGACAACTAGAATTGCTTATGGCTTCACGCCGATGTGCTCCAGAAATTCATAGGTCACTGCGCCTTCGGACAGATGGTGTTTGTGCTGATAGGCTTTCATGGCATCACATGTTTGGGGTGTTAGTTTTCCAGATTCAGGGCCAGGATCAAAACCCGAGTGCTTTAACTTTGATTGAATTTCCTTGAAGACGTCCAATGTCAAGTTCGCTAACACCTGGGTCTCTCGGTGGTTCGTCGGACTTCTCGACCTTGTCCGTTTGAGCGACTGTGGTTTTCGCTGCGTCCTTTTTGCCGCGACACGGCGACTTTTTGTCACCCGCAAAGGCCGGGTTTATTGCAAACGCGGCGAGCAAGGTCAAGCAAACTGTGTAACGCATAGCGGATTACTCCTCTGAGAAAGAACAGAAGCGATCGAGCGGAAACTAGAAAGGTAGATTGCCAAGAATCAACAACCTATCGGACCGCGTGATACCGATCCACTCGGTATACGAAAAACAAAAGCAACTCGGGAAAAAGCGAGAAGTTCATTTTTCGGGAACAACACAACGATCCTCTGCCCACTCAGGTGGCGGACTCTCAAATGAAACGTTTTCATGCGTCATTGGATGCTTCAAGGCGATCCGCCAAGCATGCAAACACATTGGCGGCTGATCCAGAGAGAGCGTTTGCGTGGGCGAGACCTTGGGCGTGTCAGATTGATCGAATGTGCGTTCGTAAAAAGGATCTCCCATCACCGGGAAACCCATCGCAGCCGCATGTACGCGAATTTGATTCGTACGTCCGGTGATCGGCGTGACTTGCAAGAGCGAGGTTCCGTCATCGTATCGATTCAAACAGTGAAACATAGTCTCTGCGGTCTGTCCATCGTCATGCGTGGTGCGGGCACCGCCCGTATCGGAACCACCAACGCTATGGGCAGTGCTGATTTTCAGTTCACAAAGGTGTGTTTGAAAAGGCACGTGCCCGATCACGCGAGCGAGATATAGTTTTTCAACTTGACGGCGCTGAAATTGTTGCTGCACCAAGGCGGCGGATGGTGAGGTGCGACAGAACAGGACGACGCCAGTTGTGTTAGCATCGAGCCGATGCGAGATTCTTAGTTTCTCGAGAGGGTAAACACTCGCGAGCAGACTCGACAGTGTATTGCGATTGAATCGACCGCTCGGATGCACTGGCAGCGGTGCGGGCTTGTCCACAATGAGAAGTGCATCATCTTCATGGATCACTCCTATCGTGGCGCGCACGGGCGGTTCGGTGTAATTTGCAACTGCGTGACGATAACGCTGCCCCACGTGGACCCGCGCAGCTTGATGAACACGCTCATTGTTGAGCGTGATGTCGCCATCGTCGATCCATTGCAGCCAGTTCTCACGTGGTGTTGGTGGATGAAACTCGCGGAGAAACTCGATCAGCGGGAAACCATCTTGCGTCTGACGCACACGCATCAGACGCTCGTTCAAATATGGCTGGCAACCCGGTAGTGGATCGAATCGAATCGTTCTCATGACCGACTCCCTTAAAGCAGGTGATTCACGCCGAGCTGTCGAAACAGATTGCCGACTTAGATAAGTTTCGTTTGACCTGGAATCGCATAGCCTTCCGATGGTGAGATTCCTGCGGCGGCCATGTTCTTGGGAAACAGATCCAACTTGGATTCTTCGGTAAGGAATTTCCAAGAGACTTTTTGCCCCGTGTAGGCAGCCAATCGACCCATCACGGCGGTGAGCGAACTTTCAGCAGTCTGCTTGAGTTCAACAATCGGTTTGCCCGCGATGATGGAGTCCACGAGATCTTTGTGTTCCTGTTGATAGGCATCCGAGATACTGCCCGTCGCCGACCAGATCTCCTTGCCTTTGCGATCGACAATTTTGGAGCCGCCACTCATCGCGGCAATGTGCATATTCGCTTCGCTGCCGTAAATCACACTGCCGTTATCGCCTTGCGTGCCAGGAATTTGACGACACATGAACGAAACAATGCGGTCACCGGGGTATTGGTAGTCGATCGACATACTGTCCCACATTTCGCTACCCTCAGGACGTGTGAACTGACCTCCCGAACCGTAGGCGGTTTCTGGGGCGGAATCCATCACCCAATTGATGGCGTCAATGTTATGCACGGCTTGTTCGGTAATCTGGTCACCCGACAACCAAATAAAGTGCATCCAGTTGTGCAGTTGATACTCCAGCTCACTCATGCCTTCTTGGCGATTCTTAAACCAGATGGAATTTGAACAGTAGCGAGTAGTTGCACTAACAATGTCACCGATCGCACCGTCACGGATTTGCTGTACCGCTGCGATGTAGTTAGCTTGCCGACGGTACTGCGTGCCCGTCACGATAGCGGTGCCATTGGCGACGGCGCGATCGTGCGCAGCCACGCAAATCCGATAGCCAGCGGGATCAACGCAAGTTGGTTTTTCGGCGAACACATGTTTCCCGGCATCGACTGCTTCGGCGATGTGATAGGGGCGAAAACCGGGTGAGGTGGTCAGCAACACGAGATCGACCTCGGGGTCTTCGAGGACGCGTTTGTAAGCATCGAGGCCCTCATACATTTTGCTATCGGGGACGTCGACTTTGTCAGCATGCCGACCCATCATCCCACGGCGTGCGCCTTCGCATTTCTCAATCTGCAAATCCGCGAGCGCCACGAGTTTGACATTTTTGTTGATCGTTAGAGAATCGTTGATGGCTCCCGTCCCCCGGCCACCGCAACCGACTAAGGCAATCCGAACGGGACCGTTGGAACTCGGTGACGAAGATTCGTCGGCGGCCGACAAACGCGATGTCCCCGCAAGCGTCGATGCGGCGATCGCGGACGTGGCCAACCCTGCCCGCAAGAACCCACGCCGGGATTCACTGTTGTCGGTCGGTTGGACTGCAGATGTTTTTGGAGTGGCTTTCATTTGGGCAGGCTTCTCATGTTGAAGGGTTTTCGGCGGGTGGGATCACGAAAATTCGTATCCCGGTCACCCTCATGGCCTGTTGGATTTAGAGCATAGAGGGTTTGCGTAATACGAAGGACCGATATTTTAACCCAAACGAGACGTCGTGGGGCGTGGTGAGATTCAAATCAAATCACTTCACTAAACGTTCACAGCCCACCACTGAAATGGGGGGCATGAGTCGGCCGACTCGATCTGGTGACGATCATGCGAATGCTTACTTCGCAGGAATGAAACCAACCTCTGAGATGATTGCGGCGGCTTCGGGTGACGACCTGGATCACTGGATAAACTTCATCGCTTCGTGCGAGTTCTTATCGGCGATTGCTACCTCTTGAAACACTTCAAAGGTTCCCGCAGTCTCCCCGACTGTTGCAAAGCCTCGAATAAATTTGGCACTAACATTGCCCCAAAGTATTGGAACCTTTGCTCGAGATGGGTTGAGCAATGGTGTTCGTCATAGTAGCCAACGCGACAACCAATAAACCGAAAACAGACGTGGTCAGTTGAAGATGCATCGTGATGCGGTCCTGGAGACGTTCTTCATCAAACCTTTACTGCTCAGGGTTCATCGAAAATTAACGCAATGGAAGGTTCCCTAAACCTCTGGCTTTTGGGATTCTCTGGTACCCCTCAAGGATTGAACCCGTGCAAGAACCATGACCCAGCCGCTCCCACTCGATGATGTTCTCGACGCCGACACGGTGACACCCGATTTGAATGGTGGCAGTTCAACCAACGGAATCACGCACATGCCGATCGCCCAGCGGATCGATGATTATGAAATCATCGGCGAACTGGCACGCGGCGGGATGGGGGTCGTTTATCGCGCCAAACAGATTTCGCTCAGACGGGTCGTCGCGCTGAAAATGATGCTCGGTGAGCAGCATCCTGATACGGTGCGGCGATTCTTAACCGAAGCAGAATCAGCAGCTTCGTTGGATCATCCGGGAATCGTACCGGTTTTTGATGTCGGCCAACACGACGGCCACTTGTACTTCACGATGGCGCTCATTGAAGGCGAGAGCTTGGCTGAACGCTTGCGTAACGGACCGATGCAACCGGAGTCGGCCGCGAGTGTCGCCCACGATGTCGCGGTTGCGATCGGGTACGCACATCGGCAACGCATAATTCATCGCGACATCAAGCCCGCTAACATCCTGATCGATTCCCATGGCCAACCAAGGATCACCGACTTTGGTGTTTGCAAAAGTCTAGCGTCGCAATCGGAACTGACGACGGTCGGTGAACTGATTGGCACTCCGCATTACATGCCGCCCGAACAAGCCGGCGGTAGTTCGTCTGCGTCCGAAATTGCCAACCAGGTTGTCGGTCCGACAGCCGATATCTATTCGATCGGAGCAGTCTTATATGCAATGTTGACCGGAAGCCCACCTTTCCAAGCGGCCAATCCGATCGATGTTGTGGCTCAAGTCTTGACGCGTGAACCCATTTCGCCCAGGACTCTGATTCCGGGCATTCCGCGTGAACTCGAGATCATCACGTTAAAGTGTTTGTCCAAACGAAAAGTCGATCGCTATCAATCCGCCGAAGCGTTGGCCGACGATCTGCGACGGTTCTTGTCCGGACATCCGATCATGGCCCGTCCGCCCAGTCTGGGACGGCGGATCGAACACGCCATCCATCGGCATTTGTTGGTCGCCACCGTATCGGGAACCGCCGCGTTGGCGTTGGTGCTTTTAACACTCCTCGTGCTGATGTCATGGATTAAGGCCAGTTGGCAGTTGAACGAGCTACGGGATCAATTAGCTCAAGAGCGGTCCACGGCGGCAACCTACTTGGCCGCAGCGAAATCTAACCGTGCCGAACAAGATAGCGCGAACGAAAAGTCCACCAACGCGCAAGAAATCTTTGCCGCCTACGAACTGAACCGTTTGAGCGACTCGGTACAGCGACTGCGAGACGCAGGTCGCAATGAAACCGCGCTACAACTTGCAGTTGCTGCCGCCACACATGCGCAATCCAGCGGCCTGCGTCCAACGCATTCGATCATGGATGTTTTGATTGAAAACATCGGCGAGTCGAAAGCCGACCTCGATGTGGACGAATTGATCGCTCAAGCAAGAACACGATCAAGACAACCATTGACTGAATTTGAAATTGCCCTCTACGGGTTGGCTCCGCCGCCCAACCACACCGAACCGCCCGCTGACAGATTTCCTTCCGACGTTCCAGCCAACGCGAGATCCCTGACACCATGACACCGATTCGATTTGTATTAGAGATCACCGACGGGCCAGACGCTGGGCGACATTTCGAAGCCGACTCATCCGAACCGTTTGTGATCGGTCGCGGCTCAAATAGCCATACTCAAATTCGCGACCCGAAACTCAGTCGCGTTCATTGCGAGCTGATTGCTCAAAACGAATCAATGGCTCTTGCAGATCGTGGAGGTGCGGGCGGCGTTCGGCTCAACGGTCGACCACTCGATCAAACCTCCAAAGTTTCAACGGGTGCCGAGATCCAAGTGGGTGATACGCGTATGAAAGTGACCGTGCTCGACGGTCTCGATGCGCCGACCGTGGTCCCGCAATCATCCGTGACATCGACGCAATCGCCTGTAGAACCTGAAGCAGCCAAGCCGGAATCGCCCAAACCCGCGATCAGGTCTGTACGTGATTTGGTGGGACATACGCTGTATCGTTATCGCATCGACAAACTCGTCACCTCCAGTCCCAACAGTGTCGTATTTAAAGCATTCGATACGCGGCGAGAACGAATCGTGGCGTTGAAAGTTTTGCAACCAGCGATGGCTTCGACGGATGTACAACGCGAACGATTCATTCGCGCGATGCGAACCGTCCTTCCGATCCGTCATGACAACATCGTGCGATTGTACAAAGCCGGAAAACAAGGTCCCTATTGCTGGGCGGCGATGCAATGGGTCGACGGCATCAGCGTTCGTGAATTGATCGAACATGTTGGTGTCGGCGGAATGTTGGACTGGAAGGAAGTGTGGCGGTTGGCCGTTGACATTGCTTTGGCACTCCAGGAAGCCGAGAAACATCGAATCGTTCATCGCAACGTCACGCCATCGAATATCCTGCGTCGGCAACATGAGATGCGATATCTTTTGACGGATTTGATTTTTGCCCGCGCGCTCGAAGAGATCGACGCAGCTCAATTGACACGGCCTGGTGACGTGATCGGTGATCTGTGTTATCTCGCGCCGGAACGATTGCTCAACGCGACGCAGTGCGACGGGCGTTCGGACCAATATAGTTTGGGAGCAACCTTGTACGCATTGTTGACCGGACACCCGCCCTACGAAGCGCTCGGGGTGGTGGACTTGATGGACAAATTCCGCCACGACGAGCCCAAACCGCCGCACGAATGCCAACTTGGGTTGGACGAGCGCTTCAGCGACGTGGTGATGAAGCTGCTGCGAAAGACTCCTGATCAACGTTTCATGTCACCGTCGGAATTGATTCGGCAGCTCCAGCGTGTTGGACAACTCGCAGGTATCGAAACAGGTTCAGGAGTTTGGCAATGACTTCGTCAGTACTCCACGACAACCGCACGCTGATATCCGAACAGATGCTAGCCACGTTCTTATTGACGAGGAGCCATTGCTTGAAAACGCTCTAACCACGATGCCGTGATGGCCTCGGCCATTGTTCGCTCGGGAGCCTGACGGATTTGCGTAGACGTCTTGCCCCAGTAGAAACTGATATAACCGTCAGCGAACGCGGTTGATTCCGTGATGAATTCGGCCAGTTCTGTTTCTGAACATTTCAGCGGAAACATCTCTTCGATGACGAGCGGTTTGCCGATGTCATACACCTTTAGCGCGGTCAGGGCTTTGTCGACGAGTCCCTTTTCGGGATAGAAATGGACTGCTACGAAATCGAGGTTCTCACTCACTTCGGGCGAGTAGAACAGAGGTTTCCCGCCTCCGAAGACGAATACCCAAGGGATCACGCCTACGGTGATGAGATGTTGCTGGTCATGCTTCTTGATCGCGGCCACCATACGATCCACCCAAGCCTTGGCAACTTCCTCTCGTGAGCGACCAGCCATGTCCAGTGTCAATCGTTGGACAAAAAACTTGCCGCCGAGTTCTCCGGCCAGCCACTGCGTTTCCGCTTGCTTGCCCGCGAGGATCGGTTCATTCATCAAGTCGTAGCAGAACACCGCCGGGCTATTGCTGCAAACCTGTGCGACCGATTCCCAAAAGAACGCTTGCGTTTGCCAGCGGTCTTGCTCGCTCTGCTGATCGTACCATGTGGGCACGTTGGCGCTGTGGTAACAGGCCAGCCCCGTGATATCCAGATACAGTCCTGTCTGCTCGGCGAGCTTGACCAGTTTGGCAAGCTGGTCCAGCGCGGCTTGATTGGGTTTATCGGGCGCGTCGAGGAATTTTCCGACTTGCAGATGAATGCGGACGCAGTTGGCACCGAGTTGTTTAATCTCCGCGAAGTCTTCGACGACTTCATCCCAACGTTCGATCCAGTACTCATCCAATAACTCACCAGCACCGTTGTGATCGTAGTTCACACCCCAAATGATGAATGGTTGAGTTTCGCCAGACGCAGTTTCGTGGCTACAGACAAAATGAGTTCCGTCTGCTGAGACACGAATTGGGGCTAAAGTTTCAGCGGCGGTAACGGAACAAAGTCCGATCGCCAAGGAACAACACAACCACGATAAGAGATGTGATCGAATCATCGGTTGGCGACCGTGCGGGGCGACGCTAGATTGCGAGTTGCCACTGCCGCTCCTTGGCTGGGGCCTGCTTCGCGGAGTGCTTTGAGAACGTCTTGCTGTGTGACGAGATCGCGAAGCAAAATCGGTTTCTTTGGATTACTTCCGGGATAGATTGCCAGTAACGGAATCGACTTGCTTTCCAACTCATCCAGTTTGGCTTTGATTTCGGGGCTATGGTCGGTCCAATCCGCGTACATCGCGACAGCATCCAACTCAGCAACGAGTTCCGCCGTCGGTTTAGTGTCGATGGCCACGCTCAAGTTGACGAGGCAACTCAAACACCACTTCGCCGAAAAATCAACCAACACCGTTTTGCCTTCGGCCTGCAACGCTTGCAATCGGTCTTCGTTGTAATCCTCCCAAGCGATCAGAGCTTCCTCGGCAGTGTCCACTTGCTGCCCTGGCGGCACAGGGCCGAGGAACTGGAACGCAAGTACAGAAATCGCGACGGCAGCAGTAACACCTGAGACCCAAGCAATCATTCGTCGTTGCAACGTTTGCCACGCAGGTGTCTTGCCGATAATCCAGCATCCAAACCAAACACCCATCAAGCAGACGAACACCCACAGTTTGTCTTCGTCCCTGAAGGTGTAAAAGAAAAATGCAACTGTTGCCAAGAACAGGAACGCCAGAAACTCTTTGAACGTTTCCATCCAAGGACCTGGTTTGGGAAGCCACGACGTGAGTTTCGGCCAGATTCCCATCATGATGTAAGGCACCGCCATCCCTAAGCCCACGACCAGAATCACAATCGTCGATTCGATGGGCGATAACTTGCCACCGATCAAAGGGAAAATCCCACCGAGCAATGGCCCGCTGCAAGGAGTCGAAAGGATCGTTGCAAACATGCCTTTGAAGAAAGCTCCGGTGTACCCTTCTCGCTTTTGCAGGTCTTGAGCACCTTTGCTAGAAGCCATGCCCGGAGCAGGCAACTCCCAAAATCCGAAGTAACTCAGCGCCATCGCAAACAGCAGCACGATCAGGCCGATGCGAACGCTCATGTACGTGAACATCTCTCCCCAAGCCATCGAAAAGAAAATCATCAATACCGCCAACCCGGCAAAGATGGCCATGATCCCGGCTGAGTAAGCGGCGTTCAGCATGAAAGCTCGACGGCGATCCGCACCTGCTTGCTGTACGAAACTCATCACCTTCAAACCAACAACCGGCAACACGCAGGGCATGAAGTTCAAAATGAAACCACCGATGAAGGCGAACGTCAAAATCAGTGGCAATCCAATTGCCGTTTCCGGTTCGTCTGCCTCATCAACGCTGCTGTTGTTCAACGCTGCGGCAAGGGCTGGCGCTTCGATTTTGTCGTCGTTGATCGTTGGTTCAACGGGCGCAGGTGATTCAGGCGCTAGCAGGGCTGGTGTTTCGACCACTGGCGTGATCTCGTCGACCCAGCTCGTGTCTTTGGCCAACGTTTTGGCATCTTTGGAAGTCACCGTTACTAGTTTGATCGCGGTCAATTGTTGGCTGCCATCGCCCTCTGGCGCATCGACTGGCAACACATTCACTTTCGCTTCAAAACGCAATGCCATCGGCAGAAGACAGTTTTGAGACGTGCAGGCTTGATAAGCAATCGCACCGCTGATCGTACGTTGCCCAGGTTCAGCATCAGCAGGGACTTCAATCGGCAACGTCCATTTCACTTCGCCTGGATGAAATACACTGACGATCCCAGGGACTGGCTCTTCGCGAACGGTCTTTGCATCCGTTTGCGGAGTCGCAATTCGCAGACCGGCCTTCTCTTCGATGGCAAAGTTGGTCGACATCGGGGCATCGCCAGCCACCCCTGGATAGATGTGGTACTCACCGACAGGCAGCGCCGTGAAAATCAGTGCAGCTTGCTCACCAGGATGTAATGATGACGCAGAAACATACGCTTGCCACTGAATCGCATAGTCGGCTTCTTGGAACAACGGGATCTGCGAAACGTTAGGTTCGCTAGTGCTCACTGCATCCTTGGTACCCGCAGTGAGCGGCGCGAAGGCGGCAAGCGTCGCAGGTGCTGGGCCAGCCAACTCGGCGGTCAAAGTCTCGTCGAGCGGTTGGCAGGCACCGCCCGAGACACACGTCAAACCACTCATTTCGAGCTTGAGCTTCGATAGCGACTGGGCCGTTTGTCCAGGCTGCTCGATTCGCGCGAAGGCAAAGAACGTGACTTGATCGTCATGCTCTTCAATCGTGACGCCGCTGAACTCTTGCGAGATGCTCTTCTTAGGTGGCGTATCGCTCTGCCAATCGCCAACTAATTTCAAACCATCGGCATCGACCAGCTTGATCTTCGTTGGCAGAGGTCCGCCCTTGGGCTGCGTCAACGAGTAAATGTGCCAGGGCGATTCCAATTCAACAGCGACCGCAATCAGCACCATGTCTGGCTGTCCGTCGACGGAATAGTAGGCAGCCTCCACCTTGGCTGGCTGCTCGCTAGTCGAACCGAAGTCAGTTTGTCCGTAGCGTCCCAGTGACAGTCCATCGGAAAATAAACTTGATGCATCGCTGCCATCGGCCGCACTGACAGGCGTGCGGAACGTGCCAACTCCAAGTGTCAGGATCGCCATTGAGCAGCATGCGGCGAACAAAAATGCGATGGTCGTCGGAAATCGTTTCAAGTTGGCTTGGGTCATCAAGGGAGTCACCATTGAGTTCAGATTCGACAGAAGAGGAATTGTCCGTTTGTCGTCGAACGGATTCGTGAGTTCATATAAAGATGTCAATCTTAACAGATTCGGCAGATTGAAGCGATTAAATGAGTAATCCGCCCCCGGATTCGATCGGCAGAGGCATCAAACTGCCGATTCTCTAAAATCAGCCACACGAGCCAGTTGCCCAGTCCCCCCAAAGAACTGGCTTCAAGAAGTGTTTCTGCTAGTTCGTGTTCACGATCTGAAAATGGCCAGATTCGGCGATATCCCGCCACAGCGGCGGAAAGTGAATCGGTGGCTGGTCGATTGGGAGTCAGGGCTGATGAAATCTCTGTTTTTCTTGCGAAGTCGCCTGCCCAGCGGGCAATGTCGGCGGCGGGGTTGTCCTGATCGATGGCGTCGTAATCGATCACGCCATTGACGCGGCCGTGGGGTCCAAACAAAACGTGCTCGCGATGGACGTCCCGGAATGTCCACTGAATCGGGAAAAAGTGAGAGAACTGCGCGTGCTGAACCAAGCGAGAGAGCAAGGGCGGCGTTCGTTTTGCCCAACAATGGGTCAACAAGTCAGTCGCTTCGATAAGTGAACGAGCGAGATGGTGGCAGCGAAACTGAGAGGCTGGGTCGTGCTCGGACTCCGCCGTGAGCTGGGCCGCCAACATCTGTGACAATTTCTCCAAAGTCGCAGATCGTCTCGCCAGCATTTCAATTTTTGGCGTGAGTTGCTGCAGACGATCGACACGACTGGAGATGCAGCGTGGCGTGGCACCGCTTGTCAGGTTTGTCTGGCCGAGTGGATTCATCGCCGCGTGCACACGTCCAATCGCTTCGGCACCGCTTGCGATATCGTCATCGCACGCATCACTAGTCAGCGGTTGGCCAGAGATCCAGCGAGCAAGTTCCCAGTGGAATCCGAACTCACTCACAAGACTCCAATCCGAATCGCGGCGGATCAAAGGTGGCGCGAGCAACTCGCAGTTTTGTGAGGCAGCGTGCACGATTCTAGCAATCTGAATCATCCGCTCACGTGGTGTCGTGATCGCCGCAGCTTTCAATGCCCATGTGGTTACCTGTTTTTCGGCAGACGCTAACTCGATCCGGTAAACCATGCCTCCGCTAAACCCATTGGCAACGGCGGTGCAAACAATCGCTGAACTATCGAGCGGAAGCCAGTGTGAGAGTAGGGAATGAAGTTGATGGTATGAAAGCATCGGCATAAGCAGAGAGCACTAAAAAAAAACGCCCTGATAATTCAGGGCGCTTTTGTTCAATTGAGATCGATGCGATTTAAGTTGCAGCGGTTTCTTCGGCGGGTGCGTCTTCCGTTCTCGTAGACTCGGATTCAAACGCAGGCTTGGATGCGGTACGTTTGACTTTGTCGTTCGATCCGCCGACCAATTCAAAAATCGCGCGGGTGCCACCATCGCCGAGACGTGGTGTGGCCAGTCGCATGATCCGGGTATATCCACCGGGACGATCGACGAAGCGTGGTGCAATCGTGTCGAACAAAATCGCAACAGCTTCGCGATCACCGCAAAGTTGCAGTACACGGCGTTGGGCGTTGACGTAAGGAGCGCGGGCGTTGGCCCATTTCTGCCACTGTTCGCTGGTGCGCCATTTCTTGTACGCGTCACTGTTGCGTTCCGCATCGGTCGCATATTGCTCGGCGTCCGTTTTCGCAATGAGTGCCTTTTTAGCCAGAGTGATGCACTTTTCAACCGTGGGGCGGACCTCTTTGGCCTTTTCCAAGGTAGTGATGATGCGACCCTTAACCTTCGGTGCGTTCTCATCGAGAGTCGCGTCACGTTCAGTCAAGAACAAGGCAGCGGTGAGGTTTTTGAGCAGTGCCTTGCGGTGCGATGGGGAGCGACCGAGCGTGCGGCCTTTGCGACGGTGACGCATAACAGTTGTCTACTGAGCTAATTGTGAATGGATCGGATTTGACAAGGGAATTCGTTGGCGTTCAATTGCCGACGTGTCCCGAAAGTTTTTGGTTTTTTCTTCTGTAGCGGAACTCGTCAAGAGTTTCGATTTGCCGTTTGGCTTGGCGAACGTCTCAGCGATTATCGCCGTTTCTGGCCGTTCTAAAACAGCGGTTGGTTTGGCACTCGCATGCCGAGGTGGAGTCCGTATTGGGAAAGTTTCTCGCGGACTTCATTGAGCGTAGTGTCACCGAAGTTGCGAACTTCCAACAACGCGTCTTCGTTGCGTTGGACGAGATCGCGAACAGTCATAATGTTTTCGCTCTCCAAACAATTGTTGGCTCGCACCGACAATCGCAAGTCTGCCAATGTCATATTCAGTTTGGCTTCGAGTTGTGCTTCAGGTGAACCAGCACCACCACGAGCCGCCGAGAAAATGCTTGGACCAAGTTCGCGGTACTGCACGAACGGGTTGAGGTGTTTGCGAAGGATCTTGGCCGCTTCCGTCAATGCCATTTCAGGGTTGATCGTTCCATCAGTCCAGATCTCGAGATTCAAGCGATCGTAGTTGGTCTTTTGACCGACCCGTGTCGCTTCCACTTCATAACGAACTCGCGTGATCGGGCTGAACACGGCGTCGATCGGGATGATACCGATTTCGTGATCGACACTGCTATGTTCGGTGCTGGGCACATAACCGCGACCGCTTTCGACAACCATTTCCATCATGAATGGCTTGTCATCGGTCAGAGTGGCGATGACGTGATCCTTGTTGATGATCTCGACATCGGCATCGGTTTCGATGTCGCCGCCGGTGATCACGCCGGCCGTGTTGCGTTCGACGGTGATCACGCGGGTCGCGTCACTGTTGTTGCGGACGATCAGCGATTTCACGTTCAAGACGATATCAGTAACATCTTCGAGGACGCCCGGGATCGAGGTGAACTCATGTTGAGCGCCACGGATTTTGATTTGCGTGACAGCGCTGCCCATCAGGCTGCTCAACAGCACGCGTCGCATGCTGTTTCCGATGCTCGCACCGAAACCGCGTTCAAACGGCTCGGCAGAGAATTTTCCATAGGTTTGGGTCAGCGTGTCGCGATTGACTTCGAGCGTGCTGGGCAATTCCATGCCACGCCAACGGATATGCATCGACATGTTGAGGTGCTTTCGGCGAATTAATTGGTTGCGGGAGGTGAGTTTGGGCGAGCAGAACAGCATCGACCGAACTGGTTGAGGTGGCCGGAATGAACCGGCATGGCTAGCGAAAACAGCGGTTTTAAACGCGACGTTTCTTACGGGGGCGACAGCCGTTGTGAGGGATCGGTGTGACTTCCTCGATCAACTTCACATTCAGCCCAGCGGATTGCAGGGACGTGATGGCACTCTCGCGTCCCGAACCGGGACCTTTGACGCGCACTTCGACATCTCGCATGCCAAACTTGGTGGCTTTCTCAGCAGCTTGCTGGGCGGCACATTGACCCGCGAACGGGGTGCTTTTACGACTGCCTTTGAAACCGCTCGTGCCTGCACTCGCCCAGCACAACGTGTCGCCTTTGGTGTCGGTGATCGTTACAGTCGTGTTGTTGAACGTCGCATGAATATGAGCGATCCCGTTGCTGACGTTGCGACGGACGCGTTTCTTTTTGTTGGTCTTTGCCACCGGTGGGTCTCAAGCAAACATGTAAGTGTAATGAAATGAAAAAGCGAAATGCGAAGAAGCCTATCGCAAATCCTTGACGCCCTTCTTGCCGGCCACGGTCTTACGTGGGCCTTTGCGGGTGCGGGCATTGGTTTTGGTACGTTGGCCGCGAACGGGCAACCCGACGCGGTGACGGATTCCACGGTACGATTTAACTTCGCGGAGCCGATTGATGTTTTGGGTGATTTGGCGACGCAGTGGCCCTTCGACCAAATAATCACGCTCCAGCATGGCGGCGATGTGACCAAGGTCTTCGTCGCTGATGTCGCTGGCGGGAGAGGCCGGGTCGATTCCCAATTTTTGACATACTTCCCGAGCGCGGAACAAGCCAAGCCCATAAAGGTAGGTAAGGGAATACTGGATCTGTTTGTCGTTGGGGATGTCAACGCCCATCAAACGGGGCATGGCAAAAACTCCGAGAGCAACTGCTGATTGAAATTTGGCTTTCAGTCAATGACGCATGCGTGCCAACAAACAAGCCCAAGAAGAACTGAATTGGGACGGCACGCAGATGAAGAGGTCGCACACATACGCCACTCCCGCCATTGCGAATCGCGTACTATAGCAGTCACTTGCCGTTTTACTCAAGTGGAAGGAACGTCAGGTTTTTAATTTTTTTTCTGAAGGCCACATTTAAGGAGGCCAGACGTTGACGAAACCAGCACGATGTGTTTATTCTTCGCGGCTTGCTCGCAAACAAACGGTTGTGTTTGTTAGAAAATCCAACTGTCGAACGTTCGCGGGAAAATCCTGGCAGACGTTGAGCATTTTTCACACCATCCAAACCCTCGTCCCACTCGGACCCCCGTTATGGCCGTCCCTAAACGCAAACACTCCAATAGCCGTACTGGCAAACGCCGCAGCCACGATCGTCTGAAAAAACGATCGATCGGCTACTGCCCACAATGCAGCACCGCAGTGCCAACGCACCACATTTGCCCGAAATGTGGCTATTATCAAGGCCGTACGGTCGTCAAGCAGGATGAGTCCTGAATTGTCATTTGATGTTTCCAGCCCAGGGATCTTGTTTCCTGGCCAAGGTGCACAGGTTCCTGGAATGGGCACGTGGCTGGTTGAAAACCACGCTCGCGCCAGCGAACTATTTGACCAAGCCAACGAGATCCTCGGCTACGATCTGAAACAACTCTGTGCGGTCGGACCAGCCGAAAAGCTGAACGAGACCGTGCACTGCCAGCCCGCGTTATTCGTGACCGGATTCGCAGCGGCAGATGTGTTTGGCGAAATTCATGGCGAGATCGCAGCGAGAATCAAAGCGGCAGCGGGTTTAAGTCTGGGTGAGTACACGGCTGTTTGTTTCGCTGGTGGATTAACATTTGAAGACGCTCTGCGTCTGGTTCAGAAACGGGGCGAGGCCATGCAGGCGTGCGCCGATGCGGTCGGATCGGGAATGTCCAGTGTTCTGGGCCTTGATCTCGATAAACTCGACGCGGTTTGCGCGGGATGCCGCCAAGCAGATGAAATTTTGCAGCCCGCCAATCTACTATGTCCAGGAAACATCGCGGTTTCTGGTCATTTGTCGGCACTCGCACGTTTGGAACCCATCGCGATGGCGGCTGGGGCAATGAAAGTCGTGCCGTTGAGCGTGGCGGGCGCATTCCATACACCGCTGATGCAAGACGCCGTTGCCAAACTCACCGAAGCACTTGCCAGCGTCAAGATTTCGCCAACGCGAATTCCAGTCTACAGCAATGTGGACGCGGCCCCGCACAGTGACCCTGCGGAAATCCGCGATCTGCTGGCTCGTCAAGTCGTCAATCCCGTGCTGTGGGAAGCCTCGATTTCGCGGATGCTGTCTGATGGAGTTGACGGAGTCCTCGAAGTGGGCACCGGTCGAGTACTGCGGGGCACGATCAAACGAATCGCTCGCAAGTTGCCGACCGAAGGGTTCGGCGACGGACCGTGAGACGTGATAGGTGGCCGAAGCGTGCGGCCACCGACGTTCAGATCTAGCTGCGGTTGACGCCACACTTAATCATCCCAATTCCCTCTTTCTTTGTGTCATTCGCTATGAATCTTACTCTTTCGGTCGATCTCAAAGGCCAAGTCGCGATCGTGACCGGTGCCAGTCAAGGCTTAGGGCGAGCCGTCGCCGTGGCGTTGGGTCAAAACGGTGCTCACGTGGTGTGCTTGGCTCGCAATGCGGAAAAGCTCGCTGCGACCGTGGCCGAGATTGAATCCGTCGGCGGTACAGGTGAAGCACTCGCTTGCGACGTCACCGACCGGGCGGCAGCGGCAGCGGCGATCGAGTCGACCCATGCAAAACACGGACGACTGGACATCCTCGTCAATAACGCGGGCATTACTCGCGACAAGTTGATGCGCGGCATGTCTGACGAAGAATGGGACGATGTGATCGCCACCAACCTGACGAGCTGTTTCGTATGCTGCCGGACAGCGGCGGGTTTGATGCGGAAAAAGAAATATGGCCGGATCATCAACATGGCCAGCATCTCGGGGCTGATCGGTAACCCTGGCCAAGCAAACTATTCGGCGAGTAAAGCGGGTATGATCGGGATGACGCGGACGATGAGCAAAGAACTCGTCTCGCGTGGCGTGACCGTCAACGCGGTCGCACCGGGATTCATCGCCAGTGAGATGACGGCGGAACTGGGCGAGGTCGTGATGGAGGAAGTCAAAAAACGTATTCCTGCAAAACGTGTCGGTGAACCAGAAGACGTGGCTGCGGCAGTGCTGTTTTTGGCGAGCAAGGACGCAAGTTACATTTCCGGCCAAACATTGGTCGTTGACGGCGGGATGGTGGGTTAAGTTTGCAACCCCGCCCTCTCGCGCACTATAGCGTCGCCCCACGGGCACTTGGCTACCAGCGAGACGATATCAGACAGAATTTTCGTGTGGTTCCGACCGCACGGGATATTGACGGGTTTTAGCCGTTTCCCCTATCTTCACGCCCCGGTGAGAAGGGAATCTCAATAAAAGCCCCCATTTCGATCCATCCCACTTTTACACTCAATCCCATCCACTCTTGGAGTTACGCCCGTGGCGTCAATTGAAGAACGCGTTATCGACATTGTTTCCGAACAACTTGGTGTCGACAAAGATAAAATCACCCGCGAAACATCGTTCGTCAACGATCTCGGAGCCGACTCGCTCGACACGGTCGAATTGGTCATGGAACTCGAAGAAGAGTTCGATATCAGTATCCCCGACGACTCCGCCGAAAAAATTCAAAAGGTCGGGGAAGCTGTCGATTTCATTGAAAGGGAAAAAGGCGACGACGCTTGAACTAGCGATTCGCTCACCAATTCCTTTTAATCTCACCAGGCATCAGCCACCTGCAGCGTGATCTCCACGCGAGGTGGTTGCCTTTTTTTAGCATAATAGCAGAAGACGCACCGGCTCACTCATGACGGTTTCAACGGAACCCTTTCGTCTCGTTCCTAATAACGGAACCCCTCGGCGCGTTGTGATTACCGGAATCGGTGTGGTCACATCGCTGGCCAACAACGTGGATCTCTTTTGGGAACGGCTGATTGCTGGTGCCAGCGGTATTCATGATCTGTCGATCATGGACACGAGTCGTTACAAGGTCCACTTCGGTGGCGACATCCCCAATTTCGATGTGACGGACTTTGTCGAGCCGAAAGAGGCCAAGCGGCTCGATCGGTTCACGCAATTCGCGGTCCACGCGGGCGCCCAAGCGGTGGCTGATTGTGGAATTGATTTCTCCTGCGTCGATGTGCATCGCTGCGGCGTGGTGCTCGGTTCGGGGATCGGCGGTTTGAATGAAATTGAAGAACAAATTGAGCGGATGCTGAGCAAAGGCCCAGATCGAGTCAGCCCGTTCACCGTGCCGAAGATGATGGTCAACGCAGCGGGTGGCAATCTTTCGATTCGTTACGGATTGAAAGGTCCGAACTTTGCCGTCGCGACAGCCTGCGCCAGCGCGACCAATGCGATGGGCGATGCGGTTCGCAGCATTCGCAGCGGTGAGACGGATTTGATGATCACGGGTGGTTGCGAAGCAGCCATCACGCGGATGGGATTGGCGGCGTTTCAAAACATGAAGGCGCTGTCGACTCGCAATGACGAACCCGAGCGGGCCAGCCGCCCCTTCGACGCCGATCGTGACGGGTTCGTGCTCGCCGAAGGCGCTGGGTTGTTGGTGTTTGAAGAGTATGAACAAGCGAAAGCTCGCGGTGCAAAGATGTATGCCGAGGTGCTCGGGTACGGGACCACCAGCGACGCTGGACACATCACCGCGCCGGATCCCGAAGGTGGCGGTGCGGCTGAGGCAATGCGATTAGCGATCGCGGATTCTGGTCGCGGTATTGAAGAAATCGGATATATCAATGCTCACGGCACCAGCACACCGCTGGGCGACAAAGCCGAAACGCGTGCAATCAAAGCGGTACTCGGTGAGCACGCGAAAAAGATTGCGATCAGCAGCACGAAGGGCGCATTGGGCCATTCACTCGGTGCCAGTGGTGGTATTGAAGCGGTGATTCTGTGCAAGACGATTCAATCGGGTATCATTGCGCCGACGATCAACCTTGAAACACCTGACCCTGAATGCGATCTCGATTACGTGCCACTTAAGGCTCGTGAACAAAAAGTAGATGTTGCCATGAGCAACAGCTTCGGCTTTGGCGGGCATAATGCCTGCGTTGTACTGGGACGGTGCTGAGTGATCAGGGGGACTCGTCTTCTCTTCTCTCTTCTTACATGCCGACGAGTTACCCACCATGCAGAACGCAATGGATTCGCCCCCTTCAGTTACGGCGCTGGATGACAATCCAGAACCCACTGTGTTCTTGGTCGACGACCACGAAGTGGAACTTGACCTCATGCAGCGATGGTGCCAACGCGCGGGCTGGCAGACGAGGATTTTTGGCAGTCCCAACGAGTTGCTAGAGGTTCTCGACCCGCAAACCATCGGCTGTGTCGTAGCGGATTTACGGATGCCTGAGATCAGTGGCTTGGAGCTACAGGCCGAAATGGCACGTCGCGAATTGTTCATCCCTGTGATTTTGGTGACCGGCCACGGGGATGCGGAAAACTGTCGGGCTGCGTTTCAGCAAGGCGTGTTTGATTTTATCGAGAAAGGTTTCAATTCGATTCAATTTGTCGATAGCGTCGAACGGGCGATTCGCAAAAATCAACGTGAGCGATTTCGCTATCAAGTTCGTCGCGATGCGCGGAGACTGCTCGAAAGCATTTCTAAACGTGAACAGGACGTGATGTTTCTGCTGGCCAACGGCACACCGCTCAAAGGGATCGCCACTGAACTTGACATCAGCGTGCAAACCGCATCAAAGCACCGCACGAGTATTTTCAGCAAACTAAACATCGACAACGAAGTGGATCTTTACAAGCTGCTGCTAGCCGCTGAAGTCAGCCTCGAACCTAACTCGTGAATACTTCGTAGGTAGATAGATTCATATGAATGAGCCGATTCACACGGCCCGTCCATCCCACATTCCCCAGCGTATGACTTGACGATGCCAGTCGCGCGCGAGTGCTTTCACCAAGAACCACGCGTTGGCTCCGTAGCGAGGCATCAGTCGTTTCGGATCACTCAACATGCGGTACAGCCACTCAACACCGAGGCGTTGATAGATCTTGGGGGCGCGGATGGCTGTGCCAGCGATGAAGTCGAATGACGCGCCCAGTTGAATGCTGACGGGCACGCCGAGTTCTCGATAGTTCTCATGAATCCATCGTTCGCCTTTGGGTTGACCAAAGGCGACAAGCAGCAAATCGGTCTTGGCGTTGCGGATGCGGCGCAGTTGAGCGGCGTGTTCATTGGGCGTGAGCTGGCGAAACGGTGGACAATCAGTACCGGCGACCTGCAGCTCAGGGAACATTTCCACGAGTCGTGCGGCACAGGCTTCTGCCACGCCGTCAGCACCACCGAGAAAGTACACTCGGTGTCCTTTTTGGGCTGCGTTCTCACAAAGATGCAAAATCATTTCGCTTCCAGCCACACGCACGGGTAGCGGGTTGGGTTCAAGTAGACTCCGCCAAACAATCGGTTGGCCATCGGCGAGAATTAAATCCGCATCCGACGTGATCCGCCGCACTTCGGCATCGTTGTGGTGCAACATGCAATAATTCAAGTTCGCCGTGATTACATAACTCGGATGGGCGCTCCTGTTCGATGTTGCCGTATTTCGGCCACGCTCAATCAGTCCTTCAATCGCTGCGACACTTTGCAGCATATCGAGTCGATCAAACGGAACATCCCAGATTTCGACACAGTCGCGTGGTGCTGAGGGCGGGGTCAGCGTCGATTCAGGCGGAGGGGACTGGTGTCTAATGGACTTCGCTGGCGCGATGACAATCGGTACAGCGGGGGCGGACAGAACGGTTGTATCGAGTGTAGGATTCATGTTCGCAAGTGGTCAAAACAATGTCGGTAGGGGAATGGGGGCGGTCACGGTAGACTCTCTGCTCAAACATAGGTCATCAACTATCATTGGAAAGAAAGTCGCGCGATGTTGTTGTTTACTTTGGAAGGTTTCACACCAGCGGCGATCTCCTGCTACGGTTCCTCGTGGAATCGCACGGAGTCGATTGACGCGATTGCCGCAGCCGGAACGACGTGGGATCGCCTGATCACTCCCATCACCGACCCGCTTGCGCAACTTGACCGCTGGCTCACCAACGCCCAGTTCCCGGCAGGCGAGATGACCGTCGTGACGGATGACGATCGGTTGGCCGCACTCGCGTCTTCCGAGGCGATTGGAGAACTGATCGTGATCGCGCCGCGTGGCGAGATGGTGGCGGAGTCGATGGAAGACACCACCTTGGGTTCGCTTGCGGCGATTGCTGCGGAACAACTCGCTGACAATCCGCATGTGTGGTTGCACAGCCGTTTTTTGACGCGGGCTTGGGATGCGCCCCGCGAGTTGTTTCCGCTGGAGTATTTCGACGAAGAGGATTTCGGGCCACTGGACCCCGCCGAATCGCTGGAGCAGGAATTCAACGAGGTACAGGAGCGAAAATCAAGCGTACCACCGATTCTGATGACTTTACGACCGCCTCAACTACAACTGCAACCGCACGACGACCCCGACTTGATCATGGCTTGGATGCGAACGTACGGGTGTCAAATTCGTTTGGTCGATGCGATGATTGGTTTGTTGCGTCCGCTCGCCGCGGAGTCGGGGCATCGTGCGATCGCGGTCGCGGGCACGAGCGGTTTCTCGCTGGGCCAGAATCGCTGGATCGGACATCGCGCGGGGCCGTTGCGTTCGTGTCATCTACACGTGCCGTTGCTGATGTCAACCTTGAGCCGCGGCGTTCATGAGGGCAGTGTCAGCGGCTGTGGGATTCGCGAGCGGCTGGTACGCTCAACCGACATATTGCCAGGCATGGTGGCGGCGATGGCCGATCAAGCGATCGCGTCTCCAATTTCGCCGGCGCAGTGGGCGGCGTATGAGCATGCCACGCCTGAGAATACGGGAACCGGGCATTCACAATTCAATTCCAATGGTGTGATGACCCAGCATCACGGTGCGAACGTCGCGATCACGACGGATGAATGGTTTTACGTGACCACAGCAGCCAGCGGCGAAGGCGAGTCATTGCCCCCGGCCAATGAGGTCGACGATCTGGGGCATCTTTTCCTGAAGCCCGACGACCTCTGTGACACCAACGATGTGGTGCGTTTGAAGCCAGTCGTTGCCTCAGAGTTACATGAGCGAATGCGTTAGGTCGCGTTCGATGTCATGCGGCGCGTCACGTGATCTGCGAACACCACGATTCCACCCGCGACGATCGCGAGCACTGCCAAGAATAGAACGCTGCCCTCGTACTGCGCGGGTGATACATAAACCAGCTTTTGATATTTCAACTCCATCTCCGCCGTCTCCGGTGTGACGGCTTGCAATGGCCATATGCGACCGATCGACCCGATCATCAGTCCGATCAAAGTGGCCATGGTGACATCACGATGATGAGCGAGTAGGTAATTGAGAACCCGTGAGAAAGCCAGCAAGCCGAACGCGCAGCCTGCTGCAAAAACCGTGAGTCGAGTGATGATTTGCAAATCAAATTCGAATTTGAAAAACTGCTTGACCATCCCAATCACGGGTTCATAGACGCCGAGCAACAGCAACACAAACGCGCCGCTGATACCTGGTAGAATCATTGCACAGATGGCGACCGAAGCGCTTACAAACAAGTACACCAAGCTGATTTCACCGCTGGTCGCAGGGATCTGTGAGATGCCCAGTGCGATCGCAATCCCGATCGCGGCACCAACATAGCGACCGGTTGACCACCGTGTCACATTGCGGCGAACGACCCACACACTGGCCAAAACGAGCCCGAAAAAGACGGCATTGATTTCGTTCATGCGGTGCAGCAATAACCAGTGCATCAGTCGCGCGAGGATGCCGAAGGCCAGCACAATGCCGACTCCCAACGCGATCGCGAATCGCAAGTCGAGTTTCTCCGCGAGCGCTCGCCAACGCCGCTTCACCAGCATGCTGACCGATTCGCTGTCAACGTTGCTGATGACGGCAATCAAACGATCGTAATGACCGAGGATCAAAGCGACCGTCCCGCCACTGACCCCAGGAACTGTATCCGCCGCCCCCATGCAGAAGCCACGAAAGACGTTGATGGCGTCGCGTGTGAGACTGTCGACGGGGCGGGTGGTCAATTGCGGTGGAGTCACTGCTTGTTGGGCGTCGGCATTGTTGGTCGCGGTGGACACCGAATCGTCACAATCGTTAATTTCAGAAGTGCGTGTCACAATGATGGTCTTTGTCGAAAGGAAGCGAATAAAAACAGTTCGCCTGATGAACAGCGGTTCTGGCTTAAGGTAGTTTGGAAGGTGACGATGACAATCCCGTTTTTGAATTCACTCTTTGCGAAAGACATCCCCGACGTGTCCGATCTGCTTCGTATTCTGATTCTCGCTGTTGTACAGGGGATCGCTGAGTTTTTGCCGATCAGTTCGTCAGGCCATCTGGTGATCTTCGACGACCTCCTCCGCCGCTTGAGCGAACTGGGCGGATTGGGCGAATCGGCCACGCTCGTGATCATCCTGCACGCCGGGACGCTCGGTTCAATCTTGGTTGTGTACTGGCGACGGATTCTGGATTTGTTAACTCGCGATCGTCGCGTGATCGGATTAATGTTCGTGGGCACACTGCCTGCGGTGGTGGTCGGCTTGACAATCAAATCGGCTGTTCCTTGGTTGACCGAGTCGCCAGCGGTAGCCGCACCCATGTTGGTCGTCACAGGATTGCTATTGCTTGTGCTGGGTAAACTTCCGGTACGAAGCGGGAATTACGCCGAAATGGGCTGGCTCGGTGCCTTCCTGGTCGGATGTTTTCAAGCCGTCGCGATCCTTCCCGGGATCAGCCGCAGTGGATCGACGATCGTGGCGGGGCGATTGATAGGTTTGAGCAAAGAGGATTCATTGACTTTTTCGTTTTTGCTAGCGATTCCGGCGATCTTGGGTGCCACGACGCTGGCCGTCAAAGACCTAATCGACGGCAGTGCCACCACCTCAACGCTTCCGGTCGAGATCTTGTTCGCGGGTGCAATGGGCGCGTTTGTGGTGGGAATTCTGGCGTTGAAATGGTTGATTTGGTGGAGTCGAGAAGATCGGCTTCATTGGTTTGCGTACTGGTGTATCCCCGTGGGATTGACGTTTACCTACTATTACTGGAGGTAGGCAATGATCAGTACCTGCTGACCGACCTCTCCGGTGCAATATCGAGCCTAGCAATATTGAGCCTGAACGCCTGCTGAGAGGATACGCTCATGCACGGGTGAATAGCCATATACATCGAAAAAACTCACGGTAGAATTTTGTCATCAAACTGATTCGTAAGCTATGATTCATTTGTCACCTATCCTTCCAGTCACAATTCCGCGACGAATTGTCCCGCCGACGAGTTTTTATGGCTAAGCCACAACTAACCGACCGCCAAAAAAATGTTTATGAGCTCATTCGCTCGTTGATCCAAAACCGAGGCTACGGCCCGACTGTGCGCGAGATCGGTGAGCACTTTGGAATTAGAAGTCCTAACGGGGTGATGTGCCACCTTCGCGCCCTTGAGCGGAAAGGCTTGATCACTCGCAAGGCCAACAAATCGCGAGCAATCGAACTCATTGGCGACAACGCCCGCAGCACTACGGGGCTGCCCATAATGGGGGTCGTCTCGGAGCATCTCGCACATCTCGACACCAATCCTACGGACGTCATCGACCTGGGAAAAACCCTAGCCACAGGCGACCGTTTTGTCGTGCAAGTCTCGGGAGCGGCGTATGTCCAACACGGAATACTCGATGGTGATTACCTGATCGTGGAACAAAATCACGCTTCTCATGAAGGCGATCTGGTCGTGATAAAATCCGCCGATGGTCGAGTCTCTTTGCAGACTTGGGATGCCAGTTTGCAATCCCCGGTCGACA
>JBGSMN010000199.1:0-7385 GCA_041740155.1 Rhodopirellula sp.
CTACTTCCCAGCCGCCAGCCATCAGGTCATCATCCTCAGCACCGACACTGAGATCGACGAGCGATACTTCAACGAGCTGAAGCCACACCTCAGTCACGTCTACCACCTCGACTACGACGCCTCCGAAGGGCGAACGACTGTGCAAGAAGGATACTTCTGGAAGCCTAAAGCAAAGGAGCTAGCTGCCGATGCAACTTAACAAGATCAAACTGACGAAAGAATCGTCTGACCGTCTAAAGCAGCTCAAAGCAAGAACTGGACTGACTCCGAACATTCTCAGTCGGATCGGATTCTGTTTGTCGTTGTCCGATCCAACCATTCCGAATCCCGATGACTTTCCAGAGGAAGATCGAGAGTTCAATCGCTACACGCTGCTGGGCGAGTGGGATGCGTTGTACGTTGCCTTGCTTCGCCAACGGATTGTTACGGACAAAATTGGCGATGAGTTGCGAGAAGAAGACGTCTTCCGCGCGCACATCAATCGGGGCGTGATGGCCCTGAGCCGACAGGTCAAATCCATTGCCGACTTGGCAAATCTCGCTTCGGCGTAGGAATTTGCTTCGTGGAGTGTCACCTCAGCGAGTTTGACGGGGTGGCATTTGCGTCCGCCGTGTGTCCAACAGCCCACCCGAATCTGGCGGATGAAAGTTCCCCAGTTTAGAATGGTGGCCTATCAACGAAGGATTTGGCGGAGGGAAAGTTGTCCGAAACAATCGAGTCACAGCGATTAGAGTGCGTCTGCGGTAAGAAACTGCGCATTCCGGCCAACGCATCGGCGAAGGCGAAGGCTGGCAAATGCCCCAAGTGCCAAGCTCCTTTCGAGTTTCGCGACGGTGAGTGGGTGTGCGTTGCGGTCAGCAACACAGCTTCGATGGCTCCCGAACCCAAACAGGGACTTCCGGATGAACCACTTGCAGCCAACGTGGCATCATTGGCCGAGCAGCGTATTGAAGCAGGCGATGTCCCACCAACGATGTCGCCGGTTGCCGCTGAGCCACAGCACCAAGACGGCAAGCCACTCTCGCAGGATGCGTCGGCTGAGCCCGCGATTCGTGCCGGACTAACCGACGTAACGGAAACCCACGCTGAACAGCAGGAAGCCGATGTCAACGATGAAGTAAAGCAGAGCGGTCAAGATCTTGAAGCGGCATACGCGGGGCCGCCGTCTTTCAAACCCCCGCCAGTCCCTGAGGACACCTTTTCCAAGCCGGCTGTCGGTTCCGAAGTAGACGAACGCCACGTCCCTGAATCGGATCAGGCTGACCCTTCGTATCTTGAAGACGATGCGGCAAACGCGACGTCAGGCTTCGCGACCAGACGTGAAGATTTAATAGAACCGTCTGATGCTGAAGTGAGCTTGCCCGAGCGACTTGAGCGGGAGCAAACTTCGCTCGATCAAGCGGAGTGCGAAACAGCGACCGAACCTTCGACAGCCGAGCCGAGTTGTGAGTCGAATGGCTACGTCCATGTTTCCCCGCCTGCCTCAACCGAGTCGCACGAACGCGATCGCCTTGCGCACTCAGTGAGTGATTCGTTCACCCCAACTATCGCCCCTGAACTGGCTGACGGTGACTGCTTCGAGGAAGACCCGAGTTCGCAGCCTCCAATCGACATTCCGACAATAGATTCGCAAACGGTTGCCGATGACGTTCATGCGGAACAAGCTTATTCGTGCATCGTGGAATCTTCACTGGTCGATGAAGGCATTGGGGAGGAGCCAGGCAGGATCAACCAGATGATTCGCGCATCACTCGCTACTTCGCTGGGACTCGATTCGCATTATCCGGAGCATGTCGTAGCGGCGATAACACTCGCTTGTCACCCTTGGCCGGATGCCGCGATATCGCAGAATGACATTGACAACATCGCCGCCGAGTTGCGTCCCGGATTCAACATCAATCATCCGAGCATGCTAGAAATAGCGGTCGATCGGTTGCTTCGCTTTGAAGATGCGTTGCAATTCACGGGCTCGTCAGAGCTGGCTGCTTCCTACGCCACTGCGGCGCTGACCATCGAGTCGTACAGCGGAGCTAACGCTGGCGATCGGAGACACGTCGGTCCCAACAATGAGAATATGGTGTTGATCGCTTCGCCTATCGGTCTTGGCGTGTCGAATCACAAGTCATTTTCTATCCCGGAAAATGACTCCACAGAGGACGGAGATGACGAGTGGCAATCCACAATCATCAGCCTGCTCGGATCAGCCGTATTTCGAGGATCGCGAGATACTGGCATCGCGTTGGGCAGTGAAGAGACCGGCGTGAGCGTTAGTCGATTGGCCGAGCGACTTGGCGTTGAACTCCCAGAGAAACAATTCGACGAGTATCTCGACAAGCTGGATGACCGAGTATTGGACATCCTTGCATCGCGAACATTCAAGCTTGGTTTGTCCGACACACTTGTCGACATTGCGGCGCGTTGGAAAATCACTCGAGAGCGAGTTCGCCAAATCGAGACGAAGGCGAGTGAGAAGCTTCGCGACCGTTTCACCGCAACGTTTCAACGACTAGGTAAACAGTCGATCTCTCCGCTCAGTTGCCATGTATTTCGAATTGATGTTTTGTACGCGATCGCTACTCGCATTGCCGGATACAGTCGCCACCGAGAAATTCTTTCGGGCTTCTTGGCTGACATCTTTGGCCCATGGCAAAAAGCGGGGCATTGGATTTTTCACCAGTCACTTCAGGATCGAGTTGAGCAACTACGCAGTTCGCTAAACGAGAGAGCGGACGCCTACTGGGTCATCGACAGCGAGTCCATTGAAACGGAATGCGAAGGGCTTTTCCTAAGCGACTCTGAGCGTGACCAGTTTCTCAGGGAAGAGTTTGGATTCGGTCACTGCCTCGGCACCTGGACCAGCAAGAATACGATTCGCTGCCAAGTCACGGCGGCGTTGCGGAGAATTGGCCGGCCCGCGACCAAGGAAGAGCTTGCCGAACTGCTCGAACATCCGCCGCATAGTGTCGGCAGCATTTTGGGAAATATCGAAGGCGTCGTTCGCGCCGACCGTTACCGATGGGGCTTCGCGGAATGGATTGATGACGCTTACGACGGCATCTACGGCGAGATTGAGCAACGAATTAACGAGTACAGTGGCTCAGTGCCCGTGCATGTGCTGATGAGCGAGATTCCGGCACAGTTCGATGTCGCCGAAAACTCAGTGAAAGCCTATCTTGCCTCGTCTGCCTTTGTTGTAGAGAACGGAATGGTTCGGATGGCTGGCGATGACGAATACGTCACTCGCAGCCCCTCAAAGTGCGCTGACGCAATCCGACTCGGAGAGCAATGGGGCTACCGCTCGCTAATCCACGATCGACACTTCAACGGCTACTCGCTGGGCGTAAATTTCGATGTCGCTTTTGCAAATGGGCTCCGTCCCGGCGACAACCTTGTGGTGCCGGTGGATGGTAGCACTTCTCAGGTAAGCCTGATTTGGAGATCTCACAACCTCAATCGGTTGGTGGATGTTGGACGAGTTACCGAGTATCTCGTTGAGAACAAATACAAGGCTGGCGAAACGCTGATTCTGATTCCTTGCCGTGAGAAGATCGAAATCGTACACGAGCGAGACCTGTATCAACGGTTCCCAGAACTTGCACTCCAACCGCAAGTTGATGCCCCCGGCGAAGCCGAGAATCCTGACGATAGCCAGCGCAATGGCGAGGTCCGTGATCCTTTGTTGGATCTGCTTGGAGGCGACCAATGACGGAGTCACTGCCGTCTTGGGACGCTCATTGGAAACGCAGGTACAATTCGCCCCCAGACAATCTGATCGACGAATTCTATTCGCCAGCCTTTCGTCGTTCGTGTCGATACGACCGCGCCGTTGGATTCTTTTCGTCATCGCTGCTCGCTGCAATCGCCCCCGCTTTGGATGTCTTTGTTCGCAATGGCGGAATGATGCGTCTTATCACTTCGCCAGCCAACCTGAGCGATGACGACCTTGCCGCGATGGGGAAGGGAGAAGAGTTTCGAGAGCGATTGAAGCAGGACATCGAAAAGGCAATCACCGACTCGATACCAAATGCGGTCCAACTCGATCGCCTAAGTCTACTTACCTGGATGGTTGCTAATGGCCGACTCGACATCCGAATCGCCTTGCGAGAACACGCTGATCACTTCTCTCTTTTTCACGAGAAGATTGGTGTATTCACGGACTTGGCTGGAAACTGGATGACGTTCACCGGAAGCCCAAACGAAACCGTGGGCGGCGCTTACCGAAACTCTGAATCGTTCCCATTGCACAGAAGCTGGGCAAGCGAGGATCAATTTGCATTCGCGACCGAGGAACGCCAGCGTGTTCATGACATTTGGGCGGAGCAAGTCGAGGGCATCACCACATGGACAATCAACGAGTGGATTGCCGAGCCGATGCGGGCCAGTTTCGGCGTGCGAGAGCCGCAGGTACAATTCGAGGTCAAGAAAGAAGCCGGTCGGACGCCGCTTCCGCCAATTGAGGAGGCTGATGTTCTCGTGACCCTGCCATTCGAAAAAGTTTCACTTCTCCCATCGCTACCCGAGCGGTTGGAACTGCATGACTACCAACGAGACGCAATCAATGGTTGGCTCTTGGCAAGCGGTCGAGGCGTTTTCGCGATGGCGACGGGAACCGGCAAGACGATCACCGCACTGGCAGCCGCAACGCAAGCCGCATTGCATGCTGCCAAGAGTAACAGGCCTTTACTCGTTCTGGTGATCGTCCCGCTGATCGACCTAGTGCATCAATGGAAGTCGAACGCAAAGTGGTTCGGCTTTCGTCCCGTGGTTTGTCACGGCAGCTTGAGCAAAGCAGAACGCGACTCGTTGAAAGAATGCTTCTCTAACGCTCGCTCAACCTTCGGGCAACGCGCAGAAATGGTGATCACCACGGCGGGCAGCTTGACACCAATGGGTGAACAATCGACGTCGGACCACTTTCTTCAGCGGCAGCTTGAACGTCACACGGGCTCACTGTTAGTGATCGGTGACGAGATGCATTCTCTTGGCACTATCGGAAGGCTTGACTCACTGCCCAAGTCGCCGACCTATACACTCGGTCTATCCGCAACACCGAAGCGACACGGTGATGAATTCGGGACAGATGCGTTGCTGAGTTACTTTGGTGATCCCGTCATCACGATCAACATCAAAGACGCAATTTACAAGTACAAGACGTTGGTAGAGTACGACTACTATCCGACTCGGATAGATCTGACGCCCGAAGAAGCCGAAGAATACCGCAAGCTTTCAGCTCGAATCGCCGTCGCTTACGCGAATGACGATCAGAAGGCAGTCGACAATCTGATCCGATTGCGGAATCGCCTGAAGCAACACGCCGTCAATAAGCAAGTGCGATTGCGGGAGCTGATGGCTTCAGGACTCAAAAACCAGACGCATCAAATCATCTATGTTGCGGAAGGCCGTCATCGCGACAGCGACCTAGGTCAGCTCGATGAAGTAGAGCGAATGCTCCGCGTTGAGTTTGGGATGCGAGTTGCCCGCTACTATGGCGAGACAAGTTCAGAACAGCGCGAGTCACTGCAACAGAGTTTGGCGAGAGGCGACATCCAAGCACTCTTGGCAATGAAGTGTCTTGACGAAGGTGTGGACATTCCGTCCGTGAAGATCGGCATCATCACGGCATCGACGCAGAATCCGCGGCAGTTTGTTCAACGGCGCGGTCGTTTGCTTAGGCATGACCCTAAGAATCCAAAGTCGCACGCGACCATTTACGATTTTATCGTTCTGCCGCCGAGCATCGACGGCCCAGTTTCTGATTCAGAAAAGACGCTGGTCGCCGCCGAACTCTCCCGTTCAGTGGAACTTGCCGACGCGGCGCGCAACCGTGAGGTGCTGTTCGACATCATCGAATGGGCCTATCATTACGGGCTTGATCCGTCCGTTAATCCGTGGATGCAGATTAGCGGCCAAGAAGAAATGCGAGAGTGGATACCATGAGTGCTTTTCAAGACAGAATGAAAAAGTTGGCTAGCGATTTGTCGCCAGAGGCAAGAGAAATGGTGAAGAAGGTACTTACAGACGAACACCGGCATCGGTTTAGCGATCGCAGTAATCTGCCTGAGGAGTATGCAACTGCAGCCTTGCAGGCAGCGAAGCGGAAGGAATCGTCCAAGTGAAGTTTGTCTCGTTGAAGATGCGGAACTGGCGATCGTTTCATGGCGACCACGAAATTGAATTTTCGATTGATCCGGCGCGTCCTGTCACGCTGCTACTCGGCCCGAACGGCGCGGGCAAGACGGCGTTACTCAATGCTTTTACTTGGGCGATCTATGGCGAGTTCACCGATGGTTTCGACCATACGGATCGCCTCGTCAATTTGGCTGCGGTCGATCTGAGTGCAACTGCGGAAACATTTGTTGACGTCCACCTTCAGCATGAGGGAAACGATTACAGCGTCAAACGTACGACGAATGCGCAGCGTCAAATAACAGGCGAGAACGTTTTGGTCATTACCAAAAACGGAGAGCGTGCGGTCGAAGCCGACATTCATCGCATTTTGCCAAGGCCACTAAAAGACCTGTTCTTCTTTCCAGCGGAAACGTTCAGTACGGCGAGCGTGTTGAAAGGCGAGAATGGCGGCGAAGGAACTTCGTTCGACGTTCGCGACGCGATTCGTTCGCTCTTGTCTGGTGACATATACCGCAACGCGAGCAAAGATCTCCGCGAAGCGATTAAGAGCGACACGTTGAAGCCGCCCAAAAAGGGTCACGGACAAGAGGCTGTCGAGTCGGCACATCGTCAATACGAGCAAGCTGAGTCGATGTTGTCTTCAGCCGAGGAGCGAAAGGACAAACTGCCGGAACTGCTTTCGGCTTCCAGCAAACAGGCGGCTCGCGCCAAGCAGGAAGCAGAGCGCTACGACCCGAAAGAGATTCAAAAGTGGAGCAACGAGAATGCCAGACTTTCCAAACAGGTTGCCGACGCCGAGCAATTGGAAAAGAAGGCCAATGCCCTCTACGTCGATCTTGCCCGAAGCTCACATCTTTACTTTGCAGAGCATGGCGTAGAGTTAGCCATACGCCGATTGAACCAAGCGGAAGATGCCGGACTCATGCCGCCACGCGTCCATGAATCCGTGCTGGACAAGACGCTGGAGTCGGGGCAATGCTCGCTATGCCACTCGCAATTGAATGACACTTCCAGAGAACGAGTCACGATGTTGCGTGACAGAGTCGGTGACGCACAAGTTGCCGTTCGTGGGCTGGAAGCGAGAACGATGCTGAAACAGTTTCTGAAACGCCATAAAACAGAAGCAGACCGGCTCCGCGAAGAAATCGACGATCTTGCCACATCGCTGCAAACGGACCCGCCTCCCAAAGATGCGAGCTTCAAGATTCTCGCCGCCGTCACGCGCACGTGCATTTCAGTCGCTGACGCCCTGCTGC
>JBGSMN010000257.1:0-1831 GCA_041740155.1 Rhodopirellula sp.
GGCACTCCGCCGCGTCCGTTTGCCTCATTTGTTAACCCAATAACACAAGGCATTGAACCGCGACGCGCAGTCATCGAAACCTTTCAGGCGACTGAAGCGTGGTATCGTGAACATGGACACCCGCGCCGCGGCGATGAAACACCGCAAGAGTACTCCAACCGCTTAGCTCATACCACTGCAGCGGATCACGCCACGCTCAGCCGCTTGGTCGAGGCCTACAACCGAATCGTGTATGGAAACGGTTCCGCAAGCCAAGAAGATCTGCAAAGTGTAAAACAAATGTGGCAATCATTTCGCGGCGGCAATTGATAAAACCAAAAGCATTTCAAGCCGCTCGTCGCTGCATACTGTTCATCGACACTCTGGCATCGTACTTGACCGTCTCAATTTGTTGGCCGGTTTCATAGTCGGCGGTCAATTGAATGATTTCACCTGTTCGGCACGCAAATGGTGATTCCAACGGCAAGACCAAACATTGATTGGCCCAGGTGATCGCTTTTTGCTCTTTCATGTCAATCGCCAGTACGTTCTGGGTCACAAAGCGTATTGCGTTAACCTCTGCATCAATACCAGCTTCATAGGTTTGGTCGATTCGCATCGCAGTTGGAATCGCTTGATCGTAGGCAATCATTTGGTACGGAACCAGCGCCGCGATCTGTTTGGTTCGCGGATGTGTTTCGACCGGAGCTTGGAAAAGCGGAATGGGGGCGACGTAACCAGCAAAATCATACGACTGCTCAACCGGCTGGCACATCAAAATGGATACTTCCGGGATAAAAACCGGCAGTTTGTTCCCAAAACGTTTTTGATAGTTTTCTTTAAAGGCGCTGATCACTTGAGCCTGCTTTTCTCGCAACAGGCCAACATGCAGCATCTCACAAATTACAACATCAATCGGCTCGGTTGGCGTCCACAACGACGCATCGTCATGGATCACGTTTATATATTTCTCGAAACGATTCGCCTTTATAAACTGGCGAGAACATTTGACGAGTTGCGGATTTCGTTCAACCGAATCGACGAACGCACCTCGACGGGCAGCAAACGATGACAAGATCCCAGTGCCGCTGCCCAGTTCCGCAACTCGCATTCCAGGTTGCACAAGCAATTCGATTGCGGCACGGAACGCTCCAACGCGATCCTCGTCCTGCAGCATGTTGTAGTGGTAAATCAGCGGGATGAACTGGCCCAATGTTTGTTCATCCGCCTTCGTCGCGGCGCTGCGTTTGTGATCGGGGTCAAACTTCAGAATCGTCGGTTCATCGTTGAGGCACGCGATTTCGGCAGGTGGGCGCATCAGGCAGCTTTCGGAAGGACTGGTTGCAATGAATCTATCGCAAAAGCCGTCGACATCACGCCAATCCGCCTCTTGCCTCGCCTATCGAAATCGTGACTTGCTGTCAAAGAATGCCTAGGCGAGTGCTGGGTAGATACCGAGACGGTGTCGGCGCCGACAACCCCGATTTTCCCCGGTTTCCACGCCTGTTGAGCGATTAACTCTCGGCCATCCCGTCTCAGTGGTTGGCGAACACAATCGCGACTGGCCAAAACTGTGCTAAAATTCGAATTGGACCGCCACCTTCGTGGGGCCGGACAGCCTTCCCAAATGATTTAATTTCGAATTCAAGGAAGAATTTTCGTTCTGTTGCAAAGATGGTGTCGGTGGCTTTGGCAACACACTACCGTTGTACTGAATCCCCTTGGGCTATTCAGTCGTCCACGAACTGCAGACGTCACGTCGACGGTCCGACCGCGATGGACTTGTTTTACGGTGCATCGCAAGCTAGTTTCTGCACTGTCAGTCCACGCAAAAACTATTCGATCATGATTC
>JBGSMN010000260.1:0-2078 GCA_041740155.1 Rhodopirellula sp.
ACACCTACGAGATCCGCAGCGGCGGTATCGATGGCCAAGCCAACACGGACGATGACATCGTGGTCGAAGGCTCCTGAGCCGACATGCGATGGACTGTGCACGCTCAACGAATCATCCAGGCTCCCCTCGTCCCGCTTCGGGGTGAGGAATCGGGGGAGAGGGGCTTGCCTCGCTCAAGAGCCTTCACGCTTTTAGAACTGCTGCTAACCCTGGTCATTCTGGCCGCGATCGCTTCATTGGCAATCCCTGGTGCTTCGATGCTCTTAGGCGATCGGCAAGTCGTGCGAGCGGGCAATCAATTGCAAATTGAAATGACGCGGATGCGAGTCGACGCGATGCGTCAGGGTCGCGTGATGATGATCGAGGGCATGGTCGACGGAAACAAGTTTCGCACCCGTCCGTATTTTTCGCAGTCCGACGCCACCGAAGCGATCGATGCCGGTGGCACTCAAACGGCACTGCTCACCGGAGCCGACCAGGCAGCCACCGTCGCCGTAGTCGATGATCCCGAAGCGGAAAAAGAAATCGAACTTAGCGGCGATGTTCAAGTTCAATCCGTATCCGTTGTCTCGGCAGCTCGCGGTGCGATCATCGAACAGGCGACGCAAGGCACGCGAAGCGACGGTTGGTCGTCGCCGATTTTGTTCTACCCCGACGGCTCCACCAGCACCGCCGCGGTGGTGATTGCCGATGCGAAGTACGGGCGAGTGGTTGTAAAACTTCGCGGCATCACCGGCGACGTGACCGTTAGCGAGGTGGTGCCGTGAACTCGCGTCAGCCTTTAACACGATCTGGTTTTTCGCTGCTGGAAATTCTGCTCGCGCTTGCCATCATGGGCGGCTCACTGGCCATCCTTAGCCGCATCGTCGAAACGGGAACCAGCGCCGCGATCGAATCTCGTAGTCTGGCTCAAGCTCGTTTGGTTTGCCAATCGAAACTCTCGGAAGTGCTACTCGATGCGGCCAGCGGAATCGATCCGCAAGCAGAAATGGATGTTCCGATCGCCTCGTTTGATTCGTCATCGACAACGCCGCTGAACTACAGCGTCGAAGTCGCGCAAGGCACGATGGAAGGCATTTTGGTGGTCCGAGTGAGTGTCACGGTGCAAACACCCGACGGCAAAGGGACGCTTGCCAACTATTCGCTTTCGCGTTGGATCGTCGATTCGTCGCTGGGACTTGAGCAGGCCGAAGCGGACGAGAAAGCTGCGCGGGCTGATACCGAAGAAGCGATGCCGGGCGAAAGTGAGGCTCCGCTATGAAACGTTATCGCTGTCACATCTCGCTCGCATTCACGCTGCTCGAACTTATCCTCACGCTCGCGATGTCGGTCGTGTTGATGGTGTTAATTGGCGGTGCGATTCAGTTCTACGGTCGCGACATGGTCATTCGCGACATGGATGTTCGCCAAACTCAATTGGCTGCGGCGTTGATTCAAATGATCGAAGACGACTTGCGAGCGACGATGTACGGCGAGCCAGCCGACATGGAAGCGCTCGAAGCACTTTTGGCTGCTTCTGCGGGACAGTCCGGTGACGATATGTCTGGTGAAGACTTATCCGCTGCGGGCATTGAAGGCGAAGATGAAAGTACGCTTTTGGCCGATGATTCAGCGGTGAATTTGCAAACCAGCACTTCGGTACTCCAGTCGCCGGGACTTATCGGCAGCCAATCGCAAATTCAAATCGACATGAGCCGCTTGCCGCGTTTGGAAGAGTACAACCAGATGCTCGATACCAATACCACTGACTTGGAGGACGTCCCCAGCGATCTAAAGACAGTCGCCTACTTCGTTCAATCCGCGGGTGCAATCGCGGGCGTCCAAGATCCGCTGAACAACCTCGTTACCGAAGGCGAAACGATCGAAACCGACGGGTCGGGTGGCCTAGTGCGACGTTCGCTCGATCGCTCCGCCACGGTGTTCGCCGCCAACAACGGATCGCTATCGCTGCTCAGTGCGTCAGGTGATTTGCTGGCTCCGGAAGTGACATCGATCGAGTTTCAATACTGGGACGGGCTGATCTGGTTGCCAACGTGGAGCAGCGATCAACAGGGCCAATTACCGATGGCAGTGAAACT
>JBGSMN010000280.1:0-2047 GCA_041740155.1 Rhodopirellula sp.
TTGAAGACATGATGTGGGTGCTGCTTAATAGCAGCGAACTAGCTTGGAACCACTAGCGATATTTTTGAAAGTAAAAACATGAATCATCATCCTCAACACCAACTCTGTAATCGCGGCGCGCACCTTTCGCGGCGAACGCTGCTGGGCGCCGGTTCTGTGGCTGGCGGTTCGCTGATGATGTCGACGCTGGCTCGTTCGCTCGCTCGTGCTGATGAACTCGGGATGACCGACCCAGCGAAGCCTCGCAACGTGATTCTGTTGTGGCTTGAGGGTGGCCCGAGCCAATATGAAACCTTCGATCCTCACGCGGGCACCAAGTACGGTGGCGACGTCAAAGCCATCGATACGACGGTCAAGGGACTGCAACTTTCCGACATGTTGCCGCAAACCGCCGAACAAATGCACCTCACTTCGCTAGTCCGCAGCGTGACCAGCAAGGAAGGTGACCATGAAAGAGCGGTCTACAATGTCAAATCAGGATTTCGTCCTGACCCAACGTTAGATCATCCTTCGGTCGGTGCGATTTTATGTCACGCCGATGAAGGCGGCAGCGACATACCACGGCACATTTCCATCGTGCCCGGACAACAACCTGCCCGAGGCGGTTACCTGGGCGCGGCCTATGATGCGTTCAAAATCAACGATCCGGCTGGCCCCGTGCCCGACATCAAAGCACCCATCGACGACCAACGTTTTCAGCGCCGATTGGACGACCTCTACAGCGTTGCCGAAACGGAATTTCGTCGCGGTCGGCTCGCCAAAATGGAAGCCGAACGAACGCTGCATCAAACGGCAACGAAGTCGGCGGTGCGAATGATGTCGAGCGAGCAGCTTGATGCGTTTGACGTTTCCAAGGAATCAAAGTCCACGCTCGCGGAGTTTGGCGATTCAGCGTTTGGTCGTGGTTGCCTGGCCGCGTCTCGTTTGATTGAAGTCGGTGCTCGGTGCATTGAAGTCACGCTGGGCGGTTGGGATTCGCACGCCGCTAATCATTCGCTGCATCAATCGCGATGTGGAATTCTTGATCCCGCGCTCGCGTCATTGCTAAAGCGTCTGGAAGAACGAGACTTGCTGGATTCAACGCTACTGGTTTGCGGAGGTGAATTTGGCCGCACGCCGCAGATCAATCCTGCTGCTGGTCGCGATCACTGGCCGCACGGTTTTTCGATGCTGTTAGCCGGTGCGGGTATCCGCCGCGGCAGCGTGTACGGTGGCACGTCGCCTGATCCAAAACTCGATTCCGAAAAACCACTCGACGACGTGGTGCTTCCCGTTACCATCGCCGACATTCACGCCACCGTGATTGCATCACTTGGCCTTGAGCACGACAAAGAGCTGCAAACCCCGATCGGTCGCCCCATGAAACGCAGCGAAGGCCAACCGATCGCCGCCATCATGGATGTTTGAGATTCGGCATCATCATCGAAACGTTTCACTGTCCGGAAGAAGATTCCAGCCGGCACGTGACCAGCTATAATGACGCGGTGCCTGTCATCCCAACCTAGGAGTCATCCATGGACCGAGAAACTTTAGTCGACGCGATTGCCGACGGCCCCGTGCGGATATTCATGAACGATGGGCGTTCGTTTGACGTCCCGTCGCCAGAGTTCGCGATAGTGGACACGACTGCAGCACACATTTTGACCAAGGACTCTGACGGAAAATTGCGTGCTCGCATTTTGTCACTCGTGTGCATGACGTCCGTTGAACGCATCGACACAGCGGCTTAGCGTTTTTTTGGTAGACCGTGTTTGAGGCTAGAAGCTGAAGTTGAGTTGGCTTGTTTCCGCTTCCACGATCACATCACGCTGTTCCCAAGTGAGCCGGTTTGATGGTGTCGCGTTTGGCGGTGAGGCCGTTTGAAGATCGGACTTGCTCGAGATTTTGGCGGGTTGCGTTAGTGGCGACTCATCTTCGGAGAGTAATTCGTTGGACGTGACCGTAACGCGGTACGTTCCAGGACGCGGACCATTGTTGGGCGTTAGCGAGTATCGTCCAGCGATGATGGTCGTTGATGCGGCGGCACCGGGTGTAGTCCCAGAGGGCA
>JBGSMN010000033.1:0-16185 GCA_041740155.1 Rhodopirellula sp.
GCACCATGCCGCGTTGCTGATCAATCCGCCAAGCAGCACCACGACCAAGACTGCGTTATTAGAAAAAATGACCGCCGTGCCTTGTTCGATCGATCGGGTTGCGATCGGTTTTCCCGCTGCCAATCCGAATGCGAAGCAAGCGCTTAGGATTCCAGCCATCGCGGCCAAACCAAAGCCCTTCACCGGAGAGAACTCCGTATCTGGATCTGGTTCGAGACCGGCACGTTGCTCGCGTTCCCGTGAGACCCCGGCCATCCCACAGAGCAAGATACCGACGAGACAAACCATCACTCCGCCGACGATGACTTGCCCAGATGCGGTTGATAAGACTGTGCTAATTTCTCCACTCACGATCGGTGGAGCCAACGTTCCGACCACCATGCAGAACCCCAGCACGACGCTGTACCCCAGTGCCATTCCCAAGTACCGCACGGACATACCAAATGTCAGATTGCCGACGCCCCAAGCCATGCCGAAAATCAAACAGAGCGTGATTTCACGTGACGAGCTGAGCGACAAAACACGAAACAGGTTTTGCGTGGTGGCCAGCGCCACGATCCACGGCACGATCAACCATGCCGACACACCCATCACGAGCCAGTAAGTCTCCCACGACCATCGCCGGATCTTCTTCAGAGGCGCGTAGAAGCTGGCCGCAGCCAAGCCGCCAATCGCATGCAACAAAACACCAATTAGCGGATTAGTGGTCATTCTCCTCTTTCGATGTTCGCTTCAATGTCTGTTTGAATAAGAGCAACAAGCCTCGCAGATGACCAGTTTACTACAAACGGCCAATTGCGTTTTAAACCAAAGCTACTGTGCGTCGCAATGTGTGGGTATCCGGCATCAGGCGGGCCGCGGCTTGTGGCTTCTATTCGCTTAAAAAAGTTCAATGTCGAGCCACGTGTTCTCGTCTTTATTTGGTTTGAGCCGTAATGGTCATGATACATTTCTTTGCAAACGAATCGTTTAATTTGTCGGAAAGTGGGGAGGGTCCATCGATGCACCGTAATCGCCGTTGCCAGGCATCCGGTATAGCCACTTATATTGCGACATTTTGACTGCAAGTTCTCTGTTTGCGTCTGTTTGCTCTTGCTGTCAAGCAACCAAGTCTGAACACGGATTTCGATGAACATATCGAGGTGGTCCTCACGAAAGGAACATCGATAAAATGCTAGATCTTAGGTCGTTTTTCTCTTTTTCCTTCATGGCCTCGCGCGATGACCACCAAGCCAGGGCGAGGCTACGTCACGACGGCTTTGCAGCACGCGAGCGGCGAAAGTGTCCGACCCATATTTTGCGACACCAAACCGTTCGCTGGCGAAGATCGGTGTGAGACGCTTGTTACAATGAGAAAACTACGTCGCGGCCTTAATTCAAACAGTGGCTAAATCAATCGCTGGTACGGTTGCGTTATTTTTTTCTCTCAATTGAAAAGGTTTAAATGATGTATCGACAGAAACGCTCAGGCTTCACGCTCGTGGAGTTGCTAGTTGTGATCGCAATCATTGGTGTTTTGGTAGGATTGTTATTGCCCGCAGTTCAAGCCGCTCGCGAAGCCGCACGCCGAATGAGCTGCGGCAATAATTTCAAGCAGTTGGGGTTGGCTTTACACAACTATCATGCGGCTTACAACAATCTTCCCAAGCATAGTGGTGGCACTTATTGGTATTCGGGTGGCCATCTAACGGTACCAGGGTCCAATGTGAATACACTTTCCGTGCTTGTACCACTGACTCCCTTTTTCGAGCAACAAGCGATTTGGGAGCAGATTAGTAACCCACTTCTTTCGGGCACCGTAACGTTCCAGTCAATGGGTCCGAACCCATCTCGAACTCTCGTGAATGAAGCCGCACAGCCCTACTCGCCTTGGATGGCAAACATTCCCACGCTACGTTGCCCAAGCGATCCCGGCGTGGGCCTCCCGGCGTTCGGACGAACAAATTACGCGGTCTGCTTAGGCGATGCTGCAGACTGGAGTCAGCGAGGCAGCGATTCAAAGGGTGTCATGGATGAGGATGGTGTGCTTGCTTCACCAAACCATCTGGCCGGTTCACGGCGACGTGCTTCAAACCGCGGCGCCTTTCGTCCAGCCGTATTCATGTCATTCCGCGACATTCTTGATGGACTTTCAAATACCATTTGCATGGGTGAGATTGCCACCTCGCTTGGTGATCTCGACAAACGGACTCACGGCGGTGTTTCGACGACTCCAGCCGTGCCTGCCGTATTCTTAGCCGATGGTGCACTCAGTTGCCGAAGCATGGTAGACCCGGCCCGTCCAAGCTTCTGGAAACCAGTGGGAGCTGGTGTGGTTATTTATGGGACGCCTAGTGCTGCGTCAGCGTCCAATACCCGGGGGTCCCGATGGATGAATGCCAAGCCGCTCTATACCGCCTTCATGACAATTTTACCTCCTAACTCGGAAGTTTGTCAGAATGCCACTAATGATGCGGGCGCTACGTGGGGCTCAACAAGCAGCTTGCATCAAGGTGGTACCCATGTATTGATGGGAGATGGTGCAGTGAAATTTGTGACAGACTCCATCGAAGCAGGCAATTCGGCGAGTGCCCAAGTGACAGACTCATCTTTGGGCGGATTGCCACCTGGTTCGGAAAGCCCGTTTGGTCTGTGGGGCAAATTGGGAACGCGAGCGTCAAAAGAAATTATTGATAAAGATTTCTAAATTCTGAAATCAGAATCACTGATTGAGTGTTGATTTCAGTCCGCGATTGAGGCGGACTGGCCGCTTTGCGAATGCTCTCGTTTTGTCGGGAGAGCACGAAAAACTCGATGTCATACTTACTGATCGGAACCGTCTATGTTTAGTCACAAGCTTCCTTTTGCTCTCTTACTCTTACTCTTACTCTTAGCAATTGTCGCTATCTCTGGATGTGGACAAGGCAACGAGCCTACGTTCACTAGCACTGACGAAGTACAGAGATATTTGGACGAGAATCCTGAAGTGAGAGAGGGCATGGAGAAAGAATCGGCTGCCGCCGCCCAGTAGCGACGCCTGTTGATTAATTATCGGATCAAACTGCTTCAATCTGGCGACGGTAACGACGCGACGAAAACCAATTCACCGCTAGGGGGCAGCCTTCTAACGGTGAAAACCGCAGGGGCACCCCTCGGCGGGAGTGTGAAAGCGACGCTCGATCACTTCCGCTGGGGATGTCTTGCTGTAGTCCACGCAGGGTGCAAGCGACCGTTACTCTTTACTGAACATCCTGCCCTCTGCTGGCCTTAATCAATATCTTACGCTGTCATATTACCGCCAGCCAACATGGACGGATAATTTCACCGTAAGACAAGCCACTAACAACTCAAACCGACCCAGAAATGTCCACATCTCAGTCACCTATTCTTTTCATTTTTCTGCTGCTCGGAACTGGCATCGCTCGGCTCGACGCCGCAGGTGCAACGAGCCAGCCTAACGTGCTGTTCATTGCGGTCGATGATCTTCGTCCTGAACTGGGATGTTACGGCAGTGAAGTGGTTCACAGCCCAAACATCGATCGACTGGCGAACAGCGGATTGATCTTTAATCATGCGTATTGCCAACAGGCGGTGTGCTTGCCCTCGCGCGCCAGCCTGCTCACCGGAGCACGCCCCGATTCGACAAAAGCGTGGGATTTGAGCACGGACTTTCGCAGGGCTCTGCCAACCATCGTGACTCTGCCGCAATTGTTCAAAGAGCATGGTTATGTTTCCAGAGCAATGGGGAAAATCTACCACCATGGTTATGACGACGATGCCTCATGGTCGATGCCGACGGTTTTCCCAAAGGCGTCGCATAGTGTCGGGAACCGGCATTTGCACGAAGATTGGCCAACGATTCCATTGTCCAAGAAGGGCCGCGGTCCAGCCGCCGAGGCGATTGATGGTCCTGATAATTGCTTGCACGATGGACAGCTCGCCGAGATGGCAGAAGCCGCGCTGGCTGAACTCAATGGCCAAGAAAAACCATTCTTCCTCGCCGTCGGTTTCATCCGACCTCATCTCCCATTCAATGCTCCCACAAAATACTGGGATCTCTACGATCGCGACAAAATTCCATTGGCGTCGAATCCGTTTCGACCACGCGGTGCGCCTGAGTTTGCGTTTCCTGGTGGAAACGAAACACGATCCTACGCTGGTACGCCGTCGGAACAGCATTACCCAGACGATCATGCGAGGTTTCTTCGCCATGGCTACTATGCGGCAATCAGCTATGTGGATGCCCAGATCGGTCGGCTGTTGGACCAGTTAGATCAACTCGGCTTGCGCGACAACACGATCGTCGTGTTATGGGGCGATCACGGTTGGAAACTCGGCGAACATGACGCTTGGGCCAAGCACACCAACGTTGAGAACGACACCCGATGTCCTTTGGTCATCTCTGCACCGAATATGAAAAACGCGGGTCAGAAATGTGATGCCCTCGTGGAACTCGTAGACGTTTTCCCAACGCTCGCCGAACTTGCTGGATTGCCACTCCCAAATCATCTCGAAGGCACCAGCATGGTCCCTTTGATGAATGCTCCAGACCGTCCTTGGAAATCGGCCGCCTTCAGCCAATACCCTCGTCAAATGGGAAAGCTGAATCTGATGGGCTATTCGATGCGGACGAAGCGGTATCGGTTTACCAAATGGGTACACCGGGGAAATCCCGCGAAGGTGGAAGCGGTCGAACTTTACGATCACGAGAACGACTCACAGGAAAATACAAACGTTGCCGACGATCCACAATACAGCTCAGTCCTTGCGAAGCTCGACGCCCAATGGAAAGCCGGATGGCGGGGAGCAGCATCACAAGTTTTGACAGCCACTACAACCGCTAATACTGACGACCAAGCCGCGACGAATTCGAATAAATCACTGACTCGGCCCGAGCCCCTGTCGCTCGATTTTTGGAAGATGGAATTTCAGCGTGAAACTCCCCGGCCTCCGACGTTAGCCAACGTTGCCTATGGATCGGACCCATTGCAGAAATTGGATTTCTGGCAGGCTGAATCCGAGCAACCTACGCCGCTGGTTTTTTTTATTCACGGAGGTGCGTGGAGAGCGAACGACAAAGATCGGGTGTCGGGATTGCCACAATACCTTGCCGCTGGCATTTCGGTGGTGTCGATCAATTACCGGTTCCTACCAAGTGCGCAAGCCGCGGGAGTTAAACAGCCCGTCAAATGGCCTCTCGAGGATGCCGCTCGCGCGCTGCAATTTGTTCGCAGCAAAGCGACGCAGTGGAATATCGACAAGACGCGGATCGGAGCCTCTGGTGGATCTGCGGGAGCGTGCTCGAGTCTATGGCTCGCCTTTCATGACGACATGGCGGACCCAGACAGTGATGATCCGATCTCGCGCGAGTCGACCCGAGTCGCTTGCACGGGCACCGTCGGTGCTCAAACGACGTTGGACCCCTTTGAGATGCGTGAATGGATTCCGAACATGGAATATGGAGGTCAAGCGTTCGGCTTCCACGGAAATAAGCAACTAAAAATCTCCGCTTTTCAAGACTTCTACAACCATCGAGACGAGGTCTTAGAATCGATCCATGAGTACTCTCCTTATCATTGGGTGAGTCAAGACGATCCTCCGGCACATCTTTTCTATAGCAGCCCGCCTGCGGTTGGCCAAAAGCAAAAAAACTTCACACACAGTGCCAACTTCGGTGTGAAGCTAAAAGAAAAAATGCAATCTGTGGGCGTAGAATGCCATGTCGTCTACCCCGGCACCAACGACACGGCCTATCCCGACCCCGTGGCATTCATGATCGAACAGTTGACCCATGGTGCAAACGAAGAGAAACCATAGGAAGGGTTCAGCGATATTGCCTGAACAGTCGAACGCTTGCTCCTGAACTCTTAACGACGTGCCGACAGACAACATCACTTTGCATTCTTTTCTGGCTTCGTCAAACCTTGGATCGCTTCTTTCGTGCGGACAACAAAAGGGTGTTCGGTAAATTCAGAATCGATGGCATCGACATCGTTTTTCGCTTGGGTGATCGCAAGCGTTACCTCATCTGGCTTCTTCCATTCTCGGTATAACTCCGCTTGGCTGCGATAGAGTATTGCACGCCAACAGCGATGACGGACGCTTTCGGGCCAGCTATGAATGAGTCGAGTTTGTAGTTCAACTGCGTCAAACAGTCGAGCTCCAGCATGGCCGCAGCCCTTTGATATTCGCGACGAAATCGCTCGAACGCTTCGTCATCTAGCAAGCTGAGCTTGGGCAGCACTTTGATAGCCACACTGCGCCCCCATGATTCCTGATGCGCCTCAAATACGATTCCTTTACCGCCGCGTCCGATTTCGCGATTAATGCGAACGTCTCCCAGTTGAGTGATCGAGTGACCTACTAGTGTTGCACCGTGGGAAGCGCACTGTCGCGACAGCGTGCAAGGAAGTCGCTCGCAAGAACGTCGATTGTTTCGCAATCATCGGATGCGGATTGCGATTCCGATGAAGCCATCGAATGGGAACTCATCGCTTTACCTAACGTGGCCTTCCCGGTGTGCCACCTTGAACGGGAGCAGTTTACATTTCGATGTCACCGTCGGGATTGAGTTTCTCGCGACGAAAATGAGACGCCAGCACCAGCTGCTCTTTTTGATCGAGCGACCCGTTTTTGTCAGCGTCGGAAACGTCGAACATGGAATGCATGTGTTCGGGGAGTTCCGAGATAGCGAGCCGTCCGTCATTGTTTGCATCGAGTGTCATGAGCTGACTTGCAAAACCAGCATCCGACCGCCCCGAGTCACCGCTTCGTCCGCCAGGTCCACCTGCTCCCGGTCCACCGGGTCGAGGCCCACCGAATCGACTTTGCGGGCCTCCCATTGGCGGACCGCCTGCAGGTCCGCCGTTTGGCACGACTTCATCACCGGTCAAGCGACCATCTCTGTTTCGATCAAGCTTGAGCAGCGCAGCGGTCGCATTCTTGATCTCAACCGGTGAAAGCTCACCGTCGGAATCAGCGTCAAAAATCGCTAGCCATGGAGGCGATGGTTGCCCAAATTGTCCGCCCGGCGGATGGCGATCTCCTGAGCGTCCTTGCTCAGAGACACCGCGCGGGCCACCCGCGTCGCGTCCCTGTTCGCCAGGCCGCATTGGACCACCGCCGGGCGGCTGCGCTCTCGACGTGGAAGCGGAAAGAGAAAACGTTAAACAGAGAACGGCAAACAATAACAGACAGCTTCGCATCGGATAGTCTCACAGGGTTTTAATTGAAAGGTCGTATTACTCGAACCCAACTTAGGTCGATATTCTATAGGTCGACTGGAAAATCATTCATTTCTCATTTTCTCCGGTACAGTCCAGAGTCGTTCGAGGTCAATGAATCGTTGTGAAAGACAAAGCGATGTGTTACCCCACAGACCTGAGTGAGCGGAATCGGTTTCCCGAAGCACGCTGCGAGATTCTGTTCCGCGATGGGTCCGATGAACTTTGCTGAGTGTTTGCCCAACCACCAATCGGAGCAATAGAAAAAATGATGGAAAGTTACCATCGATAAAATGTCGCAGACACTGTCGTGTCGCCATCGGCAAGTCGCTGTTCAAGATCTTTGTTCATTCGACAATCAGGGAAAAAACTGTAGATTGCTGCCCTTGGGCGGGTTTAACTCTTCGACTCAGTCTCGACATAACCCGTTATTCTACGCTCTGTTTATAAACAACAACTGACAGCGAAGGTCTCCATGAAAACCAAATGTATCTCGACTTTGTTTTTTCGATATCCCTTGGTAGCGATGGTTGCGGTCGCCTGGTTGCTGTACCCCTGGGAAGCGACTGCCCAAAACGAGAACGTCGGCGAAGGAGCATCGCTGTCAAACGTCGAATTACAAGGTGATGTGAAATATAGCGTCCTCGGCGACCGATTGACGGAATCGAATGGTCGAGGTGTCCGTCTCTTTTCAAGCGTAGACCAAAATGGCGATGGGGAGTTGGCTGGTGAAGCCTCCATGATCAGTCGCGATGTTACCCCCGATCGCCGCTGGTATCGCTTCGACATCATGGGGATGGCTGAGGAAGGATTTGACGTCGATATGGACAATTTGTACTTGAAGGTCGAGTTTTTTCAAAACAATGGCACCGATTCTCTGGACCTCATCAAGACTCGCATCTATCCGCAGGTTCAACGAGAGCGAAAAGATTTCCACGATTCTGCAACGAACAAGAATCTTGGTAAGTCTACTTGGCGGACGTATGCGATGGACTTTCGAACGCCATTTGCCGAAATCGATTCAGTCAAACTGAGCGTTGGTTTTGCCGATGGCAAAGGCAAGAAGTCGGAATTCTGGGTGCAGTCGATGAACTTGCAGCCCATCGCGACTCCCACCGGTTATCAGCCACCTGCTAACACCGCCAGGCAGTTTCCACAGCCTAACACTGACTCGCTAGTCTCGCTCGGCGGTCGCTGGTATTTCGACCCTCAAGGCGACGACAAAGAAGTTCCCAAACAGTTCGATCACTCAAATTCGGATCAGTTGCTCTACAAGTCCGATCACTTTGAGGCACCGTTTGCGGGCAATATGTCATCGTGGCTGCGAACTGGTTACAAAAACTTTGCAGGCGAGTTAGTTGAGAAAGACGAATTCAAATCGTATGCAGTCATCATCACAATCACCGAAGATCATCTCATCATACGCAGTCGTAACTTGCCGAATCACCCGACAGCGACATTCCCCGACAAGTGGCGGATGCTCGATGGTAACCCAGCCTACATCCAAGAAAAGGCTGACACCTGGTACTTACCCAAGCATCCGAAACCTGCAATTAATCCTATCGCGATGGACGCCACAAACTCAAATGGCGGATTGCCGATGGGGCCGATCGGGGTTGCAACCAACGGTGTCATCTTTTTCAATCCATTCGATCATATCTTTGAAACCGATGCAGTCTGGCGATTAGATCGTTGCTGCGGTCACCCCAGTCCACAGAGCGCCTATCACTATCACAAGTATCCGGTTTGCGTGAAAACGCCATGGCATGATGAAGGCAAGATGCACTCGTCGGTGATCGGGTTTGCCTTCGATGGGTTCCCGGTTTACGGCCCCTACGAAGCCGATGGATTGTTCGCGAAAGACAACAAGCAGAATCCACTCAACGACTTCAATTTGCACATCGACGCTGAGTGTGGTTCTCATTGTCACGTCACGCCTGGCAAGTTTCCTCATATCATCGGCGGCTACTGGGGCGAAGTCGATCCCATGAACGGTCGCGCGCGTCGGGCACGCTAAACATCGCGGTTGGTCCTAAACTCACCGGTCCATCATGGTGGGCACGATGTTGTAAAGAAATCGAAATGAGCCGTCTTTGCTGCGAGTCGTCAGTCCGAACCAACCGCGATCGTCCCACGGGGTGACGGACATTCCTTCGGCGATGGCAGTTGTCGCTAATGTTCGATAGTAACTCCGTACGACATCGGAATCACGTTCACTGGGATTCTCGTTTCGGCCAACGCCGAATTCGCCATAGTTAACGGAAACACCCAGTTCGCGGGCATGATTTGAAACCTTTCCGATCGACGCACGGATCGTCTCGGAAGACGGTGCATATTGGTTCCGCCCGTCTTGTCCGCAGAATTTCCACGGGTCGTAGGTATGAACCGTCACGATCAAATAGCGATCTTGCCCACCACCAGGCAACGTGTCACTGGTCGGGTAGACTGATTTGAACGTGGAGTGATTGCCTTGACCATTCGTACCCATCATCACGATGCGTGACCGGTTTGCGCCAGCGGTTTCGCGGATGGTTCTCCAGCCGAGTTCATTGATATGACGTGTTCGCTCAACGGCTATCGAATCTGTCGGTCGAATGGGGCCTGACCAGTCACCGAATGCCTTTTCCGGTTCATTAAGAACTTCAAAAATCAGCTTGGACGAATAACTGTTGAAGTGCGTTGCGATGCCTTTCCATAGGTTGGAGAACGCATTGTCAAAGGCTGCGGAGCCATCATAATGCTCCTTCAACCAATGCTCATGATGAGTGTTGATGATCACCACGAGGTCTTTTGAAAGAGCATAATCAACGACCTGTTGAAGTTGCTTGAATCGGACATGCTCTTTGTTGATTTGCCCTTCTCGATTCGCAATCGTTCCGACCCAAGTCACTGGGATACGAACATGTCGCGCCCCTGCTGTGTGATAAAGGTCAATGAGTGGCTTGATGTCTTCAAACTCGGTCGAGTTTTGATGGGAATCGAAGGTGTTACCTAAATTGAAGCCGGCTTTCATATTCCGGTTCATTTCGACTGCGGAGACGCCACCGGAAACAGGCGCAAGGTCATCGGCATTCGAATTAACCGTAGAACAGGCAACCGCGAGAAATAAGAGGGGCAAGAGCAACCGATTAGGCATTGGATTCGTTCAACAAGGAGTTCGATTAAAAGTTTTCAGGCTCACTGTTTTTCATCAAAAAAGTGAGCCTGATTTCTCGCACAGCCGATTGAAGTTAAACGCAATGCTTGCGGAGAGCCTGCGTTGCCGCTCGAGAAGATGCGGTGGCACAATGACGATAGTTAATTTGCCTTTGTGACTGGACTTGCTTCGGTGGCGGAATCTCGCATCTCGGCTTCTTTAATCATCGCATTATAATTGTCAATTGCCTGCTGATCGGCGTTTTCGGTGACATTGAAAGGCTGACTGGAATCAGCGCAGCCAAGGCAGATCGCGCAGCAAAGAATAGCGAGGGAAAGTTGTTTGTACATAATTAATCCTTAAGTTGGAGAAAAGCTCGGGGCAGCGCAAAGGCTGCCCCGAGTGGTAATGAAGTGGTGGCAACGGATGAGACGATGTGAAATAGCCTAGAATTCTTTGTCAATCGTTTCTTTGCTAGCACGCGTGCCCAAACTTCCCCAAAGCCCATACGGACTTTTTCTGCCGGGGAAGTCATCGGTGGCGGCGGTGCCATAGAAGAAAACCATTCGGTGTCTTTGGTCGCCTGCTTCGATCGAATCCGTGATGAATTTGATCGCTCCATCCGCCATGAGGACATGAACTCCACCCTGGTGACGGCTAGAAGCTGAACCCAAGTTCGATCGCGTGGAACTGCCCAATGAGCACGATTCGCGATTGGGAGCAAGAATAGTATGCACACTGGTGAAGGATGGCATAAAGTCCGCCCATCGATATCCGCGACCTTCTGTGGCGCTGACCGATGCAGTGGCTGCGCCCGTGAGGAATTGTGGTCGAGCGGGATCGTGATTACCGAGGTCTTCACAATAGGATGGATTCCTCGTGATGTTGTCTTCTATGTTGTTTGCCGAGAAGGCTCCGGTCGTGAGTGCGGTTCGCTTGTCACCGTCGCCCAAGTCAGTCGCGATCTCGCAGGCAGCGATTGTGTTTGAAAGCCCATCGAGGACGTCACGGAAGTTCATCTTGGCATGTCCAACAAATACTCCACGGTGGGCAGCACGAGACTCGGTAGCGTATTGATCATTGGAGGGGTAAGGAAGTGTTGAACCAGCGCGGATTCTCAACACTCCTTCTCGACACCATCGCGATGAGTCACCCAAACATGCGGCGTAATTAGTTCGTCCCAGGGCGGGAAGCCCAACTCCTGGATCGCTCGGGCAACGAAAAGCAGGAATCTCTGTTGCGTACGGTGTGTAGGCAATATTCTCCGGCGTGGGGCCGAAGGCGTTGAAATCTTTCGTCCCATCTCCGTTGGTATCGAGAGGGTTGCTAATCTGCTCCCAAAGGGCGGTCTGTTCCATGAAGGGTAGGACACCGACGAGGAAACTCAGCCTCATGTTTGAGCTGACAGCACTGCTAGTCCAAGGATCGATAGCCACTGGAGGATGCGTTCCGGCTCCGTGAATCGGAAGCTGGTTATAGGCACTGTGATAATTGTGAATAGCCAAGCCCAACTGTTTGAAGTTGTTGCTACAGCTCATCCGCCGTGCCGCCTCGCGAGCCGCTTGCACAGCAGGTAGCAGAAGTCCGACAAGAACCCCAATGATCGCAATGACGACTAACAGTTCCACTAGCGTGAAACCGTCATTTTTCTTGACCTGAAATTTCATAGATAAATGTCCAGTAAGAGAGAAGAAGGTTACAACAGATAGACCGGTGCCAGGTCCATTCGAAACGCCAACGGCGGCGTTCGGTGCGCCCTAAGGCGACGACGTTGCTAATGGTAGGCCCGCTAAGGCGCAACGCAACCTGTCCAATCGGACTATAGACGACCGGTGTGGCGTGAATCAGATTGCTTGCTACGTAGAACGCCAGCATCGGTGGCATCCAATCGAGCCGGGCTGACTTCGTATTGACCTGGCTCGATGGCACGGTGGATCAGCTAACGGGCGGCAATGCGTACGAATCCACCGGGCAAAACAGCTTTCAATGTGATCCGTTGCGATACAAACACTTCCATCAATCGAAAACACAGCAGTGATGACCATGCCTAAGAGATCAGTGACGAATGCGCGAGAAAATCGACGTGCGTTCCTGGAACACGCAATGTTGCTACCGATTGGCGTAGCCGCTACGGCAGGGATCGCGGCAGGGAGCGAGCCGATTGCGTGCGAACGTTATCCAAGCCGGATAAAACTGAGTTTGAATGCATGGTCCTTTAGCGAACCGCTGTACGCTCACCTGGCAGGAAAAAATGGTGGGATGAGTCTGTTTGAACTCTTGGAATATTGCGCGGAATTGGAATTTGACGCTCTCGATCCGACGGGGTATTTCTTTCCTGGCTATCCCGACAGACCCGATCGCAAGTTCATCAATGAATTTAAGCGTCGAGCGTTTCAACTCGGAATCGAAATCAGCGGGACGGGAATCCGAAACGACTTTGCCACCTCCGATAAGGCAGTGCGCGAGGAAGGGATCCATGTAGTGAAACAGTGGACCGAGGTCGCCGCTGAGATGGGCGCACCGGTGCTAAGAGTATTCGCCGGACCACAACCCAAAGACTGTACGTGGGACGAAGCTGCAAGCTGGTTGGCTGATTCACTAGCGGAGTGTGTGGAGTATGGCGAACAAAATGGTGTCATCATTGGATTGCAGAACCACGGCGGTATGCTCACCGGCGCTGAGCAAATGCTGAAGATTGTCGAAATGGTCGACTCACCCTGGTTAGGGCTGATCGTCGATACGGGCTGGTTCACCGGCTCTGATCCTTACGGCGACATTGAACGAACGATTCCCCACGCGGTGAATTGGCAAGTCAAAGAACGGCTCAATGGCGATCAGGGCGCGGAGGCTGACTTGCCACGGATCGCGAAGCTGATTCTCGATTCCAATTATCGCGGCTACGTTCCTATCGAAACGCTGAATACGCCAGGCAACCATGACTCTCATCTTCGCGTCCCAGCGTTCGTGAAACAATGGCGTCAAGCTATCTCACAATTCTCCTGATCAAACAAACCTCGATTATTTTTTCCCCGAAACGGCTTTGCACCAGAGCGGTCTGCAAAAATCGCGACTATCAAACTAGCATAAGCAAAGGATCCTTCATGATTAAGATGCCGTTGTTGCTCAACCACTTTTCTTTTTATTTACCCATTGCGAACATGGCTTTCTCGCAACGCGTTCGAGGAGCTAACGCGGTAGTGACCAGTGCCCTATTGATCGGTGCTTTCCTACTCGGGTTACCTGGACAGGCTCAGTCCGCTCAGGACGATGCCAAAGCGTTTCGCGTCAACGAGCAACTCGGTCGTGGAATCAATATTCCTAGTTATGAAGTAATGGACGCGAATCACTACCAGGTGATTAAGGAAGCGGGATTCCAAAACGTGCGAATTCCAATCCATCCATTCAGTCACACTGAGAGCGATGAGAACTTCCAATTGAAGAGTTCCTTCTTCAAAACGCTGGACAACGCTGTTGAGATGGCATTGAAAAATGACCTGATGCCGATCATCGATTTCCACGAGCATCATGCAATGCAGAAAGACCCCGTTGGCCGAAAGCAGATGTTCCTTGCCGTTTGGAAACAGTTGGCCGAATATTACCAAAACAGTCCCGGAAATGTGCTTTTTGAAATCGCCAATGAACCGAATATGAGGCCCGAGCTTTGGAACGAGATTCACCGCGCAGCCCGCGATATCATCCGCAAGTCAAACCCCGACCGAATTCTTTTGTTTGGCTCCATTTATGGAAACCAGATCAGCTTCTTGAAGGATCTTGAGTTGCCTGTCGAAGATCGAAATATCATTGTCACGATCCATTACTACTCGCCCATCCAGTTCACTCATCAGGGAGCAGAATGGTCGGCGAAAAATCTAGATCTAAGCGGAATCGAATGGCCTAACTTGGAAAGTGGCGAACAGGCGATCATTGATGACTTTAATCTTGCGGTCGAGTGGTCCAAGTCCCACAACCGACCGCTGCATTTGGGCGAGTTTGGTGTGTATCAAAAAACCGGAATGGATTCACGCGTCCATTGGACGGAGTTTGTGGCAAGACAAGCCGAGGCTCGCAATTGGAGCTGGAGCTATTGGGAATTCAGTCAGGGGTTTGGTATCTACAACCGAGAAACGAAGCAATGGAAGCAAGAGCTTCTCGATGCACTCATCCCTGAAAAGAATGGCCAAGACAATCCATCAGCAAGCGACAAAGAGAAAGACTCACAATCAGAAGAGATTGTCACCAACAATACGAAACCGACGTTAGGCGTTTTCACTACACATGACGACGTTGGTGATCCTGCGATTCACGGGGAAGCCTCTTACGATCCGGTCACACAGTCATACACGGTCGCCGGTGCTGGTACGAACATCTGGTTCGATAAAGACGAATTTCACTTTGTCTCTCGAGAAATCCAAGGCGATTTCATTCTGCGGACCCGCGCCCGGTTTATCGGAGAGGGTTCCGATCCACATCGCAAACTGGGATGGATGATTCGTTCGACACTCGAAACCGATTCGCCGCATATCAATGCGGTCGTTCATGGAGACGGATTGACTTCGCTTCAGTGGCGGCAAAAAAAGGGTGAGATGACCGAAGAACTCCAGTCCGAATTGACGGGAGCCGATGTGATTCAATTAGAACGCCGGGGCAAACGTTACACGATGTCGGTCGCTCGATTTGGGGAACCGTTTGTGGTGGCAAGTTGTGATGATCTCGAATTGGGCGATGCGGTCCATGTCGGGTTGTTTGTCTGCTCACACTATCCTGAGGTGATTGAGAAAGCGGTCTTCAAGGACGTACGAATCAATGTCCCCGCCGCTGCGGATTTCGTTCCCTACCGAGACTACATCGGCAGCCGACTGGAGACCCTCGACGTAGATACCGGCGATCGCAGAGTCCTGTTTGAAACCACCGAACCGATTGAAGCACCGAACTGGACACCCGACGGGAACACGATGATCTACAATTCGAGAGGCAAGCTTTATCGTTTTCCACTGGATAGCAAGACGCCCAGTTTGATTGATACAGGTTTCGCTGATCGCTGCAATAACGATCATGTGCTGTCATTCGACGGACTCGATCTGGCCATCAGTCACCATTCCCAAGACGCTGGTGGCGCCTCAATGATTTACACGCTTCCGGTAGGCGGAGGCGAACCCAAACAGATTACGAAACTTGCTCCTTCGTATCTTCATGGTTGGTCGCCAGATCGAAAATACCTGATCTATACCGCGCAGCGCAACAACCAATTTGACATTTACCGGATACCGAGTGACGGAGGAGAAGAAGTTCGGCTGACCGCTGCGGAAGGTTTAGACGACGGATCGGAATACAGTCCCGACGGAAAGCACATTTATTTCAATTCGGCTCGAACCGGAACGATGCAGATTTGGCGAATGAACGCCGATGGCAGCGATCAACAGCAACTGACCAACGACCAATGGAATAACTGGTTTCCGCACGTGTCGCCTGATGGAAAACGGATGGTGTTCATTTCGTTCTCGAAGGAGATCGCAGCGGACCAGCATCCGTTCTACCAGCATGTCTATTTGCGATCGATGTCGATTGAAGGGGGGCCGAGCGATGAGGCTCAGCCGCAGATCGTTGCGTATGTCTATGATGGGCAAGGAACGATCAACGTGCCGTCGTGGTCTCCTGACAGCCGGCACGTTGCGTTCGTGAGTAATACGGACGCTTTATGATCAATCAAGATGAACGAGGCCGCGCTGGATCGCGGCGGTAACGGCCTGAGTACGGTCGAAGACATCCATCTTCCGCAAGACATTTCCGACATGAAGTTTTGCAGTTCGTGGGGAGATTCCGAGCATTTTGGCTATTTCCTTGTTGCTC
>JBGSMN010000050.1:0-3647 GCA_041740155.1 Rhodopirellula sp.
TTCCAAGCTCGCAGTTCTCGAACAGGGATTTGATTTAGTGTCCAATCACCTGGGTCGGACGGCAAGCCGACAATGAAAGATTGACCACTATGGATTGCGACCGCCCTAACTGCTTTTGCACGTTCCTCAGCATCGATTTCAGAATCAAGCGCAATTTCAACAATCTTCTCATATCCTCGTTTTCCGGCGACCGTCAAAAATGCGTCTATCGCCCAGTAAACAGTTTCTGGGGCGTTCAGAAGTTCTGAAATACGAGACGCGTATTGCTTGTCAGACGGAATCACGATTTCACAAAGCGTAGATGCCGCCGATGTTCTGCAGTGCGGTAGTTTCCCGCATTCAGCGTACGTGAGAAAGGCCTCAAGTACGGCTTGTCGCTCAACCGGTAAACGCTTCGTCAGATTCGAGAATAAACGATGGATTTTGACGCCGTCCGTTTCTTCTGCGAGTTTTCGAATTATCGAAGATGCGGTCATAAGATTTCTATGGGCGAACGCCTGAAATCACGCGGTTGCGGCCAAGTGATTCACCATCATAAAACGCGCGACCCGCAACTCGCGTGCATTTCTTTGTTCGTCGATCTTGGGTTATGACCACAGGAGTTCCCATGGGGCAACGGGCCTGTGTGGGTTCTTCACAATATACAGTACTCCGCCCATCAAGAAAGCAACCAAGGTTAGAAAACCGAAGTAGTGCCGCAATGTCAATCGTGTCGTCACGAGAATCCAGATCGAAACAATTGTCCAGAAGATCGCAAGGGCCACCATGAGGGTAACCAATCCGTATTTTTCGGTGCCAAGAAAAGTTAGCATGTCTGCCGGTGGCCGATACGGAGTCCGAAGCAGCTCAAACATCAGCCATTCCGCCAACGCGAATGCGGACGTTCCTAGAAATAGTACGATCCTTTTCTTCATAGTCATGCGATCGTTTAACAAAGCCGATTCGGTTCTCGTCCAACGGTCTCCTATCGCTCAATGATTCCGACAGCTCCCTCTTTGTCGACGAACGTCACACGTCACCAAGTCGCGGCGAGAGACGTGCCATTGAAATTGAGCACCGTCCGCGACTTTGGTGCACGTGATTGTTATCCGCCGTCCAGCATAGCCGGGACAGCGGGCCATTTTTTTAGGATTCGAAAACGTCGAGCGTAAACTCGGCATAGTCATGGAACACTTTGAGTATGAATGAAGCAAGTGATCGTGCGTAAAGCGAGAACTCGCCGGTTTCGTGAAACCAATAGTATATCGCGGAAGTTGAGGCATCCACATTCAAGCAGTAGTAATTCCCGCCCAAGTCTCCGCCAATGATAAAGTACTTGTCTGGCCAATCAAATCCGTTGGTCGGCCGTCGGTTTCGCATAAAGCGATTTTCGGCCACTAGCGTCTTGACGTCTTGGTAAATACTTCTCGCAGTAAGGTCTTCTTCGCACGACATTAGTTTAATCAACGGCATTGGAAATGACGTGAGAAGTCTTCGGTAATCTGCGTGCAGTATAATTCTGAATTCGTGTTCCAATTGTTTGGCGATGGAGTTCGGCTTCAGTCGGATAACGACAGCGGTAACGGGGCCGTCGCCAAACATCTATGATCTCAAAATCCGCGTCATCGGCGGCTCCCGTTCACCGCTTTGTTACCCCACGTCAATCGGACGACGATGCCCCGATGAGCGTGATTGTTGTCGTGTCAGGCCGCGCGATTGTCCAAAGAAACGCGCCCCACCATTCAAGGCCAGCGTCAAAGTAGCCGGAGCATTGATTGGACCATGAGTATATCACGAGGTCATTCTTTGGTGCATTACCGAAAAGCCAATGGTTCAAACGCTCAAATACGGCCAAGTTGCGGTCGTTTGGCTTTTGCAATCCATATGGCGGCAGGAAAAACGCAGTTTTGAAGCCGTCAACGTTTGGAATAGACCAAGCGTGGTCACTGAGGGGCGTCGGGGCGACATCGTCTGAACCCCAAAACTCCGCGAAGGAAATCCGCGTTCCTGTCAATTCATCCGGCTTCCATTTGTAAACATGGTTTTTCGCAAGCGGATATTGATCGAAGTCAATCGTCGCGTAATGTTTCTCAAATTGTCGGTGCGACGCGTCGAGGAACTCGTGCGCTGCGCCCAAGTGTGATTCGTAATTCAGTGGAAACTCGGATTCGTAGAACGCAAAGTCGAGCACGACGTGCTGAAGGTCGATTTCCTCGAGCAATGCTTCCAGCTCTTTGTCAGGTTCGATTGGCGTTGCGTTTGCCATAGCGAATTCGAACGGGGTAACGTCCGGCGTCACCGGGCGGGGAGAGTAAAGTTGTCCATTTCAAATCCGGCCGCAAGCCCCGCTCCGTGTGCACGCCTTGGTTATCCGCCATCTTCGGCTACGGAGGAGTCAGCATACGGCACCGATGACAGTGTAGCCACTAGGAATGCAATCGCCGCCGTTGCAAATGCCACGAGGAACGGAGAGATGATCGAATGTCGCTCAAACGCGTAGACCGCAGCCGCGAATCCTAGGATGAAAGAGGTGACGCACGCAGCGACAATGTGAACAGTTGGCTGAACGTTTCGTTTGTAGAGACGCGTGAAAAGCATCAAGACACAGCCATATGCAAGTCCGAAGGTTGCCCCGCCGACGGCAAGCATTACAGCGACAGCTAACACGGTGGCGCCCGAGCGAAAAAGAAAATCTGGCTGTCCGTACCAGTTCCATGCAACCGCAGACGCAGTTGCGTGGGCCAAGCCAACAATTGCGCCGGTAAGTGGGCCAGCGCTCAGAAAGGGAAACGGGTTCTTGGCTGCAAGCGGTGAGACATGCGCGGGAGCGAACGTCCTCGATTCGTAGGGATTGCTCTTCACCAGCAAGAGTCGCATTCATTCGGATAACGTTTGCCGTAACCGGGCGGCGACGCAAGATTGTCCATTTCAAAACGCCCAACTTCGCCGCTCCGGTTCACGGCTTGGTTATCCGCCGTCCTGGATGGCGCGACGGATTGCACGAACGTCAGACCGCTCGATCAGGATCTCCCATTCGCCGTTGGTGTCGAGGAAATCACCATGCACAGAATCGTCAAGGTGCTCATGGTATGTTTCGACGTCAGTGTACGCAACCGCGACCAAGCGTTCAGCGATGGCAAGCAATCCCTCGCGATTACCGCGTAACGAAATCGTGCCAATTTGCGGTGGGAGGTCGTGTCCGTCTTTGTATTTAGTTGCAGCGTCGGCTACGTCTAGCTGCACGTGTGCAGTCGGACTTACGCCTGAAAGCGGTATGCCGCTGGAATTCCATTCGATCGTGAAGGTAACGTCGCGCTTCATGTCATAGCGGCCTGGATCGAAGGGCTGGGATTTGAGTCGGATAACGCTAGAATTCACGTGGCGGGCCGTGAAACGTTTGAACTTCTTCGTAACGTGACCGCCCGCTCACGTGCAATTCCGTTGTTATCCGCAGCTTGGGCTACTTTAGGCTCTTGATCGCCTTGACGATTTTATCAACGGGGTCGGTTCCGATGCGAATCGGGTTAATCGAGTCCTTCAATGGCTGGGTCGACTTATGTTCGTAGCGATTGCCAGCCAAATCATGATACACAATGGTCACAACAGCAGCCGCGGAGTAGTATTCGTCGAATTGATAGTAGAGGCCGGAATCAACATAGAACGGCGTG